>JAPZTJ010000004.1 GCA_027532555.1 Aquidulcibacter sp.
GGGATCGGCTCCATCGCAGACGCCGACTTGGCCAAGGAAAGCGCCAAGCTGCAAGCGCTGCAAACCAAGCAACAGCTGGGCATTCAAGCCCTGTCGATTGCCAACAGCTCGTCGCAGTCGGCTCTGTCGCTGTTCCGTTAATTGACGGCTGACATAAACTTCAGGCCCGGCGTCACACCCGGGCCTGTTTTCTATGTCTAAACATCACATCAATAAGTCTTAATTTTATCTAAAATGCGGTTGATTGGGAAAACCTTCCATTGATAGTCCTGCGTTATGGTAATCGCGGGTTATTACGACCTAGGCGCTTTAGTAGATGTGCCTGGTACACAAGAACTGGAGGGGGCCGGTGGCGACATCGGTCTAGGATCGGATGAACATCGAGACGAAGAACATCTCGCTGACACAAACCGCACCAATCGCTCCCATACGTCTGGGGCAGGAGGCGGTTGTGGTGCAACCAGCGTCCAAGAATATTAGAAATCAGCAAACCAATGACCGTGCGCCGTCAAACGACTATCAGCGCGCGGCAAGGCAAGAGGCCAAATCTGTTTCGGTTGAGATCGAGCAAGATGCGCTCGAAGCCCAGCAACGCGCTGCCCTGGTTGAGAAGATCATGGGAACCAACAAATCTTTGGTCATTGAGAAGAGCAAAGAGTTTGAGGGCTTCATCTATAAGTCGGTGGATCGGGTGACGGGCGAAGTCACACGGATTTGGCCGATTGAAGACTTGGCCAGCACGTTGACCTCACTTGCTGATGAAGATGAGCGCGCCACCATGCGCGGCATGATGATCGACGCAAAAGCTTGAAACAGCCTTGGTGCTGAAAATCTCACCGCAACTTTGAAAGTTGCGCTTACCCATCAGAAATAGGCTTCTGGTGGCATTTACCATTGGTTATTCAAATCAAATCACCTCTGAATGCCTCTTACTCATTCATTCTAGGAGGTCTGATTTGACAACGACCGTTCATACCAATTTGGCGGCCTTGGGCGCCGTCCAATCCTTCAACAGCGTCAATCGCGGGGTTGAAACTGTCCAAAACCGGATTTCGACAGGGCTAAAGGCAAGTGGTGCGCGCGATGGCGCTGCCACCTTTGGCATCGCCCAGCAACAGCGGGCGGAAGCCAGTAGTTTAGACGCTGTTACTACCAGCCTTAACCGCGCCATTAGCATCGCGGACGTCGCCCTCGCAGCTGGTTCTTCATTGTCAGATATCCTAACGCAGATGCGGCAAAAGGCCGTCGCGGCGTCCGATGCTTCAATCTCAGACATAAGCCGCGCGATTCACAACGCAGACTTTATCGCCCTGCGGGATCAAATTAGCGGCATCATCGCCAATGCCGTATTCGACGGCCAAAATTTGTTAGGTGGGCCAGCTGGTACAAACATTACCTTTCTTGCCAGCACGAACGGATCCAACAGCCTCGACCTACCCGTCTTGGATTTACGACTACCAGCAACACCAAACGCCGTCGCCAGCCCCGCCGCCGCCATGTATTTGGGAAGCGGCACGGCACTGACCACCGCAACCAATAGTGTCGATGCTGCAGCCCGGGTCAGCGCCAGTCTCGACTTTCTCAATACCGAGCTTTCGCGGCTTGGCGCTGCCAGCAAAATGTTCGAAAGCCAGAAAGTCTATTTCTCGAAACTCAAAGACAGCGTCACGGCTGGAATTGGCCACATGGTTGACGCCGATTTGGGCTATGAAAGCGCACGATTACAAGCCTTACAAACGCGGCAGCAATTATCTGTGCAAGCTATGTCTCTGGCAAACAAAGCCCCTCGGGCTATCTTGACTCTCTTGCGGGACATCTAGTTCAACGATAGAATTAGCCTCTATTGTTGGCCATCCGTGCGCTTGGGTGTGTTAAGAAAGGAAAGTCTGATGCTGATTTCCCTAACGATGCTATTGGCTGCCAGTATTGGCCCAACCTCTGAACTAACACCGGCGGCAAATCTCGCTGATGCCAAACCAAGTGTTGTCAATCCTTATGCAGGCCGTCCCAGTGCTCGGATTATGCTCTCTCGACAGGTCCGCAACTTTGTTGTTCGGCGGGAAGAGGATAGTGATCGCGTCATCTATCTGGAATCCCCCCGCAACACTTGGTTTCGGGGTGAAATGGTTTGCCGCGGCGGGGGAGACCCGCGCGATGCCAAGTCGTTTAGATCGGCCGGGCACGGCAATGGTATCGAGACCGGCACTACGTTGATTTTCTATGATTTATCGAGAGAAACTTCGAACTGCACTTTGGTGAGTTTGGTTAGCCTAACACCAGAAGAAGCATTGGACCTAAAATTAGTCCGTCAGCCAAAGGCAAAGAAAGGCTAAAGCACTTTTACCGGTGGCCTAAGTCAGTCTAAAGAGGCGTTATGAAGACTCAATCTGTCCGTTTCCTACTCGCCTCCACCCTCATTCTGATCGCGTCTTGCGCGCCGGCAGCCAAAACACAGGCCCCTGTGGCTGCATCGGCCCAGACCATCAAGGTCACCGAAATTGCCGCTGGTCTGGCTTATCCTTGGGGCGCGGCAATCCTTCCCAATGGCTCCATTTTGGTAACCGAACGCGATGGCCGTTTGCGGGTTATTCGCGATGGCAAATTGGTAGAAGCCCCGATCACGGGGGTTCCCGCTGTCTTGAATGACGGCCAGGGCGGTTTGTTTGACGTGGCGCTGCACCCTGATTTTGCGACAAACGGCTTGGTCTATCTGTCCTTTGCCAAAGGGACGAAGTCGTCGAACCATACGGCCGTGGTGCGCGGCAAGTTTGACGGCAAAGCTCTGACCAATGTCGAGCCGGTTTTTGACGCCGTGCCAGAGCGGCAGACCCAAGCCCACTTTGGCGGTAGATTGTTGTTTATGCCGGATAAAACGCTCATCGTTACGTTAGGCGATGGCTATAAATATCGCGATAAAGCGCAAGACCTTTCGAGCGATCTAGGCAAGATTGTGCGCATCACCGATACCGGCGCACCAGCCCCGGGCAATCCTTTCGCCGGCCAAGCGGGCAAGCGCGCTGAAATTTATTCCTATGGCCACCGCAATGTTCAAGGCATCGCGCGCGATCCCGTCAGCGGCACCCTCTATGCCCATGAGCATGGGCCTAAAGGCGGCGATGAGGTCAATGTCATCCAGCCCGGCAAGAATTACGGCTGGCCCGTGATCACTTATGGGGTAGATTATTCTGGCGCGCCGATCAGCATGGAAAATAAGCGCGACGGGATGGAGCAACCGTTGGTCTATTGGGTGCCGTCTATCGCCCCGTCCAGCATGGTATTGTACACAGGCAGTCTGTTCCCACAGTGGAAGGGTGACCTTCTCGTGAGCGCTTTGGCTGGACAACAAATACGCCGGGTTGACCTGGAAAATGGTGCGGTGAAAGCCCAAGAAACCCTGCTGGCAGAGCGTGAAGAGCGGTATCGCGCCATCATCCAAGCACCAGATGGCAGCTTGATCGTGCTCACCGATGATCCAGAAGGTAAAGTGCTGCGCTTAAGCCCGAATTGATCATGACCTCGGTTGCAACCCAAGAAGTTCTGGCCTTTGCCCATGAGCTTGCCGACCTCGCGCGGGCGGCAATTCTACCCTATTTTCGGGCTGAGGCAGCGATTGAGAATAAGGCGGAAACTGGCTTTGACCCGGTCACAGTGGCTGACAAAGCTGCTGAGGAGGCGATGCGCGCCAAAATCCGCGCCGAACGCCCGAATGACAGTATCGTCGGCGAAGAGTTTGATGATCACGATGGCAATTCGGGCTGGACCTGGGTGCTGGACCCCATTGACGGCACGCGCGCCTTCATCGCTGGCACGACGACTTGGGGCGTCCTGATTGGTGCACGCTATGAAGGCAAGCCGTTGGTCGGCATTATGGATCAACCCTTTGCCGATGAGCGCTGGGCCGCAAACCCTGATCGGGGGTTCTGGTCGCGCGGACGTGCCCGTCAGCCCCTGATGACACGCAAAAATGTGGCTTTAGATCAAGCGCTTCTGGCCACGACTGACCCCTTCTTGTTTCAAGGCGGTCAGCATGACGCGTTCTTGGCCTTGCGCGCCGCAACCCGCCTGACCCGTTATGGGCTTGATTGCACCGCCTATGCGCTGTTGGCGCATGGCCATATTGATCTGGTGGTAGAGCCAGGCCTGAAAGATGTCGACATTGCTGCCCTGATCCCCATTATTGAGGCGGCAGGCGGCGTTGTCACCGATTGGCAGGGCCGCCATCACCCAAAGGGTGGTGACATTATTGCGGCGGGATGCCCCGCGCTGCATGCCAAAGCCTTGTCCTTCGTGGCAGGAAAATAAGCCTTCCCTGCCCGCTGGTATCCCTTAGGTCTTAATCCCGTTCTGCCAGTCGGCTATCACTGTATCAAGCACGTCAAGGGGAAGTGGGCCCGGCAGCAAAACTTGATCGTGGAAAGCCTTGATGTCGAATTTAGCGCCCAGCTTGGTTTTCGCATCGGTACGCAGGCGGATCAGATTGGTCTTGCCAACCATATAGCTGCAGGCTTGGCCGGGCCAAACGCAATAGCGCTCCACTTCCGTGACAATGCTATCGCGCGTGTCGCCGGTGGCTTCCAGCATATAGTCAACAGCCTGTTCCTTTGTCCATTTCTTGGCATGAAGGCCGGTATCGACGACAAGGCGGGCAGCGCGGAACGCGGCGGATTGGGCATAGCCCAAGCGGCCTGCAATATCATTTTCATAGAGGCCCAGTTCATCTGCCAATTGCTCCGCATAGAGCGCCCACCCTTCCCCATAAGCGCCAAACCACAGCATTTTTGAACGCAAGAACGGTAGGCCTTGAGCCTCTTGTGCAAGGGAAATCTGTAGGTGGTGGCCAGGCTGGGCCTCATGATAGGTCAAAGTCGGCAAGGACCATTTAGGCCAAGCCGCCGTGTCGCGCAGATTGATGTAATAAGCACCAGGGCGCGACCCGTCGGGGGCGGGTGACTGATAATAGCCGCCGGGAGCACCCGCTTCCGTATAGGCTGGGACGCGCTTTACTTCGCAATCGGCCTTAGCCAGCGTCGCAAACACCTCTGGCAAGCGCTTCTTGAGGTCGGCCATCTGCTTGTTCAAATCCGCCAGCAATTGCTCTTTGCCAGCGTCTGTATTGGCATAAAGATATTTGGGATCCTTGGCTAAAGCGCTCATACGCTCAGCCACACTGCCTTCGGTCATACCTAGCTTCTTCAAGCCCTCATCCATTTGAGACCCGAAGGAGCGCACCAGATCGCGGCCTAGTTCATGGATTTCGTTGGGCGACATTTTGGTCGTCGTCCAATAGCCCGTTGCAGCCTGATAATAGGCTTCACCCTGTGGCAGCTTCCAAACCCCGGCATCAGCAGTCGACTTTGTCCGCAACTCTTCCAGCAAGGCAATCTGGGCTTGATAGGCGGGGAAGACTTTCTCTGTCACCAATTTGGTGGCCGCCCCGCCCAATTGATCGGAACCCAGACCCGACTCCTTAGCCTTACGGACCAAGCCCGACACCAAAACGGTTTCAGCAACGGGGATTTTCATGAAGCTGCGCAATTGGCCAAGGGCGCGATCGATGATGAAATTCGGCGGGATGACGCCTTTGGCGGCGTCGGCTTTAACGCGCTCTACCTCATGGCCCATTTGACCGGCGAAGCCGTCGACACGCGAAAGCCACGCATCTGCGTCGTCTTGGGACTTCACCACGTGCTGGCTATCCAAGAAGTCCGGCATACCGACATAGCTGCCGGTCAATTGCGACAGGATGTAAGGATTGGGGGAGCCATAGCCCGCCGTGCCATAGCCCATTGGTGCGGCAGCAGCGGCATAACGCGTGGAGGACAAGACAACCGCATGGGTTATCTTGTCCGTCGGGTTCAGGCTTTCAGGCTTGATCTTCTCAAGGTCCTTGATCCAACCAGCCACCCATTGATTGCGAGCAGTCTCGGCGGCGGCAGAAGCGTCTGAAACTCGGCCTTTATAGGGCCCACCAGCCAAGGCCTCCGGGACAGTTAAGCTGGTCGCATATTCGGGCGAGTCCTTGAGCATGCTCGTAGTAATCGAGTCGACCACCGCCTTCAGCTCTGGATTGGCCGTACTTTTGTCGGCACAGCCCCATAGAAAGGCCGTTGCCCCAATCGCCCCCGTACCAAAAAGGGCATCCCGCCGCGTTAGCTTCATCTCACCCTACCTTTTGCTTCGGCCAGCCCTCACCCTGCGAGGACGCACTTACCATTCTTGATCACGACCACATCGCGAGACTTCACGCGGGCTTCAAACGACACCACATTGCCATCGCGCCACATCTGAACGCTGACCGTCTCACCGGGGAAAACTGGCGAGGAGAAGCGAACGTCATGGCTCAAAATCAGGCTGGGATCATTGCCGCAATAGGCGGACAACACAGCCCGGCAGGTCAGTCCGTAGGTGCACAGGCCGTGCAGGATTGGACGCGGGAAACCGACCATTTTCGCAAAATCAGGATCGGCATGCAGTGGATTACGATCGCCCGATAGACGATAAATCAAAGCCTGATCAGGGCTGGTGGGAATGTCGACTTCCATATCTGGCGCGCGATCTGGAATAGGATGGGACTCTGGCCCGCCTTCACTGGGCCCACCAAAGCCACCATCGGCGCGGGCAAAGATAGACGAAGTCAAGGTGCACAGCGGGCTATTGTCCTTTTTGTCACGGATCACAGTCTCGCTGATCAAAACAGCGCCCTTACCTGCGCCCTTATCAAGGCACTCAACAAAGCGGCTATCGGCCAAAATCGTTGCAGCAGCTGGCAGCGGCTTATGCATGGTCACGCGCTGTTCGCCATGCACCACCATCGCATAATTGATACCCGTATCGCCAACCCGGCCCGCACCCCAAGCAATCACGGTCGCCATGGTAGGGATGGTCTTTAAGCCGTTTTCATAAACAAACGGCAGCTCACCCTTATCCATCGGGTCAGCGCCCATACCAATGCCCAAGGCGTAAAGCATGGTCTGCGTATCGCCATAGGAAAATTCTTGGTCCTTGGATGTCAAAGACATCACGTGCTCATAATTGATCGCCATGGGTATTCCTCCAGCTGTGCCTATATTCGTTTGACTTTTCAGCCATGTGACAGAATAAATCAGCCGCGCGCAAGGGGGCACGCATGGCCCCACTGCATTAACTCAGATCAGCCTTTGGGCTTAAGCAGCCACCACAGGATCATGCTCGGCCACCCAATGACCGGGGGCCACTTCCATCAATTGTGGACGATATTGCGGCCCATCACCCTCCACGAGTTTTGACTTCATGAAACGCAATTGCGCGCGCGGATCCATCGGTGACGGCAGATCGCCTTCCAAGCGCATACGCGGGCGAGCCTTCTCCAACTCTGGGTCAGGGATTGGTGCCGCAGAAATCAGGGCTTGGGTATAGGGATGGCGCGGGTTGAGATAAATGGAATTGCGGTCCGCAGTCTCGACCACCCGGCCCAGATACATCACCATGATGCGGTGGCTTACTTCTCGCACAACGGCCAAATCGTGGCTGATGAACAACATGGCGAGGCCAAACTCGCGTTGCAAATCCAGCAAAAGATCAATGATTTGCGCACGAATAGATACATCGAGCGCAGAAACCGCTTCGTCACACACCACAAACTTGGGACGCAAAATCATCGCACGGGCAATCCCCACACGCTGGTTCTGACCGCCAGAAAACTCATGTGGGTAGCGGTTGATCCAATCAGGGTCGAGGCCGACGCGGTTCATCATGTCCTTGACCAACGCATCACGCTCTTGCTTGCCGATCCCGGGCTTATGGACTTCCAAAGGCTCCGCGATGGAAGCCCCAATTGTCATACGTGGATCGAGGCTGGCCAGCGGGTCTTGGAAGACAATAGTCAGGTCTTTGCGGGACGCGCGCAAATCATAGCGCGAAGCTGCGGTGACGCCCTTGCCAAGCCAAACCACTTCACCAGCCGTTGTTGGCACCAAGCGCAAAACGCCCCGCGCTAGGGTCGATTTGCCACAGCCAGACTCCCCCACCACGCCGACGGTCTCGCCAGCACGAATGGTCAGATCGACCCCGTCCACTGCCCGTAGAGGCTTTGACTTGGGGAACAAGCCGCCGGAGACCTTTACGGGGAAATGGATTTGCAGATTTTTGGCTTCCACCAGAATGGGGTCACTATCCTTAGGGGGGGCAGCCAAAGGCACGCCTTTGCGCTCTGGCCGATCCAAACGCGGCACAGCGGCCAACAGCTTTTGGGTATAGGCATCTTTTGGAGCCGCGAAGATTTGGTGCACGTCGCCAGTCTCGACATAGAGACCTTTGTTCATCACCTGCACCTTGTCAGCCAATCGGGCCACCACGCCCATATCATGGGTGACGAGTGCAATCGCAGCACCAGTATCGCGCTTAAGCTCATCCATCAGCTCCAGCACTTGGGCCTGAACGGTGACGTCGAGTGCTGTCGTAGGCTCGTCGGCAATCAAGAGCGCTGGTTCGCAAAGCATGGAAATCGCGATCATCACGCGTTGGCGCATGCCGCCCGACAATTCATGGGGATATTGGTTGAGACGGCGAACTGCTTCAGGAATGCGAACCCGCTCTAACCACTCGACACAGCGCTTGGTCGCGGCTTCACCTTGCAAATTCATGTGCAATTTCAGCACTTCATACATTTGATCACCCACCTTCATATGTGGGGTCAAAGAGGTGAGCGGGTCTTGGAAAATCATCGCCATTTGCTTGCCGCGAATGGCATTCAGCTCCGTCGGTTTGAGGCCGAGTAATTCTTGACCTTTGAACTTGATCGAGCCCGTGGCCACGCCGTTTGACGCCAAAAGCCCCATTGCAGCCATGAAAGTCTGGCTTTTGCCCGATCCAGATTCCCCTACCACAGCGACACATTCACCGGGCAAAATGTCCAAATCAATGCCCTTTACCGCCCGAACGGAACCATCAGGCGTCGAGAACGTCACGGAGAGGTCACGGACAGACAAAATTGGGCTAGACATAGGGACGAGGTTCCTTGAAGAAACGATTTCGAATCTACGACTTAGCTTTGCATTTCCCTGCGGTCTATGCGTTCAAGCACATGTGACCACATTGCAGCGTCAGGGCGGTGCCAATAAGGTCGGTTAAAACATCGCTTTGCTCAGGAAACAGACAATGGCCAGCCTTCCCTATTTGACCGATACCCGTTTTGACCATGGCGCTGTAAGCCAAACTGGCAAAGCACTCCAAAGTTTGGGCGCAAGCCGCCCGCTGATCGTCACGGACAAGGGCATTGTTGCGGCAGGCCTGTTAAACTCCGTGCTGGACGCGCTTGGCGCGCCTCCCGCTGCGGTATTTGACGAAACGCCAGGCAATCCAACCGAAGCCGCCACTTTGGCTGCTACTGCCCTCTATAAAGAGGCCGGGGCAGATTCGATCATCGCCTTAGGTGGCGGCTCCTCCATGGATCTGGCCAAGGGCGTTGGCTTGCTGGTCAGCGGCGAAGGTCCCTTGGCGCGCTATGGCGCGGCGCAGCGCGGCTCGCGCCTGATTGGCAAAATCCCGCCGCTGATCGCGATTCCGACCACGTCGGGCACAGGCTCTGAAGTCTCAATCGGCGCGGTGATCGTGCTAGAATCAGGCATCAAGGAACTGTTTGTCTCCAAGCATCTCATCCCTGCCATCGCCATTTGCGATCCCGACCTGACTTTAGGCCTGCCTGCGGGCCTCACCGCTGCGACCGGCATGGATGCGGTGACCCATTGTATCGAGAGCATCATGTCGCCTGCCATCAACCCCCCCGGAGACGCGATCGCCGCTGACGGGATCGTACGGGCCGTGCGCGACGGTATGCTCGCCCGCGCCGTGAAGGATGGTTCTGATAAGGAAGCACGCTGGCACATGATGATGGCGTCGACCGAAGGCGCTTTGGCGTTTGTGAAGGGTCTGGGCAGCGTCCACGCCCTCTCCCACGCTGCTGGTCGGCTCAAAAGCCCCAGCCTGCACCACGGCACCCTCAACGCCATCTTCTTGCCCCATGTGATGCGCTTTAATGCGGGCGTACGCCCAGATGCAGAGGCGCGTATTCGCGACGCGATGGGCCTAAAGGCCCATGAAGATTTGGCCGACGCTTTGGCCAGCCTTAACCAAGCCTTGGGCATTCCGGCCAATCTCTCAGTCCTTGGCCTGTCCAATGATCATGCTGACGGCATTGTCGCCAACGCCTTGGTCGACATCGCCCACCTATCAAATCCCAGAAAGGCCAGCGAAGCTGATTATCATGCTTTGTTTGCCGCAGCCCTGAAGGGCTAACGAAAGGAGTCCAAACTATGGAAGCCATTTGGCTCTCAACGCTGATTGTCGCCATCGCTGAGATCGGCGACAAAACTCAATTGCTCGCCATCGTTTTGGCGTGCAAGTTCAATAAGCCCATCCCGATCATTGCCGGGATTTTTGTGGCAACCATGATCAATCACGCGCTTGCAGCCAGCGTGGGTTTTGGCGTGGCGCAATTGATTTCGGGCAAGTGGTTTCAAGTCGGGGTCGGCGTGGCCTTTATCGCGATGGCCGCTTGGGCCTTAATCCCCGACAAAGAGGACGAGGATGCCGGGGCCAAATCCCACGGCAGCGTTTTCATGACCACCGTCATCGCCTTCTTCCTTGTGGAGATGGGCGACAAAACCCAAATCGCGACATCACTTTTGGCGGCACGGTTTGAGAATATTACTTTGGTGACTATTGGCACGACCCTCGGCATGATGCTGGCCAATGTGCCCGCCGTTTATCTCGGCCAAGCCGCAACCAAAGTCGTACCCCTCAATGTCGCCCGCATGATCGCCTCGGGCATTTTTGCGGCGATTGGCGTGTGGGTGGTGGTAGCAGCGCTGACTGCATCCCAGCCCACCTAACAAAAAAGGCGACCCACGCGGGTCGCCTTTTTCAAACTCTTCGGTGTTGAAACGCTTAGGCGTTACCAGCAACGACTTCTGGCGGCGCATTGCGCAGTGTGCGTTGGATCAGCTTCTGCCAGTGCAGCAAGGACACCAGATGGGCATAGATCGCGCCCAAGCAGCCCTTTTGCTTCAATTCCAGCAATTTTGCTGCTGGCAAAGCATTCAGCTTTTCCTCTGAGACGCCGATATAATCAGCCACTTTCACAGGCTCACCTTGGCTGCCATCAGGGTTGGTTGGCGTGAAGGTGACGCTTTTTTCTTCGAGGATGTCCATCGAGGTGATGACTTCCATGAACTCTTCGGTCGCGCGACGCTGACGCTCAAAGTCCTGCAGGAATTCCATGGCATTGTTGGTGTAAGCGGTTGGCTGGCCATTTTCAAACAGTGGCAGATCGGGGTTTTCGCCAATCATTTCTGCTTGGGTGTCGATGCAGACCACGAAATTGTCGCCTTGCTGGTCGGCAGCAAATACGAAGGGATAGCGGCGGATAAAGGCTGGGATATAGCCGTCCAGTTCCCAATTGCCGGTTGTGTCGACATAGAGGTTTTCACCAGAACGTGCTGACAACACTGCCAAAGGCGTTTTGCGGTCAGGCGCGAAAATGATTGGCAGCGAGGTAGCCGCCATGCCGAATTCTTGCACCGTCAAAGGAACCACATGGGTGGTCTCCACAAAGCCAAACGGGCGTTCGATATTTTTGAGGCCCAGTTTGTTGTGGGCTTCCAAAGACAAAGGCTCTGGATTTTTGTACAAAAGGACGTTGCCGGTGAGGGCAGGTGCGCCGGTTTGGGCGTCAGACATGGTGAGAAACTCCGTTAGGTCGCGGGCTTCTAGCGGTTTCTAAGCAAAAGGCCAACCTTGCTCTGCAATTGGCGCCTGATGCGCAGGGGTGACAGGGGCTGCAAGTGGTTTAGGGTGTGAATTTCAACGCGCCGAATGATCGCTAGGAGCCCAGCATGTCCCGAACAAGTAAGATGGCTACAGGGCTTGTAGGTCTCGCGCTGACCGCGAGTATCGCGACTTGGCTAAGCCCCGCGCAGGCGCAAGAAAGCGTGCCAACACCCAAAGCTATGGCCGCCTTTCGGGTCTGTTTGGCAGCGGCCAAAGCTGGCGTTGATTGTGGGCAACCGGTGTATGATTCCTGCCAAGCCGCCCATGACCAGCCCGACACTACCTTGTCGATCACCGAATGCACGATGACGACACATAAGGCGTGGGACGTGATTTTAAACGAGCGCTATCGCGCCGTGATCGCGGCCTCCCCGCCCAATTTTAAGCTGAAACTCCAAAAGGCGCAGCGGGCTTGGATTGTCAGCCGCGATGCAGACTGCGCGGCCGTCTATGAAGCCTATATCGGCGGCACCATCCGCGGCCTGCTCTATGCCGGTTGCATGGTCGAAAAGACCTCCGAACGGGTGCGCTGGCTAAAGGAAATGGGTGAGGACTAACCTATCGCCTTACTGAGTCAGACGCTTTACGGATCGCCTCAAACTCATCGCCCTTGGTCCATTGCGGCCAAGTCGCGGCATTAGCGACTTCCAACATCAGGCTGCGGATCGCCGTCAAATCCATCAATGCGCCGGTGAAATCAAAAGCTGGATCATACTCATCCTGCGGCTTGTGATACCGCTGATCGAACCATTCCTTCGTTGCAGCTTGGCCAGCTTCTACCCCACCATTGACCAACGTCGTGCCGGTCGAAGGGAACATAGCAGGCACCCCTGCGCGGGCGAACGGAAAGTGGTCGGACCGATAGAACAAGCCAAACTGTGGATTGCGATCGGGCGTGTAGGTACGGCCTTGCGCGGTCAGAATCGCCTTCATGCTGGCATCGAGGCTGGATTTGCCGGAACCTGGAAACTCCATCTCAGTCGTCGCGCCGCGATGGGGCAACATGTCGAGGGTGAATGCGGCTGCGGTCTTCTCCAGCGGGAAGCGGGGGTTATTGACGTAATAGTCAGAGCCCAACAGCCCCTGCTCTTCTGCGGCCCACGAAGCAAAGACGATCGAGCGGGCCGGACGCGGCCCTTGTGCAAGGGTGCGCGCGATTTCTAACATCCCAGCCATACCCGAGGCATTGTCCATCGCGCCATTATAGATTTTATCGCCATTGATCGGCTCACGAATGCCTAGATGGTCGTGATGGGCCCCTATCAAGACCGTCTCATTCGGGCGGCGCGTCCCTTTAAGGACACCGACAACGTTACGCGTCGAGACCGATTCCCGGGTTACACCGATGTCGATGGTCGCAGTTTGGTTGAGCGGTACAGGCTTAAAGCCCGGCGTGCGGGCTGCCTTCTTCAGAGCCTCAAAATCAAGGCCAGACTTGCGGAACAATTCTACGGCTACATCGCGCTGCATCCAGCCTTCAATGGCCGCCAGCGAAGAACCACCATCAGGCCGCACGAAGTCAAAACGGGTGCCGTTGGAATTACGCACAACGCCCCAGCCGTAAGCAGCCGGTGCATCCTCATGAATGATCAGAACGCCAGCTGCACCTGCTTTGGCCGCAGCTTCAAATTTATAAGGCCAGCGGCCGTACCATTGCATGGCTTTGCCGCCGAACATGCCAGCGACTGCTTCGCTTGGGGCTGCCTCAAAATCGGGGTCATTGATTAGAACGAGTGCGATCTTGCCTTCCCAGTTCACGCCCGCAAAATCATCCCAATTCTTCTCCAGTGCCTTCACGCCATAACCAGCAAACACCAAAGGCGCGTCGACTAAATTATAAGAACTGCCATCCGCCTTGCGGCTGATCATCATGATATCCTTGCCCTGATACCAAATCTCGTCCTCGACCGCGAACGTACCGCGTGGCGCGGTTGTAAAGCGGTTGAGCTCAAAGTTCTGGAACCAGGTGCCGTTGTCGCCCGCGGGCTCCAGCCCAAGTGCCGCCATAGCGCCAGCGACATAGGTCGTAGCCATATCATCACCGCGCGTCCCCGGACTACGCCCTTCAAAGAAGTCATCGGAGAGTGTTTTGATGTGCATCCGCAGACGCGCATCATCTATGGCAGGATAGGATGCTAGCTGGCCCGTCATAACGGCCTTCGAACTTGTTTGCCCGGTCTGAGCCTGTGCGAATTGGGTTACCAAAGCACCCGCAGCAATCAATGCCACCAAAGCGGTGCCAGCTAGTACGCGTTTCATGGCTATTCCTTAAACTGCGGTTGCGCCGCCATCGATCACGAACGTCTGCCCGGTGGTGAAGCCACCCGCACGCGAGGCCAAAAACACAGCCATGCCAGCAATTTCGTCTGGTTCACCAATGCGCTTCAAGCAGGAATGGGTGGTGGCTTGCTTTAAGGTGGCGGGATCTTCCCACAAGGCGCGCGCAAAGTCTGTCTTGATCAAGCCCGGCGCGATACAGTTCACCGTCACGCCATCTGGGCCAAATTCCAGCGCGAGGTTACGCGCCAATTGCATGTCTGCAGCCTTGGAGATGTTATAAGCGCCAATGATATTGGTCGCTTTCAAGCCCCCAATCGAGGAAATGATGGTGATGTTGCCAGCCTTGCGCGCCACCATTTGCGGCGCGACCATCGAGATCAGCCAATGGTTAGAGATGATGTTGTTCTGCAGGATTTTCGCAAACACATCGTCAGCAATCCCAGCCATCGGGCCGTAATAAGGATTGGAAGCCGCGTTACAGACCACGATATCAATCTGGCCAAAGCGCTCGTTGGTTTGGTCCACCAAGCGCTGGAGGTCCTCTTTCGAGGAAATATTGGCAGGCACGGCCAGTGCACGATTATCACCGTGCTTGGCATTGATGGCATTGGCGACGTCTTCACAGGGGCCAGCCTTGCGAGATGAGACGATAACATTGGCCCCGTGATCGGCCATTTGCTCAACAATCGCTTTGCCAATTCCCCGGGACGAGCCGGTGACGATGGCAGTCTTGCCGCTGAGGTCAAAAATAGTGGTCATAAGGCTTCCCCCTGAGAATGTTGTTTAAACCCGGCATCTGATGTGCTGGCAGAGTTTCTGCCACGGGTTTGTCACAGGGGAAAGGGGGCGATGACGCGTTCGCTCCGTCGCCAACAGCCACAGGCAGTTTGCGTGCTTTAGCCGTGCGTTCCGTCAAGCTTGTCGAGGCGCGCCTGCATCGCAGCCATTTGAGCCCGCATGGCGACCAACTCCTCCGAAGCTTCAGACTTTTGCGCAGACTTGCTGGCAGGCCGCAGAGCGGTAGGCACAACAACGCCGGTGAAAGCTTTGGCCGCTTCTGCCATCATCGACATATTGGCGCGGACGGCCTGTTGGAACAATTCAGCTGGTCCTGACAAGTCAAAGCCGCCATTTAGCGACTTCGAGAATTGTTCGCGGCTGTCGGTAAAGCTTTTCATCGCGAGGTCGAGGTAAGAGGGCAAGAAGCCTTGCACGCTATCGCCATAAGACCGGATGATGTCACGCAGGAACCCGACAGGCAAAAGATTATTGCCAGAGCTTTCAGCCTCCAAGATAATTTGGGTCAGGATTGAGCGGGTGATATCGTCGCCCGACTTGGCGTCAAATACAACAAAATCGACCCTGTCCCGCACCATTTGAGCCAAATGGTCCAAGGTCACATAGGCCGAAGTCGCGGTGTTATAGAGCCGCCGGTTGGCGTACTTCTTGATTGTCACCACGGGATTTGCCTGTTTGCTATCGGCCAAATTGGGCTCCCTTTCGCTGCGAATTGCGCGATTTTCCTTAGTTTCGCTGCTGTTCTTCGCAGATGCAAGACAATTGGGCAGGTGCGAAACGCACCTTGCAAACACGACGCGTGAAAAAGGTCGATTGCCGAGCCCGTCGTCGCTGTGGGACAGGTCTGGTCCTTTGACCGTTGGCTGCACAAAGACAAACGAATTTTAACAGGGCCTTGTTTGAGATTGACGCCAACCCTTTCTTACGCAAGACAGAGCCAACAATTACTGGGAAAGGCACACGCATATGAGCACTTCATCTTCCGACATCGTGATCGTCTCGGCGGCACGCACCCCGATTGGCTCTTTCTCCGGCGCATTTGCGACCGTTGAAGCCCATGAATTGGGTAAGACCGCCATTGTCGAAGCCTTGGCGCGCGCCGGGGTGTCGGGTGATGAAGTCTCTGAGTTGATCTTCGGCCAAGTGTTGACCGCTGGCAAAGGCCAAAACCCAGCCCGTCAAGCCAGCCGCGCTGCTGGCATCTCGGACGCTACGCCTGCTTGGCTGGTCAATCAAGTGTGTGGCTCGGGCCTGCGCACGGTGGCCCTGGCAGCCCAACAAATCATGACGGGAAGTGCTGATATCGTTGTCGCCGGTGGTCAAGAAAGCATGAGTTTGTCGGCCCATTCGGCCTATATGCGTGCAGGCACGAAAATGGGCGACCTAGGCTTGGTCGACACCATGATCCGCGACGGCCTGACGGATGCCTTCAACGCCTATCACATGGGCATCACGGCAGAAAATGTCGCCGAGAAGTGGCAGATCACGCGTGATGAGCAAGACCAGTTCGCCACAGCAAGCCAGAACAAAGCCGAAGCCGCTCAAGCCGCTGGCCGCTTTGACGCAGAAATCGCAGCCGTCACCATTAAAGGTCGCAAGGGCGATGTGACGGTCGATAAGGACGAGTACATCCGCAAAGGTGCCACGATGGATGCAGCCCAAGCGCTACGCCCTGCGTTCAAGAAAGACGGCACGGTCACTGCAGGCAATGCCTCTGGCATCAATGATGGCGCGGCAGCGCTGGTTGTCATGAGTGCAGCAGAAGCCGCCAAGCGCGGTCTGACCCCCCTGGCCCGTATTGCCTCGTTTGCGACAGCTGGCGTCGATCCTTCCATCATGGGCACAGGACCGATCCCAGCCTCGAAGCGCGCTTTGGAAAAAGCTGGCTGGAAGCCTGCCGACCTCGATTTGATCGAAGCTAATGAAGCCTTCGCCGCCCAAGCCATCGCGGTTAACCGCGACATGGGCTGGGATACCACCAAAGTGAACGTCAATGGCGGCGCTATCGCCTTGGGCCACCCGATTGGTGCTTCTGGTGCCCGGGTGCTGGTGACGCTGTTACACGAAATGGCTGCCCGCGACGCCAAGCGCGGTCTAGCTACCTTGTGCATCGGTGGCGGCATGGGTGTCGCGCTGTGCGTTGAGCGGTAGGGGTGTTAGCGCGGTAACGTCTTGTTCTGCGCAAGACCAAATTTGCTGCTTGGGAACGGCTCTAAGGTTCGCACTGCTGACTTTAGAGCCGCTCGGTAATTCTCTCTGCGCAAGATGGGGAGTCAAGTCGCGCTCTCCTCGTTGCCCTCAATAATTTTTATTGCGAGGCACTTGCAACTAGATCCATTCTGGTCTACATAAGAATGACTCTTAGAAGCAAGAAATGGACACGCCTGATGTATGTTTGCAATTGCAACGGAATTCGCGAAAAAGCGGTCCACGAGGCAATTGCGGCGGGTGCTGGGCGTCCTTGTGATGTGTTCCACGCTAACAAATGCCGCGCTCAATGCGGTCGGTGCGTGCCTGAGATGCAAGAATTGATCGCGCGTCAAACTCAACAATTCAAAGTGGCCGCCGAATAAAGTCTGCCTTGTCGAATCCGACAGGAAGCCTATACTCGCGCTCAACTTAGGAGCCTCCCATGCAAGCCGCAGAGGGCGTCATCGCACGCCTAAATACCATTCTCACCAATGAATTGACCGCCATCAATCAATATTTCTTGCATGCCCGCATGTATAAGAATTGGGGTCTGACCAAGCTGGGCGACATTACCTACAAAGAGTCGATCGGCGAAATGAAGCATGCCGACTATCTGATCGAGCGCATCCTGATGCTCGACGGCCTGCCCAATATGCAAGACATGCATAAGCTGAAATTGGGCGAAAACGTGCCAGAAAGTTTAGCCGCTGATCTGGCCGTTGAATATCGCGGCCAAGGCCAGATGAAAGATGCGATTGAGCATTTTGAGAAGGTTCGCGATTATGTGTCGCGCGATATCGTCGCCAAAATCCTCGAAGATACCGAAGAGCATATCGACTTTCTGGAGACCCAGTTACAATTGATCGAGCAATTGGGCATCCAAAACTATCTCCAAACGGCCATGGGGCCAATCGAAAGCTAATCCAGCTTGGACGCGGCCACCTCTTCAATTCGCCAAGTTGGCCGCGTCCTCATTCGCAACCATGCGGGTGAAGTATTTCTGCTGCGCGGAAGGGACCCTGGCGAACCAGATCGGCCTGCCTTTTGGTTTACGCCGGGCGGGAAGATTGACCTAGGCGAGACCGCTCAAGAAGCTGCCGCTCGCGAATTACAAGAAGAAGTTGGCATCGTGGTTGAGCCCACCGCCCTAGGTGAGGTGATCGGCACCGAGGATGTGACCTACCGCTTTAATGGGGTGAGCTACCGCCAAAGCGGCGTATTCTTCGCGCTGAACCATGAAAACCCGCGGCTGCATGCGGAAGGCCTCAATGCCCTAGAGGCCCAGACTATCGACCTAGCTCGATGGTGGTCTCTGAGCGAAATCCAAACCTCTAATGAAACGATCTACCCCGAAAATCTCAGCGAGATGTTGGCGAAACTCGCGCATTAGACCACTCGGTTCTCGAGGGGTTGGCCCTGATACACGCGGATCAGATTGCCGATGGCGGCCCTTACCGCCTCTTGCACGCTCTCGCGCGTGCGGCCCGCGACATGGGGGGTGAGGACGACATTGGGTAGATCGGCCCAGAGTTTGGGGTCTGTCGGCTCATTTTCGAACACATCTAGGCCAGCGCCTAAAATCCTTTTTTCTTTCAAGGCGACAAGTAATGCCACCTCGTCGACTACGCCACCGCGTGCGACGTTGATCAAGACGCCTTCCGTACCCAAGGCGTCGAGCACTTCGGCCGAGACAACTTTGCGGGTAGCATCCGTTAGCGGGCAGGCTAGCATCAAAATGTCGGACTTTTTCGCCAGTTCCAAGACTGTATCAACCCGAGACCAGACGAGTTCCGGCTTCGGATTTGGGCCGGCCCAGATGACTTTTAGGCCAAAGGCTTCAGCGCGCACGGCAATGGCTTGCCCAATTGCGCCCATGCCGAGAATACCCAAGGTGCGTCCGCGCAACCGATAGCGCGGCGCATGGGTTAAGGCGTCCGCCCACTCCCCACGCCGGACGAGGCCGTCCAGCTCAATGATGTTGCGCTCACCGGCGATTAACAGGCCCATAGCGAGGTCAGCCACGTCATCGGTATTGATACCCGGCGAGTTGCACACCGAGATGCCAGCCGCTTTGGCGGCAACCAGATCAACCCCGTCCACGCCCACACCTGCGGCGATCACCGCTTCCAGCTTAGGGAACAAGGTGAACAACGCCGCCTCTGTCTTTTTGCCGCCAATACAGGCGATGGCACGCACCTCAGCTCCGGGTCCGGCGGCAAAGGCCGCAATATCCTCAATCTCCCAGAGACGTGCGCAAGGGGCGATGTTTTCAAGCAGCGGCTGGGCGAGGACGAGTTCGGGGTGAATAATCAGGATCATGGGAAGCCTTGTGAAAGGCTTGCGCGTCAGATGCAAGGGGGGAGCGCGCAGCACTAGCTGCGCATGTCAACATGGATCGATCAATGTGTTACCAAGCGCCGCCACTCCCCTCTCCCCATGGGAGAGGGGTAGGGGGTGAGGGCTTACGCTCGCAATTCTTTTAGGCCGGCTGCGTAGCCTTTCGACGTGCGCAGCAACGCGCCTTTGCGCTACCCCCTCTCACCCCCGACCCCTCTCCCCCCTTGGGGGCGAGGGGAGCAAATCGGCAATGCGGGTGAAGCCGGTGAAGGGGTGGTTCTGCCCCGACTCCGTCATCCCGGACGGCGTCAGCCGACCCGGGACCTTAATCCGCAAAGTCTTTTGGGGGTTCCCGCTCTCCGCTGCGCAGCGGCGGGGATGACAGATGAAATACAAAGCCCCCCTACCCTCGCCCCAGTGCCAGATCACTCACATAGGGGTTGGTTTTGCGTTCCCAGCCGAAATTGCCAATCTCGCCGTGGCCCGGCACAAAGTGGATGTCATCGCCATAAGGCCAGAGCTTGCCGGTGATCGAGGCGACCAAATCGTCGAAACTGCCCTTGGGAAAGTCCGTCCGGCCGATAGAGCCTTTGAACAATAAGTCGCCAACAAAAGCGAGCTTGGCGGCCTTATTGATAATCGCAACGTGGCCCGGCGTGTGGCCGGGGCAATGGACGACGTCAAACTGATGGCCCGCGAGCTCTAATTTGTCGCCATCTTTGAGATAGCGAGTCGGCACACAATTCTCATAGCCCGAGGTCTGACCATATTTGGCCCATTGCGCGACGATATCATCGAGCAGCCATTGGTCATCCTCATGCGGGCCAATGATGTCGACTCCCAAGGTGCGCGACAATTCCTGCGCGCCGCCCGCATGGTCCAAATGGCCATGGGTCAACCAGATCGCCACGACCTTCACACCCAAATGCTTCACCGCCCCCAACAGGCGCGGCACCTCCCCACCTGGATCGACAAAAACCGCCTCTTTCGTGGCCTGCGACCACAAAAGCGTCGTGTTTTGCTGAAACGGGGTGACGGGAATGATGGAGGCTTGCAGGTCGGATGGATTGGGCATGGAGGGGTTATCGAGAATTTCTTGTGACTGCGCAACCCGGGCCCATTTTGTCATTCCAGCGTCACAAAAGCTTGCTGTCCTAGCTGAATTGAAATGGAGGACCTATTGAAATGGCTTTTACCTTTGCACTCTGGAATGTGGAGCACTTTAAAGACAATCCCGGTCGTATGAAGATTGTCGCGGATGAATTGAAAGCCGCCCATCCGGCAGGAAAAGAAATTGATGTTTTTGGGATTTTAGAAGTCGAAACACTCAATATCGTCAATTTGATTACCGAACATTTCCCCAATTATGACTTTCACTTGACCGATGGTCCTCAAGTTCAAGAAATCCTGATCGGTGTAAAGCGAGGTCGCTTTTCCCAAAAGGTGTTTACGCAAAAGCGCGAATTCAAAGCCGGAAACGAGTTCTTGCGGCCCGGTCACCTTGTGGCTCTGCGCGAAATGTCCAACGACAAGTGGACGCAAATGTTGTTTCTGCACACCGATTCAGGCGTTGATGCGAGTGGCTTTGGCAATCGATATAAGATGTTCGAAAGCGTTGCGAAAATGCGAAAAGCGTTGGCGAAGCAAGCTCAAGATCTAGACCGATTGATTGTGTTAGGTGACCTCAACACGATGGGTCTGCACTATCCCAAACGCTCAAAGGTGGTCGTAACGGGCAGTGAAGAAATTGCAGAATTGGCCAAATTCACCAGCCTTTCCTTGGCATCCAAGGATGTCGATGCGACTTGGAAAGACGCTAACCGGCGGATCAAGGACAGCAATCTTGATCATGTATTGCATTCCCCCGGCCTTGCACTGGCCGATCTTGGCATTGGGACGCCCAAGAGTTTGTTTGCCAATAGTCCGGTGAAAATTCACACGGCGGGATGGCCGAAAAAATCTGGCGCGATACAGGATGATTTCGTTCGCAACATTTCCGATCATGCAATTTTGGTCGGTGAAACCGTAGACTGAAGCAAGCCGCCCCTACAACTTCGCCTGCAGGCCATTGGCCCAGGCAGTAATATCACCCGCGCCGAGGCAGACGAAGATGTCGCCAGAGGTGCATTCGGCTTTGAGAAGCGCTGGAAGGTCATCGGGGGAAGCAAGTTTCAGGGCGCGCTTGTGGCCATGGTCACGCGCCGCGCGTACCAAAGCATCGGCATCCACGCCCTCAATCGGGGCCTCGCCTGCGGTATAAACATCGGCGATGGCGACCACGTCGGCATCGTTAAAGCAGCGGGCGAAGTCTTCAAACAGGGCCTGCAGACGGCTAAAGCGGTGGGGCTGGACGACGGCGACGACTTTGCCAGCCGTGACTTGGCGCGCAGCTTTGAGGACGGCGGCGATCTCGACCGGGTGGTGGCCATAATCATCAATGATGCGCACACCTTGCCACTCGCCCACTTTGGTAAAGCGGCGCTTGACGCCTTCAAATTCTCTTAGGCCCTTGGCGATCTGGGCATCGGTGGCACCCAGTTCGCGTGCCACGCTGATGGCGGCCAAGGCGTTGGTGACATTGTGCAGGCCCGGCATGGGCAGGTGCAGGCCGTCGATCTGATGGGCGGGGCTGGCCCGCTTAGCCGCGAAGGCGACGCTGAAGCGCGAGCCATCCGGGTCTGCTTCCAAGTTCAAAGCGCGCACATCGGCCTGCGGGTTAAAGCCATAGGTGACGACGCGGCGGTCGGTGGCGCGCGCCACCAAGCCCTGCACGCCTGGATGGTCGATACACATGACGGCAAAACCATAGAAGGGCACAGAGGCGACAAAGGTCTCAAACGCGGCCTCCATCGCCTCAGCCGTGCCGTAAAAGTCCAGATGCTCTGGGTCCATATTGGTGACGATGGCGATGGTGGGGCGCAATTTGGTGAAGGTGCCGTCGCTCTCATCGGCCTCCACCACCATCCAATCACCCGAGCCAACCCGCGCGTTGGTGCCATAGGCGTTGATAATGCCGCCATTGATCACGGTGGGGTCTTTGTCTGCGGCATCGAGAAGTGTCGCCACCATGCTAGTGGTGGTGGTCTTGCCGTGCGTGCCGCCAACCGCGATTGTCCAGCCCAAGCGCATCAGCTCTGCCAGCATCTCAGCCCGGCGCACAACCGGAATGCCTTGATCACGCGCGGCCACGACTTCCAGATTGTCGGGCTTTACCGCTGACGAGATCAACACAATCCCAGCCTCGGCCACATGGGCCCCATCATGGCCAACAAACACCTTGATCCCGGCCTTGCGTAGACGGTCGAGATTGGCGCTATCCTTGGCGTCAGAGCCCTGAACCTTATGGCCCCAATGGGCCAAGACTTCAGCAATCCCACTCATCCCAATCCCGCCAATGCCGACAATATGAATGGCACCGATATCAAGGGGGATGGAGTTGGTTCGCATGGCTTGGGACTTTCTGATTCACGAGTTTCTCTGTGAACACCGAAAGCGCGAAAGTGGCAACTCTGAGCGCTGTTTGAAACCCTGCACAGCCATCCAATTCTCTGTCTTGACTATTAACTCTACATATGTTGTATTTAGTATATGAAACGCAATCGCCCGCTCTCCAAAGAGGCCCGCACCCTTATGCAGGCATTGGCCGACGCACCAAGCCGTTGGCGCCATGGTTATGATCTGATCAAGGAAACCGGATTGAAATCTGGCACACTCTATCCCATCCTGATGCGCCTATCTGATCGCGGCCTGCTGGAAGCCCAGTGGCTAGAGCCAGAGCAATTGGGAAAACCCGCCCGTCACGCCTATCGCCTGACAGCAAAAGGGTTGGAATTCTACCGCGAATTGCCCACTCTAAATACTGAAACCGATCCCATACCATATGGCGCACAGGTGCAAACATGATCGGAGATATGCGGCATACAACTGCAACAATGTTGCTGCGCCATTGTCAGGCCTTAGCGCCAAAGGGAAAGGCACAATGGGCTGAAGCCATGGCGCGCGAGCGCGACGAGATCACCGACCCCGGCGAGGCGCTTGCATTCGCAGTGGGGTGCCTTGTAACGATTTCTCTTGAGCGGGCGAGGACTATTGATTTCCTGCTAGGCGAAGTGCGCTGGGTTGTTTCCGGGGCCACAGGCCTGCTTGCCATGTTTGCCTTGGTTGCAGTCCTCCGCATGTTACCTGCTTATCCTCAGGCAGCAATGGTTTTGGGAACAATCGGACTTGTGTTTGGATGGTGTTCACGACTGCTTGCAAACTGCAAAGAATGGCGCGTGGTTACAATTGCTATTGTCATGTTCGCTCTAAGCGGACTGAGCATTGTCGCTATGAATACATCATTTCCCGAACCGCCGCATGAAGCCCTTTATCGAGCACTGGCATTTGAGGGGCTTGTGCTCTGGTCAGCAGTGCTTGGTGCCAGCCTCGCAATCGCGACTGGGCGGCTCTACAAGCGGCAGGCGAACAAGTCGCTTGGCGGTGAGTCATGAAGACCATGACGCTGCTCATGTGGGCAGCCAGTATCTTGGCTTTAGTGCTTGCTCTGGCCCATTTGGCAATTGCAGGATTTTTGGCCCAGCGCGTCTGGGAGTTGCAAACGCTCTGGTTCTTAGGTTCCGGGGTTGCGCTCCTGCTGGGAGCACTCCTCAACATTATCACCCTACGAATGGCGCAGCGCGACCTTGTTGTTAGGAATTGCCTAATCTTGGGCAATACTTTAGTCGCCGGATTTTTCATGCTCGCAGTGCCCTTGTTGAAAGCACCCCAGGCGCTGGTCGGGCTGGTGCTTTATGTCGGGCTGACCGTTGGCGCGGTGCTGTACAAACCGTCGGAATATGCAATGCCGGATCCATCCGCATGAAGGGGCTTGCTCGTTATCTTCTGCGCCTTGCCCATACCATCATGCCGCCCGAGCGGAGAAACTGGGCGGACGCAATGGCCCATGAATTTGAAGCGCTAGAGGCCGATCATCTGGGCTTTGCCCTAGGGTGCTTTTGGAGCGCGATCTTGTCCAATGCCCTGAATGCAACCCGGATGACCCAGCTTGTGCTCGGCGGTAGTGCTGCACTCTTCTTCGGGCTGACGATCTATTGCGCTTGGTTCAGCTATAGCTGGCTTCCCAGATATTCAGACGCGCCCTTGTCGCATCAAGCAGCGTTTGTTTTCAGCAATTTGGTTGTCGGGGCATTTTCATTTGTCGCTTCCATGGGTGCGACTATCGCACTCTTGCGTGCGCGGGATCGTGTCGCGATGAGTGTTGTTGGCATCCGTATGATTTCGGCGATGGCTTTTGTTTTGGCAGCGAAATTCGCAGGCTTTGCCGCGCTACACCACTGGCAGGGCTCGAACCAAATCGAGCTTGACACATGGGCAGTACTGGGCATCGTGCTTTATGCGGGGGTCGGCTGGCTTGGCTTTGCCAAGCCCGACAAATTACCGATGGTCGGATTGGCCGGTTTGATAGTCGTTGCGTTATGGCCATTGGTCTTGCAAACTTTGGCGATCCAATCAGCAGTCAACAATTGGGCTTTCATGCCTTGGATGGCCACACCCCTAATCTTGCTAAATCTCGCTTCACTAGCGCTCCAACGCCTTGGCGCAGCACAGCAAACCAACTAGTCGGCAACAGCTAATCGCGCCGGCTAAGCAAGTGGTCGCGCGCATAGTTGGCGAGGTCTTGGGCATCGCGCTGCATGCGTTGATTGAGCGCGTAGAAGATGAAGGGCGGCACAGCAAAACTTCCCAGCATGATAATCGCTAATATCAGAAAAAACGGATCGCTATAGTCTGCTTGGATCAAAGACATGACCCAAAAGAAAAAGGGGATGCCTAACGCTGTGCTGATATAGAGGGCTGGCATTAAAATGCTGGGGAAAACGCTTGTTTTGCCGACTGCACGGGTCAAGTTCTCATAGGCTGTGGCATGCAACATGCCGTCTTGTTTGATTGTCCCCGCCACAAGGATTTCATCGCCGACGGCTGCCACCACGGGGAAACGCCCATCAAAAGATACGACCTGCTGATTGACCGAGAAGATCATCGGCATGGCAGCAGCAATTGGAACGTGGCCCGGAGATGCGATCCGCGTGGCACTAAGGGAGGCTGGGCCCTCAACCATATTGATGGGTTCAACCTGTCCTTTGACTACCGCCATCGTCTGCCCCCATTTGCCTTAGGCGAAAACCAGCCCAAGTCCTTCAACGTTAAACCCCTTGTTGAATCGCCGCAAATACCAGATCAGCCAAGGCTTCTGCCGCGTCTGGCTTGCCGACGCTTCTGGCGGCTTTAGCGCGCTTTTGTAGCTCGTCAGGCGCTGTCAGAAGGTTTTCCAACAGCTGGGCCAAAGCATCGACGGTAAATTCCGTCTCCTTGATCACATCGGCTGCGCCGACACTGGCCAAGGCTTCGGCGTTGAAGGTCTGATGGTCATTGGTGGCACCGGGGAGCGGCACCAGAATGGCGGGGCGACCGACCACAGCGGTTTCTGACACGGTGGAGGCACCAGCGCGCCCGATGACCAGATGGCTTTTGGCCAAACGGTCGGCCATATCTTTAAAGAAGGGCCAAACCTCGCACTGAACGCCGGCTTCGGTATAAGTGTCGCGGGCAAAATCGCATTGTTCTTCACGCACTTGGTGCGACACGAACAGGCGCGCACGCAAATGCTCTGGCAACGCGGCGATAGCTTGGGGCACAATGCTGCCCAGCACGCGTGCGCCTTGGCTGCCGCCTGTAACCAGAATGCGCAGATTGCCGCTAGACAGATCGGGATAGCCATCCAAGCGAGCATCCACGATAGGCTGGCGTACAGGGTTGCCGACGACGACATGTTTGTCTGGATGCTCTAACCCGTCGAGTTGGGCAAAGCCTGAAGCAATCGAAACCGCCTTGCCTTGAAAGAGGCGATTGACGCGCCCCAGCACCGCATTTTGCTCATGCACGATGACGGGCACTTTGCCGCTGGAAAACAATACAGGAAACGTCGGATAGCCGCCGAACCCGATAATCGCCGCGGGATCGTGGCTTTTGATAAAGGGGCCGACAAGATTGAGGCTTTTCATCACGGCAAAGCCCGCATCAATCTTGCCCTTGATCCCACCTTCATCGGCATTGGTCACGGGCAGGATCAGAACTTCTTCGGCAGGAAAGCCTTCAGTATAGCGCTTGCCACGCGGGTCAGTGATCAAAGCGACACGACCGCCACGGGCGACAATGGCATCAGCAAAAGCGCGGGCTGGAAACATATGACCGCCAGTGCCACCAGCAGCAATTATAACAAGGGGACCCATGTCTACACTTCATCCTTGGAGAGGCAATGGCCCGTTCTTTAGGGCGCTTTGAGGCCAGATTGAAGCGACTTGGGCGGTAAGTGACTGCTGAATGAGGAAAGTGCTCGCGGCTTACCAGCCCACCCAGCCTGGTTCCTTGCCATTGCGCAAATCTTGGCCGGGCCGCTTGCGGGTTAAAGCCAAAGCCAAACCAATGGTGACGGCAGAGCCCAAGATGGATGAGCCGCCATACGAGATAAAGGGTAGCGTCATGCCCTTGGCTGGCATCAGGTTTAAGTTCACCGCCAGATTGATCGCCGCTTGATACCCAATCAGCGCAAAAAGACCTGTTGCGGCTAATTGTGGGAAGTTCTCGCTTTGGCGATTGGCGATCAAAAGACCGCGAACCACCAGCGCGCAAAACAGAACCACAAGGCCTACGCTCGCAATCAAGCCAAACTCCTCTGCCGCCACTGAATAGATGAAGTCGGTGTGCGCGTCGGGCAAAAAGTGTTTGATTTCGCCCTCGCCCGGACCGCGGCCTAAAAAGTCGCCAGCTGCAATCGCATCAAGCGCCCGATCTGTTTGGTAGGTTTCGCCTGCTTCTGGGTTCAAAAAGCCTTGTACGCGCTTCTGCACATGCTCAAAGGCAAAGTACAAAATCCCGCCGCCGACGACTGCCGCACTGGCAAAGGCCGCGATCCAAACCCACGACATGCCAGAGATCAAAAACACAGTTAGGAAAGCCATGGTCAAAAGACCTGTCTGTCCAATGTCGGGCTGTGCGATCAAGAGCGCAACCGGCAGGACATAGAGTGCCATGCCAATGCGCGCCGCAGGAAAAGATGGCGTCTCAATCCGCTTGGAAAACAACCAAGCCGCAAGCACAATCAGCGAAGGTTTGAGAAGTTCTGACGGCTGAAACGAGAAGCCGCCAATGCGCAACCAACGCTGCGCCCCTTTGGCTTCATGCCCAAACATTAGAATATAAACCATCAAGATGACGGCCAGAAGGTAGAAAACGGCGGCGGCCCGCCTTGCGCCCGTGGGGCTCAAGAAGGACAAAGCTACCACAACGGCTGCGCCGAGGGAGACAAACATGGCTTGGCGCAGCACAAAGAAGTACTCATTGTTAAAGCCCAAGCGCCCTGTCGCCGCCCCGGACGAGGCAAAACTAAACACCAATCCCATCGTCATCAGAACAGCCGCAATCAGCACGATGGGGCGATCAATCGTGCGCCACCAGTCAGCGATAAAGGTGCATTCAGCACGTGGCAGTCTGACAGAAGCGAGCATCGCCATGGGGTGGCTCCAAAAAGGACGTAAGGGCGCTACGCCGTTTCGGCGGCAGCAAACGCTGGTGCCGATAGGCCATCATCAGGGTTAATGAGTCCTTTCACACAGGCGGTAAAATGCCGTCCTCGTGCCTCAAAATCTGGAAATTGATCGAAACTGGCGCAAGCCGGCGACAGGATGATGATCTCTTCGCTTTGTGTCTCTTGCGCCTCTTCATAGGCCCGCGCGGTAGCCACATCGATCGTGCCACAAATCTCAAACGGGACCTGGCCCTCAAGGGTCTTAGCAAAAGCTTCACCTGCCTCGCCAATCAGATAGGCTTTGGTGACATGACCAAACAAAGGCGAAAGGCTGTCGATCCCGCCCAGCTTGGCTTGCCCACCGACAATCCAACGCAATTTTGGGAAAGCCGCTAAAGCTTGCGCAGCAGCATCTGCATTGGTCGCTTTAGAGTCATTGTAAAACCGGATTGGGCCAACTTGGCCAATTTCCTGCAAGCGATGTTCGAGGCCTGGAAAACTAATCAAGGCTTTGGTGATGGCTTGCGCGCTAAGGCCAAGCGCGCGGGCAGCGGCATAGGCGGCGGCTGCATTTTGCGCATTGTGAGAGCCCGGAAGCGCATGGGCATGGGCAAGGTCGACGACCATTTGGCTGCGACCATCCAAGTTATCCCACAACATAGAACCTAGCGCACAAACCCCTTTGCCTAGCGCTTGGCAGGCAGAAATCGGCACCACAACCCGCTGCGCTCCAGCATTCATGCGCGTGCAAAGCGCCATGCCCCATTCATCATCCACGCCAACAATCGCACAATCGGTCGCGGTTTGATTGTTAAAGATACGTCGCTTGGCAGCTGCATAGCGCTCCATCGTGCCGTGGCGTTCTAAATGGTCTGGCGTCAAATTAAGATGGACGGCGGCTTTGGCTCGCAAGCTTTCGACGAGATCGAGTTGGTAGGAGGAAAGCTCCAACACATAGATGGCGTCAGGACGGGGTGGATCGAGGGCGAGCACGCCTGTTCCAATATTGCCCCCCATGCGCACATCCTTGCCATTTGACGACAGAATATGGGTGATCAAAGCGGTAGTTGTGGATTTGCCATTGGTGCCGGTTATGGCGACCACGGCAGGACGCTGAGCTTCAGGAATGGCATTGAGTTCACGGGCAAAGAGTTCAACGTCGCCAATCACGGGCACATTTGCCCGATGAGCCTTAGTAACGGTCCAATGTTGCTTTGGACCATAGATTGGCACGCCGGGGCTCATCACCAAGGCCGCCAAATCTTCAAAAGTGGTCTCTGACAGGTCAAAAGGTGTCAGGCCTTGGGCGATTGCCGCTGCCCGGCCGGCCTCGCCGTCGTCCCACGCCAGAACCTGCGCACCGCCTGATTTCAGCGCCAAAGCTGTTGCAATCCCAGTGCGCGCCAAGCCGAAGACGGCAACTTTTTGGCCTTTGAACGTGGTGACAGGGAACATGGGCTTCGGTCCTTACGTTCTAACGCAGCTTCAAAGTGGTCAGACCGATCAAGGCCAAAACAGTGGCGATAATCCAAAAGCGGATAACCACGGTGGGCTCACTCCAACCCAGCTTCTCAAAGTGATGGTGGATCGGGGCCATTCGAAACACCCGCTTGCCGGTAAGCTTAAAGCTGGTGACCTGTACGATCACAGAAACCAATTCCAACACGAAAAGCCCGCCTACAATGGCCAGCACGAACTCATGCTTGGTTGCGACGGCTGTGATGCCGAGAAGACCGCCCAGAGCCAACGAACCGGTATCGCCCATGAAAATTTGCGCAGGCGGCGCGTTCCACCACAGGAAGCCGAGACCAGCACCCAAGACCGCACCCAGAATAATGGCGATCTCGCCCACCCCTTGTACAAAATGGAGCTGGAGATAATTGGCGAACACGAAATTGCCGACTAGGTACACGATCAAACCAAAGGTGGCCGATGCAATCATCACCGGCATGATGGCTAAACCATCCAAGCCGTCGGTCATGTTCACAGCATTGCCGAAGCCTACGACAACAATCATGCCGAAAACCAGCGTGAACCAGCCTAAGTTTAGCAATAGGTCTTTGAAGAACGGAAACGCAATCGACGTTCCAAATCCAGGGGGTGCGTTGTCACCCGCATTCTGTAGCTGGGCGATGAAATAGACGGCGATGAACGCCACCACAAATTCGCCAGCCAGTCGGAACAGCGAAGAGACGCCATCGGTCTTCTGCTTGGCGACTTTGGCGTAATCATCGAGAAAACCAATGAAGCCATAACCTGCCGTGACCCCCAAGACGATCCAGACATAGGGGTTCTTTAAGTCTGCCCACAAAAGCGCGCCGACAAAGATAGACAATAAGATCATAGCCCCGCCCATGGTGGGGGTGCCGGCCTTTTTGAAATGGCTTTCTGGACCATCCGTGCGGATCGGTTGACCCTTGCCCTGCTTCACCCGAAGCCAGCCAATCATCGGCTTGCCAAAGACAAACATAATGAAAGCTGCTGTCACCACGGCACCTGCCGTGCGGAAAGTCAAATAGGTGAAGATGTTAAAGTGGGGGTGCAGCAATTCGTACAGCATCAGCTCTCTCCAGCGGGGGCTTCAAGTGCTTGCAGCGCACGCACAACTTCGGCCATTTTGGATCCATTTGACCCTTTGACCATGACAACGTCACCAGCTTGCACCGCTTGGGCGAGTATGGGAGCAAGCTCAGCAGCAGTGGTTGCATAAGCCCCGCGTTGGGCTGAGGGCAAAGCATCCCACAAATGCTTCATGCGGGGCCCAGCGCAGAAGACAAGGTCAATATTGGCCCGGATGACATCTTCTGCCACACCAGCATGATAAGCGTTTTCCTGTACACCCAATTCCAGCATGTCGCCCAAAGCGGCAATGCGGCGTAGGCCAGCGCGCTCAGTCAAAGTAGATATGGCTTCGGCCATCGAAGCGGGGTTTGCGTTATAAGCCTCATCCACTAAAACAAAGAAGCCACCTGACGCCAGCGAAATCGGTCGCGACACACCGCGACCATCAATGGCGCCAAATTGCGAAAGCGCGGCCGCTGCAGCTTGCCCATCACCGCCGGCCAAAACCGCCAAGGTCAGTGCGCACAGGCCGTTATGAACCCAATGAGCTCCTGGCTCTTGGATTACCCAAGTAAGCTCTTGACCCATGATGTCGGCTGTCACGCGACGGCCTTTTGCCATTTCGTCAATCGCGACAACGTGGGAGTCAAAGCTCGATTGCATGCCAAAGGTCACAATTGAGATACCATCGCGGTCGCGGGCGCGCGCCGCCAAGCGCGCAGCATGGCGATTGTCACCGGGGATGAGGGCTGTGCCGCCGGCATCAAGGCCCAAGAAGATTTCTGCCTTAGCATCAGCAATACCGGTCTCATCGACGAAATGTTCGATATGGACGGGCGCGACCATGGTGATGGCGGCAATATGGGGCCTAACTTGAGGCGACAAGCGCGAAATTTCGCCGCCGTGGTTCATGCCAATCTCAAACACACCAAAGCGGGCGTCGCCCGGCATGCGGGCCAAGGTTAGCGGCACGCCCCAGTGGTTATTATAGGACTTGACCGAGCGGTGGGTCTTGGCCGTTGCGGCCAAAGCTGTCGCCGTCATTTCCTTGACCGTCGTTTTGCCAACAGAGCCTGTGATGGCCACACGGGTCGCAATGACGTTGCGACGACGTGCCTGCGTGCCAAGATTTTCAAGCGCCAGCAATGTGTCGGGCACTACCAAAAGGGGGGCGCCTGCATCCGCACAGGAGGGGTCGACCACCATGGCAGCGCCAGCACCGGCAGCTAACGCATTTCGTACAAAGCTGTGTCCATCGCGTTCGGCTTTCAGCGCAACAAACAAGTCCCCGGGCTCAACCGCACGGCTATCTATCGAAATACCATTAATGGCCCACTGGCCCTGCGCTTTGCCCGAAACGGCGAAAGCTGCAGCCATCGATGTCCAGAGAGGATCAGTCAAGCGTACCTCCCCGTGCCAGAAGCGCGGATGCGGCAGCTTCTTGGTCAGAGAAAGGTAGAACTTGGCCCTGCACCAATTGGCCGGTCTCATGGCCTTTGCCCGCAATCAACAGACAATCGCCCTTTTTCAATAAGCCAACAGCATGGGCAATCGCCTCACCGCGATCACCAGTTTCAAGCGCATCTGGGCACCCAACCATGACGTCTTTACGGATCTGGGCGGCGTCTTCGGTGCGGGGGTTATCATCTGTCACGATAACGACATCACCAAATTTAGCAGCCAAACCGCCCATCAAGGGCCGCTTGCCCTTATCCCGGTCGCCACCGCAACCAAATACCAGCACCACCCGACCTGGCGCATGAGGGCGGGCCGCACGTAAAAGTACATCTAACCCGTCTGGGGTATGGGCATAATCGACAAACACATGGGCACCATCTTCGGTGCTACCAATATGTTCCATCCGGCCTTTGACCGTTTTGAGGCCGGCCAAGCCTTCAAACACCTTGCTGGGCTCTTCGCCAAGGGACAAAGCGAAGCCAGCAGCCATGACCGCATTGAGGGCTTGAAACTCTCCGATCAAGGGGATTTCAACGGGATAGGTCTTGTTGGCAAAACGCAGATCAACCCGCTGACTTGCAGGTTTGGGCCAAAGTTCTTCGATCTTGAGGAAGTCGCCGCGCCAGCCAACCAGTTTCAAGTCGAGTGCCTTAGCTTTAGCCGCTTCTTCAAAGGCTGAGGCCTCGGCTGCATCGGCGTTCACAATCGCAGGCTGGCCCGCGCTCAACAGATCGTTGAACAAGCGCAGCTTAGCTTGGCGATATTCGGCCATGGTGCCGTGATAATCGAGGTGGTCTTGCGTCAGATTAGAAAAGCCAGCAGCCGACAAGTGCACACCATGCATCCGGCGCTGATCCAAGGCGTGGGAGGAGCTTTCCATCGCAATATGTGTGATGCCCTCATCGGCCAAATTCTGAAGCGTCGCATGCAACGCGATCGGGTCTGGCGTTGTGAAGCCCAGGTCAATGCGGCCTTTCGGACCAATAGCCCCTAGGGTTCCGACGCTAGCTGCCGCCCTGCCCGCATGGGTCCAGATTTGGCGCAAGAAATCGACGGTGGAGCTTTTCCCATTGGTGCCGGTAATCGCCACCACACAAGCTGGCTGGCGCGGAAAAAAGCGCGAGGCTGCGGTTGACAACGCAGCGCGGGCTTGGGGCACTTCAATGACAGGCACACCGCATTCGGCCAAACCCGGTTCAGCTAAAATCGCGACAGCACCGGCGGCCACAGCCTGCGCCACATAGGCGCGGCCATCGCTCTGGGTGCCCGTTAAGGCGGCGAACAAGTCTCCCGGCTTGGTCTTCCGACTATCGGATGAGAGGCCCGTGATGGTAAGGTTTGCAGCTGGATGTCCCGACTCTAGGTCGAGGAGATCGGCGAGTTTCATGGCTCCCCCTGCGTCGCTTTCTGCGACGGATTAGTCTTTGGTGTAGGCGCAGACTTGAGCGTCGGCGCGCGCGGCGGTTCCATCTGAGCTAACGCGCGGTTTGGCGCAATCCCCAGAAGCGGTGCAGAGCGCGCGACAATCCGCGAGACAGAAGGAGCTGCTGCAAACGCAGCCGTAGCGGCACCGCCAGATTCAGCATGACCCTTCGGCTCATCAAGCAAGAAAACAATGGCGTAACGGGGGTCGCTTGCAGGGAAGACGCCAGCAAAGCTCGAAACGCGGCGATTGGAATCATAGCCGTTCGGCCCTGCTTTCTCAGCGGTCCCCGTTTTTCCTGCAACCTCATAGCCCAGAGCATCCGCGTTCTTGCCGGTGCCATCGGTCACCACTTCACGCATAAGCTTCACAACGGTTTTCGACGTTGCAGGGGTCAGGACGGCGCGGCTGGATACCGGTATAGTGGGGTCGCGCGCGATGAAGGTCGGGCGAATATAATGACCGCCATTGGAGACAGCCGCATAGCCACCCGCCACAGCCATTGGAGAGACCGCGATCCCATGCCCGAACGAGGCGGTTGCGGCGGCAATCTCGCTCCAACGCTTGGGCAGGATCGGGCGAGCATTCTCCAAAAGCTCTCCGCCGGCTGCTTCCATCAAGCCCAGACGCGAAAAGAATTCACGTACACGCGGTGCGCCGACCGAACGGGCAATCCGCACCGTCCCGATGTTGGACGAGTGAGCTAGAATCTCTGACACAGACACGATCTTATTCATCGCGTGAAAGTCTGAAATCAATTCGGAACCAATGCGCATTGGTGCGCGGGCGTCGAATACCGATTCAGGCGTAATGATATTGTCTTCAAGGCCAATTGCGACAGTAAAGACCTTGAAGGTCGAGCCCATTTCAAAGCGCGAATTGGTCACCCGATTATTCTGTTGGTTTGGCGTATTGGCCTCTGGTCGATTGGGGTCCATGAACGGCCACGAAGCCGAGGCGATAACTTCACCTGTTTTTGCATCCAGCATGACGGCGGCACCGCCCTGTGCCCGGAATGCGCTGGCGGCTTCGCCCAGTTCACGCTCCAGGATGTATTGTACGCGCATGTCTAAGGACAGCCGCACAGGTTCTGCGCCTGATCCCGTAGTCAAACGATCATTCAAGGCACGCTCTATCCCATTGATACCCTTACCATCAGGATGCATGGAGCCGAGCACATGGCCTGCCAAATGGCCCATGGGATAAATCCGCTCGGACTCTTCAATGAACTCAAGGCCAGGCTGGGCCAATTCCCAGACGGCTTGTTTTTGCTTAGGCGTCAGACGTCGCTTGATCCAGACAAAGCGCGAGCGGCTCGATAGCTTTTCAATGAGGCTCGCCTCATCCATTTCTGGGAAGACGTTGCGCAAAGCACGCGCGGCCTCAACCGGATCCCAGATACGTTTTGGATCTGCATAAAGGGAATGGGCAACGAGCGAAGTGGCCATCAATTGGCCATTACGGTCAACAATATCGGCCCGCTTAGAAGACGGTGCGACGGCGGCCCGCGCGGCGGTTGCAGCCTCATCAACCGGACGGAAGAGACCAATCTGGACAGCACGGAGACTTAACAGACCAAAGCCCGCACAAAAGGCAACGGCAAGTGCGATGGTGCGGCCCCGCATGGTCCCAATACCGCCCTGATCACGAGGGGCTGGCCTTGGCCAATCGAAGCTGGGCTCAGGGCTGCGCGCTTCGCTCATCGTGCCACCACTGTCACGACTGGAGCGGGCTTTACCGCAACAGCTTTTGACGTGTCGGCCGCTGGCTCCGCTGGCTTGGCCGCAGTATTCGGCACGATCGGATTGGCGTCGGCGGCTGGAGGGGCAACACGCAAGGGTGCGACTTGATCAATATCTTCTATGGTTGCAATGCGATCCGCAGTTATCGGAGCTAAGCCCAGCCTGCGCGTCGCCGCCTCTTCTAGACGGTCCGGCCGCTCAACCCATGTGAGCTCTGCTTCCAAGGTCCGCACGGCGCGCCGCTCGGTATCGACCTCATCCTGCAGTACCAGCACTTTTTCGCGCACCGCTTGGGCCTCTGCTTTGGCCCAGTAAAGCGCAAAGGCCAGTGCCACGAGGCCGACGAAACCAAACAAATGGGTGCGGGTCAGTGTCATGCGGCCCTCTTAATCTGGTCAAGTGATGGGACACCGGCAATGCCTGTAACGCGGCCCGAGCGCGCTGGCGCGCTGGTGCGGATTGCGGCTCGCAGTTTCGCTGAGCGCGAACGCGGATTAACTTCAACTTCAACCTCCGACGCGATCAACGGCTTGCGATTCACAAGCCTAAATGTAGCGGCGGGACCAGCTTGGGCCGGGGCATGACGCGACCCAGGGGCCTCCTTGCTGCGGTCATTTAGGAATGTCTTTACGGCACGATCTTCAAGGGAGTGAAACGTCACCACCACTAAGCGACCGCCCGGAGGCAAAATAGCCTCAGCCGCCACTAAGGCTTTTTCCAACTCACCAATCTCGTCATTCACATAAATGCGCAGCGCTTGGAATACACGGGTTGCGGGATGAATGTGGTCTTTATGTTTACGGCCAATGACACGGGAGACCACGCCAGCTAATTCTGAGGTCCGCAAGTAAGGGGTCGCGACCCTGTCGGTGACAATCGCACGCGCAATCCGACGCGCCTCGCGCTCCTCACCGTAAACATGGAACAAAGTGCTGAGCTCACCCTCGCTTAAGTGTGCCACGACATCTGCGGCACTTGGGCCATCCTTGCCCATGCGCATATCTAATGGCCCATCCTGCATGAAGGAAAAGCCGCGCTCTGGCTGATCAATCTGAAAGGATGAAACACCAATATCGAGGACCACCGCATCAATCTTGTCTTGCAACTCATCCAATTTGGAAAACTGGGTTTCAACAATGGTGAAACGGCCGGACATTTCCTGTTCAAGAGCTTTCCCGCGCACGACCGCATCGGGATCTCGATCAAGGCCGATAACCTGACAGGCTGCGGCTGCCAGAATGGCGCGTGTATAGCCACCGCCGCCAAAGGTGCCGTCGACGATCACCTGACCCGCTTGTGGGGCCAGTGTTTCAAGCACTTCGGCCATCATCACGGGTAGGTGGCCGCTCATTCGGGGCCTCCTTCACGCACTTTGCGGCGGGCCATCGCAAAGATTTTGGCCTTGGTGGCCGCGGTTCGATCGCGCGCGGTCTGCGCCATACGGGCTGCGACTTCAGGGCTCGCGATGCGGAAATAGGGTCCAAGACCTACAAAGCTGACGCGATCTGACAATCCCGCATGGGAAACGAAGGTTTCGGGCAAGACGATCCGGCCTGCACCATCTAAAGCCAGCTTGCGAGAGCCGCCTAAAATGGCCAAGGTTGCAGCCTCTGCCGCCTCTGGATCGTCCTGCGCCAAGTCTTCAGCAGATTGGGACAGCGCTGCGATAAAGCGATCGTCTGCCCCTTCCAGCCAATCGCCATCACCGGGCCAAACACGCACATGATCCTGTGTGTCGCCTTCGGCCTTCAACCCGGAGCGGAAGTCAGCAGGCAGGGTTACCCGCCGCTTATCATCCAATCCTGCGTCATAGGTCGAAACAAAGCGCATGTAGCCCCCAAAGCAATCCATCTTTGGGATAACATGGGATTTAGACCCATTCAATGGGATTATGTGGATTCAGAGCAAGATTCAGGTCCTGACCTGCATTGCGGCAGGACAAGATTGAACCCGCCCCAAGAATCTAGACCAAATAGTCTGCCCGTAGCTTCGCAATTGCGGCGTCTGTCAGGCCAAATTGCTTCTTTGCCAGACCGACCGGACCGCCAAATTCCCGATCCATCCGGCCAAGCGCATGCTGCATGACACCGGGGTCTGACCCCAAGATCACTTCGGCGACCGGGCGGGGCAAACGCGCAAATGGGCTGGTTTGTGCTGCGGTGGCACCAGACGCCTGATTTAGATAATAGGACGGAGGTACGAATTTCTGACTCAATGCATAATCAGCGACCACCGCTGCACGGTCTACACCCAATATCGACAGGATCAGTGCGCTTGCCACGCCGGTTCGGTCTTTGCCTGCCGTACAATTCACCGCCAATGGGGCCTTGTTCTCTAACAGGTTTTCAAACATCTCCTTATATTGCGGAGCAAGGGTTTGAGCAAAATCGATATAGGCATCGCCAAAGGTCACGACTGCTTCGTCTTTGGTCTTCGCCGCCATCAGCTTGTTCAAGGACGAGCCCATCTCATAATCCTTAAACAACGTCTTGACCCCATCGCTGCCCAGCAAGGCGCTTGGCTCGCTTGAACGCTCTTGCCCACTGCGAAGATCACAGATCACGGCGATACCAAGGCTGCGCAGGTAGGCGGTATCATTTGCCGTAAACTTCGCCATCACCCCAGAGCGATAGATTTTTCCCCAGCTTACACTTTTGCCACGGTGCGCTGCATAGCCACCTAAGTCGCGAAAATTGCGGCCACCCTCAAGCGGCAAGAGACGCTCTGCAATTCGTACTTGGCCACCAGAGCGGGTGCGGATCAGGAAGTATGGGCGAGGAGAAATGGCGGCCGCAACATCCAACTGGCCATTTTGAACGGCTGCGGCAACTTCCTTCATAGCAAATAGGTTGGCATTGGGTTGGCTCGACGTCAGAACCCGGGCCGAACCGGCGGATGCATTCCACATCAACCGCACTTTGGTGGGGTCAAGGCGTGTTGCTGCAGCGTTAAGGCGGCTTGCGGCTTGGGTATGTGTGCCGGCTAAAGCCAAGCCGGATGATAAGCCAATCAGAAGTGTGCGACGATCCATGATAGGGTTCCTCTTTTGAATGATCTTCCGGGCCTAACCAGCCTTTTTGACGGTCTGATCATGAAATGATGAAGCTTTCGCGATTTTTGGTCGATATTTGGTCGACAGATTAAGATGCCAATCTCACACGCTCCGACCGCCCTTATGGAATACTCGAACCCTTGCGATCATAGGCCTCATTCAGATAAACGCGGTGTACATACTCGGAGAGGCAATACGGTAACATAATACCATATCTCTAACATCTTGTTTTTATATCAATTTCAGCAACCCTGTTGACATAGCTTTTGCCCCCGCCTAGAAGCGCCGCTCTCAAGTGGCCGCCCCTTTCGGGCGGTCGCGTTCATTTGGAACTAACTCCATGAAGACCTTCAGTGCCAAGACGCACGAAGCCGACCGTAAATGGATCGTGGTAGATGCCGAAGGGGTGGTTGTTGGCCGCCTCGCGACCTTTATCGCCATGCGTTTGCGCGGCAAGCACCGTCCAGATTTTACACCTCATGCTGATGTTGGCGACCATGTTGTGGTCATCAATGCGGAAAAGGTTGTTTTCACCGGCAACAAGCTGCGTGACAAAGTTTATTATCGCCACACCGGCTATGCTGGCGGCATCAAGGAAACCACTGCTGCGCGTTTGCTGGGCGGCCGTTTCCCAGAGCGCGTGCTCGAAAAGGCTGTTCTGCGCATGATGCCAAAGGAAAGCCCTCTGGCTCGCTCGCAATTCGGCAAGCTGCGCGTTTACGCTGGCACCGAACACCCACATGAGGCCCAATCTCCAGAAGTGGTAGATTTCAAGGGTCGTAACCGCAAGAACGTCGGGGCCGCATAATGGAAGAAGTAGCAAAGAGCTTCGAAGACCTAGCCTCCATGGGCACCGGTGAAGGTGTTGTGGAAGTGGTTGTTCGTGAACCCGAAATCGACTCCTTGGGTCGTGCTTATTCGACCGGCAAGCGCAAGAACGCGATTGCTCGCGTTTGGGTAAAGCGCGGCACTGGCAAGATCACCATCAATGGCAAAGACCAAGGCACCTATTTTGCCCGTCCAGTTCTGCGCATGGTAATCAACCAGCCCATGCAAGTCACCGATCGCTCAACAGAATTTGACGTCATCGCCACTGTAAAGGGCGGCGGTCTGTCAGGCCAAGCCGGTGCTGTTCGTCACGGTATCGCAACAGCTTTGACCCGCTTTGAGCCAGGCCTGCGTCCAGTTCTGAAGCCATTCGGCTATCTGACCCGCGACAGTCGTGTGGTTGAGCGTAAGAAGTATGGCCGCGCGAAAGCACGCCGTAGCTTCCAGTTCTCCAAGCGCTAAGACCTACGCGTCAAACATATCCATGTTTCAAGCGGGCGGCCTTAGCGGGCCGCCCGTTTTTCGTTTTGGACTTTGAAGGCAAATCCCATGACCACCCAGACCCTAAATGCCGCAATCCTTGGTGCCTCTGGCTATACGGGGGCGGAGACGATCCGCCTGCTCGCCCACCATGCCAACGTCCGCGTCGGCGCGATTACGGCCAATGCCCAAGCTGGGCGCTCTCTGGGTGACCTCTTCCCGCATTTGCACCCTTTTGCCGATCGTACCTTGGTGAAGGCAGAAGATGTCAATTGGGATGGGGTGGATGTCGCGTTTGGATGCTTGCCGCATGGGGCCAGTGAAGAGCTCTTGGGTGAGTTGCCATCGCATGTGACCGTGATCGATCTAAGCGCCGACTTCCGATTCCGCGATCCAACTGCCTATGCCAATGTCTATGGCCGTAGCCATCTCCACCCCGAAAAGACCGCGAGCGCGGTGTATGGTCTAACCGAGTTTGCGCGGGCAGAGCTGGCCAAGAAGCCCGACATCATCGCCTGCCCCGGCTGTTATCCAACCGCAACCCTGCTTGCGCTCAAGCCTTTGTTGGAAGCGGGCGTCGTCTCACCACGTGACATCATTGTGGACGCAAAATCTGGAGTATCAGGTGCTGGGCGCGGTCTCAAGGAAGGCAATCTGTTCTGTGAAGCAGCCGAAGGTCTGCACGCTTATAGCGTTGGCAACCACCGCCACGCGCCCGAGATTGAGCAAGAATTGTCCCACGCTTCCGGCGCACCCGTTTTGGTAAACTTCACGCCACATTTGGTGCCAATGACACGCGGCGAACTGGTGACCTGCCATGTGAAGCTGGCCAATGGTGCGACCGTTGACGATGTGCGCTCGACACTTGAGCAGCGCTATGCGGACGAAGCCTTTATAAAGCTGGCCCCCAAAGGTGCCTCGCCAGATACACGCTGGGTACGGGGATCAAACCTCTGCATACTAGCGGTATTCCCCGACCGGATCCCTGGCCGCGTGATCGTGGTGGGCGTCATCGACAATCTCGTCAAAGGTTCAGGTGGGCAGGCCATTCAGAACATGAATGTTGCCTTTGGACTGCCTGAGTCACAAGGATTGACGATGGAGCCCCTGTTTCCGTAAAGGAGAACTTGGCCTAGATCGGGCCTTGTCACGTGTGCGCAACATTTTGCACGCGAGGCTTTTAGCCTTGTTTGGCGGATGAGAGAGTCGGGCAAATATGGCAAAACCGATCCTGCGACTGGGCGCTGTTGATGATTTGGACGATGAGTACGACCCGCTGCTGGGGCGTTCGGTCCGCGACGAACCCATGCCGGTTGCCGTTAGTCCCTCAGTACAACTGGATCCAGATCAAAGCGTTTTCGACGAGCCCGTTTCGGTGGTTGAACCCGCTTGGACTGACGAGACAGCACCGCTTGCCAAGTCAAAGCCAGCCGCTGAAGATAAACAGCCCAACCTATTGGATTGGATGGAAGGCCCTGCTGAGACCCAAGCTCCTACTGCAGAACCTGAACCAACGCCTGAGCCTGAGCCTGAGCCTGAGCCTGAAGCAGACTTGGTTGCTGAAGTTGTGCCAGATGTGCCGACATTAGAAGAGCCCGTTGAAGCCCTTCTTGAGGAACCTGCCGTCGAACTTGAAACCGAGGCTGAGCAAGCCGATCCGCCTCATGACGAGTCCGATCTTGAACCTATGTTAGATCAAGTGGTTCAACCCTCAGAAGACATCGCCCCAGAAACTCCCGTAGATGCTGGACCTGAAACTGCGCCGGACCCAGTCGTCTCCTTAGAGCCAGAAGCAACCGAAGAGTCGCCTTTGGTCCCAGAAGCCGGGCCGCCAAACGCCACATCCGCCCAAGCTGCGCAGCGGATTGAACGTGCTGCCGGCCATACACGGGCAGCACAGCGCCGGGCGAATATGAAGCGCAGCCCGATTGGGCGGCGCAGGGCTGCGCAGAAGCTTGCCGCCATGGTGATGGGGACAGCCCTCTTCGCCATTGCCTTGTTCTTTACGATGTTGTCCTTCCTAGCGCCCTTGGGTTATCCGTTTGACGCGGTGTCTAGCTATCGCTGGTACTGGACGCTCTTAGCGCTAGCTGCGGGTCTATCATGGGCGTTGGTACGTGGCCGGAATATGATGATCGCTTCAGCCTTGGTTGGTCTGATCAATCTGATCGTCGTTTTACCGACATTAGGTAGTGCCCCTAAAGGCGGGCAGATTTCAAATGCAGTTGTGGCTTGGGCCAATGTTGCGGGTGATGACAAGGCGCTTGAAAAAGTGTTGCGTGAGGCAGAGCGCCAAAAAGCTGGCCTTGTTTTGATTGCCAAGGCTCCAGAAAGCATTTTGACCCTGCCGCAGGGCTGGAATGTGATCGAACGACCCAATTTTTCCGATCCGACCAGTATTGCCGTATTGTCGCGCGGGCGGTGGCAGTCATCAACCATCCCGGGTGAGCCAACGATTGTGCGCACTGCGGCAGGTGATTTAACCATTATCGCCACCCTGCCACCGCCTTCAAATGGTGGGCAAGGGGTTGGTGCTGCTCGGGAGTCTCATTTGAACCGTGCGGCGGTTCGCGCCGGCGATCAGGAAGGCCCGGTTGCCGTGGTGGGCGATTTTGGTGTTGCCCCTTGGGACGGAGCGATGAGCCAATTTGGCAAGTATGGCAACGTTACGCGGGTGCGGTGCGGCGGCTTTATGGGTGCAACAGTCATCAAAGCCTTTGGGCTCATCGGAATTGCCCATGACCACGCCTATGTGCGCGATGTGAAGGTTACACATTGCCGCTTGGGCGGACCACTCAATCGCGGCGGACATCGCGCGATCTATCTTTACCTCGCCCCCTTGGACGCTGCGAACTAGTCAGCGCAGCACGCTAAATACGTTGCCGCGCAACCGCCCATACAAGCCGCAGCTGGCGCTCTAACAAGCTTAGGCTAGCGACCTGCCGGAACGGGTCGCGGAGCGCTTGAAACGATTTGGCATAAGGCAAGCCCAGCGCAGCATAAGCTACAGCCGGGAAGGCCTGCCCAAAGACGGCCGCACGGCATGCTTGGTTGGCATCTTTGTGTGCAGTCAGGACATGCGTGTAGGCCTGCTGCAGCCCATTCGCTAGCGCCGGGCTGGTCTTCCCAGCAAAGGTCGCCTCCCTATCTAAGCCTGCCTGCGCTTCCACTGGCAACCAGAACTGACGCCGCTGCGTCCAACGCGGCCATTGGGCCATAAGGTCGCATAGACGCCACAGAATTCCTGCTTGGCAGGCGAGCCGGTCTAAGGACGTGGAAATGGCCGGCGCACCCGCAATCAACAAGGCCAAGCGGTTGAAGTTTCCATACGTCTGGTCGCCATGGTCAGCCAGCGCAGCCCAAGTCTCAAATGGAACCTCGTCTTGCTCTGCCCCAAAGGCATCCACCAGGGCATCAAACCATGATCGAGGCAGATCAAAGGCGCGGATTGTTTCAGCCAGCGCATGCGCGGTCGGTTGGGCGCGGACGGCCTTGCCGGTATAAATCTCGTCCAGCGCGTCGCGCCACCATTGCAGGCGAATGGCGGCCAACATGGGCTCTGAAACAGCTTGGCGGGCGCGCGCGACTTCATGGGTAAACAGGATCAGCGCGATCATACCAGCCCGCGCCTCTGGTGCCAGAAAACTCGTCGCCAGGGTTTGGTCCGGCGCGACTTGGGCGGCTTGTTCAATTATGTCTGGACTAAGGGTGATCATGGCGGCTCCCATACAAAAACGGCCCGCAATGTGGCGGGCCGCTTTCCGAGAATTGTTTGGGCTTTAGCCCCACATGGTTTGGCGCATGGTCATGGCTACCAACATGGGCAGCGACAACAGCATATTGGTGCGCGAGAACAACATCGCCGTCCGCGCAGCCTTTGGCTTAGCTTCTGCTGGAGCTTCTACCAAGCCCAGAGCAATTTTCTGATTTGGCCAAATCACCAGCCACACATTGAGGAACATGATGATGGCGAGCCACATGCCAATGCCGATGAACACAGTGCCATCATCCAAGGCAAAGCCATGAGCAGCGTTTAAAGTCAGCGAAGAGACCAAATAGCCCCGCGCCCACGCAATCAGAATGCCGGTCACCAAAGTACCAACAGCAGCCCAACGGAACCAGAACAGCGCTTCTGGCGCAATGAACTTGCCAATGGCTGGCTTCAATTCATCAGGAATTTTCGGCATGGTGCGGATTTGCACAAAGTTGAAGTAATAGAGCAGGCCAATCCACAAAATGCCGAAGAAGACGTGCAACCAGCGCATGGCAGCATGGCCCATCAATTCGTGCATATTGCCAGAAGTGTTATTTGGCTGACCAGCGAAGACCGCGATCAAAAGGATGGCCAGCACCGCACTGACGATGAATGTGTTTCTGAAGTTAGAAAGAAGCGCGCCCATAGTTTCCCCTTTAAGTACGGATGGCTAGATTAAGCTCTATGTAGCCTATTTCAGCGCCATGTCACGTTACAGGTAACATTGCCACTGCAAAGTGACGGCCCTCTGTCGCCAAATGATTATAGGTACGACAGGCAGCTGGCGTTGGCATGATCTCTAGGCCGATGCCGGTGCCCTTTAGGATATCGCGCAGCCCCGCAGGCGGTGGTGCCATGTCCGGACCTGTTCCAAATAACAGAAACTCAATCTCGCCTTTCAAGGCCAAGATTGGCGCAACGTGTTCGGCCAAGGCTGCGCCCGTAAGATCTGCGATCGCGAGCGGGCCCCAAGCCGAAGGCGTATCGGCTAGAATCAAGACCGATCCTTCGATCCGCTTATCGCCGTTCTCCAGACCAAAGCGGAACCCGCCCGCACCATAGGCCGTGATCAGTGGACGACCTTTGCCTGTTGCGGGAACCAATTGCATCGTGACTAGGGCCGTGCGTCAGCTTCAGTTCTGGCGGCCGCTTTCTCTGCGCCACGCTTAGGTGGCCACAAGATCAAGACGGGTGCCGCGACATAGATGGACGAATAGGTGCCGATAAACACGCCAAACAGCATGATCACAGTAAAGACCTGCATCGTCTCGCCGCCAACAACCGTCAGGCCTAATAGCGCGAGGAAGGTGGTCAAAGCCGTAATGATTGTGCGTGACAACGTCTCGTTGGTCGATAAGTCGATGATATCGCCGAAGGACATCTTCTTATATTTACGCATGTTCTCGCGCATGCGGTCAAAGACCACGACCGTATCATTCATCGAATAGCCGATGATCGTCAAAAGCGCGGCAATCGTGGTGAGCGAGAAATCAAGCTGGGTGATCGACATGAAGCCTAGGGTCAGAATGATGTCGTGCGCCAAGGCCACAATGGAGCCAAAGCCCATTTGCAATTCAAACCGCGTCCAGATGTAGAGCACAACAAGAATAATGGCGATGCCCAGCGCCAAGGCACCATTGGTCCCCAGTTCTTCTGAGACCTTTGGCCCGACCACTTCCACCCGCGGGAATTTCACGCCGGGCATTATGGCGCGCAATTCTGCCTTTACGGAATCCACCGTGGCCGAGGCATCGGCCCCTTCAGGTGGCAAAAAGCGGATCATCGCTTGGTTTGGTTCTTGGAAGTCCTGCACGCCGACATCGCGCAAGTTCATATTGCCGACCCGCTCGCGCACTTGCGCCAGATTGATCGGCTTATCCCAAACAGCTTCAACGACGGTGCCGCCCTTAAAGTCGATCCCAAAATTGAGGCCGAGGGTGAAGCAGGACACGAGCGAAGCAATGCACAGCACCACTGAAACGATTGCCGCCGGAATGGAGAAACGAACAAACCCAAACTTAGTGTTCTTGGGAATGATCTTGATAAAGGGCCATTTCATGTTCGTATTCCTCAGATCGGCAGGCGCTTAGGTTTGGTCTGCCGATACCAGGCAGCGACCAAGACCTGCGTCATCAGGATGGCGGTAAAGAGCGACGTGACCACGCCGATGGATAGGGTCCACGCAAAACCGCGCACAGGGCCAGCACCAAAGTAGAAGAGGATTAGCGCCGTCAACAAAGCTGTTACGTTTGCGTCCATCACGGTCACGATGGCGCGCTTAAAGCCAGCATCAATCGCCAAAGCCGTCGAACGACCTGCCAATTCTTCTTCCCGCATGCGTTCATAGATCAAAACGTTGGCGTCCACAGCCGCACCAATGGTCAAAATCAGACCAGCAATACCCGGCAGCGTCAGGGTGGCACCCACCATGGTCATGGCCGCGAGGATCAAGATCAGATTGACCGTCAATGCCAAGATCGCGATGCCGCCAAAGACAAGGCCGTAAGCCAAAATCATGAAAGCGACGATCAGCAACATCGCGATAACACCGGCAGTCGCGCCAGCATTGATTGAGTCACGACCCAATTCAGGGCCAACTGTGCGTTGCTCCATAACTTTCAACGGTGCAGGCAATGCCCCAGCGCGCAACAAGGTCGCCAATTCGTTTGCGCTTTCAATGGTGAAGCTACCCGTGATCTGACCATTACCGCCCAAGATAGGCTCGCGAATGGAGGGGGCGGACAGGACCTTATCGTCGAGCACGATCGCAAAGCGCTTGCCGACATTTTCTGTCGATGCGCGGGCAAACGCGCGTGCGCCGGTTCCATCAAATTGGAAGGTAACGGCAGGCTCACCCGATTGTTGGTCAAAGCCTGGGTCTGCCTTGGTCAAATTATCGCCGGTCACCAAGGCGCGGCGACGAACGAGAACAAAAGGCTCACCCGGCTGACCAGGTTGTTCCAAAAGCACAGACCCGGGCGGGATACGTCCAGCAGCGGCTTCTGCGGGGGGGACAGTTTCATCCACCATTTGGAACGTCAGGCGCGCGGTCTGGCCGACCAAGCGCTTCAGCTTTTCAGGATCGCTTTCGCCCGGGGCTTGCACCACGATGCGGTCGACGCCTTGGCGGGTGATGGCGGGTTCCTTGGTGCCGGTTTCATCGATCCGGCGACGGATTACTTCGATCGACTGACTGACGGCGCGGCGCGTCATCGCCACTTTGGCCTCTTCCGTCAAACGAATTTCGATGACATTGCCGGGGGCAGCTTTGACATCAAGGTCGTTGCGACCGGTCGGTCCTGTTAAACCAATTACCGGGGAAGCAAGCGTTTGGATGCGCTTAATCGCTTCTTGGACGTCAGCCGCGTTCTGGATCGTAACGCGTGCTACTTGGCCATCTGGCGTGAGCCCACGACCTGCGAACAAAATCGGTGTCTTGGCAGTGCCAAGTTCGCCAGGCCGCCTCTGGCCCCGCAATTCGCGGACCAGATCATCGGCGACAGTCTCCAAGCGGGCCTTATAGACCACTTGGCTTTCCACCTCGAACATCAGATAGGAGCCGCCTTGAAGGTCGAGACCCAGATTGACGGTCTTGTTTGGCAGGAAGCTCGGCATCGAATCTCTTACCGACTGCGGAAGCGCATTCGGCAGGGCAAAAATCAAGCCCAGGAGGGAAACGATGATAACGGCGACAACTCGCCAGCGCGCAACATGTAACACGTCTATCTAGCCCTTCGGCAGAAGCAGACCCTCAAAAGACAGGCCTACACTGATCTCAATTAGGATTTTGCGTCATTGGCGACGACTGGCTCGCTTTTGCCTTGCACTTGGCTCACCGTCGACTTCACCACACGGACCGCAACATTGGGTGCGATTTCCACGGTCAATTCGTCGTCAGCCACTTTGGTCACTTTACCAATGATCCCACCCGAGGTGATCACGGTGTCGCCGCGACGGATCGCGCTCAACATTTCAGTATGCTGCTTCATACGTTTTTGTTGTGGACGGATCAGAAGAAAATAAAACACCACCAGAATCATCACCAGTGGCAGGAGTTGCATCATAATGACTTCTGGGCCTGCTGGGGCCGCAGCGCTGGCAGCTTGTGCATAAGCGGGGGTGGGAAACATAGGGACCTCAAAGTTTCTGACAGAAAGACAGAGTAGGCGGTTGAACGGTGCGCTGCAGGTGGGGACGCCTGACCCAAATGGCAAGGCAAACCGCAGCAAGGGGCGGGAGTTAGCATGCCAAAGACCTCTGCGGCAATGAAACTTGACACATTGCCGCGATCTCACGCCCTTGTGACAGGGCGAACATTTAGGTGAGGCGGATTGGGGCCTCTTGGCCGAGGCTTTCGACTGTTAAGACACCTCCGGCACTCCGCAAGATCGTGACCGATGCATGGCCAGGTTTAAAGCAGGTCACGGTGTCGGATTTGGTCGCAAGACCCACAGCTGCATTGATGGCAACAAAGTGCGAGAAAACCAACGTGTCGTGAGTGAGTTCCAACAAAGCTCGGCCAATCTGATCACGCCAGTCGCGCAGCCCCTGATCCACATGCTCATCCTGCCAAGAGCCGCTCATCACCCTCGTTAGCCAGTCACGATGATCGGTTACATGGGCCGGGACCGGGATTTCAGCCACGCGCGGCTCAATGAGTGGGGTGAACCCCAAGGTAGCCGCGCTTGGCTGCGCCGTTTCCTGGCACCGTGCCAAGGGTGAGGTGATCAGATGCTTGGCGCCCACCTCTTCCAAGCGGATGGCGGCAGCTTCCGCCTGCCTATGGCCAAGCTCAGAGAGACCCGGATTGGGGTGGGCACCCCATGTGGCGGCAGGCTCGGCATGACGCACGAGATAGATTAGAGACATCGAAGCTGCTCCTGCAGGAAAAAATTTAAGGCTTTTGTGCCGCGTTTAGAGCTTTTTGTGCTGCGGTCCGTGCTGTCCAAGTCGCAATGATTTCTGCGGCATTGGCAGCTTCTTCGGCCATAATCTCATCATGCTTAGGATCGCGGCAGGTGATTTCCACATTGATGCCATTGGGATCGTAAAAATAGATCGAGTGGACAAAATGATGGTCAATCGGGCCAAAGCAGGGGACGCCCGCTTGGTCCAGCCGCTCTTTAAACGCCATCATGGTGGCGTGACTTTCTGCTTCCATGGCAAAATGCAGGTCCATGCCCCATTTCATTTTGAATTTTCCGCTATGGGCACCTTCAGGAACGTCGAAGAAAGCGACGTAATTTCCGTCACCCAATTCAAAGAACAAATGCATATAGGGGATCGGGCGGCCAGAGCCCGGCTCTTCCTCAAACACCAGCGCAGCTTTGAGCGGCAGGCCCAAGATGTCCTCGTAGAATTTACGCGTCTCTTCAGCATCACGACAGCGGAAAGCGCTGTGGTGGACGCCCTTTAATGCCGGTGCTGGATTGATTGCTTTGGCTTTGTCAGCAGCTTCTGCAAAGTCGATCGCCATGGCCATTTCCCCGATACATTCTGTGTTTCAGCTCAGTCTATCGCAGTTTTGGCGATGGACCAGTCACCACACTGTTTAGGCTGGTTTCAATGGCCAAGCATATGGTTGACAGAAAGCCGGTTCCACTTAACGATCTTGTGATGAAAAATCTCACCCCTACCCGCCTCGCCGGCCTTGTTTTGGCCCTCTCCATGGTTTCTGCGGCAAAAGCCCCTGTGCCGATTCCAGCAGCAGAGATCAATGCGGCTTCCGACGCGATGGCGACCAAAGTTGTGGCATGGCGGCGCGATATTCATGAGCATCCAGAGCTTTCTAATCGCGAGTTTCGTACGGGCGCCTTGGTCGCCGCGCATCTGAAGTCACTCGGGCTTGGAGTGCGCGAAAATGTGGCCAAGACAGGGGTTGTCGCCGTCCTGCGGGGGGGGCGCCCCGGCCCTGTTGTCGCGTTGCGCGCTGATATGGATGCTTTGCCTGTGCTTGAAGCTACAGGGCTGCCCTTCGCTTCCAAAGCTGTGGGCGAATATCTCGGCAATAAGGTTCCTGTCGCCCATGCCTGTGGCCATGACGCCCACACTGCCATGCTGATGGGGGCAGCCGAAGTCCTCGCCAAAATGAAAGACCGGATCCCTGGGACCGTCGTCTTTATCTTCCAGCCTGCCGAAGAGGGGGCACCTCCGGGCGAAAAGGGCGGTGCTTCGCTGATGATCGAAGAAGGTGCGCTACAAAACCCAGCGCCATCGGCGATTTTCGGTCTGCATGTCTTCCCCGGCCCGCCAGGGACGATCCATTATCGTCCGGGCGGCTTCATGGCGGCATCGGATAAGTTCCAAGTCTTCATCAAAGGCAAGCAGACTCATGGTGCCGCACCTTGGGCTGGGATCGACATTATGTCGCTGCAAGCCGCCATCATCCAAGACTTCAACCGCTTAGCGGCACGCACCGTGGATGTGACGGCGACACCGACTGTCATCACGACTGCCATGGTTCATGGTGGCGTGCGCTACAACATCATTCCAGACGCGCTGGAAATGGGCGGCACATTGCGTACCTTTGACAACGCCCAGCGCCAAGACATTAAGAATAAGATGGAAAAAACGGTGATGTCACTCGCCGCCGCTTATGGAGCCGAAGCCAAAATCGCCTTTAACAGCGGCGACCCTTACGGCGGTAATAATGTGACCTTTAATGACCCCAATCTAACGCGAGCCATCCTTTCTTCGTTGGAAGAAGCAGCGGGCGTTGGCAAAGTGAACATCAATCGTCCGCCCATAACTGGCGCTGAAGATTTTGCAGACTACCAAGCCGTGATTCCCGGCGTGTTCTATCATTTGGGGGTCAGCAAAGCTGGCGTGCCACCCTCGGAATGGACCGTCAATCACGCACCCAATTTCGACACCAATGAAGACGTCCTGCCTATCGGCGTCCGCACCCATGTGATGACGGCCATTCGTTATCTTGAACGCGGTGTGCCAGCAGTTCGTACGCCGCAGGGGGGCTGAGGGGGCGCTACCCCTCTCCCTCATCCTCAAGCTCTGGCGCGGTAAAAATCGCCTCAAAGCTGGTTTGGTGCATGCCTGCTTTCAGCCAGCCATAAGGCGTGACATTGGTGGCCTTGATGATGCGGCGCTCAATTCGGCTGACTGGGTTGTCGCCCTCTTCGGGTACGAGATCGAAGTCGAGCACATTGACGCAGGCCAAGTCCTGCTCAAACGGCAGCGAAGCCGACGGCCCTGCCCCGCACATCCAGCCCAGCAATAGCCGGTTGATGCCTTCATGGGCGACAACCAACGCGCTGCTCCAGCCCGGACGGTGCAGGAGGGCCTCAATCGAGGCGACAGCGCGCGCATAGGCGTCGGCAAAGAGTTCGCCGCCTTCAAAGAAAGTTGCCCCTTCTTGGCCTGCCTGCTCGAACGTGAAGGTCAAATAAGCGCTCAATTCTTCGCGTGTTGCAAACGGGATGAACTTGCCGGAGTGGAGTTCGGTTAAGCCGGGCTCGTCCTCTAACACGGGTGGCGAGACGTGCTGGGACAGCACAATATCTGCCGTCTCGCGCGTGCGGCGCAGGCCAGAGCAAACTGCGATATCCAAGGGCACATGGGCAAAGGCAGCCGCCGCGGCTTTGGCTTGTTCTTTGCCCAGAGGCGTCAAGCGCGCAATTGTTGGGTCTTGCGATTTGACCACTTCGCGTGAGCCATAATCAACATGGCCGTGACGCATCAGATAAATGCGACGACGCCCCGTCGTTCCTTCCAAAGCGCTCATCCAGAGATACCCCAGTCGGCCAAAATGTCTTGGCTATGCTGGCCGGGCTTAGGTGCGACGGAGCGAATAGTGCCAGGTGTTTTGGAGAAGCGGGGTGCGGGAGCAGGTTGGGTGACGCCCTCGACTTCCACGAAGGTCTGGCGCGCCACATTGTGGGGATGTTGGGCAGCCTCTTCCCAACTCAACACAGGCGCAAAGCACACGTCAGTGCCTTCCATAATAGCCGTCCATTCATCGCGTGTCTTGGACTTGAAAATCGCGGCGATCTTTTCTGACAAGATCGGCCAATTGGCGCGGTCAAACTGGTTTTGGAAGGCGGGATCTGTGATTTCGGCTTGCTGCAACAGAAGCGCGTAGAATTGCGGTTCGATTGAGCCAATCGACACCCATTTGCCGTCGCTGGTCTCGTAGCAATCATAGAAATGTGCCCCACCGTCGAGCAAGTTTGCGTCGCGCGTGTCCTGCCACATACCGCTAGCACGCATGCCCCAGAACATCGATGTCAGCGAGGCTGCGCCATCGGTCATCGCCACGTCGATCACTTGGCCTTCACCCGTAGCTCGGGCATGGATGACACCGGCCAAAAGACCAAAGGCAAGATAAAGTGCGCCACCGCCGTAATCGCCAATCAGATTGAGAGGCGGTGCAGGTGGTTCTCCTTGCCGTCCGGTTGCCCACAGCGCGCCAGTCAAGGCGATATAATTGAGGTCGTGACCAGCCGCTTTTGCCAAGGGTCCAAACTGACCCCAACCGGTCATGCGGCCGTAAACAAGCTTGGGGTTACGCGCCAGAACGACATCAGGCCCCAGACCCAGCTTTTCCAACACGCCAGGGCGATAGCCCTCCAACATGGCATCGGCCTGTTCCAACAGCTTCAGGCAGGTTTCAACATCGTCAGGGTTTTTAAGATCAAGGCTGATCGAGCGACGACCGCGCCCCGTTACGTCCTTGGCCCCACCACCGGAACGCGACCGTGGGCCATCAATGCGAATAACGTCTGCCCCCAAGTCGGACAGCAACATGCCGCAAAAAGGCCCAGGACCGATTGCTTCAAATTCGACGACTTTGACGCCACTTAATGGACCCGACATGGCTTTCCCCTTGAGCTGTTGATCTGCGGCTCTTTACGAACCTTTGGCGAGTGTGTTGCGACAATGTGGGGAAAAGCGCAATGGCCAAAGCCACTTCAGGCAGGGGATAAAGTCCAGTCCACCACCCAAGGCCAATCCGGGCCACGACGCAGGATCTTAGCTGGCGCATCGGTGCCGAAATCGCGGGCCTGCCATTCTTTGACGCCAGCGACTCGCAGGCCTGCCTGTTCAAAGGCTGCCAACCAATCCTGAAATGGATGAGCAAAAGCGGGCATGGTGATTTCCTCGCCCGCGGCAGTCTTGAAGTGGGCCGAGATGCCCTGCAACGACACAAATGGATGAATTTCGATGACCTTGATCACACCCTCGGTTCTCAGCAGGCGGCGCGCTTCGCGCAAGGGCGGCACAAGGTCTGCGACATGTTCCAGCGTCAGAGAGAACAAAATGATATCTACGCTTTGGTTGGGTAGAGGAATTGCCTCGCTCATGTCCGCTTGGAACAGGGTCCAGCTAGCGTCACGTTTGCGCGCCTCTGCCAACATCGCCGAGGAAAAATCAAACCCGATCAGTTTTGACGCCCCGCGCGCTGACAAAGCTGCCAAATTGCGCCCCGTGCCACACCCAAATTCTAAAACTGTCTTCTGCGCGAGAGAAAGCGGGGCTTGGCTAAGAGCGTGACCTGCCGCAAAAACCATCGGATTGTCATAGCCGTCATAGCTCTTCGCCCACACATCATAGGCCGCGGCGACATCCAAGGTCACAAGCCCGCTCATACAGGAATGACTTTCCAGTCTGCCGCGCGGTTACGAATCCACGTCATTTGCCGCTTGGCATAGTGCCGGCTGTCGAGGATGGAGCGCGAGATGGCTTCGTCATAGCCACATTGCTCCTCAAAGAAATCAATCAGCCCCGGCATGCCGACAGCCTTCATGACCGGCAAATCAGGCTCCAGCCTGCGCTGGTAAAGTGCATGGGCTTCGTTGAGGCCGCCCTCTTCCATCATGCGTTCAAAGCGCGCCTCAATCCTTGCATAAAGGACTTCGCGGTCTGGCATCAGTGCAATGCCTTCCCAAGCACCTTGCGCCAGAATTGGTGGCTGGGGGTCTTGGTGCCAGTCAGACAAGGGCCTGCCCGTGGCTTCAAAAACCTCTAACGCGCGCGCAATCCGCACCGCGTCCTTAGGTTCAATCTTGCGGGCAGCTTTTGGGTCCACCTGCAGCAGGCGCGCGTGGGCTGCACGCGGATCAGCCCCAACCAATCTGCGGGTCGAAGCGCGCACGTCTGCTGGTACAGGTGGGGTCGGTACAAGGCCTTGCGTCAAGGCATGCGCATACAGGCCAGTCCCTCCTACCAGAATAGGCCTGCGACCGCGCGCTTGAATTTCGGCAATGGCGGCTTCGACTTCTGCCAGCCAAGCCCCTGTTGAGTAAGCGACGGCTCCATCAATATGGCCGAACAAATGATGCGGTACATCACCCATTTCGGCTACGCCGGGCCTTGCCGTCAAAATCTCGAGGTCTGCATAGACTTGCATCGAGTCCATATTGATGACTTCGCCATTTTGCTTGATAGCAGCATCAATGGCATAGGCGGTCTTGCCCGAAGCCGTGGGGCCGAGAATAAGGAGGGCAGTTTGCATGGCCTGCCTCTAGCCCAAGTTACGGCACACCGCCAATAGTCTGATGCGAATAAGCTGAATGGAGTCTCAAGTGCCTTCTTTAATCCTCGTGAGCCCAACTGGCGAAAAAGTCCTTGAAGAAGCCTTGGCGCGGATTGAGGCGCTATGGGGCGAACTGTCGCTGAAGACGATTGAACCAGGCGAGGCCCTGCATCTGAGCTCTATCGATGGCGATACCGAGGAAGCGATTTCTTGGCTGGATGGGCTGCCGCTCGATATTTCCTCAAAGCCGCCAGAACGCATGGGCCTTTTGGTCGCCGATATGGATTCCACCATCATTGGCTGCGAGTGCCTCGATGAATTGGCAGACTTTGCCAATAAAAAGGCTGAAGTCTCAGCCATTACCGAACGGGCAATGGCAGGCGAACTTGATTTTGAAGGTGCCCTGACCGAACGAGTAGCGATGCTGACAGGGTTGGAGCTGACGGCGCTACAAGCCTGTTACGAAGCCCGTGTGGACCTGAATCCGGGTGCCGAAGTCTTTGTGAAAACCATGGCGCACTTAGGCGCGCATTGTGCCTTGGTCTCGGGTGGCTTTAGCTTCTTCACCAGCCGCGTTGCGGCGCGGGCAGGATTTCATACCAATCGCGCCAATCAATTACTGGACGATGGTACTTGCCTGACCGGTAAAGTCGGCATGCCGATCCTTGGCAAGGAAGCCAAGTTGGCAGCTTTGAAAGAAGATGCGGCGCGGCTGAACCTCGATCTATCCCAGACCCTCGCAATTGGGGATGGTGCAAATGATCTGATGATGATTGAAGCAGCAGGCCTTGGTATCGCGTATCGCGCTAAACCAATCGTGGCTGCTCAAGCCCCTGCACGGATTGAGCATGGAACGTTAGAAAGCGCCCTCTTCTTCCAAGGCATCCCACGCAGCGCATTCGTAACTAACTAAAGGCAAGCGGAACCTTAACTCGAATTCATTTGAGTTGACCGCCACTTCCCGCTTAGGACGAGCGCGGGATGTAAGGGAGGGCGAGACGATGAAACGTAACTTTTTAGTGGCAACAGCTATGCTGTCGGGGACTTTGATCAGCGGCTCGGCCTTTGCCAACCAAAGTGGTGGCACGCAGTCGACCGCAGAGCTGACCCGGCGCGCAGCCCTTGGTGTCGCGCTTGAAAACACCAGCGATGGGCCAAAGGTGACCTTGGTTACGCCGCAGATGACGGCGGCCTTGGCAGGCGTTGAACCCGGCGACATCATCTTAAGCGTCAATGGTCAGGCGACAAAAACCAATATGGAACTTGTTGCGGCTGCAGGCCTTTTGCGTTCGGGCGACATGGCGACCCTCACCCTTAAGCGCGGCACAGACACCAAGACCGTCACTGCCAAAGCCACGGCCCGCCCGCTTGAATCCATTCCCGGTGCGGATGTGCGCTATGGCACAGTTGCTTTCAAGGAAGGTCGATTGCGTGATATTTTGGTGACCCCGAAGACTGCGCTACCAGGAGCCCCTGTCGTATTCCTGATCCAAGGTTATGGCTGCGGCAGTGTCGAAGGCCCACCGAATCATCCCTATCACCTCTTGGCCAAGACTTTGGCAGAATCCGGCATTGGGTCTTATCGGATTGAAAAGCTGGGCATGGGTGACAGCCTCACATCTAAACCCTGCCTGAAAACCGACTTTGCTTTGGAAATGGAAGGGTTTGAGGCCGGATACCAAGCCTTGATCAAGGATCGTGGTATCAGCCCTGATCGTATCATCATCCTCGGCCATTCCATGGGCGGGATTCAAGCGCCACTGGTTGCCGCCAAAGGGCCCGCACCTCGGGGCGTGATGGTCTTTGGCACCGCCCTGCGAAATTGGCAGGATTATATGCAAGAGCTATTTGCCATGCAGGGCTTCTTGTCCGCTGGGGCTGATCCCGCAGACGCGGAACAGGCGGCGAAAGCTTTTAGGCCTTTGATGCAGCGCATTTTCAATGAAGATGTCAGCCTTAAAACAATCGCAAATGAAAACCCCAATCATGAAGCCATGTTGCGTAGCGCTTTTGATTGGGATGGCGACGACCTAATCCTCGGCCGCAACCTTGCCTATTGGCGTGGGGTGGCTGCGCAAGATACTGTAGCCGCTTGGCGCGATACCAAAGCCCCGGTTCTAGCCATTTATGGTGAAGCTGATTTTGCAGCCATTGACGAGCGCGATCACAAACGGATTGTCGACGTCGTCAACTTTTATCGCCCGGGCACGGCAACCTATCGCTTTTTGCCCCTCACTGGCCATGGCTTTGATGTACAAGCAAGCCGAGATGAGGTTCGAGCAGCCAATCAGGCGGGCAAACCCGTAACCGTAGCCCCTTATAACCCTGAGTTGACCAAAGTAATGGCGGCTTGGATCAGTGCTTTACCCGCCAAAGGGCAGACAGCGGCCAATTAATCGGAACGCGCAAACAGGTGTCAAAGGGTCTTTAGCCTTTCGGCACCGGCTCCCCTTCCACAGGCGGGCGCGGTGGGCCAAGTCGGACACCGGCTGGAATGCCCCGCGTCGTAGCTTCAGCTTCAGCCCCCAGATTGATCAGTGGGCAAGCCGGTGGTGCACATAACCAAATCTCCACCCGCCGATTACGCATGCGCCCGCGCTCGTCCGAGTTTGAGCCGACTGGCAAGGAATCCCCGTAGGAACGCACAATCCCCGGGGTAACTCCAAGCCCCTGCAAAGCCAAAGCGACAGTTTCTGCCCGCGATTGTGCAAGACCAATATTGGTGGCCCTTGCACCAACGTTGTCAGCAAAGCCCAAAACGGCAATCCGGCGCTTATCAATCTGGTTCTTATTGATGAAGGCAACAAAGCGCTTAAGGTCTTCTTCTGCGCGTGAGTCAGGTTGGTTGGCCCCGTCATAGAAGCGTATGTCAAAATTCATCCGCTCGGCAAAGCGCCCAAAGGTCCGGTAGTCACCCGGCGCATCTGGCGGCGTCAAGACTTTGACAGCCCTCAGTCTGAGGGGCGTAATTCCCATACGTGCTACCAATTCCTGTCCTGCTTGTGAGGTAACGAAATCGGCAAAGTCGCGCGCGTTTGGATCGCCTCCGGACGAACCCACATAGACAAACAGCCGTTCGGTAAACGTATAAGTCTCGGTAGAAATCGAAAAATCGTCGGCCCCCACCGAACGCGCATTTCGCTCATTCAGCGCCAATGCCTTTACGCCGCCTGTGCCGCGTCGGGTGATCCCAATTGCCTTTTCATCTCGACTAACGGCATCGGCGACTCCGGCGGGAGCATCCAAGAAGGTGACGGTTTCAGGCGGCTCACGGTCGCCCAACAAACGCCCTGCAGGGCTTGAACCAAAATCAGCGCCTAGGCTCTCAAGTTTAATGGAAATGCGTCCCGACATGTCTTTAGAAACCTGATTCCAGTCGGTGAACTCACCACTCAGAATCCGACCTAAGACTTCTGTGTCGATCCGATTGATCGGGTTGTTCCGATTGACCACGACCAAGCTAGCATCCAGCCCAATGATCTTTTCGCTCGAGGCATTGGTGAAATTGCCTAAGGCTGACAAACGGTCTGCCTCACCGGGTAAAACTTGTCGGGACGACATCACCGCCTCGAGACGCTGTTGCGTCAAAGCCTCAAAGCCACCGTGAGATGAGCCAAGCGCAATCAAAACCCGGGCAGTTTTGCCCGCGCGCGAGCCACTAACTTCAATGAGTTTGTCGCCCTGATCTGCCCGCACCGAGGTATATCCTCGTGCCCGCATCCAAGCGGAAACAAGGTCCATCATCACATTTGGGCCCATGCTAGACGCGCCACCAATTCGAAACAGCACATCTTTAGGCTTGGGCTGCCCGGCTGCGAAGTCCTCTGTGATTGGAATTTGGCCTTGATCTTGGCTGGCAACGCGTTGCCCCTCGGCTTGAAAGAGCCAAGACATGTAAAAAAGTACGATGATACCGACAACAATAATCAAGCTGGTCACAGCCATCAGCCAGCCAAGCACATCAAGTTTCAAGTTGAAGCGAGGGACCTTTGGCAAAGCCGGAGCCTTACGAGGCGATTGCTTTTTCAATCTTTTTGGGGGACTTGGGTTGATCACCTTATCCCAGTCATAAGGCACATCGTCGCGGCCGTCTGCCATCAAGGATTCCCCACGTTTCCATGTCTGTCATCGCGCGCGCCGCATTCACTCAGCTTGCGCCCATCATGCCTTTGAGGCTTCGCGCCAAGCGATAGTCGAGGCGGACTGAAAGGTCTAGCTTTGCTGCCTGTTACTAGCGCGTTGGACGCAGCGCGCGGTAAATCGGCTTTCCATCTCGGTACAGACGAATGACCACCCCATCGCGCTTGCGCGCTGCCGCCTGTAAAGCCGCGCGCGCTTCTTGCGGGCTCGAAATAGCCTGGCCCTGCACCTCTAAAAGGCCATCGCCCGGGCGAACTTGGTCCTTGCCTGGGCCAAACGGATCAAGAGCGGAGACGACAACACGCACTTCAGGCGGCAGTTTTGGACGATCCGATGGTGCCGCCGAACGTAAAACAAGCCCCATCGCGGTGACCGTTGGCATAGCTTGCGGTGTAGGTGCCCGCACTTCACTAGGGGAACGGCCAACAACCAGATTGGCAAAAATCGCTTGTCGGCCACGGAAGCCTTCAACTTTTACTTTAGCCCCAGCCGGGGCTGCTGCGGCATATCGAGCCAAGGCGCGCGGATCGGATACGGGCTGGCCCGCCCATTTCAAAATCCGGTCACCCATGCGCAAGCCAGCCTTGGCTGCTGGTGAGTTAGCAGCAACATCGGCAACAATGACGCCATTCTGGCCCGTCCCGCCTTCCTCTGGTGTCAGCAGGCGCGCGCGCAATCCGATCCAGCCGCGCTGAACGCTACCGGTTTGGAGAATGTCGGCCACGATCTTTCGCGCAAGATTAGACGGCACAGCAAAACCAACCCCAACCGACCCACCTTGTGTTCCCCCCGGGGACACGATTGCAGTATTGACGCCGATCACCTCGCCGCGTGCATTAAACAAAGGCCCGCCGGAATTGCCGCGATTAATCGCCGCATCCGTCTGCAAGAAGTCGTCATAGCGCCCCGCCTGCAAATCGCGGTTTCGGGCCGAGATCACCCCGACTGACAAGGAGTTGCCCAGACCAAACGGACTGCCAATCGCAATCGCCCAATCACCAACCCGGGCCGCATCACTATTGCCCCAAATAACGCTAGATAGGCGCATGGTGCCCGTGGTGCGCAACACGGCCAGGTCGGTCTCTGCATCGCGTCCGACCAAAGTAGCAGGCAAAACTGTGCCATCGACCAACATGATCTCAAACCGATCATTACCTTCGATGACATGATTATTGGTAACCACCACCCCGCGAGGATCAATCACAAAGCCCGAGCCTGTTGAGCTGCCACCAGCTTCTGCATGCACAGAATCGCGCGGCGCACCGACCAGGGACCGTTTGGCCCGGATGGCGACAACGGCGGGCTGAAGCCTAGCCGAAAGATCAGCAAATCCATTGCCCAGCCCAATTGATGGGCCGGCAGGTGGTGGACCTGCATTCTGGGCACCAGCCGGCGCAAGGCCTGACAAGCCAAGCCCGAAGATCGAAATCCAGAAACAAGCAAACAATCGCGCGGTCATCATGAACTAAGACTTAGACCGGAGCGGGCATTTGGGAAAGTAACCCCCTGCCTCCATACGCACGCAAACACATCAGTCCCTCAATTAAAAAAACTTCATGACAGCCTTTTCACGGGTAATTGAAGATCACATCGAAGATAGACAAGCGGTCAGTTTGATTTGGGCGGGGAAACACCCATGGCTTTGATTTCTTATCGCGCGCTCGCTTTTGCACTTGCGCCTTTTGTACTTGTGGGCACCAGTGGCCTTGGGTCTGCTTGGGCGCAAACAGCTCTTAGCGCCAGCCCAGCGTCCGGCGTGACGAATGCGCTTCCAGACTTGGTCGATGGCAAACGTACTTTTCAGCCCGCCTATTTCAACGATATCACGCCGCAGACGGCCGCCGATATGGTTGCGCGGATTCCGGGGTTTAACATCGACGACGGCGAATCCGTCCGTGGCTTTGGCGGGGCAGCGGGCAATGTGCTGATCGACGGCTCTCGGCCCACGAGCAAGAATGAGGATTTATTCTCCATTCTTGGCCGGATCCCAGCTAGCAATGTAGAGAAGGTTGAACTGTTAGAGGGCGCAGCAGCCGGTGCGCTAGCGCCAGGCAAAAGCCTCGTCGTCAATGTGGTCCGAAAAGCCGACAACAAAGCGAGCGGCAAGTGGGAAGTGCAAGCCACCGGTGTTGGCAGCGGCCGAATTAAGCCCAAAATCGATACGTCCTACACCTCAAAGCTGGGTGGCTTTAATATCACCACCGGCCTGCAAGCCGAGATCGAAAACGTCGAAGACTTTATTGGTTTTGAAGGCATCCTGTCGCCTTCAGGCGTCTACACCGAGCGCGGCCCCAATGACGATCGCCGCCGCTCAAAATACGCGCAAGCGACTTTTGCCGTTGATGGCAAAATTGGCGAAACCAAACTCAAAGCCAATGCCAGCTATATGGAAGGAAAGTTTCGCCGCAACTGGGTGCATGTGGCTTTTCGGCCAAACGCAACTTTGCCGTTCCGGGTTGATGAGGGCAAGGCAACTGGCTCAACCAAGCGCTGGGAAATTGGCGGCGATCTAGAGCGTGAAGTGGCTGGTTGGACCGGCAAGCTCGCCCTTTTGGCCAAGGCGAATGAGGATCAAGACCTTGACCTGGCAGGCTTTAACGCGGTTGGGCAAGCCAAAAACTTCGGCCGCTTCGTGGCAGACTCGACCAATGAAGAGCGCGTGGCGCGCCTGACGTTCAAGAAGAAATTTGGTGCCCATCAAATCGAGACTGGCGGCGAACTGGCTTACAATAGCTTGGATTTCGTCGGCCAATATGCCGAAGGCAATGGGACGATCTTTGTGGTTCGCCCATCTGACATTTCTTCGACCGAAGTCTCTGAGACCCGGAAAGATGCTTTCATCAGCGATTCTTGGACGCTATCGCCAAAGCTAACCCTTGAGTCGACCTTGACAGGCGAGTGGTCCACAATTGAACAAACAGGGACAGCCGGTAAGGAGCGGTCTTTCTTTTATCCAAAGCCCCGCATCAAAGCGGCTTGGAAACCCAAAGATGGATGGACCTATCGGGTGGAAGTGGAGCGGGTCGTTGGGCAATTAGACTTTGGTGCCTTTGCAGACTCTGCATCAGTTGGCGACAACAACCAGAATAGCGGCAACCCAGAACTGCGCCCGGAACAAGTTTGGTCGAGCCTTCTTGGCGTTGAAAGACGCTGGGGCAAACGCGGCGTCATCAATGCGTCTTTAGTTCAGGAGCAGTTCGAGGATCAATTGACCCTTGTCCCAACCCGCAATGGCGGTGTGGCATTAGGCAATGTGCCTGAAGCAGAACGCTGGGGCTATAATGTCTCTTGGACCATCCCGCTGAGAGCACTGCTGGAGGGCTTGGAGTTTGAGGGCAATTACCGCTGGCGCGATTCTGAATTGACTGACCCGATCACTACGCAGGCGCGGCCCTTCTCTGGCTGGAACGGCAAGAATTTCAACACCAACGTCACCTATGAAATTCCCAAAAAGAAGTTGCGCATGGGTGCTTGGTACTGGCGTGGTAATAACAACCGCGAATACCGGCCTGATCAGACCTTCCAGTGGGGAACGATCCAAAGCTGGGGGGCTTGGATTGAGACCAAAGCCTATAAGAACCTCAGCCTTGAAGTCGGCGTTGAGGATCCCAATGGGACGACTTTCAACCGCGTCCGCACAGATTTTACACCCAACCGACGGTCAGGTGTGATCCGCCAAACCCAATATCGCGAACGGTCCAAGGATGGGACTTGGTATCTTCTGGTCAAAGGCACATTCTGACCAGAAGATCCAAACCTTATTTCACGCCGTGGGCCAGCTTCTTTAGAAGTGGTGAGGCCAAGGCCATCACAATCCCAATCCCAATCGACCACAGACCGATTGTGTTGAAGACCTCTAGCGAGGTCGCCAAGGCTTTTGCGGGATCGGTGACTTGACCGGCCACCGTTTCCGTAGCGGTCAATTGGGCGATGATGCCCCCCAGATATTGCGCACCAGAGCTTGCCAAGAACCACGTCGCCATCAGGGTTGAGAGCAGCTTGGGCGTGGACAATTTGGTCATCCAGCTCAGGCCAACCGGGCTCAAGCATAGCTCACCGGTTGTGTGCAACAGATAGGCAAGCGCCAAGAAGATTACCGGTACGCGGGCCTGTTCATCGGCAAATTGTGCGCCCCACACAAGGATCAAGAAGCCGAGGCCCACTTGCACCAAAGCAATCGCGAATTTCATCGGTGCCGAGGGGTCCATATTGCGCTGCCCGAGCTTTACCCAAAGCCACGCAAAAGCAGGAGCAAAAATCAGGATAAAGCCCGAGTTAAAGCTTTGGGTCTGCGGCGCGCTGATGCTGACAAACCCATCATTCGGCAGTGCCACATTGGTTGCGGTAAACAGCGACAGGGATGAACCAGCTTGCTCAAACAGCGTCCAGAACACAACGGACGCAGCGATCAAGACCAATGCTAAAATCAAGCGACCAGCCTCTTCTTTGCTGCACGCGGTCGCCATGTGGTAGACGATGTAAATCAAGACGGCGGCAGAGCCCAAGGCCAACATATTGCCGACCAATTGGTTATTCTGCACCAAGAACCAAATCGCTGGCACAGACACAATCGCCCCGATATAGATTGCCATTTCCAGATTGATCGGGCCCAAAACCTTCTTCTTCAAAGCTTCTGGATTGGGGGGTTCGCCCTTGCCTTCTAAACTATCCTTGCCGCGCACAAAGGCGATATAGCCCGCCAGCATGCCAACACCGGCAAGACCAAAACCGGCCCACCATCCGACCACGGTTCCTAAAGCACCGCACAGAATAGCGGCCCAGAATGCCCCTAGATTGATCCCGTAATAATAGAGCGTGAAACCGGGATCTCGACGTGGATCGCCATCGGGATAGAGCTGCCCAACAATGGACGAGATACTGGGCTTGAGGAAGCCCACACCTAAAATGATCAGAGACAAAGCGATGTAGAAGATGATCTCAAACGGACCTTCAGACTTCACCTTCTTCAACTCATAGCTGCCCGTCGGCAACAAGGCAGGAACCGGCGCAGTTGCGGGTAGGTCCTTGATCTCTATGCCCTTCTCCGACGCGCTATAGGCATAGGCCTGTTCGCCAATTTTCAGCTTGGCGACATAATCCTCGTTGCGGCCCTGCGTGACGAACTCATAAGTCGCGCCCTGATAGGTCAAAGTCTGGGTGGTTGGCTTGCCCTCGAAACCCATGGCAAAATGGCCAAACACCAGCGCCAAAGCACCAAAGGCAATCGCCTTGCGCGTGCCCAAAAAGCGGTCTGCCAGAACCCCGCCGACCAGCGGCAATAAATAGACTAAGGTGGTGTACGAGGAGTAGGTCTTTTGCGCGTCAGCTTGGTCAAACAAGAAGTGCTGGACCAGATAAACCGTCAAAAGGCCGCGCATGCCGTAATAGGAAAAGCGCTCCCACATCTCGGCGAAGAACAAGACGCGCAAGCCTTTGGGGTGATTTTTCATCTCTCTGGCGACTGGGAAAATCGTCCCCAAAGTCACCAAGAGCCCACCGGCAAACACGATGTTCCAAATAACACCCCAAAGATCAGACATGATCAACCCCCTTTTGGGGCCGCTGATGACAGCCCCGTGATCTGTGGCGCGCACATGATCACGGGATCGCGATGAGGGCAAGGGCAGTTAAGCGGCTGGCATTGCACACTTATCAGTCGACTTGCACGCCTAGCCGGCCCCTAATTGGCGTCTTGCTGAACGGGCAGCTCTGCATGCAAATCCAAATCGCCACCGAGTTTATCACCAACTGAGAGGGCGTTGAGCCGGGCATAAGCCCCACCATTTGCCACCAACGTGTCATGCGTGCCCTGCTCGACGATGCGTCCGGCCTCGAACACCAAAATACGATCAGCTTCCCGCACCGTCGACAGGCGGTGCGCAATCAGGATGGTCGTCTTGTCTTTCGCCAAGGCCTTCATCGCATCTTGCACATCTCGTTCGGTCTGGGTGTCGAGTGAGGATGTGGCCTCATCCAAGATCAAGATCCGGGCATCGGCTAGGAATGCACGGGCAAGCGCCACGCGCTGACGCTCCCCACCAGATAACTTGACCCCTCGCTCGCCCACTTGGGTCTCAAGACCCTTCGGCAAGCGACCTATGAAATCAGATGCACGGGCATCGCGTGTTGCCGCTTCCAACTCAGCCAGACTTGCGTCCGGACGGGCATAGGCGATGTTTTCCCGCAAGCTGCGGTGAAACAAGGCTGGGTCCTGCGGTACCAAGGCAATGGAGCCACGCAAACTATCTTGCCGCACGTGGCGCACATCTTGGCCATCGATGCGGATGGCACCGGCATCGACATCATAGAGGCGTTGTAAGAGCTTGACGAAGGTTGACTTGCCAGAGCCGGTTTGGCCCACAAGTGCGACCGTCTCACCGGGTTCAATCGTCAAAGAGAAGTCATTGTACAAGGGCTCGCTCTGCCCGCGATAGCCGAATGTGACACCATCAAATTCAATCTTACCATTGCCTTGCACAAAACGAGCAGCACCGGGCGCGTCCGCGACGTCTTCCACTTCCAAGCTGTAAGCGACAGCGTCTTCAATATCGGCAAAGCCGCGCTGAACTTGTTGCACTGTCTCGCCCAAATTGCGCAGATAGCTGGCAATCAGAAAGTAGCTCGTTAGAGCAAAGGTTGCATCCCCGGGACTTGCCCGGCCTTCGCGCCATTCGATCAAAACCAGACCCAAAAGCCCAACTTGTAGGGACCATAGGATAATGTTGGACACCGCCCAGCCGTCCGCATAGCGCATCCAGGTTATGGCCACGAGGCCGCGCCATTTCTCCACAACCCCGCCAAAGCGTGCTTCTTCACGGGCTTCCGCGCCAAAGGCTTTCACCGTTGGGTTTGCTGAGACCGCGTCCGCCAAAGAGGCCCCAATTGCCGTGTCGGCCGAATTAGAACGCTCATTGGCTTCTTGAATGTAGAGGCGCGCAATCAAGATACTGGCGAGCGTAAACAGCGTGATCGACCCACCGACATAAAGCCCGACCATCGGCCACGTTACCAGCATCATGCCAGTCAAGCCTAACAACACGATTGCGGCTGGCAAAATGAACCACATAAAGTTGTCTGACAGCGTGTCATAAGCCCACATAGCGCGGCTAACCCGACGCACGGTTGCGCCGGCGAAATTGTCGCTGTGCCACTGGCTAGAGAAGCGCTGGACATCTTTAAAGCTGGCGCTGGTGATATTGGCCATATTGCGTGCCGCAAACAGATTCCAAACCCGCACAAGAATATTACGCAGGACAAACATGCCTGCGGCGATCGCCGCGAAAAGCCAGAACAGCTCAAAGGCGCGATCGGCGGCTTCTGGGCCTGCAGTCAATGCTTCAACGATCTGGCCTGACAAGGCTGGCAACAAGAGCTCGCATGCTGTCGACGCCATCATCAAGATAACAACGGCGGCGAACTTCAACGGCTGGCTGGACCAATGCCGCCAAAGATAGCGCATAATTTGGCCAATATGGGCCTTTTGCTGACGCGTCGAGGCGTCGTCTTCATCATCGTAAAAATCAGACATGGGTCACACGAAATCGAAAAACAGCCACGCACCGTCTGGTGTGGTTCAAAGTGCAGGCTGTTTGACTAAGCTTAAGCAAGGCCGTTTAACGGCAAAGCCACGAAGGAATTGAAGTGCGACGCGCGTGGGTTGGCCCAACCTAATGAGACAAACCATCGTTGGATGGGCGGCGTCAGCAATCGCCCCGTGTCAATTCTCAATCATGCTTAAGTGGTCCCCCTTAGGTTTATAAGGGCGTGGTTAACGGCAGTGCTTGCATGGGTAAAGCCCGCTTCTTCAAAAAGATGCTCGGTTTGACCTACTTCAAGAAAACCTGTGGCCAGAAGGCCACAGAGACTTAATAGCCCTTGGTGATTTTGTCGTGGGCGATAATGCCTTGCAACACATCTTCCAACTCAGCAAACGGCACCATGTTTGGCCCGTCAGACGGGGCTTTATCAGGGTCTGGATGGCTTTCCATGAAGATGGCAGCGACACCAACAGCAGCTGCAGCGCGCGCTAAATATTTCACCATGGACCGATCTCCACCCGAAGAATCACCACGCCCACCCGGTTGCTGAACCGAATGGGTTGCATCAAACACCACGGGTGCTCCAAAGGCCGCCATCGTGGGCAGACCGCGGAAATCGGTCACCAAGGTGTTGTAGCCGAAGCTTGCACCACGCTCGGTCACCATCACATTGGGATTGCCAGAGCCAGTCACCTTGGCAATGACATGCTTCATATCCCAAGGCGCTAAAAACTGACCCTTCTTGATGTTTACGACTTTGCCAGTCTTGGCTGCGGCAATCAGCAAATCGGTTTGGCGGCACAAAAAAGCTGGAATCTGCAACACATCAACGACTTCACCGACGATGCGGCAATGCTCTTCGGTGTGCACATCGGTTAATACCGGCAGGCCAAGTTTGTCCTTAATCTCTTGAAACACCGCCATCGCATTATCGAGACCGAAGCCGCGCGCACCCGTCAGGCTCGATCGATTGGCTTTGTCGTAGCTGGATTTATAAATAAGGCCCGCGCCCAATTTGCCATAGGTTTCTTTAAGCCATTGGGCGGTTTCCAACGCATGTTCGCGGCTTTCCATCGCGCAAGGGCCGCAGATGAAGCTGATTGGCAAGCTGTTGCCAATTTGCACAGCGCCTGTGCCAGCGCCGACGGTCACGATGGGAGCGGGATTGGTCATCTTTACATCTCCGGCGGCACGGCGACCGCAACTTGGTTTCATAAACCTGATCATAGGCAGGCGCGCGCCGCTTTTGGCATAGCTTCGCGCTGAAATAAACAGATAGGGATTGAGACGATGGCTTTCGATGGGGTTTGGTTAACACATGCATAAGGTTTCGCAGTTTTAATGGTGCCATGAGCCAGTTGGAGTCTCCCTTTTCCCCTAATCTTGGGCCTGTCACGCCGACACCCATCATCATTGCGCGCGGGTATAAGGACGGCGACAGTGAAAGACGAAAATGGTCATGGCAACAGACCATTGTTTTTGCACTCATTGCCTCAACCGGCCTTTGGGGTTTGATCTTTTGGGCCATTCGTACTTTGCTGGCTTAAGGGTGCGAGGTACGCGCTATCAGGACTAGACAAATCGCGTCCAAAGTCTGAGGAAGCTAAGCCATGAAACTGATTTCCTATACTCTTGGCTTTCCCCCAACTGAGATGCGTCCAGGCCCGGCTCAACGGCCTTGGATGGACTCAACGTCCGACCGCTTCGCTTATCGTTGTTTGCCGCTTAACATCGCCAACCAATATGGGTGGGAAATGTTGTGCCCCTGCTCGTTCGAAGTGACTTGGGACGGCGGCTCGAGCCCAGACGCTATGGTCGTCGAGATTCTGGAAGATGGCTGGCCCCATCCCACCAGCCACTTTGGCCATGGTGTCTTGACCTTTCATGTGAACCAAATTTTCCGGACCGAGCCCGGCACCCAACTTATGACCACAGGGCCCATGAATAATCCGAAAGACGGGATTGCAGCCCTTTCCGGCATTATTGAGACGGATTGGTCGCACTATACCTTCACGATGAATTGGGTGATGACACGGGCATTCCATCCCGTACGCTTCGAAAAGGGTGAGCCGTTTGCCCATATTTTCCCGGTCAATTTGGCGGGGATTGAGCAGATCAAGCCCGAATTCAAACCCTATGAGAGCGAGGACAAGCTCAAGGAATCCTATGAGGCGTGGCAGGATAGCCGCAATAATTTCAACAATGACCTCGAAGTCCCCGGTTCCCAAGCCCAGAAGGACAAGTGGCAAAAGGCCTATTTCCAAGGCCTAGGCCCGGATGCGAAACCTACCCAGAAGGCCCGCCATTGGACCAAGCTGGATGTGCAACCTTGGCCCGGCACGAAAACAAAAAAGAAATAGGGCCTCTCGACAAAAGAACATAGATGGAACATTATGGGTCATGCTTGACCCACTCAGCCCCGATCTCTTGTCCTATACCACCACAGAAACAGTAGGTTCGGTCGTAACGCCGGCCGCACGGCCAGATGTGACCTTGGCCGTACGCAACGGCGCGACTCGTTGCCTGATCCATGCAGGCTATGCGCCGATTTGGGAGTTTAAGCTCGCCAATAACCGTCGGGCCGATATTTGCGGCCTCAGTCCCAAGGGTGAGCTTGTGATTGTTGAAGTGAAGTCCGGGGTAGAGGATTTCAAGACCGATATGAAATGGCCAGAATATGCGCCCTATTGCGACCTGTTTTACTTCGCAGTTGCGCCAGATTTTCCAATCGACCTGATCCCCGCAACAGAAGAACAAGCGCCCGGCTTGATTGTCGCCGATACCTTTGGGGCAGAGATTGTACGCCGCGCACCCCGGTTTGATCTGGCCCCGGCGCGGCGCAAGGCAGTGACCTTAAGCTTTGCACGCCATGCGGCCGTGCGGGCATTGCGCCTTTAATTGCTGAACTGACTGTAAGCCTTGATAACCGCTGGCCCAAATTCCAAATTGCGCTTGGCATAGAAGCCGGCAAGCCCAGCCAGAATATCGCCCGGTGTTGTTTGGGGTGAACCGCCAACAAAGGGCGGGGCGGGATCATATTCAATCGATAATTGGATGCGTTGGGCCATGGCTTGGCCTGCGATTTCTGCAACGATCGTTAAGGCAAAGTCGATGCCCGCCGTCACCCCGCCGCCTGTGAAAACACGGCCATCGCGCACCACCCGGCCTTGGGTCGGGATCGCACCGACTTCCGACAACAGGCTATGATAGGCCCAATGGGTCGTCGCTTGTTTGTCTTTCAACAAGCCAGCTGCCCCCAGAACAAACGCCCCAGTGCACACGCTGGTGATATAGCTCGCTTGGCTTGCCTGCTGCTTCAAGAAGTCAATCAGGACCGGGTCGGCCATTGCTTGTTCAACCCCGAAGCCACCAGGGACGCAAATCAAATCCAAAGGCGGACAATCTTCAAACGTCTTAGTTGGGACCAGTGACAAACCACAATCACTGGGCACTGGCTCTAAAGTGTGGCTGATGATGTGGACTTGTGAGTCCGGCAAACGGTGCAGAACCTGCAAAGGCCCGGTAAAGTCTAATTGGGTGACGTTGGGAAACAGGATAAAGCCGATGTGGAACATGGGGCCCCCGCAAATAAATTATAATTCTAAGCCCCTAACATGTTAGCATGGGATCAGAAAGACGTGGGCACGTAATGAACATTCGGACAAACGGTCGCAGGCAAAACTGTCGAAATGTGCTTGCCAGCACCAGGAATAAGTGGTGGATCACGGGCCATGTCGAAACCTTCTGAAGCACCTCCTACCAAGCCTTCCACCCGATTGCCCCGTCTGATCGCGCTTGGCGCGCTGGGCCTTGGATTGGTGGTGCTGGGTGGGGCATTTGTGCAAAAGGGCTTAGCCCCAAAACCTGTTGAGACCGCCCTACCAGAAGGCTGCAATGCGCGCGCGTTTGCAGAGATTGGCGGCCCCTTCAGTCTGGTCAATCAAGATAATGTGGCCGTTACCGAGAAGACTTTCGTGGGCAAGCCTTCGCTTATCTATTTCGGCTTTACCTATTGCCCAGACATCTGCCCCTTATCCCTTCAAACCATGCGGCTGGCTTTGGATGAAGCCAAAACAGTTTCAGGCTCGAAAGCAGGCGATATCCAGCCCATTCTGATCAGTTTGGATCCCGAGCGAGACACCCCAGCCGCCTTGAAAGCCTATGTTACGTCAGGCGGTTTCCCCGAAAAGCTGCAAGGTCTAACGGGGAGTGTCGAACAAGTCACAGCCGCCGCCAAAGCCTTTAAGGTTGGTTTTCGCAAGTCCGTCCCAGAAGGCTCCTCGGCTGGGGATTATCTGATCGACCATACCTCGATCTTTTATTTGCTCGACCGCCAAGGCAAGCTCGCCACCTTTTTTTCGGCCGACCCAGACCCAAAAGTCATGGGCCAATGTTTGGCAGCCTTGTCCAAGAATGGACTGTAATGACTCGCCCAACTCGCGAGTTTGGCCGGGCTGAATCGTATATCTAGTCCACCTATTGGTTGTGCATCTTGCACAACGCAGTTGCAGCATTATTGTAAATAGCTGATTTTGATAATTTATTTGACATTCCCTAGCGGCAAGCACGCCAATTATGCTGCGTGATATGGTTGCCAAATCTTCATAGATACCATGCAATCATGTCTAATCTGGCCGTCGCAAGTGGCGCGCGCGGAGGGAGCAAATATGCTTTATTCCATTGTTGAGATGCAGCGTGCCGCTCTGATGCCTTGGCGCTTGGCTGTAAATTACCAGCGCGCTTTGCTGGCCAATCCGCTTAATCCCATTGCGCAGACGCCGTTTGGCCGCAATCTCAGCGCCGCTTCTGACCTCTTTGAAGCGATGACACGCCGCTATGAGAAGCCCGATTGGCGGATTGATTCCACCGTGATCAACGGCATCAAAGTGCCAGTTACAATCGAGACCGTTTGGTCATCGGCGTGGTGCAGCCTCGTCCACTTTAAGCGCGATAAGCAGGCCTTGGCCCAAGCGCGCGGGCCTGATTGGGTCGAACCACGCGTCTTGATTGCAGCGCCTTTATCGGGCCATTTCGCGACCTTGCTGCGCGGCACGGTCGAAGCCTTCATTCAAGATCATGATGTCTATATCACCGACTGGCATGATGCCCGCGATGTGCCAATTGGCATGGGACGCTTTGATCTAGACGACTATATCGAACACATCCGTGAGATGCTGGTGCAAGTGGGCCCAAAAGCCCACGTGGTAGCTGTGTGCCAACCGGGCCCTCCCGTTTTGGCCGCCATCGCCTTGATGGCCGAAGACAAAGACCCTGCCCTACCCGCGTCCATGACCTACATGGGCTCACCCATTGATGCACGATGCTCGCCCACGGTGACCAATAAGCTCGCGGAAGAAAAGCCGTTTGCTTGGTTTGAATCCAAGATGATCCAGACCGTGCCTCCGATTTTTCCGGGCGCATTTCGGCGCGTGTATCCGGGCTTTGTGCAATTAGCCTCCTTCATGCAAATGAATATGGATCGGCATATCGACGCCCACCGTGACTTCTTTAATCATTTGGTCGCTGGTGATGGTGATGAAGCCGAAAAGCACCGCGAATTCTATGATGAATATCTGGCAGTTCTCGACTTGTCAGAAGAATTCTACCTTCAGACGATCCAAAAAGTGTTTCAAGAATATCATCTGCCACGTGGCATCCTGATGTGTCGGGACCGCTTGGTGAAGCCCCAATTGATCAAGACGGTCGCGTTGATGACCGTCGAGGGCGAGAAGGACGATATTTCCGGTATTGGCCAGACCCAAGCGGCCCATGACATCTGCACCGGCATCACTAAAAAGATGCAATACGACTATGTACAAGAAGGCGTCGGCCACTATGGCGTGTTTAATGGCCGACGGTTCAAGAGCGAGATTTACCCCCGCCAGAAGCAGTTTATCCGCACTTATTTCAGTGCGGATAAAGAACGTCAGTTTTTGGCAGCTGGCTGATTGGTAAAGGTGATACCAAGGCGCGTTGGCAGGTCTTTTGGATCTGCCAGGGCGGGTATCTCAATCGGCACAGGGGGCTGCATAACAGCCGTCATTGCGCCACCAACCTCTATCCAGCGGGCCAAGGAAATCAGGAACTGCCGCTCCATGATCGACTTGTTTTTCTCCGCAGCCGACTGACGCAGTGGCTCTGCCCAAGATTGGCGAACTTGTGCCAAAGCTTGAGCATCTTGAGTTGCGGCACGGCTGGTTGCGCCCTTGGTAGGTGGAGCCATCATCGAGGCAAACACCCCGGCCGCCTTAGCAATCCCGCCTTGATCACGCAGCTCTAGCGCGCCATTGAGGAAGCGGACGCCCTGATAGATTGCCAAGGTCCGCTTGAGCTGTTCCATATCGTCCGGCTTCTTTTCGCCTTTTCCTTTGGGCTCATTCAGGTTTTTGAGATCTGCAGCTAAGGGTGCCATGAGGGAATCGACGGTCTGTTCGCGGTAAAAATTCGCGAGCCCGTTCATGGCCATATTCAAGTTGAATCCAGCCCAACCTTTTATCTCATAGCCGAGTTCCTTGAACTTCACGATGTCAGTTGTGGGCTCATAGGTAGCATCATAGCGAACAACCAACTCAATCCCATCAGCAATCAGCGGCGCAAACATCGCCATGGGACTATTGGGTTGATTCAATAAGGCATCTGGAATGGTTAGTTTCATGGTGGTGGGCACCATCCGCGTCCCAGTGATGATGCCATCTGCATTGCGGGTCGAACTGGTTGCAATCTGGTCGATCGTAAAGTTGAAGCCCATGGCTTCAATGCCGAACTTTGACATGGTGATTGCGCCGATGCCGCCATCGAGCGGTCCACCTGGCAATAAATCTTTGAGTTTTGGGCTAGGTGTGGGCGTAGCGACTGGAGCAATCGTTGCAGCCAAGGCGGATCCAGAGGCCAGTTCGGCAAAGCCGAGGAGTGCCGAGCGGCCGCTTGGCTTTTTGTCCAAGCTGGGCATGATCTTAGCAAAAGCGCCGCCAAGAGCAGCGAAATAGGCGACATTGATGTCCTCTAACGTGAAGGACTCAAGGCTTATATCGACGCGCTTTTCCCCGACGCCCGTTGTGCCCTTCATGCCGGACAAACCAAACTTGCCAATATTCTTGTCGGTCCAATCCGCCAATTCCATCCGGTCCATGGCGAATGAGAAGTTTTGCGGCTGATCTTTTTCCGCGGGCAATTTAATGTCCATGGTGACGCTCTCGATCAGCATAGAGCCCAGCGATAGCTTCTTGAAATCAAAGTCCACCAGATCCATGGAGCCGTCTTCAGGCATTGTTTGCCACCCGGCAATCTTAAAATTGGTCGCAGAAATCTTGCCAAATTTAAGGTTACTTTCTGAATCAACGACCTCGAAATTCAACAACTCCATCGAAGTGGTGGACCAACCGTCTGGCGTAAGGCTGATGCCAATCAGATTGATATTGCCGATCTTGCTGTTGGCGAATGTGCCATCTGAGCCCTTTATTTGTGAAACCACATTAGCAATACGCAAGTCACCATTAAAGTCAGCATTCGCGATGTTTGGCGTCGCGCCCGCACTATTCTTGTTGGCACCACCAACCCACTTTGAAAGAGTGTCAAAATTGGAGGATTGGGTCAGCCCCGTAGCCTCAATCTTGCCAATCGTGGTCTTCTCGCCGTCTTTACTTAGCGTCGTGCCATTTTCGAAAGTGAGGCTGAACCGCGCTTGATCGGAGGGCGCACCCGTTTGCGGCATACGCTGCAGCACCAACTGACCGAAACTCACATCAACCTTGTTGGTTTCTTTATCCTTGAAAACCAAGTTCTCAAGAACCACCCGGTCTTCACTCACGCTTTTGGTTACAAATTGCGTTGTCGCGCTGGGCTTATCCAATTGCCAAGACTTCAAAACATCGCTCATTTTTGGTGCAGTTTGAGCATAAGCTGGTGCAATCATGACAGAACAAAGCGCCGTTGCAGCCAATAAAGACTTCAAATTCATCGATAAACTCCCCCTAAAAGAGTGATCAAACTGGCATGATACGGGCTCTCTGCCAACGGGAGAGCTGTCTAATCAAGATTAAAAAACGTTAAAGTCCAGGCGGTCCGCGCCTTAACGGGGCGGACCGCTAGCCTCTGCTGGACGGGCCTGCACGTCCTTCACAATCTCATCGAGACTGCGGGTCTCAGGGGCCGCGCGGGCTGGTGTCGGCACGGGGGGCTGGGCTTCTGTGCTAGGGGTAACAGGCACAGGCATAGCGTCCCCGCCGGGCGGCAGCTCAAGTGCGTCGACGGGCAGAGTTTCGACATTCTCGTCGGTCGGTTCTGTTAAAGCATTGGGATCGGGTACTGGGGCGAGTGGCAAGGCAAAGCCACGTGGCGCTACCCCCTTCATGGTTGGAACCATAAAGGCGCGCCAGATACGTGCGGGGGCTGAGCCGCCGGTGACGCGATTGGTTTTGACGGTGAAGTCATCATTGCCGACCCAAACACCCGCCACATAGCCACCGGTAAAGCCGATGAACCAAGCATCGGCATAATCACTGGTCGTGCCGGTCTTGCCGCCGACGGGCCGGTCAGAAAGTTGCGCGGTGCGGGCTGTACCAGCTGAAACAACTTGTGCCAGCATCACATTCATATTGCGTAACGGCCCATCTTCGATGGCGCGACGAGGGGCCGGGGGTGTGCGCTCCCACAAGATTTTACCAGAACGGGTGCGGATGCGCTTAAACCCGTAGGGCGTGACCGCCATCCCACCATTGGCGAATGGAACATAGGCGGCGGTCAACTCAAGCGGGGTCAGAACTTCTGTCCCCAAGGCCAATGTCGGTTGTGGGTCAAGACGCGACCGGATGCCTAAGCGGCGCGCCGCCCGAATGACGGAATCACGGCCAACTTCTTCGCCAAGACCGACGGCAACGGTGTTGATCGAGCGGGCAAAGGCGCTGATCAACGGCATCGCGCCCCGGAACTTGCCATCATAATTTTGCGGAGCCCATTCGCCGACCTTAATCGGCGCATCGACCCGAACGGAATAAGGCGTCTCGCCCCGCTCCATCGCAGCCAGATAGACAAAAGGTTTGAAGGCAGACCCAGGCTGACGCTTCGCATCGCTCACCCGGTTAAACTCGCTCTCCTGATAATTCCGGCCACCGACCATGGCCCTTACGCCACCATCGCCCGCGAAGGCGACCACGGCCCCTTGGCCCATCCGCATGGCTTTACCATTCTGGCTGAGTTCTTGGGCAAGCGCATTCTCGGCATTCAATTGGGCGGATATATCGAGTGTGGTCTCAACAATAATGTCTTCTTCGGGCTCACCAACAATCGAGCCTACATCTTCAGCAATCCAATCAAGGAAATAAGCCGCACCACCACCGCGCGAGGTTGGGACAAAGCGTAATGGCTGGCTGACCGCTTGCAGGCGCTGAGCTTTGGTAATGACATTTTGTGCCTCCATCACATCAAGGACGACGGTCGCACGGTCTGAAGCACGCTGAGCGCTCGATACGGGATTGAAGCGCGACGGTGCCTTTAAGAGGCCCGCCAGCAAAGCTGCTTCCGAGATGGTGAGGTTTTGCGGCGTCTTGTCAAAATAGCGGCGGGCGGCCTCATCAATGCCATAGGCACCCGAACCAAAGTAGACGCGTGCCAAATAAAGCGCCAAAATCTCATCCTTGGTAAATCGGCTTTCCAGCCAGACCGAGAGCAAGAGTTCTTGCGCTTTCCGCTTCAAAGATTGTTCTGACGACAAAAATAGGTTCTTGGCCAATTGCTGCGTTAGGGTCGAACCGCCCTGCACCACACGGCCAGCGCGTGCGTTGACGTAGAAAGCACGGGCCAAGCCCTCGAAATCAAAGCCCCAGTGGCGATAGAACTTCCGGTCTTCAATCGCCAGCACCGCTTGGGGCACATAGGATGGTAGGCTCTTTAGATCGATGGGCGGTGAATCGGGCGCACCACGTCGATCGACGACATTACCGCGAATATCGACATAGGTGATCGAGGGACGGTCGGTTTTCTTCCACAAAGCTTCAGGGTCTGGCAGGTCTGAGGCAACCCAGATGAAGACGCCAACGGCGAATACCCCCATCCATAAAACCATAACCGCACCCCAATAAAATAGGGTACCGAAAAAGCCTCGGCCTTTGCGAGGCTTTGCGGCGCTAGACCGCGACGGCCCGCGACGACGCGGTGGTGGACCATCTTGATAGCTGCCGCGACGACCGCCACCATTGGAATTTCTTCCATTGCCTGCCCCGCGCCCTGCCAAGATCGTAACCTTTCGTAAAGTCTAACAGAAATGTCCTGACTGATTGGGGTTAATCACAGGTGAATCAGGCAAATCCAAGGATGCTTCGAGACGACTCCAAGGCAAAGTTTTGGCATTGTTCTTGCGCTACCAGTGCCATGAGCACTTTTTCGGGACAAATCATTCTAGTCGGCACCGCCGTGTGCGAAGGCTATAACCACAAAGTGGCCAAGGGCGCGCGCTGTGCCATGCTGTGTGTGTGCGATTGCGACCGTATGGAAGGCATGGGCCTTCTCGAGCTTTACGAGACCGAAGACGGCCTCGATGCGGGTCGCCTGCTTGATGAGACCCTCGGCCGTCATGGCTGGTGCGACATCAAGATTAAGGCATGCCTGCCTGTGGCCGACAAGCCCGATGGCTGGGAGCCGGAGCTTGAAGCGCTGATCGGAGCGGCCAAGCGGCTTGGGGTGGCCCACATGGTATTTGAACCCCAATCAGACCGCCCCAAAGTGCTGCACTAGACGCTTTCCGTCAGGGGCTTAGGAGCCCTGATACCCATAACCTTGGGCATTGGCGCGCTCTACACCTTCCATAATCATGGCCTTGGCGACATCGGCATCTTGCCAACCTTTCAGCTTGGTCCACTTGCCGGGCTCCAGATCCTTATAATGGGCAAAGAAATGCTCAATCTGGGCGACTTGGATGGCGGGCAAATCCTTATAGCTATCAACCCCATCATAAAAAGCGGTCAGCTTTGGAATGGGAACGGCCAGAATTTTCTCGTCTTCGCCGGCCTGATCTTCCATCAGCAAAACGCCAATTGGCTTCACGCGCAGTACACAGCCCGGGATCAAAGCGCGGCGGCCGATGCAAAGCACATCAACTGGGTCGCCATCTCCAGACAACGTGCCTGGGATAAAGCCGTAATTGGTTGGATAGCGCATCGGCGTATAAAGGAAGCGGTCGACAAACATCGCGCCGGAGTCCTTATCAATCTCATACTTAATCGGTTCACCACCCAACGGGACTTCGATCACGACATTCACATCATTGGGCATATCGTGGCCGGGTGGTATTTTCTTGATATCCATGGGGAGGATTCCTGTATTCTGAAGAAGCTGTGCCTTTGGCAGATCGTCCGCGTGTTCTTGATTTAGGTCGCGAACCCCTGCGCGCGGGGGTTTAGACCAAGTGATGTTACAAAGCCATATTGCGATGCAATAATTTTGGAGAGCGACCCGCGCTCGGTTACCAAGCAAGCTCTGCGCCCCCTTGTGTAGAAACTGGCACTCAGCCGACGCGGACATCTTCCCCCTCTATGCGACAGCCTTTAATCTTGTCTTCACGGAGCTTGATGCAGGCTCTTGCCCCGAGGCTAGTAGTTTGGAGCGCCGGCGAGATGAACGATGACGAAAAGCGGTACACGACCGCAACAATCAAGAGCCATAACGATACTGAGACGCCCAATCCTATCCCCTTTTACTTGCTGCATGCCTCTGCTTTAGCAGCGATTTTTACAGGCGTTCATGCGGCTGATCTCTGGCTTTGTCTTGGCCTCTATCTCTTGCGCATGTTTGGTGTGACGGCAGGATACCACCGCTATTTCGCGCATAAGAGCTTTAAGACCAGCCGGGTGTTCCAATTCATTCTGGCCTTCATTGCCCAAACTTCGGCCCAGCGCGGCATCTTGTGGTGGGCAAGCCACCACCGTAATCACCACCGCTTTTCCGACACCGCACAAGATGTCCACTCTCCGGCCAGAACCAGCTTTTGGTATGCCCATTTTGGTTGGGTGATCGACCCGAAGAATCACGAGACCGACTATGATGGCATCGCTGATTTCACCAAATATCCAGAGCTTGTGTGGCTGGAGCGTAATCCCTATTTGCCGCCAGTCATTTTGGGCGTCGTAGTTTGGCTGTTCGCGGGTTGGTCCGGCCTTGTGGTTGGCTATGTGTGGAGCTTGATCGCCTGCTATCATGCCACCTTCTTTATCAATTCCTTGGCCCATGTTCATGGCCGCCAACGCTTTGTGACGGGTGACCACTCGCGCAATAATTGGATGCTGGCCATCGCCACCATGGGCGAGGGCTGGCATAATAACCACCACGCTTTCCCCAATGCAGCCCGGCAAGGCTTTAAGTGGTGGGAGTTTGATTTGAGCTTCTTGATCCTGCGCGTCTTGTCCTGGTTCGGGATCGTGTGGGACTTGCGTCACCCGCCCAAAGAAATGGTGCAAGGCATTCATTTGCCGGGCCCTGCCCTGATGGAGAAAGCCGCCCATCAATTGTTGCAAGACTTCGCCGACCGCCTCGCCAAGGCCCGCGAAGGGTGGCGCGTGCCAACCGTTGAGGAATTACGCGCCATCGCCATCCGCAATATGCCCAAGAACCCACATTTGGATGCCATCCTTGCGCGGGCAGAAGAGCTGGCCACCGAATGGATGCCCTCTTGGCTGGCCCAGCAAACGGCTCGTCAGCCGGGGTGATGGACTGCACGCTGGTGCAGGCTGACCCCAATCTGTCATCAAGTCAGTTCAGCATGTGAGATGAGGACTGGTTTGAGGACAGCATTTGCGATGGTTACGAGTTTTCGGGCGACGGCGGCGAGGGCGAGTTTTTTGGGTTTTTTGTTGTTGAGCAGGTTTTGATAGAAGTGCTTGAGGTCTGGATGGCAACGTGATGCGGTCAGGGCTGCCATGAAGAGGGTGCGTCGGATGAGATCGCGTCCACCGGTCATGGGATATTTCTTGAAGCTGTTGCCTGATTGAGCTGGATGGGGGGCAAGGCCTGCAAGGCAGGCGATTTGCTTGCGCGTTGCATGACCAAGTTCGGGCAGCATCGCGATGAGGGTGTGGGCGCTGACTGGGCCGATGCCTTGGATGGCGCGCAGGCGCTTTTCTTGGGCTTTGATCGTGGCATGAGACTTCATAATGTCCGATATCTGTTGCTCGATCTTTTCGACCTGGGTGTTGATGAAGCTGATTTCATCTTGGAGGAAGCCAGCAAGATAGTGGCTATTGGGGGCCTTGCTGCGGTTGGTCGCCATGGTGCGTTGATCCAAGAGCGCTTGGCGATGTTTGACAAGAGATTGAAGTTCTTCTCGTTTTGGGTCTGGTGGCGTCCAGCGTGGCAGCGAGTTGAACCGATCTTGGCCGTAAAGTGCGAGACCATAGGCATCGATTGCATCGGTCTTTGCGCGTACCCCATGGGAGGTGATGAAGGCCTTCACCCTTGCGCCATCAGCCCTGTGGATGGGGATTGCGAGCTGGCTTGCCGCTTCTAGAAGCTGGCGTTCATAGCCTCCGGTGACTTCACACACGATCAAATCAATCTGGCCGAGATTGATCAGAGCCTTTGTGATATCAGCGGCATTGTTGGGTATGGTTTTGACACCAGCACAGACCGGATGGCCGTCTCGTAATTGTTTGAGCACGATGCTGGCTTTTGCGACGTCCGCACCTAAGATGATGCGGCTCTCGACTTTTTCTTTGTTCTGGATCATGTTTGCCTCGCTTTGGATTGTCTGCGGGCTTAGTCAAAAACTAGCCCAATCAAGTCAACAAGCTGTTCAAAGCTGGTGACGCTGGCAGACCTCGATGACAACGCGCCTCAAAACCCGATCCCCGCACGGTCGTACCAACGTCGGCAATTTGGTGGGCGGCCACCCACCAAATTGCCTAACCAGCCCAACCATACTTACACATCACAAACAGACAATCCCCGCCGAAGCGAAGCGGAGAGCGGGGACCCCGGTGGACTTTGCAGCACAAGGTCTGGGACTCGGCTGACGCCGTCCGGGATGACACCGCTTTTATTGATACCCCTCCCAACACCTTTAGCCCCGCGTGGAAAACCACCGGGGGTGCACCTTGTTGCCAGAAGGCAGAGGGGCCGGGGCGCGTGGTGTGCGCCAGATGAGGTGGGCCAGATTAACGGACTGGCCCGGAATACGACGCATGCCGTGCGCCCCGGCTGAAATAAGTCTGTGTGCCAAGGGAAGATCATGAGCCCTCCTCTGTGGTGTCATTTCCCCCGCCTGTACATGAAGGTTCCATCTCAAGCGCGTTTTGATCCAAAGGATCAAAGTTGCGCGCCTATGTCTTATCAGCGCGTTTTGATCCAAAGGATCAAAGTTGCGCGATAATAAAGTGAAACGATCCCGCGAGTTTTGTTTCAAGCCTAGTGAAAGACTTGACCTCCGGCTTCACACGGCAGTCGGTCTTGAGCACACCGGGCATAAGGACAGCTAATCCTCATGAAAACACGAGGCAGCCACGTCTGCCCCGATTAACCCCGCTTACCCATCCCCAACCGGTGTCACCGCTGCAGCAACAACGCCCTCTCGTCGGAGATGGGACTGGGTTATGGGAGGTTTGGAGGGAGGGGGATAAGTTTTTATCTCTTCGCACGCCCCTCGCCCCACCGGGGTGTGGGGTCGGGGGTGAGGGGGTCGTTGCGCAAAGGCGCGTTGCTCCGTGCAATGAAGGCCACCGCAACGCGCACTCAAACACGGTGAGTGTAAGGCCCTCACCCCCGTCCGTCGACCTATAGGTCGACCCCAGAGGGAGAGGGGCTTGAATTGCGCATTCCCCACCCCTCACACCCCGTTTACTTGACCTTTTGTCCTCGCGCTCATACCTAAGCGACATGACCGCACGCCCTATTCTCACCGTTCCGAACCCTATTCTGAAGCAAATCTCTACCCCGGTTGCGGCGGTGGATGATGCCATCCGCGCTTTGATGGATGAGATGCTGGAAAGCATGTATGAAGCCAAAGGCATTGGCTTGGCCGCTGTACAGATTGGTGAGCCTGTCCGCGTCATCGTGATGGACCTTGAATGGGGCAAGGCCGATGCGCCAGACCATCGGGCACCGCGCTTCTTTGTGAACCCTGAAATCATTTGGCGCAGCGACGATTTGGCCCCCTATGAAGAGGGTTGTTTGTCCGTCCCCGAATATTACGATGAGCTGGAACGCCCTGCCAAAGTGCGCTTGCGCTATCTCAACCGCGATAATGAGCTGGTCGAGGAAGATGCCGAGGGCATGTTCGCGACCTGCATCCAGCACGAGATGGATCATTTGGAAGGCATTTTGTTCATCGATCATCTCTCGCGCCTGCGTCGAGATCGCGCCTTGGCCAAAGTGAAGAAGATCAAGCGGGCTGCGTGAGCCCGAGGTGACCGCTGCTTCACCCCTTCGCCTAATCTTCATGGGCTCCCCCGATTTCGCGGTGCCGACCTTGGCAGCCTTAGTTGAAGCTGGTCACAAGATTGCTTGTGTTTACTCCCAACCGCCTAAGCCAGCAGGACGCGGCAAAGCGCTGCGGCCTACGGCGGTGCATGCGTGGGCGCAAGCGCGCGGTATCGAGGTGCGCACTCCATCGAGCTTGAAGGGCGCAGAGGCACAAGCGGAATTTGCCGCTGTGGAGGCCGATGCCGCGATCGTGGTTGCTTACGGTTTGATCCTACCCAAAGTGATTTTGGACGCGACCCGCTTAGGCTGCTTTAATCTGCACGGGTCGCTTTTGCCGCGTTGGCGCGGGGCGGCACCAATGCAGCGGGCCATTGAGGCGGGCGACGTTGAGACGGGCGTGCAAGTCATGGCGATGGAGGTCGGCCTCGATACAGGCGGCATCTATGCCACCGCCTGCACGCCAATCAGCGCGCAAGATACCACAGGCAGCCTGCACGACCGCCTTGCAAGCCTTGGGGCGGCTTTGATGGTTGAGGCTTTGCCACAGATTGCGGAAGGCGACTTGCCCTGCGTCCCGCAAGCTGAGGACGGTATCACCTATGCGGCCAAGATCGGCCGAGCTGAGACCAAGATTGATTGGGCAAAGCCAGCCGAGGTCCTAGACCGCGCCATTCGCGCCTTTTCACCCTTTCCGGGCGCTTGGTGTCTTTTGCCTGATGGCGCACGCGCAAAGATACTCTTGTGCCAAGCAGAAGCAGGTGAGGGCGCTGCGGGGACTGCGCTGGATGACCGCCTCCTCATCGCCTGCGGACAGGGGGCGTTGCGCCTTTTGAAGGTCCAGCGCGAGGGCAAAGGCGCTTTGGATGCGACCGATTTCTTGCGTGGAAATCCGGTTTCCGTTGGAAATATTTTTTCCTGAAGCTATCGCTTAAAAACAAGTTGCAAGATTAAAAAATCGTACTTAGGCTGTGCTGCATTACTGCCCTTAACGGGTGATATTTTTAGAGCAATTTTTATGGGGGTGAATATGCTTTCTCAAGCGAAGCGCTTTTTTTTAGGCGTCACCTGTTTGGCTTTTAGCGTTGGGCCTGTTTTCGCTGACTCAACCAACTCAACGTCCAATGATCCTATGATTGCCTACCGTGCCTATGATCAGGCGGTGGCTGAGGGCAAGCTGACCGACGCTGCCGCTTATGCCCAAGTGGCGTGGAAAAATGCGGAGACCACTTGGGGTCCCACGAATGCCAATACGGCAGGCTTGGCCTTTAACGCAGCTTGGTCGCTGGCCCTGATCGGAAAGGCACCAGAAGGGCTGGAGCCTGCAAAGCGTGCGGTTGAACTCGCCGAGGTCGGGGCGAAAGCCTACCAAGCCTCGGAAGCGCAGTTTCTTTTGGCCTATGCTGAGTTTGAGGCCGCAGAGAAAGGCGAGCAGCGCAAGAAACTAGATGTGCTAGATAAAGCAGCGAAAGCCGTCGAAGGCTCATGGGGCGATATGTTGGTAGCAGACGCCCTCATAAAGGCGTCCATTCTTGCCTCTGTAACAGCCCAAAACACCAAAGGCGCAAACTTGGCGGAACGAAGTTTGGCAGAGGTGACGCGTTTAAGTCCCAATCAAAACGACCGCTTGTCTATGGTTTACTTGGCGCGCGCAATTTCTAAGTTGGCCGATAAAAGAACGATGCGTGCCGCATATGAGGACATTGTCAAAGCCCGAGTGCTTTACGGGCAAAAGAAAGCTCCCGACGATCGCACGTGGGGCATGCTGAGTGCTTGGGAAATGGTGGCTCGAGGTCTGATTCAATCGACTTCAGGATCGTCTGAAGTTGTAGGCACGCGAATTGGTCGACCAAGCAGTGAACCAAGGAAATACAAAGACGAGGAAAGTGCGAAAGTCTTCACCAAAAGGCCTGCTGAATGTGACGGCATTTCCAAGCTCAAGCGCAGGCCGGTTGGGCGCGATATTGAACCGATGCGTGTCTCGTATTTTTCAGTAAACTTGGGTGGCGTCCATGCTGTGATTGATCTTGGCCCAGATGGCCGTGTGCTCAACCCACGCGTGACTGGTGTTGTGCCCGACCAATCCTACGCCGAGGCTACCTTGAAAGGCATCTCGACCTGGCAGTATGAATTGCCGGCAAATGCCCCAGCTGCCTGTTTGAAGGACTACAACATCACCGTGGTCTTCTCGATGCCGAATTAGGCTTGCCCTTCAAGCAATAATATCCGGCGTCAATTGGTCTTCCCAGTGCGCGATTTCGTCTTTGAGCGCGAGTTTGCGGCGTTTGAGACGCATGATGCCAATTTGGTCATAGGGCGCGGTCTCTTGTAGGGCTTGGATCGCACCGTCTAGGGCGCGGTGTTCCTCACGCAGGGCGAAAATTTTGGCCTCAAAGCGTTCTGCATCGGCATCTTCGGAAGGTGAAGTCCAGTCGCTTGCCATAAGGCTTCCTCATTTTGAGCGCGTGCCAAGTTATCAAACCGATTGCCCAGCATGGGCGAGGCGCTTCAACAGTGCGTCTAGCGCCGCGTCAAGAGGGACATGGGCTGCACGGAGGCATTGGATCAGGCCATCATAGCCACTTAAGGGCTGCCCCTTAATTTCGCTTAAATGCAAAATCTGCAAAATCGTTTGTTCGGAGGCTAATTCAGCAGCCAATAATTGAAACCGGGTTTCGGCGACCAAAGTGTGCGGCTCGGTCTGGGGTTCGGCTTTCAGGGCGCGTCGGCGCTGGCGCAGCGGCGTCACCAATTGTCGCGTTAGTTTTTGTGCCAAGCGCTGGGTATCGGTGGCCTCAAACCCTTGCCCAAGGCGGGCCCGATAGAGGGCAAAGATCAGATAAGTCACGTCCAGCCCATAGCGGTCTTGCGCTGACAGGCAATCCGCTTCCACCCCATCTTGGGCGTAGAAGGCCAGCGCAAAGTCCCAGATGGTGAGGCTTGGATCGTGCTTAGACGGGCCCGACATCTTCCCCCCAACGCTTGATGCCTTTGACCTCAAACCCGAGAAGATCGAGGGCACGGCCTACCGATTGGGTGACGACCGCATCAAGGGTTTCCAATTGGGCATAGAAAGCAGGCACAGGCGGGAAGATGATGCCGCCCATTTCGGTGACGGCTGCCATCGTGCGAATATGACCCAAATGATAGGGCGTCTCGCGCAACATTAGCACAACCCGCCGGCGTTCCTTTAGTTGAACGTCTGCTGCCCGCGTCAACAGGTTAGAGGTCACGCCGGTGGCAATCTCACCCATGGTACGTACCGAGCAGGGCGCAATCAGCATGCCGTCTGTCTTAAACGAGCCTGATGCGATCGAGGCCCCCACATCGGCGATCTTGTGCACGTAAGAGGCGCGACTCTTCAATGCGGTGGAGTTGGGCAAGCCCTCTGAAGCGAGAGTCAGTTCGGCCGCTTTGGTCAGTACAAGGTGTGTTTCGACCCCAAGCTCGGCCAGCATGTCCAAGGCGCGGACACCATAAACAGCGCCCGAAGCTCCACTTATCCCTATTATCAAGCGCTTTGACATGATCGTGATAAACCTTGTTTGGCATGCGACAAAAAAGTACTTGGCGATTCCCCTATCACGTGTTTCCCTACAGGTCTCTGAACGCAAAGGAGGCCGCCACATGGCGATAGAAGCGCATATCCGTGAATTGTCCGATAAACACGCAAAGCTTGATTTAGCGATCCAAAACGAAATGAAAAGCCTAGCCTCAAGTGACGCACAGATTGCCGCTCTAAAACGACAGAAACTCAAGCTGAAAGAAGAGCTTGAGAATTTGCGACGACGACACTGAAATTTCTCATATCCGGAAGAAAGGGGTCCAGCCGGACCCCTTTTTGTTTGGGGCTAGGTGCCCGCCTTCTTACGACCCTGGCTTCACCACAATCTGCATTTGCCAGATTTGTTCGGCAGGCTTTCCAGCCTCAAACTCCCATGGCCGCGCATAGCGCAGAACCAAGGCTTGGCCCGCCGTGCCTTGCAAATCGGTCGGGCCAGAGATGGTTTTGAAGTGGAAGCGACTCCAATCATTACCGCCAACCATGCGCTGTGCCCGCCCTTCAGGGTTCTCGGGCTCTGACGTTTTGTCGACCAAGACCACGCCCGCAGGCAAGGTCTGTACCTCCCACGAATAGCCTGCCGTGGGCGTACCCAGTAATTTCACCTCAAAGCTCTGCCCGGCATTCAGCGTCGTGGTGGTGCCCGTGTCGGCAACGGTAAAAATCATCGCCTTGGACTTTTCGGCTTGAGGCTGATTGGCGCAGCTACTGAGGGCTAAAAGCCCTAAGCTAAGCACAGCCAGTGATTTGATGTTGCTCACGATCAAAACCTTTCAGTCCCATATCTGGGCAATGACAACGGGGACTAAAAGCGAGCCGCCCAAGCCTCAATCGCCTCAGCATGGGCCTGCTTCTCGGCTGAGGTCAAATAGCTGCCGGTGAAGCTGTTATGCGCCAAGCACACCAATTCATCTTTACTGAGGTCCAAAGCCTTGGCGATGGCATGCCAATTGGCGTTGAGATACCCGCCGAAATAGGCCGGATCGTCAGAATTGATCGTGGCTTTTAGGCCCTTTTCCAGCATCGTCCGCAGGGGGTGCTGGGTGAGGTCATGCACTACGCACAAGGAAAGGTTCGACAGCGGGCAGACGGTCAAGGTCAGCCCATCTTGGGCGATGCGCGCCACCAAGGCTTCATCCTCTAAGGCGCGATTGCCATGGTCGATGCGCTCGATTTTGAGAAGATCGAGGGCTTCCCAAACATAGGCGGGTGGGCCTTCTTCGCCGGCATGGGCAAAGAGATGCAGGCCCTTGCCGCGCGCCGCTTCAAAGACGCGCGCAAATTTAGACGGTGGGTGCCCGACTTCGCTGGAATCAAGGCCGACGCCAAAGATATGGGCCAGATAAGGCTCTGCCGCTTCTAAAGTGGCAAACGCTGCTTCTTCGTCCAAGTGGCGCAGGAAGCAGAGAATAAGTTTTGAGCTTACCCCCAATTGGGTCTCGCCATCGTCCAAAGCCCGCGCGATACCACCAATGACCACCCCTATCTCAATGCCGCGATCGGTATGGGTTTGGGGGTCAAAGAAGACTTCGACATGGCGGCAAGCATCGGCGGCAACCCGCTTCAGATACGCCATGGTTAGATCGTAAAAATCTTGCTCGACCTGGAGCACGCCTGCGCCTTGGTAATAGATGTCGAGAAAGTCTTGTAGATTGGAGAAGCTATAGGCGGCGCGGACTTCTTCGACGCTGTTGAACGGGATGGCGATTTTGTTGCGCTGGGCCAAAGCAAACATCAGTTCGGGTTCCAACGAGCCTTCCAAATGCAAGTGAAGCTCTGCCTTAGGCAAGCCAACGATAAAGGCGTCACGGTTAAAAGTGGTCATCAGGATCCCCGGGTGCGTGGTTGGCGCGGCAAGGCCAAATGGCCCTAACGGACAGGTCACAGGCCTTCTAAATCATCACGCCTTTTGCGCAACTGCTTTGTGGGGTGATTGGATGTGGCTGAGCCTAGTTTAAGGCCTCCGGCGTTGTGGCATCTGGCTCATCAATCATTGCCGCCACCGCTTCCCAATGATCGGCCATTTCAAGGTCGCCCATGGCGGCGGCTTCGGCAGCCCGCATAACCGCAATCACAGCGCCATCTTCGCCATAGCGCGCCTGCAAGAGGCGGGCGGCATGGGTGATGGCGTCAGGCGCGCTCACAGGGAGGATAGTCCGGCTTCCATCGTTCGGAATGTGTAAGCAAGGCCCAGCTTTTCAAGGGCAGAGTGATCAGCGGCCGCAGTTTGATGGGCGCAGACATCGGCAGGAGCCGAGCGTGTTTCAATCGCCAAGGCCTTGCCCGTTGCCACTTCGCTGGCCTTGGCTACGGCAGTAGCAGAGGTCAAGGACCCGCTGCCGACATCAAAGAAGCCTGCATGGCCTTGCAATACGATCTGGGCGATCACATTGGCTGCATCCTCAACATGCACCCAATCGCGGCTGGCTTCCCAGAGGGTCAAAGGCCGGTCGGCCCCTGCATGTTCAAGGGCCCGATGCGGCAGACTGGCGAGCGCGCCTTTGTGCCCTTCGCCCTGGCCGTAGACGGAAGCCAAGCGGAAGCCTGTGGCAATTGGGGCGGCATCTGGGCCTGTGCCTAGGCTCGCGGCAAAATAGTCAAATGCTTGCTTGGCGCGGCCAAAGGCGGTTTTGGGCTGGAAGCCAGCAATTACATTCGGATCCGTGGAAAGGTCCGGCGTTGCATCGCCATAAACCTGCATGGACGATGCCCAATAGATCGCCCGCTGTTTAGCTACGGCATAGTCCCATACGCGGCGAGGCAGATGGTAAGAAGTCTCAAACAAGGCATCCACATCGCCCGCGCTGTGGCCCGCGTCGGCAAAGCACAAAACGCCAGCGACTTCGCGCCAAGCCCGGTCGAGATGCTTCATCAGATCGTCTGGAGCCCAAAGATCCGCCATCTTTGCAGGCAGATTGGCCCATTTGCCTGAACCGCTGGAGCCTAATTGGTCGCAGATGATCACGTGTGCGCTACCATCATCTGCCAAATGCCGCGCTACTGCGCTGCCAACGAGGCCTGCGCCGCCTATGACGATGAATTTCCGACCTTGAGAGGGCATTTTGACATCCGCTTTGTGTTAATCTTACACATTGGCACCCAATGTGTGTGAATTTCGCACATTTACGAGCGAAATTCACCGCTGTCTAGCGGCTTGGCAGCTTGGGTTGCAGGCACCATATTACCTGCATGACCGATCAATCGCGCCCCAGCACTCCCGCTACGATTTCCCCCTTGCGGTTGTTTGCCTATGCGCTGCCCGCGGTGCCCATCGCTGCTTTGGGCCAACCTTTTTACATGTTTGCACCGACCTTTTATGCCAAGGAAGTTGGCATTGGAGCAGGCATGATTGGCCTTATCCTGTTGATTGTGCGCGTGTTAGATGCGGCGAGCGATTTAGCAGCAGGCCGCTTGTCGGACCAAACGGGTGGCCGCTTTGGGCGGCGCAGGCCTTGGGTTCTTCTGGCAAGCCCGCTGGCAGCTTGGTCGGCCTATATGATTATGACGCCACCGGATGGGGCAGGGGCGGCCTATTTTGCGCTTTGGACCTTGCTGGTTTCGATTTCGTGGGCAGCCATCACCTTGCCCCTGAATGCGTGGGGCGCAGAGCTCAGTCCTGATTATCGCGAGCGGATTGTGGTAACGGCGTGGCGCGAGATTGCCACGGTTTTGGGGGTGATTGGCGCGGTTGGTCTTGTCGCGATTGTCTCAAACGGCGGACCGCTTCGCGAAGCTTTGGCGATGCTCGGTCTGTTTGCAGCGGTCACGACACCTTTGGCGTGTGGCATCTGCGTGCTTTTGGTGCCGGACCCCCCTTTGACCGCAAAGCCGGTGGCCAGTTTGAAAGAGGGGCTGAAGGATTGCGCGGGCAATGAGCCGTTTCGGCGCTTAGTTGTGGCTTATGTGATCAATGGCATTGCCAATGGCCTGCCAGCCACTTTGTTTCTCTATTTCGTGTCTGAGCGTTTGGGCCGTCCAGACCTGCAAGGCGCCTTGTTGGGGACCTATTTTCTTGCAGGCCTAATATCTGCACCTTTTTGGGCTTGGATGGGTGGACGATTTGGCAAAGACCGCGTGTGGCGCTGGGCGATGGTTTGGGCCTGCTTGATTTTTGCTTTGGCGCTGGGCGTTACCGGGCCAAAGGATTGGATCTTGTTCTTGATTGTCTGCGTCGGCTCGGGTCTTGCCTTGGGTGCTGACATCGTGCTGCCTGCCGCCATGCAGGCCGACGTGGTCGACCTCGATGAGCTAAAAACCGGCCAAGCACCCAGAACCGGCCTTTACTTCGCGCTGTGGAGCGTGGCGACCAAGCTTGCTTTAGCGGTAGCGGCCGGGGTGGCCTTTGGAATCTTGGGTCTGGTGGGTTTCAACACCCAGGGCGGCAGCCAAACCGAGTTGGCGCTAAACAGCCTTGTCGCGCTCTATTGCGCCATCCCAATTGGGCTGAAACTCATCTCGATCTTTTTGATGCGTGACTTCCCGATTGACGCAACCGAACAGGCCCGCATCCGGGCCGAGATTGCGGACAACCGTCGGAATTCAAGCGTTTAGGCCTATTCGCGAGGCGATCCGGTAAGCGTAGTTACCTTGCGATAATCAAAGCTTTGGCCTGCAATCTTGAACGCTGTGCGTACCCAGCGCCCCGTCCCGTCGTACCACAGGTCTGTATTGACCGCACCGCGTACCCGGTAGTGATTGGCCCGAACCGGGGTGCCACCAATTTGCAGCACTTCTTCGCCAACCCGATTCACATTGACGCGGCTTAGCTTGCCATCGCGGCTATCGAGGAGGCGGGTTTGATTGATCGTGCTGAAACGCCACCAGCTGGACGGCAGCAGACTTGCCGGCGCACTGCCTTTGAAGCCGGTCCCGTCGACGACCAGGTCTGTGCCGCGCAAATTCGCCGCGACAGACTTGCTCGACCGATTTTCTTTGTCGGTGCAGTTCAGGCTGGTGAGTTGGGTGCCGCGCCAAGCTTCTTCGCAACGATGGCGATAGGTGAAGCCGATCGGGCCAATTTTCCCTGCCATATCGATCGCAATGCGAACATTGGTGATATCGGCAGATTTAGAAACCGTCACGCTGTGACGACCTACGGGCTTGCCATTCATCAGAATTTCAAACTCGGTCCGTCCCGGCGTCGTGGCGGCCGCGGCGCTTGACGTTATCGCTGTGCCACCCAGCACAAAGACGGCGGTAAAAAGACACTTCTGGAGGGTACTTTTGGAAAACATTGCAAAACCTCGTTCGATGAAAGCTAAGAAGAGTATCCGGCGAAAATCAATTAAAACGGTTAATCAACCAGCCTAACGGGCCCTTCAAGCGTATTGGGCCGGTCTGCGCGATCAAACAAATGCAATCGCCACCCTTGGCTGCACCCGGTTGATGCTCGCTGTCTTCATCATGCACCAATAAATCACCGCGGCGATAAACTTGGTTCCCATCGTCCAGAGCGCCTGAAAGGACAAGCGTGACTTCAAGGCCTGCATGGCCATGTTCTGGAACCTTGCGACCCGCTTCTAGCTTCAGCAATTCAGCATCACTGCCGGGCAAGGGCATCATCAACATCCCAGCCAAGTTGCGACGCCAGCGGCCTCGGTCGAGTGAAGAGAGAACATGGGTCATGTCATCAATCTCACGCAGGGCATGGTTTGAATAATCTTGACCAATTTCGGCTTCCAACCAAGCGGGCTGGGCGATGTCCACGGGTTCAATCGCATCCAACAAGATGCCACCAGTCGCATCAAAGGTCCACGTAAGCTCGCGAGCTTGGGGTTGCAAAGCCAAGTGCGCCGAAACCACTAAAGCAGGCCCACGTGGCAAGCTTCCCGCCGCATAGTCCAGCAAGAGCGCCTGATAGCGCTGATCCTGTTGAATGGTGTCCGAGGTGAGTTCGTCGTTCATGTGCTTTGTTGTGCCGTTGGGTTATGAGATAGTCTTTGCAACTTACGCTGAAATGCCTTTAGTGGATCATAATAACTGAAAAAACCCCGAGTGGCACGTCTAGGGCGTGCAGCGCAATGATCTGGTTGAGGACAAGACAATGGCAGGCTGGGCCAATCCTGATGATCCTTTAGTTTCCACCCAATGGCTGGCCGACAAGCTTGACGCGCCAGACGTGCGTATCATTGATGCATCTTGGCATATGCCAGCGGCTGGGCGCAATGCCAAGGAAGAGTATGATGCGACCCATATTCCCGGCGCAGTCTTCTTTGATATTGATGAGATTTCTGACACCGCAAGTCCTTTTCCCCATATGATGCCCAGCCCTGAAAAATTCGCCAGCCGGGTGAAGAAATTGGGTCTCGGTGACGGTCTTCGTTTGGTCATTTATGACAGCACGGGTGTGTTCTCTGCGGCAAGGGTGTGGTGGATGTTTCGCCATATGGGTCATGACGATGTCGTGGTTCTCGATGGAGGTTTGCCAAAATGGCAGGCTGAGAATCGTGTGACAGAAGATATGCCGCCTATCGCGCGGGAGCGGCACTTTACCGTACGTCGCCGTGCCGATTTGATCCGCGACAAGGGGCAAGTCTTAGAGAAAATCCAATCCGGGGTGGCGCAAATTCTTGATGCCCGGCCTGCAGGGCGCTTCAATGGCACAGCCCCTGAGCCACGCGCCAATCTGCCCAGTGGCCACATGCCAGGTGCCTTCAACGTGCCTTTCTCGACCCTTTTGAAGCCAGACAATACGATGAAGGACCCGGCCGAATTGGCGGGGGTCTTCAAGGCTGCGGGCGTTGACTTAGGCAAACGCTTGGTGACGACGTGCGGCTCTGGCGTCACGGCCTGTGTCATCGCTTTGGCCTTGGCGCGTTTGGGGCTGTGGGATGTACCTGTCTATGACGGTGCGTGGAGTGAGTGGGCAGCAGATCCTGCCTCTCCGATCGAGACAGAGGCTGCTGGATGAGCAAGAAGTCAAAAGCGGTGGGCACCGAGGGCCTTTCCGTGGCTACCCGGTTAGTGCAAGTTGGCCGCGATCCGTTTTCTCATGAGCGGGTGATCAATCCACCGATCCAGCGCGGCTCGACCGTGTTGTTTGATCAAGCCGATGACCTTTATCGCGCGGGCCCTCTAAGTGACATGAAGGGCTATGGACTTGAGGGCTTATCAACGCAGGATCGCTTATGCGAAGCACTGACGGAGATTTCTGGCGGGATTGGCACTGTGCTGGCCCCATCTGGTTTGCAAGCGCTGACCTTGGCCCTGATGGCTGCGACCAAGGCCGGTGACCATGTGCTGTTGACCGATTCTTCCTATGGCCCGACCAGACGTTTTTGCCGCGAAGTCTTGGGCAATTATGGCGTAGAAACAGAGATTTATGACCCCCGAATTGGAGCCGATATTGCCGGCCTAATCCGGCCTAACACGTGCCTTATCATCCTTGAGAGCCCGGGCTCTTTGACGTTTGAGTTGCAAGATGTGCCGGCCATTACCGCGGTCGCAAAGGCGCATGGCATTGCAACTTTGATCGATGATACGTGGACCGCTGGCCTTTATATGAAGCCTTTTGATCTGGGCGTTGATATCTCCATGCAAGCCTTGACCAAGTATCAAGGTGGACATGCCGATGTGCTAGCAGGTGCTTTAATCACCAATAGCCCTGACTGGCTGATCAAGCTTAAGACTATGCACCAGATGCTGGGTATCGGCACATCCGCCGAAGATGCTTGGCTGACCTTGCGCGGTATGCGCACCATGGGTCTGCGTATGGCCCATCAAGACCGGGTTGCGCGCGAAATCGCTGGCTGGCTTGAGGGACGCCCTGAAGTTGCCCAAGTGCTGCATCCTGCACTGCCATCTCATCCTGATCACGCCATTTGGCTACGCGACTTTAGCGGCGCTGGGGGCTTGTTCTCTGTCGTGTTCAAGCCAATCGCCGCAGCCAAAGTCAATGCGATGGCCGAAGCTTATCAGATATTCTCAATGGGCTTTTCTTGGGGTGGGTTTGAGAGCTTAGCACTGCCCAGTACCGTCCAGATCACCCGACAGTTTCCAGCCCGTCATCCAAATGGGCCAATCATGCGCTATTCGATTGGCTTGGAAGCGCAAGAGGACTTGATCGCGGATCTTGAGCGCGGCTTTGCAGTACTCAACGCCGCTTAGACTGGCTGAGACCTAAGGGAACCGAAGTCGTGCGCTTGGCCACACGAATCACGATGCGTGACTGCACATCGGAAACTAGGCCTTGACCCAACAATTTGTCACGCAAGAAGCCATCATAGGCGTGCATGTCGGTGGTCACGACCCGAATCATATAGTCGACTGCCCCCGTCACGGTGGCGCAATCGACAACTTCCGGCCAAGTTGCGACAGCGGCTTCGAATTTCTCGAGGTTCTCGCGGTTTGGCAATGCCAGCTTCACAGAGGCCATGACCTCAAAATCAAGGCCTAAAGCGGCGCGCTCCAAGATGGTCACCCGCTTGGTGATGACGCCAATCTCTTCCAGGCGCTTGATCCGCCGCCAACATGGGCTTGACGAGAGACCAACCTTGTCCGCAATCTCAGCAACGGAGAGCGCCGCATCTTCTTGGACTAGATCGAGGATGCGGACATCAATGGCGTCTAATTCTTCGGGCACGAATTTTTCTCATTTCTGACAAAGTGAACATGTATCTTGCGCATTCTTTCGCAAATAACGAAAAAAAGAGCAAGCATTTTCCGCGAAAACAGAAGATGATGCCCGGATAAAAGCAGACCAGGCTTGCCGTGGTCAAAAACCGAGGGCCAAACCAGATGCTCCATCGCGAAGTTCTTTTGACTGACAAATATGAACTTAACGAAGGTAGAGCTTTTCTAACCGGTATCCAAGCCCTCGTTCGGCTTCCTTTGGACCAAAAAAGACGTGATGTGAAGGCTGGTTTGAACACGGCTGGCTTTATCTCTGGCTATCGCGGTTCGCCGCTTGGCGGCTATGATATGCAGCTCGAGCGTGCCTCCAAGCTTTTGAAATCCAACGACATCGAATTCTGGCCCGGCCTCAACGAAGATCTAGGCGCTACCGCTGTTTGGGGTAGCCAGCAACTAGGACAATTTGCCGGTGCCCGCTTTGATGGGGTATTTGGCATTTGGTATGGCAAAGCGCCCGGCGTTGACCGCACCGGCGATGTATTCAAGCACGCCAACTTCGCAGGGACGTCTAAGTTTGGTGGCACCTTGGCGATTGCAGGCGATGATCACGTCTGCAAAAGCTCCACATTGCCCAGCCAGTCCGAATTTGCCTTTATCGATGCGGAAATGCCGATCTTATCGCCCGCCTCAATCCAAGATGTATTGGATTTTGGCCTGTATGGTTTTGCCCTGTCGCGGTTTTCAGGCGCTTGGACTGGCCTGATTGCCTTGGCTGACACGATGGATTCGGGCGCTGTGATCGACGTCGGCGCGCACCGCTTTGATATCCGCCTGCCCACAGACTTCGACTTGCCACCCGAAGGGCTAAGCCTGCGTCGCGGTGATGATCCGATGGCGAAAGAGGCACGCCTGCGGCAGTATAAGCTACCCGCTGCGCAAGCCTTTGTCCGGGCCAATGGCCTTGACCGCGAAATTTTAGCCGGACCCAAGCGCCGCATTGGTCTGGTAGCGACGGGGCAAGCCACGCGCGATATCTTCGAAGCCTTAGATGCTTTGGGTGTCAGCCCGGAGTTGGCCGGCGATCTGGGTCTAGCCATTTACAAGGTGGCTATGCCTTGGCCGCTAGAGCCCTATCAGTTGCGCGGATTTGCCTTAGGGTTGGAGACGCTTCTGGTCGTAGAACATAAGCGCGCCTTGATCGAACCCCAGATCCGCGATGCCTTGTATGATCTACCCGATGGCAAGCGCCCGCGGGTGATTGGTAAAAAGGGATTGGATGGCGCGCCATTGCTGCCAGACACCGCTTCGATTTCAATCCCCGTTTTGGCCAAAACGCTGTTTGACTTGGTGCCAGAAGGGCCACACCGGGAACAGGCCTTGGCCTATTTGAACCGCGTGCAGGAAAGCAAGGACCGGGCGAAGGCGCTGGAAGGCGATGCGCACCGTACGCCGCACTTCTGTTCAGGATGTCCGCACAATAGCTCAACCGTCGTGCCTGAGGGCTCGCGCGCGCTAGCCGGGATCGGCTGTCATTATATGGCAACCTTCATGCCTGAGCGGCAAACCGACATGACCAGCCAGATGGGTGGGGAGGGCATTGGTTGGATCGGCCAAGCGCCGTTTACTGAAGAAGACCATGTGTTCGTCAATCTGGGCGATGGCACCTATTCGCACTCGGGCTCTTTGGCCATTCGCGCGGCGGTGACCGGCAACGTCAATGTCACTTATAAGCTTTTGTACAATGACGCTGTGGCCATGACCGGTGGTCAGTCTACGGAAAGCGGGCAAACCACACCCCAGATTGCGAAGCAATTGCTGGGGGAGGGCGTCAAGAAAGTCGTGATCGTCGCTGATGAGCCGACGCGGTATGCCAATGTAGCGCTTGAGCCGTCCGTCCGCGTTTATCCGCGCGAGGAATTGGACTCGGTCCAGCGCCGCCTGCGCGAAACCAAGGGCGTGACTGTCCTGATCTACGATCAAATGTGCGCCACAGAAAAGCGCCGCCGGATCAAGCGCAAGCTGCTGAAGGCCACTTCCACCCGCGCTTATATCAACCCCGCCGTGTGCGAAGGCTGTGGGGATTGTTCCAAGCAATCCAACTGCTTATCTATCCATCCGCTCGAAACCGACTTTGGTACCAAGCGCCAGATTGACCAGTCCTCTTGCAATCAAGATACGCGCTGTGTTGATGGCTTTTGCCCGTCCTTCGTGACGATTGAAGGCAGCCATAATGCCAAACGCGAACGGGCACGCCCCACCTTTGATGCCACCAATATCCCGCTGCCGGAGCCTATGAGTTTGGACCGTCCACGCTCCATCGTCTTTACAGGCGTGGGTGGAACCGGCGTGACAACTGTCTCTGCAATTGTTGGCATGGCAGCGCATGTTGATGGCAAAGCCTCCTCTACGCTCGATATGACCGGTTTGGCACAAAAGGGTGGTCAAGTGTTGAGCCATGTGCGCATCGCTAATCAGCCGCAAGACATTCGCTCAGGTCGGGTTCCACCTGCGTCTGCAGATGTGATGATTGCAGGCGACTTGATTGTTGCGACCAATCTCGACGGTCTCAATCTGGTTTGCAAAGAGACCACCCGGGCCGTCGCCAATTTCGATATCCAGCCGACTAGTGAGTTCATCCATAATCGCACCCGCGGCTATCGCGGCCAGCCAAAGGTTGATTTGTTCGCTCAAGCGGTTCGCGAACTCGGTGTGATCCACGCCGAAGGCTTGGCTGAAGAATATCTCTATGATGCGCTTTACTCCAACATGATCCTGCTGGGCTTTGCGTGGCAACGTGGTTTGGTTCCGGTATCGCTGCGCGGGCTTTATCGGGCGATTAAGCTCAATGGCGTGGCGATTGACGAAAATGTTCTGGCCTTCGATTTGGGGCGCTTAGCTGCCTATGATCCGGCACGGCTAAAAGAGATGGTACCGGTCCGCGAACCACCGCCCGAAAAATCCCTCGATGATTTAATCGCCCATCGCATTGCTCATTTGACCGCCTATCAGAACCAGAGCTATGCGCAAATCTATGCGGACGCGGTCGCCCAAGTCCGCAAAGCGGAAACCCAAGCAAGCCTCGGGACCGTTCTGACACGCGCGGTAGCCGTTAATCTAGCCAAGGTCATGACCTACAAAGATGAGTATGAGGTCGCGCGCTTGTATGCCGATCCGGCCTATATGGAAGGACTGAACGCGACATTAGGTGGGCGAAAGTCTCTAAAGATTTGGCTGGCTCCCCCATTTCTTGCGGCCAAGGACGAAGCAACCGGCCTTCCCAAGAAGCAGGCCTTCGGCGCTTGGATTTTGGGTGCGTTTAAGATCCTGCAACACGGCAAAGTTCTTCGCGGCACAGCATTTGATATTTTTGGCAAGACAGAAGAGCGGGCTAAAGAGCGGGCCTTGCGGGATCAATATTTTGCAGACCTGCCCGTTTGGCTTCAAAGCCTATCAGCCTCAACCCACCGCCAAATTGTGGAACTGGCCAATCTGCCAGATGATGTGCGTGGTTTTGGTCATGTGAAAGAGGCAAGTTTGGTGCGGACAGAAGCCAAACGGAAAACTCTTTTGGCCCAACTGACCCAAAGGCTTGCTCCGAGAGTCGATGCGCACTAAATGACGGCTCCCCGATGCGTTGGCTGGGTAGCTCAGCTGGTTAGAGCGCACGACTCATAATCGTGAGGTCGAGAGTTCAAGTCTCTCTCCCGCCACCATCGGGCCTTCTTCCTAGTTCAACTTAAGCGGCGTTTGCCTGGGCTTGAACGGCTGCGGGCATGCCAGTTGTTGCTGTCGTAGCTTCCGCAATTGGGGACTTACCCCGCTTGGCCCCAGAGGCTTGTGCCCCACGGAAGCTGGCTCCCAGCATATCGACATCATAAAAGAGAGCCTGGCGAATATCGGCTTGGTCGAAATTGGCATAGCGCAATTCTGCGCCGGTAAAGTCGGTAGCTTTGGTCTTTTCAGCGCTGATCCGCAGCGGGCTTAGCTTGGCATTTCTAAAGTCGGCTTTCTTCAAGCGCGCACGTGTGAAGTTTGCCCCGCGTAAGTCAGCCCCGGCAAAACACGCCCCACGCAAGTCAGCTCCGGAGAAATTCGCGCCCTGCAGCTGTGTTGATAGGAAGCGTACGCCAACGCCGTTGCACTTAACCGCCGAGAGTGCTGTCAAGCGCATGCCCTTAAATATCGCGTTCATGGGGCGCAAATCTTCGTCGTCAAACTTTGCATGTTGACCCGCTTCGCCATTGCTCTCCCACCAAGTTTGATGGTCATTAGCCATATTTTCCAACTGGATAGCGCGAATTTTAGCGCTTTCACTCGGGTCGCCCAAAGCGCCCTTGGACAGGTTGGGATCAATTTTGGAATAGCCGAGAGCGACGCGGGTTAGGATAGCATCTTCAAAATGCGCGCCTTCCAGTCTAGCCCCTGTTAAGTCCGCATCTTGCAAATCGGCACCAGCCAGATTGCAATCCTTCAAAATGGCACCTGTCAGCTTGGTGCCCTTCATCGAGCAGTCTTGGAAGTTAGCACCCTTGGCTTGCGCACCATTGAATTGCGAGCCGTCGAGTGTCGCACCGACAAACAAAGTGCCCTCTGCATCACCCGGGCGCATCCGGTGCTTGATGACCAGCATGCCATTTTTTTTGTCCGCGACGGCAACTTCGCCTTCACGAAAGTCGGATTGGGTTAAGTCGGCATGGGAAAGGTCCGCCCCGCGCAAATTTGCCCCGCGCATATCAGCTCTCGCCATACATGCTCCGCGCAAGTCAGCTTTGCGGAAATCACAGGCAAAAAGCACGGCGCGCTCAAAGATCGTCTTGATCAATTTGGCGTTTTCAAATGCGCAGCCGGTCAACTCGGCATCTGTTAAATTGCGACCAGAGAGGTCGATCCCAGAAAAGTCGACAAACTTCAAAGAGGCTCGTTTGCCGCCGTCGATCCCGTTTGCATAACGCTCATGGAGGTTCAAGATAGCTTCAAGTGACTCCGGTTCCAATTTTACGTAGGTTGCGAAGCTGTTCAAGTGTCACCTAAACTTTTTTGTGCTGGTTGAATAGAGAATGCTAGGTAATAGATCGGGAACGTTGTAGTTTAGTTAAAAGAACCGTACTTATCTCTATAGATGATCAGGATGCTTTAGTGAGAGCGCAAATAAGTCAAACGAATACATACTTCTGATTGACGGCATGGTGAGGCTGCTCATCAGGAGACTTCAATCTGCGCGGGGCTAAGGCCCAACTTAAGCCTTCTGCGCTGAAGCTGTTTCGGTTTCGCTGAAAATAGGCTATGGAGCCATCCCATCCCCCCCGCTTTGCCTCCTTGAAAGTTTCCTCGTGATTGAGCCCAAACATGCGCTTGTCCTGTTTTCAGGCGGTCAGGATTCCACGGCCTGCTTGGCGTGGGCGTTGTCTCGCTATGACCGCGTGGAGACGATAGGCTTCGATTACGGCCAGCGGCATCGGGTGGAATTAGATCAACGGACTGTAATCTTGGAAGCGATCCGCGCGTCTATGCCGGGCTGGGCAAGTAAACTGGGCGAGGATCACCTCTTGGACTTAGGGCTTTTGGGCCAGATTTCCGATACGGCGCTGACACGCGATACCGCCATCGCCATGGCAGAATCTGGCTTGCCGACGACATTTGTGCCCGGTCGCAATCTGGTTTTTTTGACCTTTGCGGGTGCTTTGGCTTACCGCCGTGGGTTGGGAGTTCTGGTTGGCGGCATGTGCGAAACAGATTTTTCTGGCTATCCCGATTGTCGCCGCTCGACTTTGGATGCGATGGAGCAAGCTTTATCGCTTGGCATGGACGTCTCGTTTACACTCGCAACGCCCCTCATGTATCTGACCAAAGCACAGACTTGGGACCTTGCTTTTGCTCTGGGTGGCCAAGCGTTGGTCGATCTGACCATCGAACATTCCCATACCTGCTATACAGGTGACCGAACGATACGACATGACTGGGGTTACGGCTGTGGCATCTGTCCCGCGTGCGAGCTTCGGGCTACAGGTTGGCAGCAATGGCAGGCCCAGCATCCGGGCCAAGCGGTCCAGGGTGCGCGTGTGACACCATGACCTATATGGTGAAAGAGCGCTTCTACACCTTGCAAGGCGAGGGGGCCCAAGCAGGCCGTCCGGCCGTATTCTTGCGCTTTGCCGGCTGTAACTTGTGGAGCGGACGTGAGCAGGACCGCAGTGAAGCCGTCTGCCAATTCTGCGATACAGATTTTGTCGGCACCAATGGTGAAGGCGGTGGCAAGTTCGAGACCGCAGAGGCCCTAGCTGAAGCTGTTGCCTCGCTCTGGCCTGATCTTGAGCAAGGCCGGCCTTATGTTGTCTGCACAGGCGGCGAACCCCTGTTGCAGCTCGATACGCCTTTGATTGCGGCCCTCCATCAGGCAGGCTTTGAGATTGCGGTGGAGACGAATGGCACAATCGCGGCACCCGACGGGCTCGACTGGATCTGCGTTAGCCCCAAAGCCAACGCGGCATTGGCCCAGCACAGCGGCCACGAACTGAAGCTTGTCTACCCTCAAGCTTTGGCTATGCCGGAACAGTTTGAGGCCTTGGCCTTTGACCACTATTTTCTTCAACCAATGGACGGGCCGCACACGGACAAAAACACCCAAGCTGCAGTCGCCTATTGTCTTGCCCATCCACAATGGCGATTGAGCCTGCAAACACATAAAATGCTTGGAATCCCGTGACCCGCTGCCTCTTGACCAAAAGCGTAACTTTTGACGCCGCCCATCATCTCCACCAAGGCGATGAAAGCCATCCCTATCGCCGTCTGCACGGCCATTCCTTCCGTCTCGACGTGTCAGTTGAAGATGAGGCAGATGGCAAAGACCATTGGGTACGGGATTTTGCAGAGCTGGCCAAAGCCATCAGTGACGTGCGCAATATTCTCGATCATTCCTTCTTGAATGAAATAGAAGGCCTAGAGACGCCTACGCTTGAGAATATTTGTTCTTGGGTAGCAGATCGCTTGAAACCGACACTCCCAAATCTGCGTCGCGTATCGGTTGCCCGGCCGTCATTGGGCGAAATGTGTACCCTTGAAATTGGCTATTAGGCGGTAGGTTCCTGCATGCGCTGGGCTATGCTTGCCTGAAAGCGAATTTGCGCGCGTTCGATCAGTCTCAAAAGAGCCAACACTTGGCCTTTAAGAGAGACTTCGCACGCCCGAACGATATGGGCCCGCCGCCACATGCTCAACCAAGCGCGTTGCAACTGGTCGTTCTTCACGGGCAGCGCCAAAGCCTGACCGACTTGGCCTTCATAGCAAAGTGGCCCGTCAGTCGTCATGCGCGACTTATAGGCTTCTCCGCCGCTGCCAAAGTCAAATAGCTTAATCCCAAGGCCTGCGGCATGGCGGATGATATCGAAGGTCAAAAGCAGGCCCGGGGAATAGCGACTATAGGCCGGGTTATATTCCGGGAACCAGAAATGGAGGTCTTCCCCCTCCATCAAGCAGATCTCAGCGGCAACCAACTCGTCTCCGCGACGATAGACGCCGGCCCGCAAGCGGGCGCTGCCAGTCTTCTGCGCCGCTAGGGCTAAAAGCAAGTCGCGAGTCCAGCCACAGCTAAACACATCATGCATGCCAGAGCGCCGATACTGGTCTGCTTTCAAGTTAAGGACCCAGTCCAACAACGCCGGGGAAACGTCTGTCCATTCAAACTTTAGATCAGGGAAATCCTTGGCGACATTGCGGGTGCAGCGACCTAAATTTTTAAAGTACTTCGGTGCATTAGCCTTTTGGCTGGCGAACCAAGCTTCAAAGCCATCCGTTACGTCTGCAATTTGGCGATGCTTGACGATCGGGGCGCGGTCTAAACCATCAGAGCCGATCAGACCGTTGAACTCAAGGCGTTTTGCCCCTGTAGCGGCCAATAAGCGCGACCAGTCCGGTGCATAGCCCGTCTTCATCACTGCCGCATGGTAATCCGCCAATGGCGCACCAGCGGGTTGTAAGCTCTGCCCCCGCTTTTGGTAGGCAAAGAAGCCAACAATCTCCTCGCCGTCATGAAAACGAGCTAACATGCAACCCGGTGTATGAGGCGCAATCGCTTTTAAGAAGTCAGCAGAAAAGTAAGGGCTGGAAAGATCAGAATTTGCTTGGCGGAAGGCAGAGAATAGAGCTTCTTCAGTTTCAGTAATTCCGTCAAGGGACGCGATTGAAACGTGGCTAACTTTGGACATCGCGAGACTCTCTTCCGAAAAAGCTTTCGACCTCATTAGCAAAAAATGGCCCAACCAGGGTAGTCTTTAGTAAAGTTAGCTGAAGTTTCTGTTCAGTAATATCTCACGTTTCTGTGATTGTTTGGGTGGGCACGGCCAGTTTGGGCGGATTGAGCTGTTTAGATGTGCCAGATTTGGACCGCTTCTGTGCCGAGAGCGGCAAACGCAAAGGCTCCACTGTGTGAATTTGGGACATACTAAAGACGATAAACTCGGCTTTGATGGCTGCATTCACGCCCAGAAATGCGGGGCCTGTTTAGGCCCCGCGCTTTTTCTCTAGCCACCGGAACCAATTCTTAGTGGCCTTTAGCCCGTAACTGCCTGTGCAAGCTTGCGCGCAAAGACTGACAGCGTCCGATCTGTATCCGACCAGATCCAAGCGGAGTCTGCCCAAATGATGTCGCCCGTCCAATCATAGCTGGCTTGGCCGATCTGATTGCCTGCTGCATCAAAAGCCTTGCCGGACACATCCGCCCCGCCAATGCCAAAGCTTTGCATGGATAGACCTGGCTTGTCTCCCAATTCCTTAAAGGTCGGGCGATTGGCGGTCAAATCATGGATTACCACTTCGACCCGAGCTACCCGATCATTGAGGCTTTCGCGCAAGCTGCGCTCTACCATGTCCTGAATAACGGCCTTTTCACGCACGCCATAGGTCTTCTCAATCTTCTTTTGAGCCTTCTCGTCATAGGTGACTGTGACTTGAAGCGGATCGGCGGATGCCGTTGAAGCAAATGTCATTGCCAAGAGCAGTGCAGCGGCCGAAAACAACTTCACCATGTCTTTCTCCTCTTCGTCAAACCCATTTGCGGGATCTGATGTTGGGCCTAACCCATCCTAGAATGATGGCAAAATCATGTTTCGGCAAGTGGCCCCACATTAAACTTTTGGCCGCACTCTTGCTCAAACTAGGGCTTAACGGGCTCAAACACGATGGTTGCTTCACCAAAGACGATCCCAAACTTTTTCACTTTTGCCCGATTGATCAAAATCCCGTCGGGTTGCAGCCACATTCGGTCATCAAACGTCACCAACACGGTTCGTTCGCCAACTTTCAAGTCAACATCATAGACCCATGACAATTGGTTGCCTTGAATCAGGCCACGCGCGACACCGCGAACATCGCCCGCAGTACCCTCATAACTATTTGGGCCAGTCTTTTTGATCTTCCAAATGCGCTGCTCTTTGGCGCCATCGGCATAATCAAAACGCTCATCGAGGGTGAGGACAGACCCATCCCATTGGCCATCGATATCGACTTTGAATTGACGGATAAGGGTTCCGTTGCGGTCTTGGAAAACGCCCCAAGCGGTGGTCTTGCCTTTGAAATAATCTTCCAGAACAAGTTGTTGTGGCGCCTTGGCAGTTGGTGCAGAGGCGATCGTCGCACAACCGGCGACGCTGAGGGCGACAGTGGCTAGAGCGGCTGCCTTTTGGAGAGCTTTGAACATGATAAACACCTTTCAAAGCTCTCTACGCGCCAAGCAACCAATCGGTTCACTTGGACTTGCCGGTTACTCAGTCGCCTTTTTCGCTGCTTGGACTTTCAGCATCTTCAACCGAGATGTCCGCCTCATAAGTCTTGGCCATGCGGACCAACATCGCCGCATCATGACTTAGGCGAGCCGCGAATTGCGCCACCCGCACTTGGGCCAGCGCAACAGACTGGCTGATAGACTGAATTTCAGAGCTATTCTCAAACCCGTCTTTCATCTGGGGGATGTTGAGGCCTTTTGGCCCGCGACGCAGGTCAAAAGGCGGTAGGACATAGCGAAAAGCCTCATGCCCAAAGTCAAGATAAAGGCTGTCTGACTCACCATTGAGCAAGTTCAATCTACCCTCAGCGGCCATTTTTGATAGGCGATCGAGACTATCGAGCAATTCTTCAATGCGGGCGGCTTGCAGGCCGCGCATCAAATCGTGTTCTGTCGTTTGGCCGATCCGTAGAGCTTCAGCGACCTCGGCCAAGCGCTCCAATGCTTGATCCACGTAAGCGGCTGTGCGTTCCAACGTACGAACTGCGGCATAAACTTCGGTGAATTTCTTGCGCTCAGCCCGAGGATCCCGCCACGCCGCGTGCCGCAAGGCGCGGGTTAAGGCTGAGGTTTCCATCAAGGGGGTGTCAGGCCCATTCGGCCTAGGTCCGGTCGGGCGGGGGCTTGGTTCATGGCCAACACCGCGGCGCGTGCGCTGTGGCGAGGGATGCTTGTTAAACAACATTCTGGCCGTCCTGCTTTCGAAGAACGGCCAGCCTCGCATGTTAGCCTCAATGCAGTGTTAAGGTGCGTCTACCAATACCAGTTCAGCGTCTACAACCGCTTTAATGGTCAGTAATGGCTCATCCAAAATAGCCGCGGCATCGCGCTCGTAGAGGTCGACGCCATTGAGTTCGACGACACCCTTAGCGGTTGCCAAATAGGCGTGACGGCCAGCGCCCAGATCATAGGTGACGCTTTCGCCCGCCTTCAAAGTTGCGCCCAAGACACGGGCTTGTTGGCGGATCGGCAAAGCCCCTTCATCCTCTTGAAAGCCCGACGCCAGGGTCACAAATTGCCCCGAACGATCGCCTTTCGGGAATTTTGCTGCTCCCCAAGATGGAGCTACACCACCCGTTTCTGGCAAGATCCAGATTTGGAAAAGCGTGGTTCTCTCATCTTCCATATTGTATTCGGCGTGGGTGATGCCAGTTCCAGCACTCATGACCTGAACATCGCCCGCCTCTGTACGACCGACATTGCCTAGGCTGTCCTTATGGGTGATCGCACCTTCGCGCACATAGGTGATGATCTCCATGTCTGCATGGCCATGGGGATCGAAGCCAGTGCCGGGGGCAATCTCGTCATCATTCCATACCCGGATCGTGCCCCATTGGGTGCGCTTTGGGTCATGATAATGGCCAAACGAGAAATGGTGGCGCGCGTTGAGCCAGCTATTCTTAAACCGGCCCAGACTGTTGAATTCGCGTTTCTCAATCATGGCTTAGCCTCTCATTTTCTTTGTAATTTCAGTGATACGGACGCCATAAAGGCGAGCAAATTCGCGGTCGCCGGGAGGCGGAGTGATGTCGGGTGCGGCATTGTCAGACTGGGTGGCAACACCAACATAATAACCTAAACGATTGACCACGTCAGGGGCTGCATCACTGTTGCTGTGTGCGCCCGGTGCGAGACCTGTGCCGACCCAGATCATGCCTTGCTGCATGGCCAAAGTCAGGATGGAGCTTAGGGAATTGGCTTTATCCCCGGCAAAGCTCAAGGAATTGGTGAAACCACCAGCCACTTTGTCTTTCCAGCCCAAGGTGAACCAGACTTTGGAGCTCGCCTCAAAAAAGGCTTTCAAGGGTGCAGAGATGTCGCCCATATAGGTTGGTGCGCCGAAGATAATGGCGTCTGCCGTGCTTGCTTCATCCAAGATCGCGCTGAAATCCTGTGCAGCAGACTCAATCTTCAAAAGCACGGCTTCACCACCGGCCTCGGTCACACCTTTGGCGACATGTTCTGCTACCACAGCTGTATGGCCGTAACCGGAATGATAGATGATTGCGGTTTTCGTCATGGGAGTAGACCTTTTTTTCAATCCGTCGTCACGATGCGACAGATGTTGAAACGCCTTATGGACGAAACAGGATTGTTCGAATACTCGGGAAAAATGAAACCGATTGTTTCGGGGTTTATGTCAGTGAGTGGTGGCGCGAATGAGCCTTGATCTCGATCTATTGACGACCTTTGCCAAAGTCGCAGAGCGTTCCAGCGTGACCGCCGCGGCGCGTGATCTGAATTTGTCTAAGGCGACGGTGTCAAAGCAAATCGCAGAGCTGGAGCAAAAGCTGGGTGTCTTGCTGTTTGCCCGCACGACACGCCTTTTTTCCCTTACAGATGCTGGCCAGCGCGCCTATGCCCGGGCGCAGCGCATCATGGAAGAGGCCGACGCCTTAGCCGATGAAGCCCGTGAAAGCCGAGAAGTGCCGCGCGGCAATTTGAAAATCGCCGCACCACAGGCATTTGCGCGCCGGTGGCTGGCAGACCTCTTGCCTGAATTCATCCGGGCCTTTCCCGAAATCAGCCTTGAGTTTGGCGTGGATGAGCGCACGGTCGATATGGTGGCGGACAATTTTGATGTGGCAATCCGCATCGGCACCATGCCAGATTCAAGCCTGTTGGCGCGCAAGCTTGCGCCAGTGCGTCTTTTGACGGTTGCAGCCCCCGCTTATTGGCAAGAGCGTGGCAAGCCACGCAGGCCAGAAGACCTCGCGATGCATTGCTGCTTTCGCTACACTAACACGCCCAATCATTCGTTCTGGCGTTACACAGACCCGGAGGGCAATGATCTGCGGGTGCGGGTGCAGGGGCCGATCACCATCAATGGCGGCGAGATCGAAATGCCAGCCCTGCGCCAAGGCCTCGGCGTCGCTTATCTTCCGGACTTTTTGGTTTGTGATGATTTGCGCGCAGGGAGGCTTGAGCGGGCGCTGGAAGACTTTCGCTCACCAGAATTAACGCTGCATCTCTTAAGCCCGCCCGGCAGGGGCAAGCCTAAGCGCTTGGAAGTATTTGCGGATTTCATGATCAAAAAGTTTGGCGGGCGAATTCCGCCCTGGCATGTCTAGCTAGTTGCCCGCCTCAAAGACCAGCACGTCTGGCGACCCGCTGGATTTAAGTGTGAGCTGGTTGCCCGTCAAACTGAACTGATCCACTTGGCTAAGGGCCGCCATAAAGGCCGCTTCTGTGGCCATAGGGTCACCAATGGCAGCTAAGCACGCCCGTTCTGTTTGCGCCATATTCAAGAAGCGCGACTTTCCGTCTGCACGCTGGTGCACGCCGGAAAATTGATTGCAGCCGGTCGACCCGCTGATGCGATTGGGTTCAAATGTGACGTGTGGCCGGGCGCTTTGTGCGTCCAGCGTCTGACCATTCAAGCTGACCAAAGTCCAGGATTTGCCATAGAGGCTTAGCCCTGTCTCCGGCCGCGCACTAATGGTTTGGAGGCGTGCCACAACGCGGCCATTGGCAGCCAGTAGGCGCACTTCGCTGCCAAATTTGCTGATCTGATTGGTAGCGCGCAAAGCCGACAACATCTGGACTTCTAAATTCTTGGCGGGGCCAATACAGGCCATCTTGGTAAGGGCGAGTGGCCCAAATCGTGTGGATTTTGCGCCGGACCGCACGAGCTTCCCGCTGAAACGGTTGCAGCCGGTTGAGCCACGCACACCGTCGTTGGGCAAAAAGATCAGGGTGGCCTTTGGGGTATCCTCGCCGCGATTGAGCCGACGACCATTCAACTCGCTTGCCACAAACTCCCCCTCCAAGACGAGAACGGGCTTGGGTGCACCTTTTGCGTGTGAATGCACCCCATGGCCTAGCGCCGGGCTGGCGGCGAGTGCTGCCAGCCCGCACAAAGCAAGCGCGATGCCCGTCTTGCTTAGACGGGATCCCATGTGAAGACGCCGGCTGTTGCTTCCAAGCCCATGAACCCACCTTTCAAAGCAGGCAGTCCATGTTCGATCAGTGTCTCTGGTGTCCATCCGTCAATCCTCGATACCGAGCGGACAGGCCTTGGTTGGTCAAAGACCACCACTTCATTGCCGCGTACGCCGAATATTTGACCTGTTACATGGCTGGCCGCAGCTGAACACAGGCTGACTGCGAAGGTAGCAACTTGGTCTGCGCGCATCCGGGTGCGAATACGCTCTACCCGTTGCGCACTGGCTTCATCCTTCACGGGGATGGTGGCGATCATACGGGTCCACGCAAAGGGTGCAATGACGTTGGAGCGAACATTCTTTAACGCCCCTTCCATCGCGATGATGCGCGACAGGCCAGCAACACCCATTTTGGCGGCGGCATAATTGGCTTGGCCAATATTGCCGATGATGCCGGAGGTGGAGGTAAAGAGCACATAGGCCCCATCTTGTTGCTCACGGAACAACTCAACGCTGGCGCGGGTGACATTATAGGCACCGCGCAAGTGCACATCGATCACCGCATCCCAATCGGGTTCAGACATTTTGTGGAACATGCCATCGCGCAAGATACCAGCTGGATTGATGATGGCATGCAGACCACCAAACTCATCCTTGGCCTGCTCAATCATGCCTTTGACGGCAGCAAAATCGGTCACCGATTCAGAATTGGCAACAGCCACTCCACCCGCGGCCTTGATCTCATCGGCAACGGCTTGGGCTGGCCCGACAGAGCCTTCATCGCCACCCGTAACAGAACCACCAAGATCGTTTACGACGACTTTGGCCCCAGCGGCCGCAGCTTGCAGCGCGCATTCGCGGCCAATGCCATTACCACCGCCTGTAATCAGAATGACTTTACCGTCTAAAACGCCCATGGTCGTGCTCCCTAAACTTATGTTTCGTTGAGATTAGCCCGATCAAGACCCCTTGGTCGAGCCCTGATTTTCTGGCGCTGCATCTTCAAAGCGGTCGGCCTCGGCCAAAGGCTTGAACAGCCGCATCCACGCCCCGGCGATGAAGACCGCGCCAATGCCGCCGACGACAACGGCGGTGACCGGGCCTAAAAGGCGGGCCGCGACACCGGACTGGAATTCGCCCATTTCATTGGATGCTGAGATGAAGACAAAGCTGATGGCAGATACCCGCCCGCGCATTGCATCTGGTGTTGCCAATTGAACCAATGAGGAGCGGACATAGACGGAGATCATGTCAGCAGCACCGGCCAGTGCCAAACAGGCCACCGAAATCCATAAGGTGGTGGACAGGCCAAAGCCCAAGGTGGCTAAGCCAAACACAAAGACTGCGCCAAACATCCAACGCCCAACATTGCGCTCAATTGGTTTGATCGCCAAAAAGATTGACACAAGGCCAGCCCCGATCGCCCCGGCAGAGCGCAAGGCTCCCAATGCTGCCGGTCCAGCGTGAAGAATGTCGCGCGCAAAAACCGGGAGCAGGGCGGTGGCACCTGCGAGCAGCACGACGGCTAGATCAAGGCTGAGGGCCCCCAAAACAATTTTATTGTCGCGCACATAGATCAGGCCTTCCTTGATCATTGCAAACGTGCGTCCGCTTTCGACTTTTTCTCGCGGTGGGGCCTTGGTCACAAAGGCGAGGAGCCAGCCGCAAATGAATAGTCCAAAGGCAACGCTGTAAGGGACAGACGGGCCAAATTGAAACAAGAGCCCACCCAGAGCAGGACCAATAATGGAGCCGCCTTGAAAACTTAAAGACATCAGCGCGATGGCTTGGGGCAGTTGTTCGCGGGGCACCAAATTGGACACCATGGCAGAGCTGGCGGCAGGCAAAAAGGCGTTCAGCATGCCCGTTACCATGGCAACAGCAAAGATCGCCGCAATCAAGGCCGATGGCGCAAAACCCGATGCAGCAACCAAAGCCCCAGCAATCGCTACTTTGAGCGCGATACAGCCCAAAATGATCAAGCGGCGGTCAAACCGGTCTGCCGCTTGGCCGCCAAATAGCGATAAAATGAGTAGCGGGACGAATTGGGATAGGCCAATGAGGCCTAGAAGAAACGCGCCTTCCTCAATCGTGTCGCCGCGAGCCCGCGCAATGTCATAGACTTGCCAGCCCATGGCGGTGATCTGAATCTGGGTGCCCAAGGTCCAAAAGACTCGGGCGCACCAATAGCTGGTGAAGGACGCATGGGCAAAGGGGGCTAAAGATCGGCTCACCACGCTGTGATGGGTCAGCCGACCTTTCAGGTCAATGCACTAAAGGCGATAAATCTCTAAAGCGGCGCAGTTGCCGCTTCGAGCCAAGCCCGTACATCGGCTTCTACCCGTGGCCCGATTTCGACCAGAACTTTGGCGTGATAGGTGTTCAACCAAGCCAGCTCTGCCTCAGTCAACATTTCCTTGACGATCAAGCGGCGATCAATCGGCGCAAGCGTCAAGGTTTCAAAGCCCAGCATGGGCCGCTCTCCACCCTCAATCGGGGTGGCTGGCGTCACATATTGTAGATTTTCGGTGCGAATGCCGTAGCCATCGATTTTGTAGAAGCCAGGCTCGTTCGAGACGATCATGCCTGGTTCTAGCGCCACGTGATTTGGCACTTTGGCGATGCGGTGCGGGCCTTCATGCACGCCCAAGTAGGAGCCGACGCCATGGCCGGTGCCGTGGTCATAATCAAAGCCACCTTCCCACAAGCTCATGCGGGCCAAAGCATCGAGAGCAGAGCCCGTGGTGCCTTTCGGGAAGCGCACGCGTGACAAGGCGATATGGCCTTTAAGAACGCGCGTGAAACGGTCCTTCATTTCAGCGCTGGGAGTCCCGACGGCCACCGTACGGGTCACGTCGGTTGTACCATCGAGATATTGGCCGCCTGAATCGAGCAGGAACAAATTGTTCTGATCTACCTTGCGATTGCTTTCGACAGTGACGCGGTAGTGCGGGAAGGCGCCGTTGGGACCAGCGCCCGAAATGGAGTCGAACGACAAATCCTGCAAAGCACCTGTTGCCATCCGGAAGCCCTCGATGGCCTTACAAATGTCGATCTCTGTCAGTTGGCCTTTAGGCGCTTCGACGTCAAACCAGTGCAAGAAATTGGCAAGTGCTACACCGTCGCGCGCATGGGCGCGTTTGGTTCCAGCGATTTCAACGGCGTTTTTCAAAGCGCGCGGCATGATGGTGGGGTCTTGCCCGCGGACGATCTGCGCGCCCGCAGCATGCAAAGCATCAAACACATGCGCGGAAGAAAGGCTTGGATCGACCAAAACCCGCTTGCCACTCGTTTTCTTGAGGGCTTCGACAAAATTAGGCTCGGTACTGATTGAGACTTCATTGCCTAAGAAGCCACGTAATTCGGGTGTCACCTTTTCTGGCTTCACAAATAATTGCGCCGTGCCGTCATTGTTGAGGATTGCGCTGCCCAAAGCTAAGGGGGTGCGCGTAACGTCTTTGCCGCGAATATTGAACAACCAAGCCAGAGCCGCTGGCGAGGTTAGAACACTGGCCTCAATCCCATCGCCTGCCAGTTTTTCGCCAATCCGCGAACGCTTGGAAGCGCTGCTTTCGCCTGAAAAGGTTTCGGGATGTGGGACCATTTCTGCGCTGGGTTCTGCAGGGCGGTCTTGCCATGCTTGGTCAATCGGATTGACGCCAACGGCCACCAACTCAACACCTGCCTGGGCGGCGGACTCCTTTAAGCGAGCCAAGACATCGGGGGGCACAAGGCGGGGATCATAGCCGATCTTGGCACCCGAGGGTGCTTCGGCCTTGAGCCAAACGGCCGGCCCTTGGTCGACAAGGTCGCGTTGTTCAAACAATTCTGGCGCTGTTTGGCTGAGCGCCTGCTGCGTATAGCGCCCGTCTGAGAACAAATAAGCCTTGTCGCGCAAGATGATGGCGGCACCAGCAGAGCCCGTAAAGCCCGTGGCCCAAGCTAAACGCTCAGCGCAATCAGGCAAATACTCATTCTGCCACTCATCCTCATGCGGCACAAAAAGGCCATCAAGGCCCAATTGCTCCAACTGAGCACGGATTAATGGGATTGCCTTACGGCCTTGGTCAGCGCCACCGCGCACGTCATAGTTTTGAAACATGACATGAGCCTAGAGGCATGGTCGAATTCGCGCAAGGCGATGGTGCTGAGGGATTCACAATTTGTTTGCATCCCATGGGTTACAAATGCGCAACTAGTCTTTCGCTGGTCCAAGTTTTGGCAAGCGAAGCATACAAAGGCTGGGAGGACTCAAGAGTTAAATGCGCGGCCTTCGAAGTCTTGAAGCCTTGTATCGAACGGCCTCAACCAGCCGTGTCCTCAATCTATTCCAAGTTCATGAGAAGAATAGCGAAGAGGAGGAGTATGCGCAGCGTCCATTCTTTCAGGACTCGACCCTAAACCGCGCCATTTTTGTCAAACATCGGCTGCGTTCAGACGAAACCTATTTGATGCCCCGGTCCAGCACCGTTGCGACGAAAATTATCTTTCCTTTCGATAAGCGAACCCTGCGTGCCGGTGGCCAATCGATCTTTATCGGACAAGCAGGGTACCAACAGAAGCTGATTGAAATGCTGGGCGGTGAGCATGGCCATATGGACGAGGATTTCAGGCTTCTGACGCTCTTGTCGAAATTGCCATCGCTTGACCCCTTTTTGCTCAAAGAGACCCTAACACGTTATGGCTTTGCGCCTGCGGATTGTTACTTCGCCATGTCCACTGCCGACATTGAGCGGATGCGCAGTTTTGTGGGGGAGCAAATCCGGGAATTGATCGCTTTGGCGTTTGGCGGTTCAAACAATCATATGGGGGAGAGCATCAAGCGCATGGTGGACGCCATCCTGACGAAGGATACAGAATCCCGCTTGGACCCCTTGCGGGTGACATTGGGCTTAGATGGCCAACAGTTTGAGGATAGCATCTTTAGTTGGAAAGGTTTTTTATACTTCAAATGGCAGTTTCGCGGTAGTATGGTGAAGCTGCAGGCCTTAGTCAGTGCCCTAGATCGAGTGGCCTTGGAAGGCGCAGTAGATCGGGTGCTGGACACATCGATTTCCAATCAGCGGACTGCCTTGAAGAAGGCGGTCCAAAAAGCCGCGCGCGGCTGCGTCGCCATTTTGGGTCTCTATGACGACGCGTTCAACGATTTGGTAGAACATGGCAATGCGGCGGCATTTCGGAAATTCCTATTGGAAGCGCCGCGCTTGTTTATCGAACTGGGTCACAGCATGGGCGTCATAAGCCACATCACCAGTTTCTGGGACTATCGTTTCCCGAATCCGAACCGCTTGCATATGCAGGCTTCGGAATTCCACGAAATGCTGAACGAGTTTCTGACCAGCCTGACCGAAACCACTTATGAAGATTTGAGTCCTAAAGTCTAAATGCGCTTAGGTGCTGTGAATGGGGCGGCGGTAGGTCAGAGTTGACCAATTCTCTTTCCGATAACGATGTTCCAATACCAGGCCTCTCTGGCCATAGGCACGACGAATGGCTGGCTCTTGATGGGTCAAAAGGCCTGACAACACGATACGGCCACCTGGCTTCACAATGCTGGCTAGGTCTGGTGACAAACGCACCAAAGGCTTCATCAAAATGTTAGCAAAGACCAGATCAAACGGCCCTTGCGAGCGGATCAGCGCCCGACGCACCCCATTCGCAACATAAGTACGCACCTTCGGGCCAACGTGGTTAAGCTTGGCATTTAGGCCTGCAATATAATTGGCGCGGGGATCAATCTCGGTCCCAACCACAACGCGGCTGCCGGTTTTCGCCGCACCGATGGCCAGAATTGCAGAACCCGTTCCGACGTCTAGGACCCGTTGTGGACGTTTGCCGCGGGTCAATAGTCGGTCGAGTGCCGAGAGGCAGCCCGAGGTCGTCCCATGGTGACCCGTACCAAAGGCCTCGCCGGCATCAATAATGATTTCTACGGAACCGTTCTTGGCTTTGCCAACATCATGGCTGCCAACAACCATGAACCGACCTGCCGGGACGGGTGGCAGGCCTTCCAGCGACATTTTCACCCAATCAGCATCTTCCAAGGGCGCAAGACGGGCGTCTAAATCGGGATCTGAAAGCGCGATTGCCCCCACGCCTAATTGTGCCGATTCCAGCGAGTAGGCGTAGGCCTCGAGTTTGAATTGGCGGCGTTCCAGCTCCCACCAGCCGACAGCGCCAAAGCCACCCAATGCGTCAAGGAGTTTCGAAGCGCCTTCAATGGCGGCGCGCGGACCAGTGGCCAGGATCAGATACATGCCCGCGAGATAGAACTTACACCTGTTTTTGTCGAGTTAGACCGGCAGTCTGGTTTGTCAGCCTGCGCGCGCGCTCTTTCAGGCGCGCCCAACGCGCGCTATCAGAAGCGCACAGCAACATAGAGCCAAATCATGCATGACCTGAAAGCCCTTCGAGAAAATCCTGCTCATTATGACGCCAGCTGGGCGCTGCGCGGCTTGTCGGCCCAAACGCCTGCTATTTTGGAAATTGATAGTCGTTTGCGCACGGCTATGACCAAGCGGATGGAAGCGGAAGCTGTGCGGAATTCTGCGTCTAAAGCCATAGGAGCGGCCAAAGCACAGAAGAATGAGGCAGAGGCGGCTCGCCTGATGGCTGAAGTGGCCGAAGCCAAGACTGTGATGGAAGAGTCCAGTCAAATTGAAGCTGTGGCGCAAGCTGAGCTGGACGCGATTATTCAGGCTTTGCCAAATCTCCCAGACCTTAGCGTGCCAGTAGGCGACGATGAAACCGGCAATGTGGTGGTTAAGCATTGGGGCACCCCGCCGCAATTCCCATTTGTTCCGAAAGATCATGTTGCGATTGGCGAAGCCTTGGGCGGGATGGATTTTGAAGGTGCGGCCCGGATTTCTGGATCGCGCTTCGTTGTGCTGAGCGGTCAAATGGCCCGTCTCGAGCGTGCCTTGGGCCAATTCATGCTGGACCAACACACGGAGAAGAACGGCTATCAGGAAACCAATGCTCCAGTTCTGGTGCGCGACCATGCTTTGTTTGGGACAGGCCAACTGCCCAAGTTTGAAGAGGATTTGTTCAAGACGACCGATGGCCGCTATTTGATTCCGACGTCAGAAGTCTCGCTCACCAATTTGGTGCGCGAACAAATCATCGACGATGAACGCTTGCCGATCCGCATGACGGCGCTATCGCCTTGTTTCCGCTCTGAAGCGGGCAGTGCGGGCCGCGATACACGTGGGATGATCCGCCAGCATCAATTCTGGAAAGTGGAATTGGTTTCCATCACCACGCCAGAAATCTCTGAGGCCGAGCATGAGCGGATGACGGCCAGCGCAGAAGGCATTCTGGAGGCTCTGAAATTGCCCTATCGGCGTATGCTGTTATGTACGGGAGACATGGGTTTTTCCGCGCAACGTACGTATGATCTGGAAGTATGGCTGCCGGGGCAGAACGATGGCACAGGTGCCTATCGCGAGATCTCGTCCTGCTCCAATTGCGGGGATTTCCAAGCGCGTCGGATGGAGTCCCGCACGCGCGCGAAGGGCGAGAAGGCGACGCGGTTTGTCCATACTTTGAATGGGTCAGGCTTGGCGGTGGGCCGGACGTTAGTGGCCGTACTTGAAAACTATCAACAAGAAGATGGCACCATTCGCGTGCCCGACGTTTTGGTGCCTTACATGGGTGGACTTACTCACTTGGGATAGGCTTCAGCCATCGCCTGATAGCTGTCGGCTACCAATTCCTCGAGGACACTGAGATCAATGTCGCTTAGCTTGTTGATGTAGAGGCAGCCTTTCCCAGTGCCATGCTTGCCGAGCCGGGCAAGCAGCGGAGCTGCGCCCACGGAGTCCAGTTTTAGGTAACAAACGAGCTTTGCTTTGCGCGGGGAGAATCCAACGCGAGGGGAATCCCCTTCGTGTCCGCTCTCATACCGATAGTGGTACGTGCCAAAGCCAATGATCGAGGGTCCCCACATCACGGGTTCTTGGCCCGAAGCCCGCGTGAACAGGTCGGCTAAGACTCTGCCCTCGTCGGCTCGCCCTGCGGGTTCTACTTCGGCGAGAAAGGCCGCAACGCTTTTGGTTTCAGGCTTTGTTTTGTTTTCCTTGGCCAACCTTATACACCTCTGTTGGAAGAAACTTTACACTTAACAAGTATACAGAATGGTGACTAAAAATCACCCTGTTCGATTCGAGGCTATGCCCATGTTTGATTTCGTTTTTTATATCTCGGCTGGAACACTCGCTTTCGGTGTGGGGCTTGGCGTTAAAGGCATGCTTGATCCGTCTTGGGCTGGACACCTTGTTCGTTTGCAGCCTGAAAATGGACAGCCGGAGGGCTATGCAGAGTTTCGAGCAACATTCGGCGGGATGTTTCTAGGCCTCCATTTGTCCGCCTTGGCCTTCATGGTTTTCTGGAACAAAGAGGCTGGCATTGCGGCTTGTAGCATTCTGGCAGCTGGCTGGTTGTTCACGGCTTTGGGCCGCTATTTATCCTACAGCATGGATTCCAATACCCAGCACAGCCATGTGGTTCGATCCGTCGCGATTGAAGTGATTATCGGGCTTGCAATCGCCGTATGGCCGATCACCTCTGTTATGAAGCTATAGATACTGATTGTTCTGTTTGGTCGACTGAGGTTGCTACCTAGACGTTAAATTTCAGAAACTTACCTCTTTGTAATTGGTAATTCCGACTAGGCATCCCTATTTATCCCGAAAGGTGCCACGGGGGTGGCGAAAGCTTTTGGCGTTGCGCCGATGCAGCCTAGTGATCCCCTCAGATCCTGCGTGATAAACGCAGCAGCACCCGCCGTGCTTTGTCGTAGAGGTTTTTTGGATGACACATTTCAGCAAGACATTTGGCTTGGCCATTGCCCTGGCACTCGGCGCAGCAGCAGCCATAACGGGTCCTTCGTACGCAGATCGAAAGGCAACGGAAAATCAGCGCGCGCAAGAGGGAAAGCTTCTTCAAATGCCTGTGACGGATTTTCTGTTCAATTCGTCTATGGTTAGCACCAGCAAAGTAGGTGAGGTGCTAAAGCCAGGCGAGGTGATTGGCCGCTTCGATGTCCAAGTTACCCAAACAGCGCGATTGAAAGTCGACACAATCTCGCGTCGTGGCAGCTATCCCAAGTCTGTGCCTGCTGGGACGGTTTTGTTTCAAGTCCAATTGGATAATGGCGTCGGTTATTGCGCCCCTTTGCAGCAGGATCAGGGTTTGCGGCGCGCCCAGTGCTTCCGAGATATCAATAAGGATGGCACGTTTGATGCGGGCTATGTCACCGACTATATTGACCGTGGTCTACGTATCTATGGCGCGCGCTTGCAAGGCCTGTCGCCTATTCCTCAAACGCCCTATGAAGTGACACCCGGCGATTTAATCCCCTCAGAGCCGGCGGACGTGGTTTTTCGCAGCATCTTAGGCAACACTGTCAAGTTTGATTACAAACTCAACGGGGCCAAATTGAGCGAAAAGGAATGCCAGATAGACGGCAAAACGCCCTGCCAAATACTAGGCCAAACCTATCTGTTTGAAGTCCAATCTGGCGACATCAAAATTATCGCGCATGGTGATCGAACTTCATCGTAAGCGATGCACTGAGATCACCAGCAGGCGGGCATCGCATCAAATATGCACGCACGCCCTTGACCCTAGCGGCCAGACAGTCCCATCGTCCCGGTAACAAGGCCTACACTGAAGAGGCCAGACGGGGAGCTCAAAAGATGTCCGCTGATCCAATTCTACCAGAAGAACTCTCGCGTGCGGTCGTCAGTCCAAAGACCTATGCGGACCAGGCCGTAATGGATGCCACTTTTGCAAAGATCAGGACGGACTATCCGTTGGCAAAAACCCAGATGGCAGATTTTGAGCCTTTCTGGTTTGTCTCAAAGCATGCCGATATTCTGGAGATTAGTCGCCAGAACGACTTGTTTTTGAGTGGCGAATTGCCCACGACCCTGACGACCAAGTCGGTCGATGAAAAGGTCCGCAAGCAAACCGGGGGCTCTCCGCATTTGATCCGTACCTTGGTGCAAATGGATGCGCCCGATCACCCGAAGTTCCGCGTCATGACCCAAGCTTGGTTTATGCCGCAGAATTTGCGTAAGCTTGAAGACCAAATTCGCAAAATCGCTCGCATGTATGTCGATAAAATGGCTGGCATGGGGGGGCAATGCGACTTCTTGAATGATATTGCGCTCTTTTTCCCTTTGCGTGTCATCATGGAAATTTTAGGCGTGCCAGAGGTGGATGAGCCCCGGATGTTGAAGCTCACCCAGGAATTGTTTGGGGCGCAAGACCCAGAGATGAACCGGTCTGGTGGCGAGCTTGAGGACGAACAAAAGGCCCTGGCCGATATTCAAGCTGTCCTGATGGACTTCTTCATGTATTTCAACCAGATCACAGAAGCGCGCCGGGCCAATCCAACTGGCGATGTTGCCACTGTCATTGCCAACGCCAAGATGGACGGAGAGCCGATTGGTGCGTTTGAAGCCGTCAGTTATTACACCATTATTGCCACCGCCGGTCATGACACGACGTCTTCTTCGACCGCAGCAGGCCTATTTGGTTTGATCCAAAATCCCGACCAGTTGGCAGCCGTTCAGAAAGATCTAAACCTGATCCACGGCTTGGTGGATGAATCGATCCGATGGGCGACGCCAGTGCGCCACTTCATGCGCTCTGCAACCGCGGACTATGATTTGCGCGGCCAGACAATCAAGAAGGGCGACTGGCTGATGCTGTCCTATCCCTCTGGCAATCGCGACGAGGAAGTATTTGACGATCCTTATACCTTCCGCCTTGATCGCACCCCGAATAAGCACTTGGCCTTTGGCTATGGCGCGCATTTGTGTTTAGGCCAGCATTTGGCCAAGCTGGAGATGCGGATATTCTGGGAAGAACTCCTACCGCGCCTCAAATCCGTCGAATTTGCAGGCGAACCCAAGCTTTCGGAAGCCAATTTCGTTGGCGGGCTTAAGAACCTGCCAATCCGTTATGTAATGGACTGATCATGCGTTTTGCACCCTTTGTGATACTTCTAACATTTGCAGCCGGGGCTGGGGCCCAAGCCCAAGAAACGGCACCCGCTGTTGCTCCGGCCCCTGTGCCAGAGGTAACCGTCAATCTTGGACGCAAAGCCCCTGCCAGCCCCATAATCGCGCCTTTAGAAACCAAGCAATTTGAGCTACCGCAAGAGTTTAACCCTAGCGCGGCGCCTACCGTGCCAACAGACTCAACGCTACCGGCCTTACCTAGTCCGGCAGCGGCACCAACCGCCCCACGCGGCCCACTGACGCCCACGGAAATTGCCCGCGAAATTGCCCCAAACTTCGATGTCTCGCGCGAATACACCCGCCTTGTGCAATGTTATGGCACGGCGGACTTCATGGGGGCGATAACCCGTATCCAAGCGAGCCGACCTGGTGCACCAAAACAGGTTGTTGGTGTGGCGCGTGAGATTATGGCCCTAAGTGACGCTATGCAGCCGATGGTTTTAGCGGCGTCCACTGTACGCGGCGAACCCCGCTTTCGGGCCGATTATGATGCGTTTGCCCGCCAAGGCCAACGCGAGCTTGCCGGGGCAAAAAATCCAAATGTTGTGATGCAACGCCGCCTTGCCACTTTAGAGGCTTGTCGTCGCGATGTCACACGCTGGCGCAAAGAGGGTTAGCGGCATGTCAAACTGGGTTTTAGGTGTTATTGGTGGCTCTGGCCTGTATGATATTCCGGGCCTTTCGGGTGAATGGCGGACGATCGAGAGCCCTTGGGGCGAACCGTCTGATCAGATTTTTGACGCTGAACTGGATGGTCAACGCGTGGTGTTTCTGCCCCGTCATGGGCGCGGACACCGCATTTCCCCGTCAGAACTCAATAGCCGCGCGAACATTGACGTTCTGAAGCGGGCAGGGGTGACCGACATTTTGTCTATCTCGGCCGTTGGCTCGCTCAAGGAAGAATTCCCGCCTGGCCATTTTGTGGTGGTGGATCAATTTATCGATCGAACCTTTGCACGGCCAAAAAGCTTCTTTGGTACGGGCCTCGTTGCTCATGTGTCGGTGGCCCATCCTATCTGTCCCCGTTTGGCAGGGCTTGCAGCTGAAGCGGCACGTCGCTCGGGTGCAGAGGTTACTGAAGGCGGCACCTATTTAGTGATGGAAGGCCCGCAGTTTTCAACGCTCGCAGAAAGCAACCTCTACCGCTCGTGGGGGTGTTCGGTAATCGGCATGACCAATATGCCCGAAGCTAAGCTCGCCCGCGAAGCTGAATTGCCCTATGCCTCGGTCTGCATGGTGACAGATTATGATTGTTGGAACGAAGACCATGCAGCGGTGGAAGTTTCGGCAATCCTAGAAGTCATGCATGCCAACTCCACCAAAGCAAAGGCCTTGGTAGCGGACTTGGCACGGTCGCTCAAGTCGTTGGATCGGACACCGTCCCCAATTGATACGTGCCTCGATTATGCGTTGATTACGTCACCAGAAGCCCGCGACCCCGGGCTTCTGGCTAAGCTATCCGCCGTAGCAGGGCGGGTGCTTTAAAGCATCTGCCTTCACTTCTCCGCGAGACACCGAGAAAAGCGGGCGTTTGAATGAGCGTGCCCTTTACCATACCCCCCTGCCTGCAGTAGGGAGCGCCCCGGAATTCGTGGTGACCTCAAGGTCGATTTCCTACAGTCAGTGAAGGACAAAGGTCTCACCATGCGTCAGTTTTCAGCGGCCAGCGTCGCGCTCGCCTTGGTTGCCTCTTTACCCGGTCATTCAATGGCCCAAACGACGAATGGCAAAATCGAATCTGGCGAGCAAAACAAAATTTTGCCTGATTGGCTGAAGATATCTGGCGAAGCGCGCGTTCGCTACGAAAGCCTCGACGGACAGTTCCGCGCAGGCGGCAGAGGCGGCGATCAGGCTTTGGCCTTTCGGACCCTGATTTTGGCGGAAGCTAAGTTTGACCCCGTCACGTTCGGTCTCGAGTTGCAAGATAGTCGCAAGGAACTAAATGACTCAGGATCGACGCTTAGCGCGTCGCTGGTCAATCCGCTCGATGTCCTGCGGGCCTACGCGTCCTTTGATCTGAGCGGAACTGGCTTGGCCACAGCGTTGAAACAGGACAAAGCGCGCCTGAAACTTGGTCGCCAAACCTTGGATATAGGCGGTCGGCGTATCCTTGAGCGTGCGGATATGGCCAATGTGTTGCTAAACTTCACGGGGGCTTATTGGCAGTCGAGTAATGCGCGCGGCGATGCTTGGAATGTGGTTGCCGTGGTGCCAGTGGGGCGCTTGCCGCAAGATCGGTCCAGCCTCGAAAAGAATGAAATGCAGGCTGACCGCGAGGAATGGTCGCGGTTGCTCTTAGGCGTACATTATCGCCGCGCTAATCTGCTCGGCGACCTGTTGCCACAGACATCGGGGGAGTTGTTCGTCTTTCGCTTGAAAGAGCATGATACGGCCAGGACCAATACCCCCAATCGCGACTATTTTCAGCCGGGCTTTCGCTTGTTCCGGCCACCGCAAAAGAGCCAGTGGGATTTTGAACTAGATACCTCGTGGCGCACTGGGACCCGTCGGGCAAGTGCTGCGCCTACCGATACAATCGATTTAAAGGTACGGGCTTTCGCCGCCCACGCTCACATTGGCTATACGTTTGATGCCCCATGGGAGCCCCGAGTAGGGATTGATTGGGATTTTGCCTCGGGCGACCGTAATCCCAATGACCTCAATTTTGATCAGGCGGAGCGTTTGTTTGGTGGGCGGCGCACCGACCTCGGCAATACAGGCATTCATGGGCCATTGACCCCTGCTAATATCAATGCACCCGGTGGACGTATCGAGCTAAAACCCAATGCCCGGACGGACCTGCGTCTTGCGTTCAAGGTCGCACATTTGGACGAGGCACGCGACGCGTGGGTGGTCGCTCGTGTTCAGGACCGAACGGGCCAATCTGGCACCTTTATCGGTACCACGATTGATGGCCGTGCCCGCTATTGGCTGCAGCCCAATAAGCTTCGGTTAGAAGTGGGTGCATCTGCCTTGATTCCGGGGCGTTTTGCGAGGACCGCCCCTAATGCTTCACGCCAAGGGACAACCCACTATGGCTATATGGCCATAACCAGAATGTTCTGACGCAAGCTCAACTACGATCAAATAGATTGAGAGTTCGCGCCCAAGCAATATCTGCTTGAGTCGGGTCAAAATCATGCCCACGGTCTGAGAAGAAGCCGTGGCCAGCCGGATACAGATGGATCGGCACTTGAGGATGGGCGACGCGAACTTCATTGACCAAGCTTAAAGGAATGCCGGGATCGGCATCGCCATAGTGCAGTTCAATCGGCACACTCGGGGTTTCGGCCAGAAACATATTGATCATCCGGCCATAAAAACCTGAAGCCGCGGTCACACCCGCACAGCGGCAGGCAGCCACCCATGCGACCGTGCCGCCCCAACAAAAGCCCGTTACAAAGATGCGCGATTGGGTCTGGCGCAATACATCAATCGCGGCTTGGGTATCGGCCGTGACTTGATCCCACGACGTAGCACGTACGGCAGAAAGGCCCTTTTGTATCCCGTCTTGATCATAAGGGGCTGTAAAGCCTGCTTCGATGCGGTCGAAATAGGCAGGCGCAATCACGTCATAGCCATCTCCGGCAAAACGGCTGCATAGCGCTCTAATATTGGCGTTAAGCCCGAAAATCTCCTGCGCCACGACCAAACCACCGCGGCGCTGGGTGCCCGTGGCTGGCTCCAACAGCGCTGGGATACCCGTTGATAGCGTGATCATTGGCATGAGTTTACCCTCGCATCGCTGTGTCGAGTTTTTCTTCGGTGATAGGATAGCCAAGGTCAGAACGTATCTTCAAGACGCCATTTTCGATCACCGGCTGGACGATACCTTGCGGGCGAGCTGCCACATCTGCCAAAGCTTGTTCGACAGTTTTGGACAGGGCCAAAAGCTCCAAGTTGCGCGCGGTCGGGAAAATGATCTTGCGACGACCTGCAGCCAGATCATCCAAGGCTGCTTGCGGCTTGATCCAAACAAGATCGACTGCCTCGCTACCATCTTGCACTCCGTCTTGGCCTGCCGGAACTGGTGTCAGATAAAAGCGCGTGTCAAAGCGTTTATGTAGGGCCGGGGGTGGGATCCAGCGCGCAAAGGGGCGAAGCTCGCTGGTAGCTAGCTTTAGGCCATGGCCGCGCACCAAGGGCTGAAACAAGGTTGCGTCGCGGTCCACGCGTTTACGCATGTCCGTTAAATCGAGTGCCTTCTGGCCAATCGGTTCGCCATTGCGGGTTGCGAGTAAGATGCCCGTCTCTTCATAGGCCTCCCGCAAAGCAGCCACACGTGCAGCGCGCTCTTCCGCGTCTAAGCCTTCCAGGCCCTCAGCTGCTTCTAGCCAGCCATCATCAAAGTCAGCGGGATCGACTTTGCCGCCGGGCCATACCATCGCACCACCGGCAAAGCCGATATTGGCGTGGCGCTCCACCATCATGACTTCCAGTCCGTCTGCGCCATCACGCACCAACAAAATTGTCGCAGCGGGAAATAAAGTGTCATCCATCTTGAGGTTTCCGTTTCGTCATGATCTTGCAAACTGCGCGTCGGCGTTCCACACGCTCTGTCATGAACGACGTTGTGACCCATGCCAAGCATCTTTTGAACCAATCCGGCCAGCCAAAGCGGCGGGCGGTTCCCCGTGTGAGCCCACTCCTGCATCAAGCCGATCACCACATGGTCGGTGAAGAAGGGGCGCAGATTGCCAGCTGGCATCTGTTAGGCCACCGCTATGAGTCCCCGCCTGTGCTTTTGGTGCATGGGTGGGAAGATGACACCAGCCTGTGGTCGCCCCTTATTGACCTTTTGAATCAGCGTGGCCGCAGCATTGTTGCCTTTGATCTGCCGGGCCATGGCCATAGCGATGGGGATCGCTGCAGCCTGGAATTGGCAGCGGACGCTATCTTGGCTCTGCAAGCGCGCTTTGGGCCTTTTTCCGGCGCTGCAACGCATTCTTTTGGCGGGCCCGCCTTGGCAAAAGCTTTCCAACAAGGGTTGGAGCTAGCTCAAGTGGTGCTGATTTCCCCGCCTGTTGCCCAAGCACGCCAGTTTGAACGGGCTTGGCGGCGCTATGGCGTCGAAGAGCCGATGATTGAAGCAGCTTTGGCGCTTGGTCATGCGGAGAGCCGCTTCTTTGACTTGGCAGCCGCTGCGCCAAGTATGAAAGCCGAAGCCTTGTTCATCCATTCCCTCGATGACGAGCAATGCCCGGCTTTCGAGGGTAAACGTGCGGCAGAAGCCTGGCCCGGCGCGCGTTTCTGGCCTGTCGATGGCCTCGGCCACCGCGCTTTGGTGCAAGATGACGAAGTGGTGTCGATGGCAGCGAGCTGGCTAGATAATTAAGGCGCGCCGTAGTCTGAAGCGTCTCGCGCCGCTCGGTGGAAGGCGAGCCGGCCTGCATAATCACGTGGATCTTTCTTGCGCACCAAGGCCCCGTCCATCGGCGTCATCCAATCGACTAAGCGGGTGAGGAAGAAGCGCAGCGCCGCACCACGCGCCAGAAGGGGCAGGGCAGCGCGTTCTGCCGTGCTCAAGGGCCGCACGCTCTCATAGCCTGAAATCAGGGCGCGGCCTTTGACCATATCGAACTCTCGCCCATTGGCTTCAAAACACCACGCATTTAGCATCACCGCGACGTCATAAGCCAAAAAGTCGTTACAGGCGAAGTAGAAGTCAATCAGGCCGCTAACTTCGTCACCCAGAAATAAGACATTGTCGGGAAACAAATCGGCGTGGATGATGCCGCGCGGCAGATCCTTGGGCCAGTCAGACTTAAAGCGTTCGAGGTCGCCTTGGATAGCGGCAGCAATGCCAGGCTCCAGCGCTTCTGCATGCCGTGCCCGGCCTTTCCAAAGGTCCGCCCAATTATCAGGCCCCAAGTCATTCGGCCGCGACAAGGGAAAGCCTTCTAGTGCCTGATGCAACTGGGCCAGTGCGGCTCCCACCGCGCGCGCATGGCTGGCCGGTGGCCTCTTGGACGAGACCCCGTCGAGGAAGCTGCACAGGGCTGTGGGTTTACCCCGGATCATCTGCACCACTTGATCATCTTGCGTGCGGATAGGGCGGGCAGCGGGGAGGCCTGCATTGGCAGCGCGCTCCGTCAGTCCCAGATAAAACGGCAAATCCTCCAGTGCGACAGACTTCTCATAAATCGTCATAATGAAGCGGCCTTGGGCGGCCTCTACCAAGAAATTTGAGTTCTGAACGCCTTCGGCGATGCCTTTGAAGTTTCGCAGGCCACTTAGCCCCCAACCCTGCAACAGGATCGCTAATTCTTCGTCGGTTGGTTCAGTATAGACAGCCATGATTAACTATCGCACCTTTGCCGACAGTCTGACAATCCAGCCGCCGCCGTGGGCCGGCATCGCGCGCACGGCATGGCCATGCTTAATTGCATCGCGCAGCCGCCGACCGACAGGCTGAAACAAAGTCTCGCCTCCACCAGGCGTCGGCGGATCAAATCGGAACCACAGTTTAACTTCTTCGTCGCGGCGTTGGTCGTGGAGCGCAGCTTCTACAAGCGCCAAAGCTTCAACCGCGCCTTTGCCGTTTAAGTCAAAAACCTGAGAGACGTCCAGATTTTCGGTTGATAGAGCGTTAGCGTCATCGGGTTCGAAAAAAGGCAAGTTTATCAATCTCTGAGCAAAGTTGCTGAAGGAGTCATGAATCACGCGGGAGGGCGTGAACCACCTGTTTACGTAAAAGGTACTGAAATTCATTTTATAGCAAGGTCTTGGGAAGATTCGATTCACAATCACCCGTCACATTGTCCCTGCGAGAGGCTAAAACGGCACCTCGGTGAAAAAAGCACTTGGCCCAGAATGTGGTCAATATGGTTAGGGGAAAGACTAAAATGGCTTATGATATGAGCAGCGCTTTAGAGGTCACAATGACCACAGAAATTGAGACCAATGAAGCAGGCACCGATCTGTTTGCTTTGGGCTTGTCGCATGCAACTGGCGTTGGTGCCGACATGGATTATGTCGCAGCGCACAAGTGGTTCAATATTGCTGCTATGCGCGGCGATAGCGAAGCAAAGCAGCGTCGCCAAGAATTAACGGCGATGATGACCCAGAGCCAAGTTTCGGCAGCACAGCGCGCCGCTCGCGAATGGCTTCAGCGCACCGCAAACTAATCTGCCTTCATTGTCAGGCCGTTGATGCGGTTTGAACACTTATTGGACGATGTTTGAGCCAATACTATAGTTGAAGCCGACTGTTATCGGCAGCGCGTCGCGGACGAATTGCTGGGTAAACTGCCCCAACTCGGAAATCCGCGACTTGGGCACCCAAACTACGTCAAAGCGGCGCAGGCGCGGCAGTTCGGCTAACAGAGCTTGGCTAGCCCAAACAGAGCGAAGGTCATAGACCCGCATGTAAGGCGTGCCACCAGCTCCCCGGCGCAAGACAACAACTTCTTCCCGTCGCGCGGTATTTAGAAAGCCGCCAGCTGTCGTAATCGCCTGCAGCGGATCCATCTCACCGGATAAATCATAGAGACCCGGCTTGGCCACTTCACCGCCGACGAAGAATTTCTGTGAGGCGAAAGTGTCGGGTGCGAGCGCAATCGAAGGATTGCGCAAATAGGTCGCATATTGACCTTGTAACTCCAGCTTCAAATCGTCAGGCGTGCGGTCAGCCGCCATAATTGCTTCCAACATCGGCGGATGAATGCGGCCGTCAGGAGCGACCGTCAGCTTTCGGCTGAGTTCAGGTGCCCCGATAGACTGAAAATCGATCACGTCGCCCGGGAAGAATCGATAGGTTTCATCTTCCGCCGTCCAGCTTGGGAAGATCGGAACCGCCGGGAAGTCGACGGTGGCAACCGGCCGCGGAGTTTGCCAATTCCTGCCGTCCGTGCGCAAAGCATCCACATAGCCTCTGGGTGCACAAGCCGTCAGGCTGATCCCTGCCAGAACCACCCAGGACACGAGTGTAGCTGTGGTTTTGGCACGCATGAACAGGCTCCCTTGGTCTGTTGGCAACAGCCTGCTTCTTAGAAACCCAATCGTTAAACGTTTCGTTAATGGATAATGGTTGATTAACGTTTGAAGGAAGCAAAATGCTTTGCCACACGTCCTGACGCGCGGAACTTAGAATGACTTACCAAACGGGCCCAAGCTATCCCCGTGCCGGCGGCTATGAGCCGACTGGCAGCGCGCGCCCACAGCTTGATCTTCGCGATTGGGTCGGTCTGTTGTGGCGTGAAAAATGGCTGATGCTCATTGTTTTCATTTTGATTTCTGCACTTGGAATTGCTTTTGCGACCACGCTTCAGAAGAGCTACACCGCCAGCGCGCGGCTCTCTATTCTGTTGGGACAAGAATATGTCTTTACGCCGCGCGTCGGTGCTGCCGGTGAAGGAGCAGCGCCTAAGCAAGAGCAAATCGTCCAATCTGAAGTTGAAGTAATCAAATCTGGGCAAATCGCAGAGCGCGTGATTCGCAAAATTGGCTTGGATCGATTGTTTAATCCTGAAGATATTCAGATTAGCCAAGGCCCAGATACACCAGAACGGCGGATTGCCTTTGGCGTCGATCAGTTTCAACGCAACTTTACTGCTGAAGCGTCTGCCAACACGACCGTGATCCAGTTGCGCTATCAAAGCAAAGACCCTGTCATTGCAGCGAAAGTCCTCAACACCATGATCGATGAGTATTTGACTTATCGCCGTGAAGTCCTGTTTGAGGACCAAACAGGCGCGCTGCGGACCCAGCGTAATGAGTTTGAGACCCGTTTGCGGGAGGCGGAAGCCGAGATCACCGCGTTTTTGGGCGCAAATGGTGTGGCAGACTTTGAGGGCGAACGCGCAGCCCTTCAATCCTTACTCTCAACCGCCCGAGCTGATCTTTTAAATGTCCAGGCCCGCCAGCGCGAAGCAGAAGGCCGGTTTGCGGCAAGCGACCGCAGCTATCGCAGCGAACCACGCGAAGTAAGATTGTCTTTTGAGACCGATAATTCCCGCCGTCGGATCGAGCTGGCCACCCAATTGGCAGAACTCCAAACCCGCTATACCGAGCAAAGCCAGCCCGTTCAGGATATGCGTCGCCGGATTGAGGCTTTGGATGAGCTTCTCGGCTCAGAGCAAGGGCGGGCAGCTGGCACAACAAAGACTGGGGCAAACCCCGTGCGCGATACAATGGCTTCCGACCGGGCGCGCAATGCGGCCGAGGTTGAAGCTTTAACCCAGCGCGAAGCCATTCTGGAAGCCCAAGTTGCTCAATTGCAAGCGCGTGCCATCCAGTTAAGCCAAGTAAAGCCAATGTTTGATGACTTGGTACGTCGTAAGGCAATCTTGGAAGAGCAAGTCAAACAATTCTCAACGCGGGAAGCATCTTCCCAAGCTCAGAATGAACTAAGCCGCACCTCTAATGAAAATATACGTGTCATTGAACGTGCTAATGTGCCGACTCGTGGCAAGAGCTTAAAGAAGGAAGCCGCGATACTCTCTGTCTTCTTTGCGGCCTTCACGGCATTTGCGGCTGGTTTGATGCGGGCATTCTCGCGGACAACCTTCCCAACACCGTCCTCGATCGGTCGGACTCTAGGCCTTCCGATCTTAGCGACGGTGACGCGCTAAAGCGACGTTGAGGCTTGTTTGAGTTGGGGTTTGGATGGGAAGTATTCAGGGACAGATGAACGGAGTCTGGTCTGCTGTTGCCGCTGCAACAGGGGGCGCAGGCGCTGCCGTCATGTTCATGGGTGCCAAACACGAGGTGGGAGTCTCCGAAGTGGCCCGCGCTTTTGCGGAGCTCGCTGCTGAACGGGCCGCTAAATCGGCTTGGTTGATTGACTTAGATTTTTTTGGGCCGGGGCAGTTTTCCGCTTTGGGTGGCCCACAAACTGGCTTCAAAGGTCCGTATGATATGACCTTTGGCGTAACGCCATTTTGGCGAGCCCAACCGCGTGCGCCTGATGGCGCGCAAGGCGAGGGGGCTGTGGTAAGTTATAAAACGACGATCCCAAAGCTTTACGTTAGCCGATTTAACCGCGCCGCTTTAGTTGGCAATCAAAAGCTGCAAGTAACGCCCGCACCGGATTATTGGCGTGCCGTACGCCGTTCCGTGGACCTAACGATTGTCGACGCGCCGCCACTAGAGCAGTCCCGCGCAGGCCTTGCCTTAGCCGCGGACATGGACGGGGTAATTCTGGTCATTGATGGCAACAAGAGCGACGTCCGCGAATCTATTGATCTGCGCGATGAAGTGGTGGGCCGCGGTGGACGCTGTCTCGGAATCGTGGTGACTGGCCAATCGGGTTCTGCACTGTCGCTCAGCCGAAAGCGCTAATATGGTTGCACCTAAATTGACGTGGCGCTGGGATTTAGCCTTGTTGGCTCTCGCGCTTGCCTGCTTCAGCGCAGGCTTTTGGCGTCTTTGGCCTGGAGCTGCTGGTCTAGAGGAAGCGCCTCTGGGGGCAGTCATTTTTAAGGCCGGTGTGGCATCAATGGGCTTTATCGGCTTTGCCGTGCGCTGGGAAACGCTAGCTCCCGTGCTCCTAAGGCGATTGGAGAGTTTGTTGCTGGTCGCCGTTTGCTTGATCTCTGCAGCTTGGGCTTTGGCCCCGGCAATTGCCCTACAACATGGCATTCTTCTTCTGTCGCTATGGGTCTTTGGCATAACGGTCGCCGCCCGCTTGCCTGTTGAGGGTTTGGCGCTTGCGACGGCTTTTTCGGGCATATTAGCTGTCTTAGCACAGATTTTTGCCGCACGAGGCTTAATGCCGCTTAGCGCGTTGGACGGTGATTTGACCCTTGCCCTTTGCGGTGCCTTGTGGGCGTCGGCAGTCAGCGCCAAATGGCGTTGGGCTTGGCTGGCTTGGGCGGCAGCTCTAGTCGTTTTGGCACTTACGCTAGGCGACCTGACAAGCATATTGGTGGCAAGCATTGGGGTCGTCGCCGCAAGCCTTGGTCTTGGGGTGCGCTGGATTTCTGCCCGTCGCCCATGGACGCCAATTGATCTTGCCGTCACGCTTGCTTGCTTAATCCTGACGGTGACGCTGCTAGCCCTGTTTACGCCTTTGGCTTTTGCATCCGACCCCTTTGGCGCGATTAACTGGATTGGTTATGGGTTCGGTGTTTCTGGTTCCTCAATCCGTGACGGCTTTGGACAGGGTTTGGGCGTGTTGGGTCTAGGGTTTGCCAGCATTTGGGCGGTCGTGACCAGTGGTCGTCTGGCACTTGACCGCAGGGAGTCTAACACAAACGGCGCGGCGGTTTTTGGTATGTGGTGTGCCGGGCTTGCAGCCTTTTTATTGGCACCTGCAGAGATTTCAGTTCTTGGCTCTTGGGTGGTACTCTTGGCGGGGTTGAGCTTTGGGGCGGGTATCCGGCCCTTGGTACCTGCACAACAGCCCCGCACTTCTCACCCCCTGAACGCCGGGGCTCCCCATCAGGGGTCCTATCAAGCAGCACCGTTGCCGTCGCGTCCAAGCCCGGCCACCCGTAACCGCCTCAGCTAAGTGCGTCTGCCGCCCATAAAGCCCGCCATAGACGTGCCCCGAGTGCCCGGATCGCTAGTGGCAGCGCCTCGGACAGCACCATCGCCTTCAACACAGCCTTGATCAAAGGCCTCGCGGGTAGGCGCGTCAAGGTTTTAGCCAGCTTTGTGCCCGGCAATGCCGCCATGCTGGGGTGGCGTTCGACGATGCGGCGGAAGTTCGGTCCGGCCTTTGCGAATTTGTCGAGCAGGGTTGCAGCATCATCCAGGCCTAAATGGGTTGCTGGAATATCGGCATGAAGGACCACATACCCCTTTGATTCTGCTCTTAAAGCCCAATCAACATCTTCCCAGCCCCAGCCAGAAAAGCCCGCATCAAAAGGCGTATCATTCAAGATGGCTTTGCGCACGAGCAGGTTAGATGTCGCTACCGCTAGTGCACCCCGGCTTTGACGTTCACTTGCAGACGAGCAATCGGACTTTTCGGCCACCATTTTGGCTAAAGCCAAAGCAGCGCAATCGGGGACCTGCAGGGTGGAAAATCCCCCATACACAATTTCCGTGGTTGGATCGCGGGCAAGCTTCAGCCAATCTGCCACAAAACTCGGAGAATCTGGGGCCATGTCGGAATCCAGAAACAAAATGACAGAGGCCTTGGCCTCCGCAATCAGACGGTTGCGCGCCGCAGAACGACCCTGATTGTCATGCAACGTGATCAGACTGGCAGGGACATTTAAGTTCTGGAGACTTGCTTCGACCGTAGCTGTCACCGAGGGGTCCTGTGACCCATCATCTACGACGATCAACTCAACTGCTTCGCCCGTCATTTGGCGAGACAAAATCTCTATCAGCTGACCGGGGTCGTTGCGAAAAAAAGGCGTCGCGATGCTGAGTTCCAAAGGGCGTTCAGCCCTTACGCCGTTGGCAAAAATCGTTTCGCTCATAATGCCCCCGTTTGCGGGCGCAGGCGGGTCCACATAGCCTTGGCAAAGTCGCGCGCGCCAGCGACATTCAAGAGGATAACAAAGGCACCATAGCTCAAGGCACCGAGCCCGCCTTTGAGGATAAGGTCTTGGAATGCGCCAAAGCTTGGCAGAGCCAGCACCACGCCGGCCATCAAGACGCAAGCAATTGCAATCTTGGCAGTTTCCAAAAGTGGAATCGGTAAAGCCACATAGCGTCGGCCGATCCACGCCAGCATGGTCATGCCAAGACCATAGGCAGCGACATTGGCGTAAGCTGAGCCCATCAAGCCAAACTTCGGCAACAGAAGCACATTTAGACTGAGGCTGGTAATCACCGGCACCAGAAGCAAGAGCGCCCGCTGTAATGCCTTTTTCGACAGCATGAAGGCTTCGGAAAAATAGTCGCACATGCCCGCCAGCAAGGCAGAAAACGCGATCCACGGCACGACTTGGATCGCGCGCTCACGCAGGGCTTCGCCGATCAAGATCTCACAAATTGGGCCAGCGAGTAGGCCAATACCTAAAGCGGCCGGTGCCCCAATACCAAGGCGAACCACATAGCCTTGGTGGGCTGCCTTTACAGCTTCGGCCGGGCCGCCGCGCTCATAAGCCGCAATTAAGATCGGTGTCACGGCTGCGGCTCCCCACGCGAAGATGATGTCGAGAATGCGCGCGCCAACTTGATAGCCCGCAGAGTAGGCCCCGACGTCGCCTTCGCCCAAAAAGGCTGCGATCACGAAACGGTCCCCACTTGTCAGAGCTAGGCTTAAGATAAGGCCGCCTGCCAAGGGCGCACCATAGGCGAAGTAAGCCTTGCCGCGTTCGGGCTGCAGCGACCCTTTCCGCGCGGCCATCCACAAGCCTGGCCCTTCTATCGCCAGCACAATGACTGAAGCGATCAACATGCCGATGAACGGACCCTCAGGGCCCATGGCAAAAAACACAACACAGCCAATCCCAAGCCCGAAGGCCAAGAGCGTATGTAAGGTATCTACGACGGCAAAGCGTTTGGCCTCTTGAGCCATCCGTCTTGTTTCTAAAGCAATTTTGATCAATGACCTTGTGATCACACTGCCAAAGGCTGCCGCCACCACGATTTTCAGATTGAGGTCAGCTGGCCACAACAGAAGGGCTGCGATGGAGATCAGCGCAAACGCGCCGGCGCACCAGCTAAACAAAGCGATCAAAGTAGCAAAATGGGCGGGCTTTTCGCCCTTTTCTGCGGCATCCGCATAGAAGCGGGCGGCGGCTGCCTCGATCCAAACGACGAATAGATATTGCGCCAAAGTCATGGCCGCATACACCAAGGTATAGCGACCATAATCGTCGTCGCTAAGTAGGCGCGTTAAAACGGCAACCATGCCAAAACTGGCCACAGCTTGGGCCAGATTTGGGATCAAATAGGTCATGAGGTGACGACCCATCATGACTGGTGCTGTACCTCATTGGCATGGATTGTAGGCAGGCTCACCGAACCGAACCTTTGTCGCCTAAGAGAGCGGGCAGGGTTCTCACCATGATCCAGAGGTCGAGCCAAAGGCTCGCATCGCGAATATAGGCGATATCATACGCAACCCGTTCGGCCACTTCTTCCGCACAATGAACTGGGCCACGAGAGCCGTGAATGGCGGCCCATCCTGTCATGCCGGGCTTAATTCGGTGGCGGTGCGCATATTCAGCCACCAAAGCTTCGCTTTCTTGATCGCCAGTCCTCATGCCGATGGCATGAGGGCGCGGCCCTACGAGCGACATGGTGCCAGTCAAGACATTAAATAATTGCGGCAGCTCATCTAACGACGTGGCGCGAATGAAGCGGCCAATCCTGGTCACGCGGGGGTCGTTCTGCGTCACTTGTTGGGCCGCGCAAGCGTCGGCTGTCTCCACCCGCATGGAGCGGAATTTCCAACAGTTGAACGCCTGATTGTTAAATCCGTGCCGCTTCTGGCGGAAGAAAACTGGACCCTTGCTGTCAAGCTTGATTGCCACCGCGATCAAGGCCATCACGGGCGCAGCGATTACAAGGATGCACGTCCCAAACACAAGGTCTTGCACCCGCTTCCAGAAGGCACGTTTGGCATCTTCGGGTGCACCCGAAACATAGGCGACAGGGCGATTGCCGATGCGGCCGATCGTCGTCCCGTCGCTGTCAAACCCCTGCATATCAATGGCCAGCACCACCTTGTTCGGCATAGAGCGCAATTTGTTGACCAATTGCAGCACACGGCTTTGCGCCGTGCTGGAGACTGCCACAATAACCCGGTCTATACTGGGCAAATGCGGCCAGCTCATCAAATCATCGAGATCGCCCAACAATTTAACGCCGTTTGGCAGAGGTTTGGCCCGGTCCATTCGGTCGTCAAAGACGCCCAAGACGGCAATATCGCCCGACGCTTTGGCTTCCTCAATCAGCTTATGGGCTAGCGGCGTTGCCCCTACGATCACAACATTCAAGGAGAATAAGCCGGCTTTGATCATCGCCCCTAAAATGAGCGCAGAAAAAAAGTGCACCGAAACAATTATACAGCCAGCTAAGAGCGTCGCGATACCCGCTTCCCAGGCCCCAGCTTCCGCTGCGCGACCTGCGGCCAAAGCCACTAAGGCCCCGGCTCCTGCTGTCATAGGCAAAGCTAGCACCACCGCGCCGAGGGTTTTGACGCCGTGCGTCACCGCTGAGGGCTCAGCGTCAAAGCGATACAGATCATGCTCTCGCAAAATCCACCACAGACCAATCCCGCCTATGGCCATAGGCAAACAAGCACTCAATGCGACCGTAAAGACATGATCGGCGGTCGTCACTTTCAAGACATAGGTCAGCACAAGAAGAATGACCGCCACGTCGAGAATTTCGAGGGCGCGTCCAAAGCTTGAGCGATACCAACGCGCGCCACGTGCCGCTTTGCGCGCCAAGGTAGCGGGCTGATCGCCAGCAAGTTCTTGCGTGTATTCCATGCGTGTCATTGCCGAGAGGCTCCTTATAGCGATCCTTATCAGCATTGGGTAGACGCCCTATTAACGAAACCGCGCAGGATGCAGGTTGGAATCCCCAATTCCCGACCCCCAAATCCCCCTGTGCAGCTTCACTGACGTGATGCTCTTGCTCTGCCCCCTTTTGTCGGGCTATCAGACGAATGTGCGGAGACGTGGCCGAGAGGCTGAAGGCACTCGTTTGCTAAATGAGCGTGCTCCAAAAGGGCACCGAGGGTTCGAATCCCTCCGTCTCCGCCAGTTTTACTCGAAATTTGATATCCGTCAGCCATCATTTCCAATGGCGGTTCCTAACCCTGCGACCTTTTGCTGGTGACGACAGGGCCAGTTCCAGCGATATGTTGCTCAGCTTGATCTCGACGCCAAGCCTGTTGGAAACGGCTTCCTGTTCCGCTGTGGAAAGTGCCGCGAACTTCCTGCAAAGGCCCTGCCAACAGGCTGCGCGATAGGCTGAGGTGGGAATTTCAAAGTGGCCGCCAAAACTCTCGAACCGAACGCGAGGTACGTGGTTCTTAACGGCCTCCAGATTGGCTTCAAGATAGGGCAAATAATCCGCCCCGATGCAGCGGAGGAGCGGGTCGAGGTCGCTCGGTGGGTCTGTCACCCGATCGTAATTGGCAAGACAATCTGGCGTGGCGGCCCATAAGCGTGTGATCCAAGCCATAACATTGGGTGCCCGTTCGCGCATGATGGCTGCCGGGGTCGGGTCAGAGGAAAAGTGCCGAAACATCGAGCCGAAGAGGCCGAAATCAGCTTCGCACGGGCGATCTCCAAACAAATAGGGCCGTGCGGTGAAGGCCGGTTCCAGCATATCCAGTAACGACAGATAATGACGTTCTATCGCGGGCCCATTTTCACGGGTCACGCCGTCGCTTTTCAAATACTCCCGCTTTTGGCGCTGCGTTATCCAAAAGCTTCGCAACCACAAGGGTGCCGGCAGGTCACGCAGCAGGGTTCGCGCGATCTGACGGCCCATTAGCCGCGAATCCTCCTCAAACGCCCAGCGATAGTAAAGCGCGGGGCGCCAGAGCCATTCATCAAAGGCATCTTCAAGCAAAAGGCTGAAGAAGTTCCCGGTGGCCGTTGTAGAGCTCAACTTAGGCTCAGCCCCTTGACCCTCGAAATGCGCTATGATCGTTGTGGTGTCGGTGAGCCAAGCCCCTTGCGGGGACAAGAGTTGCGGCATTTGCGCCACCCCGGTCTCGCGCGCGCATCTCTGGAAGTCGGCCATTTTCATTTCGACGAACTGAAACGCAATCCCCTTGGCGCGCAGATAGGCTTCGAGCTTGCCGGTGAAGTAGGACAGCTTTAGCCCGTATAGGGTGTAAGGCTTTGCCGTCATGCTGGCTCATTCCGTCTATTTAAGTGAGCGGAGCTTGCCACTTGATGGATTGGGAGCATAGGGGTGGTCCATGTTTCCGCCCGGACATTTGATTGCAGCATCAGAATCTCCCAGCCAAGAAAGCCGCTTCGACCGACTTTATGGCATTGGTAATGTCATTAGGTCAACGTTGGCCCGAGCTAGGACGTTGGAGGGATGTCCCTGCAATGTCGCCCTTAGATCTCTGTGCACTATGCCGCAAACGTCAGCGGTTTTGCACGTGCGATGCGCTCCGCTTCTTTGGGGGAGTGGGTGGCTTCCCACAAATCCATGCGTCTTTGGGTGTTAAGCCAAAAGTCTGCACTATTGCCGAAAACACGCGCCAAGATTAGTGCCGTTGGTGCGGTCACGGCGCGGCGACCGTTGCACAATTCATTCACATGCTTGCGTTGAACGCCCATGGCTTCGGCCAATGCGCCTTGGGTAAGACCTAGAGGGGCCATGAATTCTTCGACAAGAATTTCGCCAACACTGGCCGGGCGACGTTTGGAAGTGATCATTGTGGTGTCCTCACTGGTAAGAATGATCGTCTAGATACAGGTCGCTTGCTTCCGCGCGCGCGCCATTCCATCGGAAGATCAAGCGCCACTGCTTGTTCACCCGGATTGAATGATAGCCTTCCAAATTGCCACGCAGCTTTTCAAAGTGGTTGCTGGGCGGAACCCTCAAATCCGCGTCGGTAGTCGCGTCGTCGATCATTTGCAATTTTCGAAACAAACGGCTGTCCAAATCTGAAGGGATGTAGCGTGAGCTCTGATCTTCTGCGAAGAAGTTCAATAGCCAACGATGCCGAAACCCGATGATCAAAAAGCCGCCCCTTTTAGGTTGTGGGTAAATGTACAACTCAATGGTACTATTGGCAAGTTCTTCCAAACTGCGCGCGGGCTGGATGCCCGCTCAACTGCATCACTATCCCGACCGTGCTTATCGCTTTGGTCCCTTGCGGAGCCACGGTGCAGTCAATTCTGACTGAACCCGACACAGCTGACCTCGCACCTCGGAACCCCCACCGGCCTTATGCGTTTGATTGGTTCTCCCACAGTGAAATGGAACCCGTCATGCAAGAAGAAAACATCAACAAAATCGTGGAGCAACCCGATGCGATCCTGATCTCCAGTTCCAAGGTTGAAGGCGTGGGTGTCTACCGACCTTCGGGCGACCGGATTGGGACGATCAAGCACATCATGATCAACAAGCGCACCGGCCAAGTGGCTTATGCGGTTATGAATTTCGGGGGATTCATGGGGCTGGGCGAGGAAGGGTATCCGATTGCCTGGGGCCTTTTGACCTTCCGAGAATTGCCAGATGGCTATGTCGTCAACCTAACCGATGAAGAACTGGCCAATGGGCCGGATCGCACCTTCGATTTGACTGGTGCAGCAGACCAAAAATGGACCGACGGCGCGGTCAGCATTTAGAAGACGATCATGATTGAAGACCCCCCAATCGTAAAGACCGGCGATGAAGCGCGCCAAGGCGTTCGCGTCAAAGGCATGACAACGGTCCTAGCCGTGTCGTTAGCCGCGGCGATCGTATTAATTTCCATCATTGCGATGACATCTGCGCGGAAATAGCCTGCCACAGCCTCCTGTCGCGCCTTTCTGGCAGGAGGTCGCGCTTGGCAAAGCCAGCGCTTGCTGATAACTTCTAAGTTAGATGGTGCCTCAGGAAACTGGGGTGAAAAGGGAATGTTGTGCGAGGGTTAGCTCTCAAATCAGCAGCCGTGCCTGCGACCGTAAGCGGATAGCCGCGTTTCTCTTGGCCAATGCCAAGATGTGCCACTGGGCCCCCATTGGGTTCGGGAAGGCCGAAACAAAGCCGTGACCCGTAAGTCGGGAGACCTGCCATCGCCGTCGTTCGTCCGTCCTGCCAGGGTCAGCGGGGAGGCCGGAGTTTACCTCCGATGCAACGACTGCAGGACGTGGGACGCGTGGTGCGTGCCCGCCACTCTTGCATGCATGGAGGATTGGTCGTGGATCAACGGCCAACTAGTACCTATGACACGCAGACTTTGCCGATTGGCAAAAACACTATTTGTGCCCGCAACCTTGGCACTCACACCTTTTGTTTTCGTAGCGTCAGCCGCTGGTCAAACCCCGACTTCGGGCCCCAAGGCGACGACAGCTGAAACCATCATTGTCACCGCAACGCGGACACCAATGCGCGCCTCGCGAGTTGGTTCCTCGGTTACCGTCATCGACGCTCCAACGATAGCCCGCGCCCAGTCCATTCCCGTGATTGACCTGTTGCGCGACGTTCCAGGTGTTGCCTTCAGCCGCACAGGCGGGGTGGGTAGTTTGACTACGGTACGTATCCGGGGCGCAGAAAGCGATCAGACTGTGCTGCTGATCGACGGCGTAAAGCTGAATGATCCGTCCAGCCCCGGCGGCGGGTTTAACTTCGCCAATTTGTTGGTTGGCAATCTCGACCGAATTGAGGTCCTGCGCGGGCCACAATCTACCCTGTATGGCAGCCAAGCCATGGGCGGGGTGGTGCAAATCATCACCCGTTCAGGCGACGTTCCTTTCGGAGCCTCTGTCACCCTAGAAGGTGGAAACTTGAATACAAAGCGGGCGCGGGGGTCGGTACGCGGGCAAGTGGGCGACCTTTCGTATGTTCTAGCCGCCGGACAGTTTGAAACCGACGGCGTGAGTTCGGCAGCTTCGGGCAAAGAACGCGATGGCTTTAGGAACACACTTGCGCAAAGCCGAGTCGATTATGCTTTGAATGATCAACTAAGCCTTGAAGCCCGGGTCTTTTGGTCGGACAGCGATGTCGGTATTGACGGCTTCCCCGCGCCGTCCTTTGCCTTAGCCGATACGCCTGAGAGGTCCAAGACCGAGGAATTGATCGTTTATGCTGGCGCTAATCTAACGCTGCTGGACGGTCGGTCGCGCACGCGCTTTGGCTTGAGTGAAACCCAGACGGATCGGATCAATCTCAATCCGACCCTTGCGGTCCAAAACACTTTCATTGGCACCGGTACCAATCGCCGGGCAGAGTTTCAATCGATCTTGGACGTGACCCCCCAGCTCCAACTCGTCGGTGGGGGGGAGTTTGAGCAATCGCGCCTGCGCACGGCCAGTCCGTCAGTGGCCAATCCCAATCCAACCCCGTTGCGGGCCAAAAGCGAGTTAAGTGCGCTCTATCTGCAGGGCCAAGCTTCACCCACCTCTTGGTTGACGGCGACCTTGGGCGTTCGCTGGACCGATCATGATAGCTTTGGCGAAGCCTTGAACACACGTGCAACCGTTGCTGCCTCTCTAAATGACGGCAACACGATCCTTCGCGCCGCACTCGCGGATGGCTTTAAGTCCCCGACGCCGTTTCAGCTCTTCTCCAGCTTTGGAAACGCGAAACTGCAACCCGAAGAAGCAAGCTCTGCTGAAATCGGGGTGGAACAGGCTTGGTTTTCGCGCCGCTTAATTGGATCGTTCACCTATTTCCAGCGCGACACCATCAACCAGATCGACTTTGTCTCTTGCTTTGGCAATTCGGCGGCCATTTGCGTCGGTCGTCCGAGTGGCACTTATGACAATATTGCCCGCACCAAGGCCGATGGCACTGAATTTACGCTGGAAGCAAAGCCTACGCGCCAACTAAGCCTGTCAGCTGGTTTTGCTACGTTGGACGCACGGAACAAAGTCCGCGGGTCTGCCAATTTCAATAAACTCTTGCCGCGCCGGGCCAAGGAGACTGGCTCAGCTACCATCGGCTATCTGTTTGACTCCGGGCTCGATGTCTCTGCCACCTATTCCCGCGTTGGCGACAGCTTTAACAATGCCGGCAACACGGTTGTGATCAGAGGCTATGACCTGGTGACCTTACGGGCCAGCCAGAAGATCAATCCGCATTGGACTGTCTTTGCTCGTGTCCAAAATGCAGACGATGAGATTTATGAGACCATCACCGGCTATGGCTCGCCACGGCGTGAGACATTGGTGGGACTCCGTGCGAGCTTCTAAGCTTGTCCTTTGTGTGTGCTTAACGGCTGTGGCGGGGTGTTCCTCGCCGCAACCAACAAAGTCCGTGCGTGCCAATGATCAAGGAGAAACGCCGCTGCGGGTGGTCTCCCTTGATTTTTGTGCGGATCAATTTGTGATCAAGCTAGCAAACAGGGACGATATCGTTGCGGTTTCCCCAGATGCGACCCGTGACTTTTCCTTCGTGCGCGCAGAAGCCATGGGCTTGGATCAAGTTCGGCCCGACGCTGAAACGATCCTAGCCCTTAAGCCCGACGTGGTTGTGCGTTCCTATGGTGGCGGGCCGCAAATGGTTCCATTTCTGGAGCGGGCGGGTATCAAAATCCATCAAATTGGCTGGGGCGAGGATTTTGCCGACGTACGCACGAATGTGCGCGCTGCAGCAGCAGCATTAGGCCAGCCAGCACGCGGGGAAGCTGTGGTCGCCGACTTTGATAGTCGGCTGGCGAGCCTAAAGCGAGCACCGCAGGTCCCTGCGCTTTATGTGACATCAGGCGGGGTAACGACCGGGCCAGGCTCGCTGGTTGATCGCATGATGAGCCAAGCCGGGCTCGTCAATTTCCAGACGCAAAAGGGCTGGAATCCGCTGCCCTTAGAACGCTTAGCGACGGAGCGTCCGGCAATGGTGGTGACGGCCTTCTTTACAGCGCAAAGCCCGCACCAGGATTATTGGAGCCAAGCGCGCCATCCAATAGTACGACAGATGCTAGCAGATTTGCCGGTTGCGCGCCTTGATGGCGGTGCAACGGCATGTAGTGGGTGGTTTATGATAGACGCGATAGAGGCGATGGCTGCTACGGGCCGCAGCATTTCTGCCAAGGCTGGCCCTCTGCCTCAGGACTTACAGCCATGAAGGTTCAAGACCATAGCCGAGCTCTAATCCTAGCATTGGTGCTTTTGAGCGCGCTGGCAATTGCGGCTTCCTGCTTGATTGGTGTCACGCCTTTACCATTGGGGAGGCTTATGGCCACTTTGGTGGGGTTGGGTGACCCGCAAGCAGAACTCATCGTCTGGGACATTCGCTTACCGCGCGCCTTGGCGGCCTTTGTGGTCGGTATGGCCTTGGCAGGCAGTGGGGCAGCGCTTCAAGGTCTGTTACGCAACCCGCTGGCTGAACCCGGTGTCCTTGGGGTTTCGGCCATGGCAAGCCTATTTGCCACCATTACGATTTACTGGGGCTTTGTTCAGCTTTCGCCTCGGATGTTACCCTTGGCGTCCATCGCAGGGGCTTTGCTGGCTACCGGGCTCCTCGCGCTGATCGCATCGCGGGTGCAGTCAGTTGTGACCTTGGTGCTGGTTGGGGTGGGCATTTCAAGCCTTGCAGGGGCCTTTATGTCGCTTCTGCTCAATCTCGCACCAAACCCTTTCACTTTGTCGGATATGATGAATTGGATGATGGGTTCAGTCGCCAATCGCTCGCTGGAGGACCTAGTGCTTGCATCCCCCTTTTTCGTAGCAGGGGTGATCGCGATTGGTCTAGCCGCTCCGGGCCTGCGGGCTTTGACACTCGGCGAAGAGGCGGCCAGCGCCGTGGGTCTTGATGTGGGTCGTTCGCGCATCTGGGTCGTGCTTGGAACCGGATTGTTGACGGGGGCTGCGGTCTCCGTGGCAGGGGCGGTAGGGTTTGTCGGCATTATCGCACCCCACCTTGTGCGGCCTTTGGTAGGGTATGATCCCACGCGGACCCTCGTGCCCGCAGCCCTGCTAGGAGGCCTCGTACTGGTTGTCGCAGATTTGATCGCGAGGCTTGCACCCACCGGGCAAGAGCTAAAGCTCGGCGTTGTCGCCGCTCTGATCGGCGCGCCCATCTTCATTTGGATTGCCGTACGTCGTCGCATGCTGGAGGCGGACCAATGAGTCTCAAGCTTCACGAAGCCAGTGTTAGGGTGCATGGCGCACAGCTTCTCCGTGACGCCTCCTTTGAGGTGACACCTGGCAAGCTTGTCGGCCTATTGGGGCCTAATGGAGCTGGAAAAACCACGGCCGTCCGGGCGCTTTTAGGCCTCCAGCCCTTGAGTGCTGGGTACGCCCATTTGGATGGCCAACCTTCTCATAGCCTAACGCCCAAGCAGCGCGCACTGCGCGTGTCCTACCTGCCGCAAGCGCGCAAACTGGCATGGCCGATTGCCGTTCGCGAAGCCATAAGCCTAGGCCGTTTTGCTTATGGAGGGCCGATGGGGCGACTAGGCCCAGTCGATGCAGCGGCAGTCGAGGATGCCTTAACGCGGTGTTCCCTCAATGGATTTGAAGACCGTTCCGTCACCAGCCTATCGGGCGGGGAGTTGGCGCGTGTCCATCTGGCCCGGGCGCTTGCCAGCCAAGGTCCAGCCCTGATCGCTGACGAACCGACCGCCGCTCTAGACCCCGGCCACAGCTTTGATGTGCTCGCAACGCTAAAATCCCAAGCCAGCGCAGGGCAGGCGGTCTTAGTTGTCCTGCATGATTTGGCCCTTGCCGCGCGCTTCTGCGATGAGATTATCCTGCTGGACCAAGGCAAGCTTGTGATCCAAGCCCCGCCGCGCGAGGCCCTAACTGCGTCGACTTTGGCCAATGTGTATCGGGTGAAAGCCTCTTGGGACCAAGACCAGCTCATGCTTTCAGGTCGAATTTAGGCCTTGTTTGATAAAGGCCTGCCAAGGACGCAGAATCTCTTAGCAAGCAGGCTAGCCTGTCTCATAAACCTTAAGCGTTGCAGCAACACCTACCGAAAAGGGCGTCGGGTCGTTCCAGAAGCGCTTGGCGAATTTGGTTGCATCAACTTGGTAGGTCCGATCCCATTGAAACCGCATCTCGGCCATTTCCGCCATCATGGAATTAAACAGCCCTAGGAATGGCAAAAAAGCCATCGGCAAAGCGCTAAGTTTCACTGGCTTGCCCGTATAGAGGCTAGCCAATGAAAGGATTTCGCGCGGGGTTTGGATAGGTGCGCAGGGAAGGTGCCAAGCTTGGCCGAAATCCTCGTCCGGCGCGTTGAGTAGTGAGAGCACCCCGCGTCCAATATCGGGCACATAGGCAAAGTCATGCTTCTGATTGGGGTCGACGATCAGCATCGCAGATTTGCCTTTAGCCAATGCGCCAAATGCCATATCCCCTAAGTGGGATTGAGCGACCCCAGGGCCATAAAAGTCTGGCGCGCGAAGGGCTGCGACCCGCACTTTGCCCTCCCTGTGGGCAGACATCCATAGTCGGGTGATCGCAGCCCGCACAGCTGGCTTGGCACCAAACGACGAGAGGGGGAGGGTTTCCACGAGTGGGACCTTCTGGGGGCCATACATGTACAAATTATCGACAAAGATCAGGCGCGCGCCATTCTCTTCTGCTGCGCGCAACACATGGGCCATGGCGCGAGGCCATTGGTCAGCCCAGATTGCCCGTTCATAGGCAAAGCCAATTGCTAGGACGATCTGCGCGGCCCCTGCACAGGCCGCCTGTACTGAGGCCAAGATCTGACTATCGCACGGGACGAAGAGCACGCCTTCTGGCAAAGTTTCTGGCCGATGGCGCTGCGCCACGCACACATCCCGTTCGTGGTCTGTCGCAAACAATTGCGAAACAACGGCCTGTCCGACCGGCCCATATCCCAGCACCACAATTTTCTCACGCATCTTCATCTCCTACGATTTCGTTGGCTAAGGGATAGTGTTGGGGATTGTATGCGTAAAATGCATGGTTTATATCTTCATTATGCACGAAGTGAATTTAAATGGTCTCGATCTTAATCTTCTTCCGCCGCTCGAGGCTTTGTTGAGGCGCAGAAATGTGACCTTGGCGGCAGCGGACACAGGCATGAGTCAGCCCGCGATGAGCCGGGCGCTGGGGCGCTTACGGACTATTTTTGATGATCCGCTCTTACTGCGCGGGGCCAAGGGCTTGGTGCTCACGCCTAAGGCTTTGGAGATATCCATTACCCTTAGGCCTGCTTTGGAACAGCTGAAGCTGGTGTTCCACGCCCCTGACTTCGACCCTAAAACCGCACAGCGCACCATTCGCTTTGCCAGTTCGGATTTACATAATACGCTGATTTTTCCTACCCTACTGCGTAACTTATCAGACCAGGCGCCGGGATTAGACATTAGTTGCGAGCCCTATGGCCCTGACCTCATCTCGCGCATGGCGGGCGGCGATATCGACTTCGCTTTTGCGTTGGAGACCTCGCCTTTGCCAACCGGGGCCCAAAGTTTGTATCTGGCCCAAGACGAATTGGCATTAGTGATGCGGCGTAATCATCCTCTGGCAACCCACGATTGGACACTGTCAGACTATGGCGAAGTACCCCACATTCTAATCAGACTTTTAAATGATGGGGTGAATGACTTGGATGCGCTCTTAGCGGTCCAAGGAATCAAGCGCCGCACGCTCTGGTCTACGCCGCACTTTTTGGCTGCCTTAGCCGCTGTATCGGCCACCGACGCGGTAACGACGCTCTCGCGTGCCCTTGCTACCCGATTTGCAGACCAATTTGATTTGATCCTGCACCGGCCGCCGATCGATAATCCATCATTGGGCAACGTTTTGGTAATGGCGAAAGCCCGAGACCATGACCCCTTGATGGCTTGGGTCGCAGATCAGGTTAAACGGGCCGCTATTGAGGTTTACGCGGTTTCAGGCAGGCGATGAAACTTAGAAGTTACGCCCAAACCGGATGCCGACATTGTCGATGCCTTGGTTCTTCGAGCCACCCAGAATGTGGCCGTGGCTTAGGTGCTCATACACCAGATAGCTTGTCCAGGACTCGCTGTGGCGATAGCCGACGGCAAAGCCTAAGCGGAATAAATCGCGTGAACCTAAGGCCAATTCCTCTGCATTGAATTTTGCCCGCCGCGCGCTGTCGGCAGGAGCATAGGGGTTATTCAGCGGATCGCCATTATGGATCACATAGCCCAGATAAGGGTCGATGGTGATGTTCTTGCTAACGGGGAAGGTCCAATCTAGCCCAACACCGGCGAAACTGGTCTCGCCTTGAGTGTTGAGCGAAGCAACGACACCTGGTCGGGGTGAGAAGGCAAATTTCAGCCAGTCCGGGCTGTTCCACAAGACTTCGACTTGCAGGTCGGGGCCATCTTCCTTGCCCGCATTTTTGGAGACGTTTGTCTCGATATTATGGGCCATAATCGCCCCGCGAACTTCGCTAATCTGGGCCTTGGCAGGCAAAGCAGCGAAACTTGAAGCTACCGCTGCTAGGCCAACAAAAACAAAAATCTTGGGTAAATTTGAGTGTAACATCCAAGCTGTCCTATGAACTTGCCTCAACTAATCCGCGAGTCCCACAAAAAGGTCAATTAGCGGTCAAAAAAGGCAATTCCGCCGGTTACGGCCTTTTGGGGTTGATGCGGCTTGAAGCGGCGGAAGCAAAGGCTAGGCAGCGCGGACTTCCTCCAAGAATTTACCAACGGCGCGCTTGAGGTTGTCTGCTTGCTGGCCAAGCTCTCGGGCTGCCGCAAGACTTTGTTCGGCCGCTGCCCCGGTCTCGGTTGCCCCCTGCTGCACCAAACCAATCGCTTGGCTGACTTCGTGCGTTGCTGTGGCCACACTGGAGGTTGAATGGGTAATCTCTTGAACGGCTTTCATTTGCTGTTCGACCGAAGTGGAAATCGTGCCAGAAATTTCGTTGATTTGAGAGATTGTGGCCGAAATGCCCTCAATCGCGCTCACTGCCAAGTGCGTAGCGCTTTGTACGCCACCGATTTGAGTGCTGATTTCATCCGTCGCTTTCGCGGTCTGCTCGGCCAAGCTTTTGACTTCCGATGCCACAACGGCAAAGCCTTTGCCTGCTTCACCCGCACGGGCTGCTTCAATGGTCGCATTGAGTGCCAGCAAGTTTGTTTGGCTGGCAATGTCAGAGATTAAATTGACAACAGCTCCAATTTTGGCCGCAGCCTCTGAGAGCGCTACCACGGTTGAATTGGTCTCTGACGCCTTCTGTTCCGCCTCGCGCGCAATGCGAGCCGCGGTTTGGACTTGATTGGCGATCTCAGAAATCGAGGCCGACATTTCTTCAGAAGCTGAAGCCACCGTTTGGACGTTTGAAGCCGATAGATCGGCAGTACGGGAGACCGATTCAGAATGAGCCGAAGTATCCTGGGCAGTCTTGCTCAAGGTTTCTGAGGACGCTTCCAGTTCTGTTGCAGCTGATGAAACAGTGTCGACAACTTGGGCAATCGAAGCTTCAAAACTGTCGGCCAGCGCATTCATGGTGGCACGCTTGGCGGCTTCTGCCTCTTTTTCTTTGTCTTTTGAAGAGATCTCGAGACGGCGGACTTCTTGGGCATTTTGAATAAAGACCTGCAAGGCTGCCCGCAGATGTCCAACACAATCGCGGCGATCCAGATCATCAACAATCACGTCAATGTTGCCTTTTGCGACATCATCCATCAGTGCCGTCGTCCTTGTTAATGGAGCCACAATGACATTGGAGAGCACAATAGCGAGGGCACCGCCAACCACGATGATCGCACCTATCAGCGCGAGGGCCAACGAGGTGCTTTGTTTGAGCCGTCGGCTCAGCTCAGGACCGATTGCATCCTGACGCGTCCTTGATGCGGTCAATAAGCCGGTTGCAGTGCGCGAAATGGCGACACCCAGCTGGTTGCGTTTCGTGGCCGCGGTTGGGTCAGTATTCGCTCGCTCCGCTTGGGCCAAATAGTCCTCGAGTTCGACAGCAACTTCGGTGAGGGCGGATTTTGCTTCCGGGTCCTCGACTAGGTTATTGGCATCCTTTAGTAACTGAGTCAGGTCGGCGCTAGAAGTTCGCAAAGAGGCCAATTCAGCCGGATCCCCAGTAAGTTCAAACTTGACGGCATGAACTCGGATCCTTTGAAAATTTTCGGCTGCCGCGCCAAGTGAAGCCGTTTGCCGAGCAATTTGACGGTAGTCAGTCGCCATTGTCTCAACCAGCATGGCCTTCCAAGCCATGGTAGCGCATGTAAGAGCGACCACCGCGATGAGAATGCCAAATGCGATCTTGATCTTTTGGGCAATTGGAGCGTGCTAAACATAATATTCTATCATAATTCACCTTAGGCATTACTGATTGGTAATATCCTTCAGGCCATTTCACTAAGAATTTATTTACGATACTACCTAAGATTTTCACGTTTCTGTGAGGTCAAAAGGTATTGGCGGCAGCAATTTCCGTGATGCTGGAACCGAAAGATTGCCAACGCGATGCATCAGCTTTACGGCTTGAGCACTGATTTTGGAGGTTCCCATGGCCGTAGCGAAACTGGAAAAAAGCGGGGCGATTGCCACCATCACCATCACCCGTCCCGAAGCAATGAATGCCTTGGGTCAACCCGGCGACGGCGATGTGTTTCAAGCCATTTGCGCTGACATTAATGCTGATCGTTCGATCCGTGCCACGATTCTGACAGGCGAGGGGCGGGCTTTTTCTGCCGGTGGCGATGTGAAGGCGATGAAAGAGCGGACAGGGGCCTTTGGTGGTAGCCCTGCTGAAATTCGCGAGGCTTATCGCGGTAACATCCATAAGATCATCAAAGCCCTCTGGAACTTGGAAGTGCCATTGGTCAGCGCGGTGAATGGCCCTGCGATCGGGCTGGGCTGTGATGTGGCTTGCATGGGCGACATTCGTATGGCCGCCAGCGGAGCCAAGTTTGGTGTGACCTTCTTGAAGCTAGGCCTGATCCCGGGCGACGGCGGCGCTTGGTTGACACCGCGGATCGTGGGCTGGAGCCGCGCATGCGAGCTTTTGTTTACCGGCGATGTGGTCGACGCGCAGACGGCGCGTGAGTTTGGTTTTGTCTCCCGCGTGGTCGAGGCCGATGTTTTGATGACTGAGGCCCGTGCAATGGCTGAAAAAATCGCGATGCAGCCGCCTCATGCGCTTCGGGTCACAAAGGCTTTGATGCGCCAAGGCCAGACGGCGACCTTTGACACCATCATGGAATTGTCCGCTGCTTCGCAAGGGCTAATGCACCATACGGCGGACCATGAGGAAGGCGTGGATGCGATTTTAGAAAAGCGCAGCCCCACCTTTACTGGCCAATGAAGCGCTTAGCTCTCTGTCTCCTTGTGTGTGCTCTCAGCGCATGCGATCCCGGCGACAAAGATCAAAATCCGCGCGATCGTCTAGGCTCCGACGGGCCACTTTCCTGGCGATTGGTAGAGCAAAAGGCCGGGGCTGCAGCCTTCTTGTCGCGGCCGGGGGCAGCGCCTGACTTGGTTTTGTGGTGCGATGATCAACAGCTTATCACGCTGCGCGCACATGTCTTTCCAGCACCCGAGGCTCAGCCAACCTTGGAGTTGACGACGAAGGCAGGCCGCATTGCTTTCAAGGAAGTCCGTCGCCAAGGCGGCGTACGGGATGGAGACCGCAAATTGGTGGAAGGCAAGATTGGCTTGGCGGAGGCGGGTGTGGCTGAAACTATTCTAGCAGCCAGCGATTTCACCTTGACGTCGGGTGACGTTGACTATCGCGCTCAGCCGGTGGATCGTGATCAGATACTGCCTGCCTTTGTGACTGCCTGTCGCAAAGGGGGGCCAAAAGCGCCCTAGAGAGCGCAGCGATAATGGGGAGAAGGCGATGTCACAGGCACCAGTGGTCCATGGGTTTGTTGCGCAAGGGTTTGAGCCCGTTCGAGATGCGTTTGCGCAGAATTTAGCTAGTGGTGAGGAGCTTGGCGCGACCTTCAGCGTTGTCCAAGACGGCGAAACGATCATCGACCTCTATGGTGGGGTGCGCGACGAAGACCGCAGCGAGCCTTTAGGGCCAGACGATCTCTTTAATGTATGGTCGACCACCAAAGGCATGGCGGCCATTAGTATCGGGATTGCAGTGGAGCGCGGTCTCTTGGACTATCGAGCCCCAGTCGCAACTTATTGGCCAGAATTCGCCGTCCATGGCAAAGAGGCGATCACGGTTGAAACCTTGCTTAGCCATGCCAGCGGCATTCAGGGGGCCGATACCCAAGCTACAACGGAAGAGCTGTTGGATATTCCAGCCTTTGCGGATCGTTTAGCAAGCCAAGCCCCTTTGTTCCCACCGGGCTCCGCCAACGCTTACAATGCAGGCGTTTTCGGCCATTGGGTCGACGCTTTGTTGCGTCGTACCGATGGTCGTTCTTTGAAGGATTTCTTCGCTGATGAAGTGGCGATACCGCTCAAGGCCGATGTGTGGATTGGGTTGCCAGAGGATCAGCAGCACCGTCGCGCACCGATTGTCGCGCCTTGGGCCTCTTCTTTGGCCACGGCACCGCCACAAACAGACCCAATCATCAAGTCGGCTATGGGCAGCCCACGCATGAGCCCACTTCAAGCCAATCGGCCCGATTGGATCGCAGCAGGTAATGGTGCGGCCGGCGGCAGTGCGAATGCCCGCGGTATTGCCCGCGTCTATGGCGCTTTAGCGCGCGGTGGTGAGCTCGACGGCGTCCGTATTATCTCACCGGAAGGCGTGGCGCTTGCAAGTGCGCAGCGGCGCGAAGGCAAGGATAAAGTCTTGGGCGTGTGGGTGCGCTGGGCGGCTGGCTTTATTCTATCCAGTAAAGGGCTTTATGGCCCCAATGACACCAGCTTTGGTCATTCCGGCTGGGGCGGTAGTTTTGGCTTCGCCGATCCAGTCAACAAGCTGGGCGTGTCTTATGCGATGAATTTGATGGCACCCAATCTTGCGGGTGATCCACGGGGAGGCCGCTTGGTCGCGGAAACCTATCGCTGCCTTGGGTTAGGCTGACGCAGCGCGGCGCACCTTTGCCCTTCCATCACGCCTCAAACGACTTATAACCAGTGCTATAGAACTAAGAAAACCAACCAGACTTAAGGGAGAAAACCAGATGATCGGAATCTGCGCACAATTCACCATCCAAGCCGGCAAAAATGCTGAATTTGAAGCCTTGCTGACCGAATTTGTCACTACCGTGAAGGCAAAAGAGCCCGGTGCTACCGTCTATCAATTGTGCAAAAGCGCAAAAGCGGAGAACGACTATTTCATGCTGGAGCTTTATGCCGATCAAGCCGCTCTGGATGCCCATGGCAAGACCGAGCATATGGCAGCCTTGGTTGCCAAAATCGGTGGCTTTCTCGCGGCGCCGCCAAAACTAACCCAAGGCCCAGCCGTATTTTAGGATAAGCCGCCATGGATTTAGCATTCACCTCTGAAGATCTTGCGTTTCAAGCCGAAGTCCGCGGCTGGATCGCTGAAAACTATACCCCCGCTTTGCGGGCAAAAATGGCCTTGTCCAAGAATGGCTATCTGGACAAGGAAGGCCAAGTTGAGTGGCAGAAGAAATTGGCCGCACGTGGCTGGGCCGCCCCGGATTGGCCAGTTGAGCATGGCGGTCCAGGCTGGACCTCCAGCCAGCGCTATATTTTCAATATGGAAGTATCTGCCGCTGGATGCCCATCACCATCGCCTATGGGCCTTAAAATGGTGGCACCCGTCATCATGGCCTTTGGCAATGATCAGCAAAAGGCCCAGCACCTGCCCAAGATCCTAACCTCGGACATTTGGTGGTGCCAAGGCTATTCAGAGCCCGGCTCTGGCTCGGACCTCGCAAGCCTTCAGATGAAGGCTGAAAAGACCGTGCGTGATGGCGTTGAGGGCTATGTGCTCAACGGTTCGAAAATCTGGACGACGCAAGCCCAATGGGCAGACTGGATGTTCAATCTGGTGCGCACCAGCCAAGAAGCCAAGAACCAAAACGGCATCAGTTTCATTCTGGTCGACATGACTACGCCGGGCATTAGCGTGCGGGCTCTGCCAACGTTAGACGGCCCGGTAGAGGGTCAGCAGGAAATCAACCAGGTCTTCTATGAAGATGTGTTTGTGCCTGCGGAAAACCTGATTGGCGAAGAAGGCAAAGGCTGGACCTATGCCAAATATCTGTTGGAGTTTGAGCGCGGCAATGCCTATGCTCCAGGCTTGAAAAATGCCCTCAAAAAGGTCAAGCGCATCGCCGCTGTCGAACAGTCCGGTGACCGCGTTTTGCTCGAAGACCCTGACTTTGGTCGCAAGATTGCCGAGCTGGAAATCCAGATCAACGCCCTTGATGCCACAGAGATGAAAATCTTCTCGGGTCTCTCTTCGGGTAAGTCAGTCGGTGCCGCGTCCTCTATGCTTAAGTGCAAAGGCAGCGAGATGCAGCAAGCTATTTCCGAGCTTGCACTCGAAGCCGTGGGTGTATCGGGTATTCCGTTTGTCGCCGATAGTTGGGGTATTTTGGACGGGCGCTCCAACGACCCATTCCCCGTGCCAGATTACGCGGTTGCAGTTGCTCCATCTTACTTCAACTATCGTAAGACCTCGATCTATGCCGGGTCTAACGAAATCCAGCGCAACATCATGGCGAAAATGGTGTTGGGCCTCTAAAGGCAGAATAGATTCTCAGAGATCGGTGCTGTTTCGGTACTGATCTCTGAGGTGCATCTATACAACACAACCCAAAGTGGTTTATGCTTGCTTTATGAACATGCAAGCGAACCACCCTGAACCCCCCATTACCATCGGCCCCGATGAGGCCAAGAGCTTGCCGACTTGGCGCGCCGCCTTCTCTGAGCGCACGGCCGAACTTATGGCAAAACTAGCGCTCTTAGCCTATGAATCTGATCCCGAAAAACTGTCTCAATTACTGAAAGCAGGCCAGTTTACGCTCCTAGCTTCGTATGACCAAGACGGCAGCCAAGCCTTCCTTGCACTTGCCGACGACTTTGCGGTAATCGCCTTTCGAGGCACCGATTCCTATGCTGATTGGAAGACCAATCTGATGAGCGAGACCGTGCTGGTCGATACGCGCTTGGGCAGTGTCGAGATCCATAAGGGTTTTATGAAAGCCTATAATCGGATCGGCGCGCAGGTGTTGGAAGATGTGAACCGTCTCGTGCCCGATACAAAGGGGCTTTATCTGACGGGTCATAGTCTAGGCGGTGCCCTAGCGCAGATCGCCTCGACGCAGCTGGAGCGCGACAATCTGGCCGCTTGTTATACATTTGGCGCACCGCGGGTGGGCGACCTTTCCTTTGATCGCTTGGTTGTCTGTCCTCACTATCGGCTAGTCAATGGTTGGGACTTGGTTACCACCATGCCGCCGCCAATATTCACGTCCTATCGCCATACGGGCGACCCACGTCTTTTAACCAGTTCTAGCAAGCCAATCATGCGGCGTGACCGCAGTCCAATTGTCAAAATCTTCCATACGATTATTGGACTTATCTCGTTCGTCTTCGGGAATCCGCGCCTGCTGGCTGATCACCGAATGGAAGCTTATATCGACAAAATAAAAGCCGCCCGCGCCTTGAGAGGTGGGGCGCGGGTCGGCAGTATGTTTGATTAGATTTTGGGTGTGCCTGCTAGCTAGGTTCAGCCGCCCGAAAGCTTGCGCATGAACTTGCCAGTTTGGCCGCCGCCCTGCTCATAGGCTTCATGACCGGCTGGGTCACAAATCTTGTCCCAATTGTCGCGAACTTCTTCGGCGGTGATGCCGTCATCCTTCAGGCAGATGCCGTCCGTTTCATAGATTTTCGCGACTGCGAATACGCCAGCGCCAGCGGACAGAACGGTGCCAGTTGGGGCGTCTTCGCTGACCAGAAACATCACGCCGGGGGTGACATATTCTGGCTTCAAAAGGTCCAGCATTTGTGGCGGCATCAAGTTTTCCGTCATGCGGGTCGCCGCAACCGGGCTGATCGCATTGACCTTAATGTTGTTCTTCGCACCTTCGATTTTCAGCGTATTCATGAAGCCATAAAGCGCCAGCTTGGCTGCGCCATAATTGGTCTGGCCGAAATTGCCATACATGCCACTCGACGAGGTGGTGACAACGATGCGGCCATAGTTTTGGGCCTTCATGATTTCCCACATTGCCTTGACTGGCTTTACGGTGCCCATCAAGTGGACATTCATGACAACGTCAAAATCGGCGATTTCCATTTTCGAGAAGCTCTTGTCGCGCAGGATGCCTGCGTTCGCGATCAAGATGTCGATCCGGCCCCATTTTTCCATGACTTGGGCAACCATATTGGCCACGCCTGCATCGTCGGTGACAGAGGCGCCATTGGCGATGGCTTCTCCGCCAAAGGCTTGAATTTCTGCGACAACGGCTTCGGCTGCAGCGGAGTTGCCGCCAGTTCCGTCCATCGCGCCGCCCAAATCATTGACGACAACCTTGGCACCGCGACGGGCCAGTTCGAGGGCGTGCTGCTTACCCAAGCCACCACCGGCACCAGTTACGATGGCGACTTGGCCGTCAAAGCGAATATCTGACATGTGAACGTCTCCTGAGCATGTTGGCTTATAAGGATTTGCGCATTGCCATGCCCACCACTTCCGCTCGCGTCAAGGGAAACTGACATGGCTGCGGGTGTAATTTTCTGCCTCTAGAGCCTCGCCTCGGCTTTTGTGATTGGATCGAACGGAGTAACACGGATCTAGGGTCGGCGTATGGTGCGCCGCACCCACCAAGGACATGATATCGATGCAATCGAAATTCTTGATGGCTGTTAGCGTTGCTGCGCTAGCCTTTTCCAGCCCCGCATTCGCCGATGAAGGCATGTGGACATTTGATGCGTTTCCAGCCGCAAAAATGAAAGCGGCCCATGGTTTTGCCCCCGATCAGGCGTGGCTGAGCAAGGTTCAACAGTCGGCTGTGCGCTTGTCGTCGGGCTGTTCGGCCAGTTTTATCTCCGATAGTGGTTTGATCCTGACCAATTGGCATTGCGTGTCTAGCTGTGTGGCCGATTTGTCGAGCGCCGATAAGGATTACGGCCTGAACGGGTTCTTGGCCGCTGCTTTGACCGACGAGAAGACTTGCCCTGGCGTGGAAGCGGAAGTGCTGGTCAGCATCACCGACAATACGGCCAAGGTGAAAGCCGCGACTGCCGGTGTTGAGGCCAGCAAGCTCGCCCAAGCGCGCGGCGTTGCCATTGCCAAGCTGGAAGAAGAAGCTTGCAAGAACGATGATAAGGAATTGTTCCGTTGCGATATGATTTCCTTGTTCCGTGGCGGTCAGTACAAGATCTACAAGTATCGCACCTATAAGGATGTGCGTTTGGTCTTCTCGCCAGAAAACGCCATGGGCTTCTTTGGCGGCGACCCAGACAACTTCAATTTCCCCCGCTATAATTTGGACGGCGCTTTCCTACGTGCCTATGAAAATGGCGCACCGGTCAAAACCCCAACCCACCTTGCTTGGACGACTGAAACCCCCAAAGATGGCGAGATCGTCTTTGTTGCTGGCAATCCGGGCTCCACCGAGCGTCTGCGTACCACTACCCAATTGAAGTTTGAGCGCGACATGCGCCTACACACCCGCCAATTGGTGCGGGCCGAGCTGCGCGGTCGTCTCATCGAGTATCGCACCAAAAGCGATGAGGCCAAGCGCTCGGCTGAAGACATGCTGTTTGGGATCGAGAATAGCTATAAGGCCCAATATGGCCAGCAGCGTTCGTTGATGGATCCCCAGTTTTTCGCGATCAAAGAGCGTGAGGAGGCTGATTTAAAAGCCAAAGTGCGCGCCAATCCAAAGCTTCTGGCTGAAATTGGCGACCCATGGGCACAGATCGATGCAGCCGTTTTAAAGCAGCAAGACCTGTTCTGGGAACATGAATTCTTGGAAGCGCGCGCTGGCTCTATCTCTAGCCTTTATGGTACCGCGCGCGCACTGGTCCGAATGTCCAACGAGCGTGCCAAGCCTTTGGCGGAGCGTCTACCTGGCTTCTCCGATGCGGCGATCGCGCAAATGGAAAAGCAAATTCTGACGGAAGCTCCAATCTACAAGGATATGGAAGTCATCGGTCTGGAATTGTGGCTCTCGAAAGCGCGTGAGTATCTGACGGCTGACAATCCATCCATCAAGCGCTTGCTAGGTGCTGAGAGCCCTGAGGGCATTGCAGCGCGCGGCATCGCTGGCACAAAACTCGATGACAAAGCGGTTCGTGAGGCTTTGATCAAGGGTGGCAAGGCCGCTGTTGATGCTTCAAATGACCCTCTGATTGTTCTGGCACGTCGGGCTGAAACCGATGCGCGGGCGCTGTCGGTCCGGATGAACCAAGAGGTCAATGGCCCCTTGTCGCAAGCAGCTGAGAAGATCGCAAAGGCACGCTTTGCGGTTTATGGGGCGGATGTCTATCCAGACGCCACTTTCACCCTTCGCCTGTCTTATGGCGTCGTAAAAGGGTGGACTTATGCGGGGGTCAACGTGCCATCGACCACGACAATTGGTGGCTATTTTGAGCGCGCGTCAGGCGAATTCCCGTTCGTCGCAGCCCCATCATGGCTGGCCGCCAAGCCAAACTTGAACATGGCCACGCCGTTCAATATCTCGACCACCAATGACATCATCGGCGGTAACTCAGGTTCGCCTCTGATCGACCGTCAAGGTCGTGTGGTTGGTGCAGCGTTTGACGGCAATATCCACTCGCTCGGCGGCAATTATGCCTATGACGGGCGATTGAACCGCACGGTATCGGTTACCACCGCGGCCATCACCGAAGCCTTGACCAAGGTTTACAAGGCCGACCGTTTGGTGAGTGAGTTGAAGGCCAAATAGGCCGCTCGATGACCATAATGTGACTGGGGGAGTTTAAGTCTAAGCCTAGGCTCCCCCGTCGCATCAAGCTATGGGACGACCCAAAGCGGCGACAGAAGGAAAGTTCTCATGATGGTTCGTAAGGCTCACTTGGCTCTTGCAGGTTTAGCGCTAATGGTGGCCAATGTTGCGGTCCCAGCTGTGGCGCAAACGCCAATGAGTGGGCCATCGACGATTGTGCCCGGCCCGACACCTGTCACCCAAGCGCTAGGCCTTCCGGCTGCCGTCAGCGTCACACCTCAAACCATGGTGGCGGACCTCGAAGCACCCTGGGGCTTGGCTTTTCTGCCTAATGGCGACCTCTTGGTCACTGAACTTTTGGGCAAATTGCGTTATGTGAAAGCTGGCACAAACTGGAGCCTAGAGGCCGAAGAAATCAAAGGTGTTCCGACCGTTACAGCTGCTGGCCAGGGCGGCCTCATGGATGTGACCCTGCACCCCAATTTCTCCCGCAATAAACTGATCTACTTAAGCTTTTCAGTCGGCGATGAAGCGGCAAACCGTACTCGCATCGTGCGCGCTAAGCTCGAAGGTCGCGCCTTAACCGACGTGCAGACCATCTTTGAAGTGACGCCAGCCAAGTCGCGCTTTCAGCACTTTGGCTCGCGCTTTACGTGGTTGCCAGATCAGACTTTGTTGATCAGCATTGGCGACGGGGGCAATCCACCTAATTCTTTGGACGGCAGCTTTATCCGCAATCAGGCCCAGAACCTCGGTAGTCATTTGGGCAAAATCGTTCGGATCAAGGATGATGGCTCCATTCCAAAGGATAATCCATTTGTAAACACGCCGGGGGCGCGGCCTGAGATTTATTCTTATGGCCACCGCAACTCTCAAGGCTTGGCGCGCGATCCGGTCTCGGGTCGCATTTATGCAACTGAACATGGCAGCCAAGGTGGGGATGAATTGAACTTGATCCAGTCCGGCCAGAATTACGGTTGGCCAAAAGTCACCTATGCCGTCGAATACGGCGCCGCCCGGACCCCCATCACCCCCAATCAAAGCGGCTCGGGTCTGGTTGATCCCCTCGCAGTTTGGTCGCCAGCCATCGCGCCCTCTGGCCTAGCGGTCGTGCGTAGTTCGAAGTATCGTGGCTGGGATGGGGATCTGCTGGCCGGTGGACTTCGGCTGGACCAAGGGCGTGGCGCTTTGATCCGGGTGGATCTAGACAAGGCCGGCAAAGTTTTGGGCCAAGAGCGGATCGATTTGGGCGATGTGCGCGTGCGCGATGTGCGACAGGGGCCAGATGGCTATATCTACGTATTGACCACTGCCATGCGCAATTTCCGCGACAAAGGACAGCGCAATGGCCAGTTGGTTCGCCTTCTTCCTGCAACATAGGTTCAAACGCGGTGAAAAAGGGGCTGAGTGGGGCTTGCGGCCAAGTCGCGTAGCACTTTAAGCCCTTCTTATGCCATCCATTGCACGTATGACCTTGTTTATGATGTTGGCCCATGTCGCATTGGGGGCCATCATGCCCTATTTGCCTGTTTGGTTGGCGACAACGAAAGGTCTAACTGGCGCGCAAATCGGCGTTATTCTTGCCTCTTCCAGCTTTGGCCGCATTCTCGTTGGCCCCTTGGTTGCCGCTTGGGCAGAAGGCCGCGGAGACCGAAGGATTCCGTTGATTGTGTTCTCGTCGGCACTTGCATTGGGATATCTTAGCTTCCCATTTCTGGGCGCGTTCTGGCCGATTGCTTTAGCCTGTTTTGCTACCGGTGTCATGTTTCAATGCTTGATGCCGTTTGCCGAGGCGGGGGTCATGCGCGTCACCTCAAATTCGCGCCGCTGGCCTTATGGTCGAGCGAGAGCAGCAGCATCAGCGGCATTCGTGCTGGCCAATCTGGGGGCAGGGGCGACCATCCAAGCCTTTAATGTTGAAGCTGTCTATGCGTGGTTCATTATCGCTAGTTTGGCGACCATGGCGTGTGGCTTTTGGTTACACCCTGAGCCAATCGCCCAGCCCGCGGCGACACCACTTGGCACCCGGTTGCTGGATGGCTTTGCCCTGTTCAAAAGCCGGACGTTCTTTTTGGCCGTGCTGGCGGCCAGCTTCATTCAAGCCGCACATGCCTTTTACTATGGCTTCTCCAGTCAGCTGTGGCTCAAGCAGGGCTTTTCTGGCTCGCAAGTCGGTATGTTGTGGGCCTTAGGTGTCATTGTTGAGATTGCGTTTTTTGCGCTTTTGGCCAGCCGCTTGAACCATTTCCGGCCCGAGACTTTGATATTTTGGGGCGGGATTGCCAGCATCATTCGTTGGGCTGCTTTTGCCCAGACACCGGACTTGGGCGTTACCTTTATGGTGCAAGCCCTCCATGCGCTGACCTTTGCGGCGACTCACATGGGCTTCATGCGCTTGATTGACGCAGAAATTCCCCTGGCCCAGCGTGCAACGGGTCAACAATTGGGCTCGGCCCTCATCATGTCTCCCATTATGGGTCTTGCAAGTATTGTGGCCGGCACCCTCTATGACCAGTTCAGCTCTGGTGGCTATTGGAGTGGTGTGATTTTAGCCACGATTGGTCTCATCCTGATTTCGCTTTTGTTATCGCCGCGTCAGCCAACTCTAAAGTTGCCGCCGGAAGATCAAGTCAGGTAAGCGGCAGCCCGGCCGATCACATCCAAGCTGCGCGTCCAGACCATGTTTTTCCATTCATCGGTCTCAGGATAAAAGGCCGCGCGGCTGTCGGCTTGGATCTGACAAGCCTCTGGGCCAGATGGATCACCATAGCAATGCAGCCAGCAGGCAGCTTGTGTGGCAAGAAACACGCTCATCGTGTCAACGGTGCCAAACTCAATGGCGATGCAGGCACTCCATGCAGGGTCTAAGGCTCGAACCAAGGCGGCATCCATCGTGCCAGACAAGTCCGCCGAGACGGAGCTGCCATCCTTGGTCGAGCGGATTTCATCGCCCCAAATGGCGGCTTGTCTCTGGTAGTGGTCGCTAGATGGGGCGGCTTCGGTGATGATTTCGCCGACGCCGAACGGACCAAGCCCGGTGTGCATGTCGATTGTCACAACTTTTCCTAGGCCAACACAATGCGCCTCGAGGATTTTGTGGATGGTTTGGTTCGACCAAGATGGCGCGATACCGCCGTAGTAGACGCCCTTGGGGTGGTTATACTGCCCTCCTGTCAGGGCCGCCTGTAGAGCTGGGAACCCATGCTCTCCGGCAAAGGCGAGCAGCTTGCCCTGTGCTTCTTGTAAGCTGGCGTCATCGCGGGTCGCCGGCGCTGCCCATGGGGCTAGAAGGTCATAATCGGGGTTGGTGGGTAATGGCGGCTCAAAGCTTTTTAGGTAGTTACGGTTCAGGTCGATATTGTCCTCATTAAATCGGCTATCCCACGAAAAGCCGTAAGGATTGTGGGCATGGATCAAAACGACCCTCAGCTTCCCCGCCCAGTCTTTCGCTAATCCGGCTTCTAAAAGCCCTACTTGGACGCCAGAGCCGCAATAGCCTTCGGGGCCATGGGTGCCAGAGATCACGACCAGGGCTGCGCTTGCGTCTTGAGGGCCTAGGACGGCGCAGTCCATCGCAATCTCGCGACCGTCGGGCCCTTTGGCATGGGGCAAAACATGGGTTTCCACATGTGCCCCTGCTGCCGCCGCAGCGCTCAAGAATTTGTCACGTGCTTCAAAATAAGTGTGGGCAAAAAAGGCTTCTGGCGCGAGTGGCATCGAATTTCTTCCTCTTTTTCTAAACTGAAAGGTGTCGGCCTATCCCCACAAATCTCGGCTGGGTGGGTGTAGGATGGAGCCCTCGTAAAACAAACCGGCATCACGATCTTGATCCAGCAATATCGGTCCGTCCAGATCAACCCAATCGGCTAATTGTGCAAGCAAGACGGCTGGGGCCGTCACCAGACTGGTGCCAACCATACAGCCCATCATCACGCGGAGACCCGCCGCCCGCGCCTCTCGAATAGATTTCAGGGCCTCGGTGAAGCCACCCGTTTTGTCGAGCTTGACGTTTACGGCGTCATAATTTTGGACCAGAAGTTCGATGTCGGCACTGGTGTGAAAGCTTTCGTCAGCACAAATGGCTATGGGTGCCGCTACTTGGCCAAGGCGGGAATCCTTGCTGGCGGCGAAGGGTTGTTCCACCACATCAATGTTCAGGCTGCGAGCCTCTTCTAGAAGGCCCGGCAGAGTATCGGGTTGCATCCCTTCATTAGCATCGACGATCAATCGCGCATCAGGACGCGCCTTGGCGACCGCGCGCACACAATCTAAGTCCTGCTCTCCACCGATCTTGACCTTCAAGATCGGTCGGCCTTTGGCTGCCAGCGCAGCCTGCGTCATCGCTTCTGGGGTGTCCAGCGAGATGGTGAAAGCGGTCACTAAAGGTTTCGGTTCTGGCAGGCCAGCCAAAGCCCAAACTGGTTGGTTGAGTGTCTTGGACTTTAAGTCCCAAAGCGCGCAATCTAACGCGTTTCGCGCGGCCCCAGCGGGCAGGAGGCTTTGGCAGCCTTCGATATCCATCCCTGCTTCGACCTGCGCCCGGACGGCTTCCAGTTGAGCCATCACGCTGTCGCAGTCTTCTTCATAACGGGCATAGGGTACGCATTCACCGCGTCCAACAAAGCCTTGATGCTCTAGCCAAACGGTAACAATTTTGGCCTGTGTGCGCGCACCCCGGGCAATCCTGAAAACGCCTTTGAGGGGCCACACTTCGTCTTGGATATGAAACTTCATGCCACTTCTTAAACGCTTTTGTTGCCTTTGCGAAGCGGTCGTATCCGAGGCGATCCAGTCACAGCTTGCCCCTTGTAAATGCGGGTAAGCCCCTTTTCCAGCAAGGCCCTAGGCTTTAAGCTAATTTTGTCGTGCCGATTGCGCACAACGATTCGTACCAAAGCGCGCCATCACCCATTCCGGTGGTCAAACAGGATTCTAGCTAGGAAGGCCCTTTCTTGCCCGAACAAGAGGCCCAGTTTGCGATTGATCGTAGCGGACCTGCGCCAATACTTCGGGTGACGGGGGATTGGACGATCCATACGATCGGGCCGATCGATGCAGAACTGCGTCCAGTCCGTGATCTTGTGGAGGGTCGTCCGGCCATTGTCGACGTTAGCGGTTTGATGGACCTTGATACCGCCGGTGCTTATGTCATCGAAAAGGCGCTGCATTCATCCATTGATGAACCGGCGCAAATGATCGGCAAACATCCCGTAGCTGGCCGCATGCTGGCAGAAGTCCGGAAGTTCGCTTCTGGGTGCGACGCCCTGCCTGAACCCGTGGCTTTGTGGCGACAATTGCTTGAACGCGTTGGCCACAGTATGATCCAGGTTTATGAGGAAACGGTTGATACAATAGGATTTTTTGGCGAAACAGTAGTCGCCTGCGGTAAGGCAATTGCCCAGCCAAGTCGTGTGCGTTGGTTGCCCACGTTTGCAGTTGCTGAAAGCGCCGGCCTCAATGCTGTGCCGATTGTGATGACGCTGTCGTTTTTCATCGGTGCGGTTATCGCCTTTTTGGGTAAGACCATCCTGCAAGATTTTGGAGCCTCGGTGTTCACCATTGAACTCGTGGGGTTTGCCATCCTGCGTGAATTTGGCGTGCTGATTACAGCGATTATTCTAGCCGGGCGATCAGACTCATCGTTTACGGCTCAGATCGGCTCTATGAAAATGACCCAAGAGATTGATGCCATGCGTATTTTGGGCATGAGCCCAATGGAAATGCTGGTGGTACCCCGTGTCATCGCACTGTTGGTGATGTTCCCGATCTTGACCTTTTTGGCCATGATTGCCGGCATCGCCGGTGGGGCGATTGTGACTATGCTCACGTTGGATATCAGCCCAACTTTGTTTTTCAATCGGTTGAATGACAATGTAGGCGTGGATCAGTTTTGGGCCGGTATGGGCAAGGCACCCGTGTTTGCCTTTATCATTGCAATTATTGGCTGTCGTCAGGGCCTCAATGTAGAAAGCGACGTGATTTCGCTGGGCCAAAGGACAACGGCATCTGTAGTGCAGGCTTTGTTTATGGTGATCGTTGTCGAAGCTATCTTTGCCCTGATCTATATGGAGCTTGGTATATGAACCCCGCCGATGCTCTGACACCCATTTTGGACATACCCGATGGGGAAGTGGCGATCCGATTACGCGGGATTGGGAACCGCTTTGGACCTGTCGTAATTCATGAGCATCTCGATCTTGATATTCTGCGCGGGGAAACCATTGGCATCGTTGGTGGTTCGGGTACGGGCAAGTCAGTGCTGATGCGGGCCATCATTGGTTTGCGGCCGCCTTCAGAAGGTAAGGTCATGGTGCTGGGCCATGACGTATGGTCCGATGATCCTGCAGAGCGCAAATCGCTCGACTCGCGCTGGGGCGTGATGTTCCAAGATGGTGCCTTGTTCTCAAACCTCACCGTGCGCGAAAACGTCATGGTGCCACTGAAGGAGCATACCGATCTGCCGCCAAAGCTGCGCCTTGAGATCGCGGACCTTAAGATCTTGATGGCAGGCCTGCCGCCTTCGTCGGCTGACAAATTGCCGTCTGAACTTTCCGGTGGCATGCGCAAGCGCGCCGCCCTCGCGCGTGCGATTGCGCTGGATCCTGATATACTATTCCTTGATGAGCCAACTGCCGGCCTCGACCCAATCACCGCAGGCAAGTTTGATGCGCTCGTCAATGAATTGAAAGAGACCCTAGGGCTCACCGTTTTCTTGATCACGCACGATTTAGATACGCTGCGCGACGCTTGTGATCGGGTTGCGGCATTGGCAGAGGGTAAAGTTATCGCTATCGGTCCATTAGACCATTTGCGTGAACATGCGACGGGTTGGTTGTCTGAATACTTTGGTGGGCCGCGTGGTCGGGCCGCCTTAGGCTGAATGGCCAAATCAGGAGGGGAAGATGGAAACTAAGGCCAATTACGTCATGATCGGATTGTTCACGATCTTGAGCATCATCGCGGCCATCATCTTTACAGTCTGGATGGGCAATTCCGGCGTCAATCGGCAAGGGTCGCAGTATGATGTTGTATTCGAAGGACCTGTGCGCGGGCTCGAAATTGGCGGCGAAGTCCGCTTTAACGGCATTAAGGTCGGTGAAGTCACCGATCTGCGCTTGAGTGAGCGAAATCCGAAAGACGTTGTTGCGCGCATTCGCGTGCAAAGCTCAACGCCCGTCAAAACCGATTCCATCGCCCAGCTCGAACCGTCAGGCCTGACTGGCTCAGCCTATATTCAGATCTTGGCGGGTTCAGAAGGGGCTAAGCGCATGTTTGCCCGTATTGGCCAAAGCCCCCCGATCATCACCAGTCAGCGCGGCCAACTGGACCGCCTGTTAGAGGATGGGGAAGGGGTGATTTCAACGTCGCTTGAAGCGGTCGCACGCCTGAATAAGTTGCTCGACGCAGAGAATATCGCAAATTTCTCCAAGACATTGCGTGAGGCCAGTTTAGCGGCAGAGACCTTTCGTGAAACCACGGAAGAGGCAACTTTGTTTGCCCAATCCGCCCGCAAGTTTACCGACCAAGCAACCGTCACAGCAGCGACCTACGACGGCTTGGGCAAGAATCTGATGATGCAATCCAATACATTAAGCCAAGAATCCTTGGCCTTGGTCAGTTCGAGCCGCCTGCTTGTTGATGGCCTTAATGAGGATGCCAATTCCTTGTCCGGTGGCGCAGAATTGACTTTGGCCAAAACCATGGAAGCCTTAACCGAAGCTCAAGCCACATTGCAGGAGTTCAACCAAACCGCGGTGGCAATGCGGCTTGCTACCAATCAGTTTGGAGCCGTAGCAGATAATACAAATCGGGCGGTTGTTTCGATTGACCGTTTCTTCAAGATCGGCGCAGATCAAACCTTGCCCGATATGAGCCGTGCCGCTCAAGAAGTGCGTAATACGTCCATGACATTTGATGCTTTGGGCCAACAAATTAGCCAGAATCCGCTGGAGATCGTCAACCGTCCTGCCAACGCGACAGTAAAGTGGAAAAAATGAAACCGACCAAAAGTCTCGGCCTTTTTATTGCCATCGCCATGCTGACCGCGCCGCTGGCAGGCTGTATCACCTTGTTGCCAAAGCCCGGTAAGCCCCCCGCCGTCGTGGCCATGCGGGCGGACCCGACTGTACCACGGCAAGCCCAGCAATACCCATTCACCATTGGCATTGGGGTGCCAACAATGCCTGCGATCCTGTTGGGCAATCAGGTTGCCGTTCTGCGCAAAGACCGAACGTTTGCTTATGTCGATGGTTTGAGATTTTCGGCGTCAGCGCCATTGTCAATTCAAAACGTCATCCTGGAAACTTTTGACTTGGCTGGTTCTACCCGTGCAGCGGTTCGGGCAGTAACCATTGCTCGACCTGATTATGAGCTTCATTTCGATGTCAGTGACTTTCAAGTCACAGAACCCCAAGGGCGGACCAAGGGCACAGCGCGCATCGAAGCTACTGCGCGGCTGATCGATGTTTACTCCGGTAAGCCTTTGGCTTCAAAGGTCTTGGTCGGTGAAGCCATTGCTGCCCGCGGCGACGTGACACAACCGGCGCGCGCTTTAGAGCAAGCCACCCGCAGCTTTGCGATCAAGGCCATGCAATGGGCGGAAATTGAGGCCAATGTTGACTATGCTTCGAAGGCGGCGTCTGCAACTAAGTAAATGCGTGCCTCATTGCCATTGAGGCGGCCGCGCGCCGCGGCTTCGCGTCTGGCTTCGACAAACCGCACCACAATGGCCCGCAAGTCTGCATCCATCGTCAGCTTTAAGCGCATGGCCTTAACCACATTGGTGACGGCCTCGCGTGTGCCACGGCGGGCTTGATCGCGTGAACGGCTGGCCATAGCGCGCAGACGCTCTAGCAATGGGTCGTCAATCGCGCCCTCCAAATCTAGCTCGCCCAACAAGGCCATGATGCGTTGATTGTCGGGGTTTGGTTCCTTGGAATCGAGGCTGGATAGCACTTGTTTCCAGCTCCATGCGCCAGCCTGTGCACCAGCAGGCGCACCAGAGCGATCAATCTGCAAGTCTGCAAACGGATCATCCTCAACCGGAATCGGGCTGGAAATGGCTAAGCGGCCCTTAAGCGGCGTCTTGATTGGTGCTTCGGGTTGCACGTCCTCAGAATTGGTGAAGGGCGCAAACAAGGCGCTTTCAGGCACAGCAACCTCTTCAACCGCGGACACAGTCGGCTCTGGCTCCGACCGCGGTGGAGGCGGCGGCGGCGGCGGAGGAGGCGGTGGAGGTGGAGGTGGAGGCGGAGGCGGTGGAGGCGGTGGAGGTGGAGGTGGCACCAGGGCACCCTGCTGGGCCAGAATAGGGGCAGCAGGGATGGGGGCAAGGACGCCTGACAGGCCACCTAAGCGCTGCACCACTTCACCAAGCGCGGAATAAGAATCACGCAGGCGAACTTGGAACGCCTCGTCCAAGGCGGCGGTTTCCTCTGCCGCACGGCGTCCGGCGGCATTTAGGCGGCTCAAGGTTTCGTTCAACGCATCTTCGATCGCACGAGCACGTGTATCGGCTTCCTGAGGCAGATTTGACAAGCGGCGGTCGAGGCCGTCGAGTATGTCTTCCACGGAGCGCGCTTGATCGCCACAAGCAGCGGCAAGTGCGGAAAAGCGCTCTTGAATGCGAGCCCCGGTTTTATCTAACAATCCAGCCGATTGCTCAATCATAGCCTGCGCATCTTTCAAGCGGCCGGACATGAATTGATCAGCCTCTTTGCTGACTTCAAAGGCAGTCTGCCGAGCAGAGTCTAAGCGATGCTGGTTTTCTGTTTCCTGTTCAGACGCCCTCAGTCGGGCTTCTTCTGCTGCTTGGCGGATTGCTTCGCTGCTGGCGCGCAAGGCCGCCATCGTTTCTTCCCCGGTAATGCGGGCAGCGGCGGCCTCAGCGCGCAAGGACTCTGCCGCCAGACGCGCATTGGCTTCAGCCGCGGCGCGCACATCTTCCAAGGTCGCAAGGCTCATGTCGCGGGCTTCTTGGGTCTTTCCGGTAATCGTATGAGCAGCGTGCATCGCGGAGTCACTGGCCGTTTGAGCTGCACTGTTCAAGGATTCTACCGCACCGTCGAAATTGCCGACAGCTTCATCAGCCCGAAGCCGCGCCAGCACCATCAAATCATGAGCACGGGCGAGGGCGGATTCGCCCTTAGCAGCAGCTTGATCCAATTCCGTAATTGCCAAGGCTGCGCGCTGGGCCGCCTGATCCAAACGCTCCGCCGCGCCAATGGCCAGTTCCGACGCCTGCGTGGATTGGGTCGCAAGACCTTGTGCGGCCTCGGTCAAGCGGTTGGCCCGCAGGTCTAGTCCTTCGGTCGCGACTTGGGTTGTAGTGGCGGCATTGGCCGTCATTTCTGCGAGGGCAGCGAGCAAACTGTCGAGGCGTTGCCGCTCTTGCTCCATAGTTTGGGCGAGGCTATCGGCACTGCCGCGCGCGGCTTGGCCTGCTTCATTGAGGGCCAAGGTGCGCCGCTCTACTTGGCCTTCGATTTGGGCTAGGCGTTCTGCCACTTGGCTAAGCGCGCCTTCCAGTCGATTAATTTCACCCTCTACCGCTTGAGCGGTCGTGCGGATCGCGCCTTCGGCCAAGTTACTGGGCAAGAGCAGGCGACGGACAGCCGCCATCAATTGCCGAGACTCCCGATTGGATTTCGCAATGCTTTCCCCCATCAAGCCGGCGAGCAGCGAGAAGGCAGGCCCAAATAGCAAAACCGCCAGACTTAGCAGAAGGGTAGCGTCACTGGCCCCCAAGGTCGCGATATTCTCGAAAATAAAGGCACCAACGCCCACGACCCAGATCAGGGCAAGGCCGATTGAACCATAAAGCAGGGTAGGGGCCTGTTTAGCTTTTGGGCGACGCTTAATCGGAGCAGACCCATCAGGCTCCTCCGTCGCAGTTTCCCACTTCATCTTAGAACTTGTATCCACAGGTTCTTGTGCCGCACTGGGTTCAAGCGCCCCGCCTGCAGCTTCGGCCATTTCGATAGGCGCAACGCGACTAAAGTCTTCTGTGGTTTCAAGCTCTTTCATGCGTTGGGCAGCTTTGGCGATGCGTTTGGCAGACTCATTGATTTGCGCTTCATCGCGAACCCGTGCCCAGACATCATCATCTTTTTCATCGGCCATATTAACTTGCCCAACCCAATCCCAAAACATGAAAGCACTTGGTGCCAATTCTTGGTGGCCCCACTCATTGTATAAGGTGCAGCATCATTCTTATCTAGGCAAAGTCAATTGCGCTATGGGGCCTAGCAGCTTGAAGAGTTGGGGTGTGAAAATGCACTGATCTGGTGTCTTTGTAGATGTTTTTTCAGCGGATTAGGCAATTTGACCACTGGCTTTTCGTTTACCCAAAGTAAGAACGTCTACTGAGTGAATTCGACTATTTTGGATGAAAGGTTCAGTTACAAAAAGATCGGTTTTTTCCTTGCTCTCAGTAGGCACCTTGGCTAATTGCGCGTCCTTGATTTTGACCGACTTCCCAAAATAAATGCATCAAGTTCGGCACACGAACCAAATCCCTGAAGTGGCGGAATCACCAAGCAGAGCGCTGATCGTAAAGGCGCTACCCAAATAGCCTTCGTCATAGGCAAGACTGGCTTTACTGCTCGCGCAAAGAACGCTCAAGATTCTCGCGAATAGGCTGAAGGATATAAGAAAGGAAAGTGCGCTTTCCCGTCTTTATCATAACTGATGCCTGCATTCCCGGAACAGGTTGGCGAACGCCAGCAAGCTTCTTGATCTCACTTGGCAGGATGCGAACCATGGCCAAGTAGTAAGAGCTGCCTTTGGAATCAACGATGGCATCGGGTGATATCGATATAACTTCAGAGTCCAAGTGGGAAACTTTGCTAGCGCTATAGGCTTGCAACGTTACTTCAGTTTCGAGTCCAACACTGACTTGATCAATGTCGTTTAGGCGAATTTGCGTTTCAATGACTAAGGGGGCGTCGCTTGGAACAACTTCCATCAAACGCTCGCCGGGTGTAGCGACACCGCCAATGGTAAACTGACTGAGACCAAAGACATAGCCTTCCACAGGTGACTTTATTTCTGTCAATGCGAGCGCTTCTCGAGCTGCCTTTAAGCGTGACTCCAAGTCAACAATTCTTGTCTCAACTTCAGTTCGGATTGATGCTGATTCCGATGCTCGCTGCTGCAGTAAGTTGGCTGCCTGCAATTGCGCTTCGCCTACCTGCTGCCGATTGCGGCTAACCTCCGCGTACACCTGACCTTGGCGGCCTCGCGTTTCGGAAACTTGCCGTTGCAACCTGTTTACAATTGCTTTTGATGCATAGCCTTGTTCAAAGACAACTCTTGTTCCTCGCAGCTCTTCTTGCTGAAAACCCAATTGGTCTTGAAGAGAATTCAACTGAATATCTAATCCCGACTTTAGGGAGTTTAGCTGGGCGATGCGCTGGTTTAAGATCGAGCGCTGTCCATCGAAGGCTACTTTTCGCGCTGCGAATACAGTTTTTTCAATTTCGATAATTGCAGCGACATCTGGCTCATTTTTTCGCGCGTCAAGCTCGGGAGGGATGATGATCTCTCCGCCAACTATTTCGGCTTGGAGACGCGCTGATTGCATACGGAGAGCATTGATTTGATTTTCAAAAATTGCGATTTGTGCCACGAGATTGGTATCATCGAACTTTATTAGTACCTTGTCAGGCGTGACGCGATCACCTTCCTTAACCATGATTTCTTTAATAACGCCGCCATCACGGCTTTTGAGTGTTTTCTTATTCGCCTCTACCTTGACTATGCCGGGGGCCATAATAGCGCCTGAGATAGGTGCTGTTGCAGCCCAAATTCCAAAACCAAGGAAGAAAATCGCTAGAACAATAAATCCTGAAAGAGCAGGCGCTTGCATCTGACGCTGCATCGATGGCGATAAAGGGGTGTCGATTGGACCCCCGACGGTTGGTCCTTCCACGCCTTTTTTCGTTTGAGCAAGTTTTAGGAGAGAGTTTGCGTTGATTTTCATGACTGGGCTTCTTTGGCCAATTTCTCAGTTGCCGGAATGGGGGGTTTTGGCGCTTGGATTTGCTGGATCCGATCCAAAACTGCCTGCCGAGGGCCGAACAGCTCTATTTTTCCGTCTCGAAGGAGCAGTAATTTGTCTGCATCCTGCAACATACTTGGCTTATGAGAGACGACGACGACCGTTTGCTTAGCTTTCTTCATTTCCCGCAATGCCATAAGCAAAGCTTGTTCGCCCTCACCATCGAGATTTGCATTGGGCTCGTCTAGGATAACTAAGGCGGGGGAGCGCAGCATGGCGCGCGCGAGGCCTACACGTTGGCGCTGACCAACAGACAAAACAGCCCCGCCGGCACCCAACTCCGTGTCGTATCCCTGTGGCAATCGCACAATCAACTCATGTGCATTGGCCTTTTTTGCCGCATCAATGACCTCTTCGTCGGTTACATCCGTTTGAAACCTTGCAATGTTTTCGCGCACAGTTCCGGCGAATAATTCAGTGTCCTGAGGAAGATATCCGATATATCGGCCAAAGTGGTTGCGTGACCAGCCAAAGACATTTGAGCCATCCAAACGCACTGCGCCGTTCAAGGGCTGATGGATGCCAAGCAAAAGGCGAGCGAGCGTTGACTTACCGGCACCTGATGGACCGATTACCCCAAGAAATTCGCCTGGCTCCACTGCGAAGTTAATGTTGGTCAATAACAGCCTCCCGCTATCGGGCAGCAAATAGTTTAAACCTTCCACTGTGACCCTACCGGCAGGGCGGGGTAGGTCAGTTGCTGTTTGGGCGGGTGTGTAATTTTCGAGTAACTCGTTTAGACGTTGAAACGAATTGCCAGCTGCAACAAATGTGGGCCAGGTGCTTACAATACGATCTATTGGGGCTAGCGCCCGAGACGAAAGGATCATGTTAGCAAACAATAGGCCCGATGAAATTTGGTTGTCCAAGATCAACACCGCGCCGACCCCGATAATCATAACTTGAATAACGTTTCTGAAAAACTTTATTGCGCCCCCAAAACGGTCGGCTACTTCGCTGGCTTCAGTGCCGTGTTGCATACCGTTCTGTCGATGTTTGGCCCACTGCTCGCCGATTGCTCCCAACATACCCATCCCGCGAACAACTTCCGCATTGCGCAGCGCGGCTTCTGTGAAAGCGTAACCTTTAACAGCCTCTTTGTTCGCTTCTAAAATGAGAGGCCTCGCCAGCCTGTCTTGTAAAATGGCAAGCCCCAATAAGATCAGCGCGCCGATTATACAAACCAAGCCGACAATAGGATCGATAATCAGAAGAATGATGATATAGACGGGGGTCCACGGAACATCAAAAAGAACGGCAATACTTGGCCCAGTAATTGTTTGCCGGAAGCTGTCTAGATCCCTCAACGCTTGTGCGCCAGCTTGTGCGTCGCGGCGCACAATTCCATCAAACAGCGCTGCGAAGACATGACCCGAGACCCGCTGGTCAAGCATGGTTCCAAAGCCTGCCAAAATGCGGCTTTGAAGAAAGTCTAGAATTTCCGAAACAATAAAGGCGAAGATTGTAATAATTGTTATAACAAACAGAGTTTGCAGGCTGCCGCTGGACAGAACTCTCGAATAAACTTGGGTTGTATAGAGGGGGAGAGCCAAAAACAGGATGTTAACCCCAAGGCTGAAGATTGCCGCGGAAACAATCGCAGGGCGACCCAATCGCAATGTTAACTCGAGAAGGCTTTGCTTTTTCGAGTTATTCGATTGCTTCTTCATGCTGGAAAATACTTTCATGGCGGCAAAATGGAACACAAGAGGAGCAAGAATGCGGTGATCTAGCCTGTGTTTCGCGGGTTTATTGATACGTCTAGGCACGAAAGTCAATTGATTAGTATCAAATATGATGTTACTAGCATCTTTAATGAAGACATCCCATTCTAAATTAGGCATCGAGAATGCGAAGGGTATCCTGAAGGCGGAGCTCAAGCGGCGAAATATGACTTATGCTGACTTGGTTGAGAATCTGTCGGCTGTTGGCGTTACTGAAAGCGAAGCAAATATAAGAAATAAGATAAGCAGGGGCACCTTTACGGCAGCATTCTTCTTGCAGTGCTTGTTGGCAATCGGCTGCAATCTCGTCGTTTTGAACAAGGTGGACTGAGCAGCTCAAATAGGGCTGAATATTGCAACAAGCAGGGGAACGCTCTTTTTTAAAGACGCGTGCATTAAGTTTTTTCGCTTTGAGAACGTACCAATTATCAATAGACGAAGGTGTGCTATTCCAGATTTGCCCGAGGTTGGTTTTTCAAGTCGCATACAAATTGGCGGTGGCATTTCGGAAAATTAAAAAATTGAAAAGGCAAAGCTGTGAACGAACCGAACTTCGCCATAAATTTTGTTGGTGACGGCTACTCAACCAGCAAAAAGATAATGGGCCGGCAGAGTGCCGGAAAGTCGCTCATAAGAGGCATGGCCCGCAAGTGGCAGAATTCGATTATTAATGGCTTTGGAACTGGGGCGGCTAATGATTTAGTCAAACAGCTCAGGTCTGAAGGGTTTTTGAGCAAAGTTCGTTGGTTTAATGAACAGACGAGTGTTCCACCCTTGGGCTTGAATGCGGTTTATTATCCTGCTCCGCCCCCTAAAGCTTTGGCTTACCGACGAAATAGATTGTCCCCTTCGAGCTATAGCATTTTTGGGGTCACCCATACGTTGTCATCTTCTGGTGCAATGGACCAGATCTCTGAATTAATTTTGCCGCCCTTTAAGCCTTGGGATGCCATTATTTGTACGTCCTCTGCGGCCTTGGGCGTCGTTAACAATCTGCATGACGAAGCGCGGGAATGGTGGACGCATGCTTTGGGAGCAAGTCGGTTTAACGCAATTCAGAAAGTTGTTATCCCTCTAGGGATCAATGCGCCGGATTTTGAGACAAGACCTGATAATAGGTCCTTATTGCGGATGAAATTGGGACTAGAAGAAAGCGATATTTGCTTTTTGTTCGCGGGTCGCATGACATTTCATGCCAAAGCAAATCCGGTGGCATTTTATCAAGCCATTGAAGCTGCCTGCCAGACTTTAAAACTGCGCTTAGTTTGCGTTGAGGCAGGCATTTATCCAAATGAAGGAACCCAAAAGGCATTTGAAGAGGCGCGCGCATTGATTGCGCCTAGCGCAAAATTTGTTCATGTAAATGGGGCCGATAAAGATGCCTACGATGGTGCGTGGGCTGCAGCTGATGTTTTTGTTTCGCTTTCAGACAATATCCAAGAAACATTCGGCATCACCCCCTTGGAAGCGATGGCGGCGGGGCTCCCCGTAATCGTTAGCGATTGGAACGGGTATAAGGACACCGTACGGGATGGCGTGGATGGCTTTCGAATCCCCGTGATATGGCCAACTGGAGGCTCCGGGAGGGATCTGGCCCTCAGGCATGACGAAGGTTCTGATTCATATGATTACTATATCGGTCGAGTAAGTATGACGACCGTCATTGATATAGGCGTTTTGACAAAGCGGATGATTGATCTCGCGCAGAGTGAAAGCTTACTTCGTTCACTTGGAGAAGCTGGTCGTCAGCGTGTCAGAACACATTTTGATTGGCCAGTCATCTTGGACCAATATACGAATTTGGCTTCAGAATTAGAAGCGATCCGGAGGCAAGCTGGCGATAGCCAAGACGATTTGGGCCGGCCCAATAGGCCTGATCCGTTCTCTCTGTTCTCCCACTACCCAACATCTGTTGTTACCGGCGACTTGACCGTAACATTGAATGCCGGTTTAGCAGCACATCTGGAGGCCTATTTGGACCTTGGGATGTTGGGTTATGCTATTGATCCGGCAGTTTTACCGAAGGACGCAATCCGAGAAGTAGTTGCAAACGTGGTACCAGGCACAACTGTTTCTCACTTAATGGCCGTTTGCCCAACTATTGATAATGGCATCAAGATAAGGGCAATCATGTGGCTTGCGAAAACAGGAATGCTAATTTTGGGGACTCAGATTGGCGATCAAGAAACGTAATTCGACCTTTTTGAAGGATTGAGGACATCTGTGGCAAAACGACTATCAATTTTTAGTCCGACGATTGGCTCGGGATTGGGGAAAAATGTTTTTGGCAAAGACGTCGCCAATCACTCACTCTTCAGGGCGCTATTATTGTACGGTGGCCTCGATCAACTCGACTTTTTGCATCCCAGTGGGGCACCAGCCCAACGGTTGACCGCGAGCTTAATTGGCGACTCACCTTGCCCAACCGTCGTTACATCTAACAATCAATTGGCGTTCGATGTAGCGCGCCAGTCGGGAACATTGTTGCGGGGCTCTGCCGACCTGATCAGTTTGTCTTGGGAGCGGCGACGCAGGGGGGCGACGCAAGACTTTAGTTTAATGGGTTTGATTCATACCACGGCACCCCCCAGTATTCGCGAGTATATTGGTCAGTCTCTCGTAGCTCCTGTTATGCCGTGGGATGCCATTATTTGCACCTCGCCGTCGGTCCAAACAGCAATGAGCAACATGTTTGACGACTGGCGCAAATATCTGGGCTCTAGATTTGATAGCAAAGCAGTGCCGGCTCCGATGCTACCCCTTTTGCCATTGGGTGTGGAAGCGGCGGACTTTGCAAAAGGCCCAAATAGCTTGGGGGACCGGTCTAGCTTTCGGACCGAACTTCGCGTCGGCGATGACGAAATCTTGGTGCTTTGGGTTGGAAGGCTTTCCTTTTTCGAGAAGGCATTTCCTCAGCCTATGATGATCGCCATTGAAGCTGCAGCGAAAATGAGTGGCAAGCGTGTTCACTTTGCAATGGCGGGTTGGTTCCCGGACGGGGCAGAAGGAGAAAGACTGTATCGTCAGGCAGCCAGCCTGCATGCGCCGAACGTCCAGTTTCATATTGTAGACGGCAACGATAAGCAAAAGCTTCGCAAGGCTTGGGCTGGTGCGGATGTATTCATCTCGCTCGTTGACAACATTCAAGAGACGTTTGGTATCACACCACTTGAGGCTATGGCTTCGGGTTTGCCCGTTGTTGTGAGCGATTGGGACGGTTATCGCTACACAGTTCGCGATGGCATTGACGGTTTCTTGATCCCGACCCTTATCGGCGAACCTTCAGCGGTGACAGACAGTCTCGCAGCGCAGCATTATTTCAATACCAAATCGTACCAGCAATATGTGGCGATTACCGCGCAACATACCGCCGTTAACATCAAGATTGCTGCCGAGCGCCTTTCGGATTTGTTCTTGTCGCCAGATTTGAGGGCCAAGATGGGCGAGGCCGGCCGCCAGCGGGTTGCGTCTACATTTGATTGGCGGGTTGTGGCACCGCAATATGTTGCTTTAGCCCATGAACTAGCGGCAGTGCGCGCGTCAGCGTCCGGTGGCACTGATCACGCGGATTGGTTGGCCGGGCACCATCCGTCGCGTAGTGACCCGTTTCATGCTTTCGCAAATTTTGCTACTCACATCTTATCAGATGACTCTGTCCTCAGCGTTAGCTCCGATCTTGATGTAGGTGTCCTCGAAACGTTCAGAGGGTCAGAACTTACAATGTTTGCCGCCAATTGGCACGCAGCGATGCCGGAAATGACAACTTTGGTGCGTGCGCTAAAGGACCGCGGGCCAATGTCGCAACAAGAGGTCATTGGCATGTTTCCACAAAATCAGCACCTCGGCGTAAAATTGGCAATCCTTTGGCTCGCGAAAATGGGCGTCGTGCATTGGGAATAGGCCAAGGAGTTGATCTGCGGCAGACGCAATCACGCTCAGGCTTCTCGCTTCTAGTCGCAGGGCGGCGCTCTGCACGGCCCACTTTCAGAAGATCAGTCGATCAAAACGCGTATTTGAAGCGAGAAATTTCTAAAGCGAACTTGGAAGCAACCAGCTCAATGGTGCGATCATTATAATATGAACGATAAGGACCGCGCGAAGACACATTGATCCGCGGTAGAATATGTTTGCCTATGCCAAGCTTCTCACACAGCAAGGCAAAATCTTCGTCGAGGTTCTCATACCTCAGCATCAAGTCGATGTTATCGAATGGATCTTCATCGTCTGGGGAAAGTCTCAAGAAATCGCTGTCCGGCTTGACCGACTCTTGGATGAAGGTTTCAAAGGCTGCATGGGACCAATCTACCGATCCGCGATGCGGGGAAAAGAAGAATGATACGCAACGATCCCAAGGGTTGCGAATGCATGTCGTCTTGAAATACCGCGCAAAACGCGCCGGATCCAATTGTCGTTGATAGTCTGACAAATTTGAGTGCTTAACGATATCCAGGGTCTTTGATCGGATTGCAAACCGATCAGCACCTGTCTTCTCGGGGTCATTCGGGACCATATAATTGTCACTGAATGGCAAAAGCACCTTTTGGATCGAGTTGCCACCTGTCTTGGGCACATGAATAAAGATGAAGTTGTGCTCGTCTGAGATCATCGTTTGAAACTTATGGCTTGGTCACACGCAATCACTGGGATGCAACCGAAACGGGCGGGCCTGCGCGGGAAAATTTGGGTAGTTTTGCGCTATTAGGAAGCCATCACCTTGTCAATCCGAATTGTGGTGACTGCGTCCGCCTGCGATTCGCGCAAACAAGAGTTAGAGCTTCCCGCTCTAGGCTGCGTTTTCGAATTGGGCTGGTACCGACTTCCCCGGCCCTACCGCGGTCAGTGCCCCAGGCCAGCTTATTGCTGTCCTAATTGAGAACGGCACCGTACTCACATACCGCCAGATATAAACCCGGGCATCTGCATCCCAAAGTGGCTAAAAGGGCTTGAGTTTAGCTTGCCCGGTGCGCCCCAAGTGACTTGTTACCGAATAATTCTTAGGTAGTTTGGGGCGGAGTTCGATAGTTGCGGCTATCCTGATCCAGATGACCAAGGCATTTCATCTACAAAAACGTCACATTCAAGGAATAGACGATCTTTTAACTTTTGCTTAAATCTTTTTAGCAGTTTCAAGCTGTAGGCATGTGGCGCCCTAAACACAATAAAACATAAATCCATTCTTGGTGTGGCGCGATGTTAGTACACCTCCGCTAATTTGTTGCAGCGGCCTCACAGGAAGATGGTTGACAGTTAATATAATTTAAACAGTGCATTAGATATTTGTGGGGCTGTGCCGAATGAGAAGATGCGATTCTTCTGTAGGAAAAGCACACAAAGAACACGTCGCTTTGGGGAATTGAAAAAAAATACAAGGAACGGCTTGTGGATTTTTGAATCCCAAGGTAGACGGAGCAAGGTACCCTTAGGGTGGGACAGGACAGGTCCATATGGATACCTCTGTGCGGACTTAACGAGCAAACTATCGGAGAGCAGGAAATGGCGAACTATTTTATAAGCGCGACTGGTGAGAATACAGTGCCCACCGAAAACGCCGGTGTAGGCGAAGGCCTGATCATTAACCTTGCAGGCGCTACCGCGCTAAACGTAACGGTTGTTTTCACTGCTGCAACGACCTCCTTGGAAGGCATCGAAACAGCTGCTTTTTATACCATCACTGCCGGTCCAACTGGGGCCACAGGCTCGATCAAGCTCACCGTTGCGCAATATGACGCAATGGTGGCAAACCTTGGAATTTTGCTCGCTGATGGTTCCATCTATAAGTTGGGTGCAACGGCTGCCGAGACCATCATCGGTAGCGCGTTGAATGACGTGTTGAACGGTGGTGACGGTGCTGACACTCTGCTCGGCTCTGTCGGAAATGATCGTCTCAATGGTGACGCTGGTGATGACCGCCTCGAAGGCGGCGACGGCGACGACACATTAAGCGGTGGCGAAGGCAATGACCGCCTTATGGGCGGTCTTGGTGCTGACTCCCTGGTTGGCGGTAACGGCGACGACATCATGTCTGCTGGCGAAGGTGCAGACTTCCTTTCAGGCGGCGATGGTGCAGACTCCATCGTCGGTGGCAATGGTGTTGACACCGTCGATGGCGGTGCGGGTGACGACACCATCGACGGCGGTGCTGGTGGCGATAGCCTTGTCGGCGGTGCTGGCAATGACACGATCACTGGCGGCACCACGCTGGCCGACAGCGGTAATGACACCATCAATGGCGGTAACGGTGCTGACAGCCTCGTTGGTGGCAATGGCGACGACGTGATCTCCGGCGGTACGGGCACTGGCAATGACACCATCGACGGTGGCGACGGTGCAGATAGCCTTGTTGGCGGTGTAGGTGCTGACTCTATTGTTGGCGGCGCAGGCAACGACACAATCAGCGGCGGTAGCGGCGATGATGTGATTGTTGGTGGCGCTGGTGCTGACAGCATTGACGGCGGTGAAGGTAACGACACCGTCACGATTATTGCTAGCGAAGGTCAGGACACCGTTCTCGGTGGTAATGGCGACGATATCATCGATGGTACTGCCGCGACTGTTGGCTTCAACGCAGCGGGCAACGAAGGTGCCGACTCCATCGTTGGTGGGACTGGCAACGACACGCTCGGCGGCGGTAAAGGTAACGACACCCTTCAAGGTGGCAACGGTTCTGACGCTCTGTCGGGCCTCGCAGGCGCTGACTCGCTTGTTGGTGGTGCCGGTAACGACACCATCGATGGTGGTACCGAGAATGACGTGATTGACGGTGGTACGGGTGCTGACAGTCTTGTTGGTGGTGCTGGTACAGACACAGTCGACGGCGGTGACAGCGCTGACGTGATCGACGGCGGTGACGGTGCTGACAGCTTGGTTGGTGGTGAAGGCAACGACACCATCTCCGGCGGTACGGGTACCGGCAACGACACCATTGACGGCGGTAACGGCACGGACAGCCTGGTTGGCGGTGTTGGCAACGACTCGATCACTGGCGGTGAAGGTAACGACACAATCAGTGGCGGCAATGGCGATGATAACATTGCTGGTGGTAACGGTGCAGACTCAATCTCTGGCGGTGACGGTAGCGATACCATTACAGTTGAAGGTGCCGACACCGTCCTCGGCGGTACCGGTAACGATACCATCAATGGCGGTTCTGCTGCTGTTGGCTTCAATGCGGTTGGCAACGAAGGCGCTGACTCCATCGTTGGTGGCCTCGGCAACGACACACTCGGCGGCGGTCAAGGTAACGACACCATCACCGGTGGCAACGGTTCTGACGCTCTGTCGGGCCTCGCAGGCGCTGACTCGCTTGTTGGTGGTGTCGGTAACGATACCATCGATGGTGGTACCGAGAATGACTTCATCGATGGCGGTGATGATGCCGATAGCATCCTTGGCGGTTCTGGTGTTGACACCATCGACGGTGGTGCTGGTAATGACACAATCGACGGTGGTACCGGTGCGGATAGCATTGTTGGCGGTACTGGGGCTGACTCCATCAACGGTGGCGATGACAACGACACCATCGACGGCGGTGACGGTGACGACCGACTGTTGGGTGGCCTTGGTGCCGACTCAATCGTTGGCGGCGCGGGTGCTGATACGATCACTGCCGGCGACGCCAATGACGTAATCAACGGTGGCGCAGATAACGACATGATCATCGGTGGTGCTGGTAGCGACACCATGGATGGTGGTGCTGGCGTGGATACGTTCCGCTTCAACGCAGTCGACACCTCGCTGACCGGTACTGGCGACACGATCGACGTTATCAATGGCGCAGACACTGCCACTGGTTTCAACGGAACTGGCGACTTCCTGATGTTCGAAAGCTCGGCTTCTGCGACCATCGCAACCGATGGCGTCTTGAAGGCTCAGAACTATGCTGAGACAACGGCCAGCAGCTATGCTAATGCTCTGGCAGCCGCAAACGCTGCGATGGCTGGTAATAGCAACAACATCGATGTGGTTGCTGTTCAAGTTGGAACGGGCGTTTACGTCTTCTTCGACGATGACGGTTCGACGAGTGCTTCTGCGGACTCTGTGGTCTTCTTGGCCAACACGACTCTTCTGCAGATCAGCGAAACAAACATTAAGGTTGTTGCGCCAGGCTCGTAATGTGTGGATTGGGCTAAACAAAAAGCCCAATCATTCACAGCCCACACGAATAAGAAGGGCCACCCTGAAAGGGGTGGCCCTTTTGCCATTTCAGGTGCCGAGCGGACGGCTTTGTGTCCTATGCCTTCCTCCCGATGGTATAGTCAGGGGGCTTGGTAGCGAGAGCCCGTCAGGTACGATCCCAAGCAAAGAGGCATTGCCGCACGGTATCAACAGTCAGCACTCTCTTGATCCTTGAGGAAACCAAGGGCCTCTTATCGCGGCGCGTCGTTAGATAAGAACTTCCCGTCTTTCAAAAACCAGCGTGTCAGCATCCAGCAAAAGTATTAGGCCTACGTATGGATATCGGCGCGTAGAGGCTTCTGGTCCCTGATCCATGACTACCAGCAGATGGATTTTTCTGCAGACTCTATGGCGCCAGTTCTGGATTGCGGATAAACCTCTCGAACAACTCAAAAGAAGACTAAAATGGTCAAAAGAATTCTATTCATCCACAATAATTTTCCCGCACAGTTCGTCCACATTGCCAGCGTCGCACGCGCCCAGGGCTATGAGATTGCTTCCATTGGATGCTCAACCGCCAAAGACTTTCAAGGCGTTATCCCCTGGCGCTGGTCGATTGAAAGAGGTTCAACACCTGGTATGTTTGACCACGCAACCCGGGTTGAAGCAGACCTTATTCGGGCGGAAGCTGCTGCAACCCAAGCACGAAAGCTGAAGGCTACTGGCTTTATTCCAGATCTGATTATCGGCCATCCTGGCTGGGGCGAGACGGTGCATATCCCGATTATCTTCCCAGGGGTCCCGATTATTCTGTTTGGGGAGTATTTTTATCAACCTGTCGGTGGGGACGTGGGCTTTGATTTGGAATTTGAGAACCGCAGCGATGCCCAAGACATGCGGGTTCATGCGAAGAATGCAACAATGGCCCTGGCCTACGCCGGTGCAAACGTCATTGTTTGTCCAACAGCCTTTCAAGCCTCCACCATCCCCATAGGTTTACAAAATAACATTCGTATCATCCATGAGGGTATCAGTCTCGAGAACGCATCAAAGCGGCCAAATGCGACCTTTCGCCTCCCTAATGGTGTCGTCCTTGACGGAAGTCAGCCAATCATCACATTTATCAATCGAGACTTAGAGAGACTTCGCGGCTTTCATATCTTTATGCGTGCTTTGCCCGCCTTCATGGCCAAATGTCCGGATGCCCAAGTGATCGTCATTGGGAGAGATAGCGGTGGCGGTTATGGTGGAAAGCTCGCCAATCAGGAAACGTGGAAGGCGAAGATGCTCAAAGAGGTTGGTGATCGGATTGATCAATCGCGCCTTCATTTCGTCGGCCAAGTCCCCCATACCGAGATGATCAACGCCCTTTCTCTTTCGTCAGCACATGTCTACTACACCTACCCCTTTGTTTTATCATGGTCTTTGGTTGAGGCGATGGCGTGTGAATGCCTGATCCTAGGCTCTGATACCGGACCTGTTCGTGACGCGGTCACCCATGGTGAGACTGGCATTCTGAATGACTTTTTTGATGTCGATGCTTTAAGTGACGCCATGATCGACGCCTGTGTGAACCCATCAAAGTATGAGAACATGCGCAAAGCCGCCCGAAAAACCGCGATTAGTCAGTTTGATAAAGACACGGTGGGAATTCCGGCTTGGATGGCCTTGATAAAAGAAATGATCGGATGAGACGCCTTATTGGAACCATTTTGATGCTTTTGTTGGCCGGCGCTGGCAGCAGCCAACCAAGTGGCGCGCAAAGTCAAAGCAATGATCCAATAAAAACTCTAAAGTTCACCTTGCCCGTCGACTGCGAAATTGGGCGGACCTGTGAGGTGCAAAACTATGTCGATCGCGATCCAACCACAGCAGCTAAAGACTATATGTGTGGCAGTGCTAGCTACAACGATCACTCAGGCGTTGATTTTCGTATTCCCGATATGGCGGCGCAACGCCGTGGTGTCGATGTTTTAGCTGCCGCTCCTGGGCGCGTCAGCCGGGTGCGGGATGGTGTCGCCGATGTCTCGGTTAAGTTGATTGATCGAAGCACAATTGAGGGCCGCGAATGCGGTAATGGCGTCGTCATTGATCATGGCGGCGGGCTTACTACGCAATATTGCCATATGGCTAACGGCTCGATAGTCGTCCCTGTCGGTGCCGAAATTCGGGCTGGCCAAAAGATTGGTCAGGTTGGTCTATCGGGCAATACTGAGTATCCCCATCTTCATTTCACCGTTCGGTCGGGGCAGACTAATATTGATCCCTTTGCTCCGCTTGGCGGCAATGGCAATGCCTGTGGTTCTGGCAGCTCCATGTGGAAGAGCGATGTTGCCGCGGCACTTTCTTATAAACCGGGTACGATCTTGAACGTTGGCTTCGCCACTTCGGCGTTGACGATGGAGCAAGTCGAAGCGGGCAACATCGTGTCTCCAACGCGCGCCACACAGCCGATTGTTGCTTATGTACGAGCAATTAACCTTAGGGTAGGTGACGTCCAGCAGTTTACATTGAAGGCCCCTGATGGAGCAATACTTGCATCCCACGCAGGGACTCCCATGACGTCAAACCAAGCACAACGTTTTGTGTTTATAGGAAAAAAGGCGCCACCCTCTGGCTGGCCGAAAGGTAAGTATAGTGCGGAATACGTTGTACTGCGTGCGGGACGTCCCCTTCTAAGAAGGCAGTTTGACCTTCGGCTTTGATCTCGGAATAATTTTAGGTTGCGGCGCCTAGATAGCGCTCTCTCCGCTATTGTGACTTCAATCCGTGAAGACAATGAGGCCGTGCAACATGTGCTCAACGGCTTGGTCGAGTACCGCGGGCTCAAACAAGTAGTCGTTGTTAGTTTCTAGTGTTGTGTATGCGATGCGAGCCCGTGCCAACACGGACTTATGCAGATTTCAAACACTGCTTATGAAACCAGATGGCTATTAGGGTGAGGCCCTCTTCAGTACCTAATGAGCTAGCTTCGTTCAGAGCCACAGACTCAGAGACTTACCTTTCGGGTGCTCGCAAGCCACCACGTGAGATTTGGCCTTGTTCCGGCCTGCACACCTTTTTGAAGCATAGAATCAATCGAAGAATTTGGTGGGTGATGCAGGGTTCGAACCTGCGACCCGCTGATTAAGAGTCAGCTGCTCTACCAACTGAGCTAATCACCCGACCGGTTTGTTTCTTTGGGCGAGTGCCACTGGCGATTGGTTAGCGCGAGCCGCCCCAAGGGACGCGAGAAACAAGGGAAAGCGCGTATGGCGCAAATGGGCGCAGGGTTCAACCCCTGCGCCGCGTTTGATTGCAATAGAGGTGCGTTTAGCCGTGCTTTTGCCCGGGCCTACCAGCGCCAAGCCTCAATTCGACGAGACCCATGCTTTTCAAAGGTACGCCCGCGCGGATCGGTGCACAGCACGTAGCTGACGATGGCTTTGCGGCCGCGGATCCAGTCATGGCCTTGCTGGCGATAGCAGCGCAGAACGGGTGCCCTGTAGCTATAGCGATCCTCATAACGGTCGTGGTGACGATCGTGGCGGTCGCGGCGATCACGGTAGTCGTCCCGGTCGCGATCCCAGTCTCGGCCGCGGCGATAGTCATCGCCACCGCGAACATGGAACGACCAGTTCCAGCCGCCCCAGTCTGACCATGCCGACGGGTGAGCATACCAGTGTTTGTCGCGCCGCCAGCCGCGGCTGGGGTGATACTCGTCAAAGCCCCAGCGATTGGCATAGACAGAGGGATTGCCCCAACGGGTGTCCCAGCTTTGCCATTGGCCATGGGGGCCCCAGTAATCGGTACCACGTCGGTCTACATAGACCGGGCCCGGCGAGCCAATATGGACCGAAATGCCTTGCGCCTGTACGGGGGCTGTAACGGCCAGACCGGCTAACACGAGGGCGCAGGTGAAAAGCAGACGCATCGTAAACTCTCCTTGGTTCAGTTGTCCCTAGAAACCACTTTGCCAGCCTCTCCCTGAAACGAGCATGAATGAAGTCTTCACAATCCGCACACCTCCGAGATCATTGCCTGTAAATGCCGTTTTAACCTTGAATGACTATAAGTGTCGCATGGATGTTAGCGTACCCCTTCATCAGCAAGGTCCCGTTGTCGACAAAGCCCATCTGGAGCGTATGACCGGCGGCGATCACGAGCTCGCACTGGAAGTGCTGGGCTTGTTTCGCGAGCAGGTTGAGCTGTGGAGTAAACTGTTACAACCATCCACCGAAACCGAAGATTGGGGAAATGCAGCCCATACCGTCAAAGGCGCGGCGCGTGGGATCGGTGCTTGGCAATTGGGTGAAGTGTGTGGCCAAGCAGAAGAGGCCAGCAAATCTCGCCCCTTAAGTCGCGACGAAAAGCGCGCCTTCTACGAAGCAATCACGACAGAGATGCAGTCCGTGATTGGCGAGATCGCCGTGATTGAGCATCAATATGCACTGGCTTCGCTGCGCTAGTTGTACCCTAATCTTCGTTTGACGCCTGGGCTTTGGATGCTAGGGCGTCGAAGGCCGCGAATTCATATGCAATGCAGCGGTCCATCATGGTGCGCCACACCGGATCCGCTATGGACATGGATAGACCATGTTGCTCTGCGCTAACGGCAACTTTGGCGATCACATCGGCAATACGCGCTTCGTCACGCACCAGCCCGCGATGGCCTTTAATGCGGGCGGCTGCATCCATGAAGCCTTGCCGTTCTGCGATCAGCGCCACCAGAATTCGGTCTAGGCGATCAATCTCATGGCGCACATCGGCCATGGTTTGGCAGCTGGCAGCCGTGTTGCGGCTTTCAAGGTTACGATCAGTCATGCGCGCGCAGATAGACTAGACTGCGTGCCGACGCAAAGCCTCATTCATTAAATCACCCAATCATCGCCAGTTGCTTCGGATTTGATCCAGTCAAGGAAGGCCTTGAGGGCAGGGGTCATCGTCCGGCCCTTGGGGCGCACTAGCCAATAGGCGAAGCCGACTTTATCTCCCTCGCCCGAGAAAGGCGCAACCAGACGGCCAGATTGCAGGTCTGCTGCAGCGATCGCGCGCTTGGCCAATGCGACACCGCGGCCAGAAGCAGCGGCATCAATCACCATGGCGGATTGATTGAATCGTAGGCCCTGATTGCCATCGGCGCGTTGCACGCCGCGCGCGGTCAACCACATCGACCAATCAGGGCAGGATGGATCATTATCGGGGCTGACATCGTGGAGAAGCGTGTGGCCTGCCAGGTCTTGCGGGGTACGCAAGGGCTTGGCCCCTTCCAGCAAGGCAGGGCTACACACAGGTAGCACCTCTTCGCCCATCAGCATTTCTGATGTCACGCCTTCATAAAAGCCAGGACCATAGCGTACCGCCAGATCAACATCTGCATAGGCAAAGTCTACCAAATTCATGTCGGCGGCGACCCAGACCTGAACATCAGGGTTCGCGGCTTGAAACCGATCGATGCGCGGCACAAGCCACTTAGAGGCAAATGACGGGGCAGCGGAAACCGATACCCGCTCCCGCCTTAAGGGCAGCCGCATTTGGCGTACGGCGTCATCAATCCGTTCAAAGGCTTCGCGCAACAAAGGCATGGAGGCGCGCGCGGAATCGGTTAGCTCCACTGCCCGACCTAAGCGGCGGAACAGGGGTTGACCGACAAAGTCCTCTAAGATTTTCACTTGTTGGCTGATGGCGCCCGGCGTGACGTCGAGATCCTCCGCCGCTTTGGTGAATGACAGACGCCGCGCGGCGGCTTCAAAAGCGCGAAGCGCGTTCAAGGGGGGGTAGGCAGTGCTCATAGAGAAAGTCTAATGACAGAAAGCAGACAATACAACGATCAGAAAATCTATTTTTACTCGTAAGCGCTGTCGCGCGACTCTAAATGCGGCTCTGCCAAGGGCTCGACACGTAGCCCCCAACCCGTTTATGCCAGCGGTCATGACTGCCTTGATCGAACCTTTCCGCGCCATTTCTATCAGCCGCGTAGCCCATGCGATGAAAGCGCGGGGCGAAAAGGTGATCCATATGGAATTCGGGCAACCCTCAACCGGGGCACCCTCTAAAGCGATTGCCGCTGCCCATCAGGTGCTGGACACAGATGGCATGGGTTATTGGGAAAGCAGCCCGCTAAAAGAGGCCTTAGCGGGTCGGTATCAAGACCTTTATGGCGTTACGCTCGACCCAGAGCGGATCGTATTGACGTGTGGGGCTTCTCCTGCGCTTGTCATGGCGCTGAGCTCAGCTTTTGGTCCAGGGGATCAAATCGCCTTTGCTAGTCCCGGTTATGTGGCTTATCGCAATACGGTCAAGGCCTTGCATTTAGAGCCGCTGGAGATTGTGTGCGGTGAGGCAACGCGATTTCAAATCTCCGCCGCCCAGATCGAAGCCTTGGAGCGCGCGCCCAAGGGGCTGATCTTGGCAAGCCCCGCTAATCCAACTGGCACCATCATTCCAGCTGAGGAGCTTAAGGCGATTGCTGATGTGTGTGCCCGACGGAACATCCGCATCATTTCAGACGAAATCTATCATGGTCTGAGTTATGTTGGCCGCACTCATTCCATGCTGGAATTTGCCCCTAATGCCTTGGTGGTCAATTCATTCTCAAAGTATTTTTCGATGGCGGGTTGGCGCCTTGGCTGGCTGGTAGCTTCTGATGATTTGGTCGATGCGGCACGGGCCCGCATGGGCAACTTGTTTCTGACTGCCCCATCACTGGCCCAACATGCTGGCCTTGCGGCCATGGACTGCATCGATGAACTGGAAGCCAATGTTGCGACCTATCGCGCAAACCGCGAGATCGTTTTGCGGGCTTTGCCCGCCATGGGTGTCACACGCATCGCCCCGCCTGATGGGGCCTTCTACATCTATGCTGATGTCAGCCACTTGACCCAAGACAGCATGGCATTTGCCCATCGGATGCTGGCCGACACGGGCGTCGCCATCGCTCCGGGCGTCGACTTCGACCCCGTGGCGGGCCACACGCATCTGAGGTTCAGCTTTGCGGTTTCGACGCCGCAAATCGAAGATGCGATGGCCCGATTAATGCCGTGGTTCAGTAGTAGAAGCGTTCTTCGCTAATCTTACCGCTCTCCACGGTGTAGAGCGCAATCTCATCCATCGCGACCCGCTCACCACTTTCTTTATTGGTGATATCCATGACAAAGCGCACGGCGAATTGATTGCCATTCACATAGGGGCCATGGGTTTCGACGCTGTGAACCTCGTGGGCCCCATACCACCATTCACCCTTCGCGATGAGCGCAGGGATACCTTCAGCTACGCTATTTGGGCCTTCCATATTTTCGATGCTACGTACGTTTTCGGCCCAGAATTTGGTGCCGGCTTCATCCATTTGGCCTGCCTTGCAAAGGGCGGTGAAGGCTTCTGCAACTTCTTGTGTTGTCATGTTACTTGCTCCTGATTTATTGCTCGCAATAGAACATAACAAGAACATACTTTTCTGCGTTTGACAAGTGGATGCCGCTGCAGTTTTGGGTCTGCATCATAACTGTACATACTAAAAGCCGGGTCCGCCTACCCGAAAAGAGCGCGCCTTTGCGCGGCAGCCACCAGGGTCGTGATGGCCAAGTTTGATAGGACGTTAATGGCTGTGGCGGCGCGATCGGTGATCGGATTGACGGCAAACAAGATGGCAATGCCTTCAATGGGCAGACCAAGAGCAAGGAGGAGAGGGGCAACAGCGATCATACCCCCGCCTGGAATGCCAGGTACGGTTGCATTGAATAGAGCAGCATAGCCAGCTACGAACACAATCTCTTTTGGGCCTAAGGGCATGCCAAATAAAAGCGAGAGAAAATAAGTGGAAAACACCCAAGTGTATGCCGTTGATGGTTTAAAGGTTGAAACTGCAAATGGCAGCACAACGCCATAAATGCGCTCAGGCAATCGCCACACATCCCGGACTGTCTCGATCATAGCGGGCAAGGCTGACAGCGAGGAGCTGGTACCTAAGGCAACCGAAATTGGGTTTGCGATGCCCCTGATTAAGTTGGACAAAGGCAGTCGACCCCAAATTGCCGTGATTGCGATCAAACCCAGACTGAAGACCATCGCAGCAGTGAGATGCACACCGATAAAATAGCCCAAGGCCGTAAACGCCGCCCCGCCTAGCTTGGTGCCGACAACGAGTGTCAATGCAAAAATCCCAATCGGTGCGACCAGCAAGACTCCCTGAACCAAAACCAGCATCACGGTGCTAATGGTTCGACACATGCTGACAATTTGGCCACGAACGTCGGCAGGAGCAGCCAGACTTGCAAACCCAAAGGCAAGGGCAAATATGATAAGCGACAACATGGTGCCATCGGCAGCCGCTTTGACCGGATTTGTCGGAATCAGATTTTTGAACCATGTGGCGACACTGGCGTCGCCGGTGGGGATATCGGTGGGTGAGACAGAGGCACGTAATTTTTCGGTGACAGCTTCATCAAGCGTCAAGCCGGAATAGACCCCGTGTACGCTCAAGGCTGCAAGACTAGCAAAGCAGGCACTTAACAATACAAAGCCGATGAGTGTCTGAATGCCAATCGCTCCTGCCGAACGGCCGCTTTCCGAGCCCGCAATGGCACCGATCAACAGCGGCACGATCAAAGGAATGACCGTCATCCGAATGGCGTTGATCCACATGGTTCCAAGAACATCGAAAAACTCGATCGTTGGGCCTGTCCAAGAAGCAGAGCTCAAACTAGCCAGAAAACCGCCAGTAGCAAAGCCGAGGACAAGACTCACGATGCACGCGGTTGGCAGTATGCCTTGTATGCGCGTTATTAGTTGCGGCGCTTCCGGCGCGTTTAAGTGTGTAGCCCCTGTCATAGCGCTAACCCAGAAATGTGTTTAATTCTCGATCATACTAATAAGTAATCGCCAAGCCGCCAAGCCTCAGCCGCGAAACATTTTTGATCTATTGTCCGCTTATAGCGTCCGAAATTGCCGCCTTGGCGGCACAGGAAACAAGACCATTACGGGTTTTGGGGTCGAGAGAGGTCGCCGTTTGAACCGCGGACTGGATCGATCCGTCGATCGACGTTTTCACGATCGCCGTCACTGCATCAATATGCTCGGCCTTTAACTTCGGGCCGAGTTCACTTTGCAAGCAGCCACAAAAGCTTTCAGACTGCCCCGCCAATTGGCAGACGAGTTTGGTATCAAGTACTTCGCCCACGGCTTTGGCAGCATCTCCAGCGACACTAACAGCGGAGCTTTTGAGCTCTTTCATCGTCTCGGCGGTTTCATTGGGGGCTTGACCGCACGCACCTAAAGTGAGGGAGACGGTGAGGAGCATGGAGACGAGGGCATATTTCATGCTCCAGCTATTGGCCTGATCCGCCATCACACGAAACCCACATTGCTGTGACTAATCGAGGTATGTCGCCCCGAGAGGCCCGCGCGAACTCATTGAGTGAGGTGCAAGGATTCTTCCAAGGTTTTCGCCAATTGCCGGAAGGCAGCGCGCACTTCATCTGGATTGTCAGCATGGAAATAGTAACCAGCCGACGCACAGGCCTGAAGGGCCGGGGTGATCTGATTATAGTATGGCTTCACCCAATAATCGAAAGCGCTATCGCCATCCAAGCGGACATATTTCAATTGCACCACGCCAACCCGGTAGCCTTTCGACTTCATGTCCTGGCAGGCGGTGTTGCCAATTGGGCCGGGCGTAATGGCGTTCCAGTCAAACTGCATGCCGTCGGTCACGATAATAATGAATTTTTCGGGCTTGGTTTGCGAGCCATCGCCAACCCCTGAAGTCAGGGTGTCTCCACCCGTCTGCATTGCGGGTGTTAAGCGCGACGAACTCCAGCCCGGCTTCAGTTGAAAGGTGCCAACGAAATCTCGTGCGGCGTCCATGTCCGACGTGAACCCCATTTGCCGTTCCCAAGTTGCCGCCATGCGTGCAACGCCATAGCGGGCACGTAGGCCGCGAGGGTAGGCATCGTGCAGCTCATCAATCAGGATCTGCACGCTTTCCTTCATGATGTCATGGCGGAGCTTCACGCCATTGGCGTGGGCGCGCTGCTCCGACGTTGAATAAAGGTGGCTTTCTTTTAGATGTGTTGGGATATGGCAGGCAAAGGCGCAGTTTTTGTGATCTGGATCGTCCTTCGACAAGTCTCTCAACTTGTCACGCCCTGCTTCATCGGCGGCCACACCCATGGAGCCAGATCCGTCAAGCCACAGGTCAACATCAATATAGCGATCATCGGCCTTGCGCGCCCGCGCTGTGCCAGAGATTGGCGTATATGCGTCGCCGACGAGGCCCGGGGCTATCGATTCTTGTTTGGCGGTGTAAGAGATCAGCGCACTACGGACGCGCCCGGTCTCTGTTGTAACGTTAAAATTGGTGACTAAGCCACGGTCGCTCTGGTTCAAATTGGCCATGAAGGTTTTTTCGGCCACTTCAGCCATTTTATCGTCAGCAGTCGTTGGCGCAATTGCGGCCAAAGCTGCAGTATCCGCAGCGGATTGATACTTTGCTTTGCCGCTGGAAATCATGGCTAATTGTATGGAGCCGACGCCCATGATCAAAAGCGCTGTAGCCGATAGCGCGAAGGTGAGTGCCACGCCCCCACGCTCGCTTTTCAGCCGAGCCGACAGCTTGACCAGCTTTCTCCAATTTTGTTCAAAAGCACGCATAATTTTAACCCTGACACGCAAGCACAGGTCCGAAGTATGGGCGCTTTGTTAATTTTTTGTAAGTATAATTAGTTAACAATATATTACTATGAAAGATAAATTTAAATTACCAATAAGTATTATTATAGTTAATTGGATTTTATATTTAACTGTGAATCTCGTGATTTGGATGCATTCAGTATGAATTCTGTCGATATTTCAGGGTTTTGGGCTTGAGTTGCCGCGCGCTCCAAAAATGGTTAACAAAGCCAAGCTACGAGAAAATTTTAACCGACTGGTTTTATTAACCTAAATGAAAAAATAACTGCATTAACTGCATTTTTTTTAACATATTTTAGGTTCGGCCCGTGTGAAAGTCCTTCGTTTTCTGAAAGACAGCCCAGATGCAGGACTTTTTTTCGTTCATTCAAAATCGGCTGACTTCCCAACCTTGGAAACCTGCCTTGGGTGCGGGCCTTTCCATCGCTTTGCTGGCAAGTTTGAAGCAAATCGGCCTGTTTCCCTATCTCATTGCGCCATTAGGGGCGTCTGCAACTTTGGTTTGGATGGTTCCTAACAGCCCGCTCGCGCGCGCACGGGCAGTTATTGGAGGCAGCCTGATCTCTGCCGTGATTGGGTTGTGTGTCTTTGCAATACAAAGCCCAAGCCCTTGGGCCATCGGCATTGCTGTCGCGCTAGCCATCTTTGCAATGGTCCTCCTTGATGTGCTCCATGCTCCGGCAGGGGCGTTGCCTTTGGTGATTGGGATCAGCCACCCGGACCCTTTTCTTTTTTTGGCAACTTTAGCCGCGTCAACTTGTATCTTGGTGGGTCTGGGCCGCTCTTATCTGTGGCTGGCAGAACCAAAGTCTGGCTTGAAACGAAACCTTTGATACCAACGCGACGGAATTTAAGGACGTCTTCGTTTTAAGAAACATGACAAAGATGCTTCCTTCTCGCCGTACTGCCCTTATCGGTCTTTCCGCCGTGGCGGCGGCCCCTGCTTTCGCCCAAGCACGCTTTGAGGCGGCAAAGGCCTATTCTACTGCCCGGCGCGGAATCTCGTTCCTCGTGATGCAGCGCGGGCAAGTCCTGTTTGAAGATTATCAAGGCCGAGGCCTGCGCTTTAAGGGCTGGGAGCTAGCTAGCGGCACCAAGAGTTTTTCCGGCGTAATGGCCGCAGCCTTGGTCCAAGATGGCCTGTTGGAGCTTGATGAGGATTGCGCCGAAACACTTCCCGAATTTCGGTCGGATCGCTACCGTTCCGCCATTCGCGTAGCCGACTTGCTGCATCTCGTCAGCGGCATTGATGGGAAAGGTGGACGCAGTTTTGGTGATGTTCCAACCTATGCTGAAGCTTTGGCGGCCCCCTCCAATAGGCCAACTGGCAGCCAATTCTCGTATGGCCCAGTGCCATTTCAAATACTTGGAGAATTGGTTCGGCGCAAACTGGTGACCGCGAAGACAGGTGATGCAGACCCACTTGCCTATTTGACACGGCGTCTCTTTACGCCGCTCGGCATCCGGCCCATCCGTTGGCAGCGGGGCAGTGATGGCATGCCGCATTTGCCCTCCGGGGCGGCGATCACTGCGCGCGATTGGGCAAAGTTTGGCCAATTTGTCTTGGCTGGCGGGGTACAAGAAGGAAAGGCTTTGGTGGATCCGGCAGCTTTGAAAGCAAATTTTGAAGCCAGCAAAGCTAATCCCGGCTATGGCTTGACGTGGTGGATGCCGCGACCAGGCATGATTGGCCCCGGTCCTAGATCGGGTGTTGCTGGGGAAGCCGTTTCGCTATCAGGGCTCGGCACGCTGTATATGGCAGCCGGCGCTGGCAATCAGCGCCTTTACCTATTGCCAGATCAGGACATGGTCATTGTTCGCCAAGCTGACGGCATTGCCCAGTCTCTGCGCGGTGGCGCTGGCGACTGGTCCGATCAGAAGTTTTTAAGCCTTATACTAGGCGCTTAAGCCTGACCACGCCCGCGGGCTTGCACAGCTTCGCGATTGGCTGCGACTTTATCGGGCGTGACCTGGTTGTTGCGCTCAGTCGAGAAAGCAGTTTCATGCTGCAAGCCGGCACCAAAAGTCATGGCAAAGCCATCGTTGATCAGCTTTTTGTACTCTTGCTGCGCTTGTGCAGGCATGGTGGCCATATCAGCGGCCAGTTTCATCGCAGTCGGCATAAGGTCTTCAGGGCTGACCACACGATTGACTAGCCCCCATCGTTCCGCCGTTTCAGCATCCAAGAAATTGCCTGTTAAAGATAATTCTTTCGCCCGATAGATACCTATTAAGCGCGACAATTTCTGCGATAGGCCCCAGCCAGGCATAATGCCGACCCGCCCATGAGTGTCGGCAAAGCGTGCGCCAGTCGACGCAATCAGCACATCGCAAGCCAAGGCAACTTCAAAGCCACCCGTGATCGCAACCCCATTGATCGCGCCAATAACAGGCTTAGCGCTCGTCTCAATTGCCCGCACGGGATTGGCTTCAGGCCTTTCGGCTGTCGCATCGCCCATCGCGAGTGGGTCCGTTGACAGTTCTTTCAGATCAAGGCCTGCCGTAAAGGCACGTCCGGCTCCGGTTAAAACAATCACCCGAACGGCATCGTCCTGATTTAGGTCGGTTATGGCGTCATGAAGCGCCAAACGCATGGCCTTCGACATTGCATTCATGGCCTCTGGCCGATTCAAGGTCACAATGGCGATGGCGTCTTGACGTTCAACGGTCAGGGTCATGGATTTTCCTTCAGAGCTTAGGCAAGTTCGTTCTAGGCTGGCTTTGTTTCAGGCCAGTACAGAAAAAGCAATGGTGTCCGTTCAATTCGGCTGGGTGATGGTGACGATCAGCGGGAAATGATCGGACCCGACATCTGGGCCAACCTTACAAGCCTGCACGTCTAGATTGCGCACCAGAATATGGTCGATTGTCACTCTAAGGCTTGGAATCTTGTCCATCGTGGTCCCGCTCCAGAAAATCGGGCGCCACGTCCCTGCATTAGGTCCCCCGCACGCGACTCGCTTGAGGTTTGAGGCTTTCAGGAGCCTGTAGAAAGGAAGCGCACTCGGTGTGGTGTTGAAATCACCCATCACGAGAACGGGGCCGGGCTCTTTGGCCACAGCTTTTGCTAGAACGCCTAGTTCCAAATTTCGTATCCTTAAGCCTTCGCCGCGGCCGCGTGTTGGATTCTGGAGATGTAGGACGAACAAAGTGAAACCGTCGCAGCGTGCCTTTAGGCCAAAATTACGACCTTTCCATACCGATAGGTCACCATTGGGCTTCATCACCCGACAGCCCAAAGTCTCAACGCCCCATGTTTCCTGAGACGGAACTGCCGATTCTGATTGATCAGCAGAGGGAAACAACTCTTGCAAATTGCTGGATTCAGGGACTTCACCCAGTCCGATTACTTTTGCCTTTTTCACCTCGGGCAACAACGCCAAGCGTTTCAAAGCAGAACGATTGTCGTGAATATTGGCCCAAGCCATTACGAATTCGCCTGCCGGATCGCGCTCCTTGCCGAAGATTGGTGGATAATCTGTCGGGACACGCACATTGAAGTAAAGCAATGCAAGGACGGCTACGCCCTGCAAAATGGCCATCATGCGCCACTTGCCGAGCCAAAAGGCACCAAGTCCGACAATTCCAAAGATGATGATTAGCCTGTCCCAAGCGCCAAAGAGCGCCAAGATCCAGTGAAAAGGTGCCGCTAAAGCAAGGACGCACAAGCCCAAAGTGGCCAATCCGACAAGCCCGAGGGCTAGCCGAATTATCCAGACGAGGATGGTCAAGCGGCCTGCTCTTTTTCAGCGGGATCAAGCCAAGTCTCGAGGTCAGCTAAGGCGCGAACAGCCAGAGCCTTCTTGCGTAAACGTCCGCGTTCTTTGCCTTTGCCGCCTGCATCTTCGCTCAATTCAGGAAACAGGCCGAAATTGACATTCATTGGCTGGAAACTGCCCTTGCCGCCATCGACGTGCCCGCCCGTGACATGATTTAAGAGCGCGCCCAATGCTGTTGTGATGGGGGGAATATTGGGTGTGCCACCCAAACGCTCAGCCCTTGCGAACCGACCAGCCAACAGGCCAATCGCTGCACTTTCAACATAGCCCTCGCAACCGGTGATTTGTCCGGCAAAGCGAATATCCGGGCGCGCCTTTAATCGCAGGCTTGAATCCAGCAATTTTGGCGAATTGAGAAAGGTATTACGATGGATGCCGCCGAGCCGGGCAAATTGCGCTTGTTCTAGGCCCGGGATCATGCGGATGACGTCGGATTGGGCACCATGTTTCAGCTTGGTTTGAAACCCGACCATATTGAAAAGTGTGCCCAAGGCATTGTCTTGGCGCAATTGCACGACAGCCCAAGGCCGTTTGCCTGTGCGCGGATCAACGAGACCAACGGGCTTCATCGGACCGAAACGCAACGTCTCACGACCTCGCTCTGCCATCACTTCAATGGGCAGACAGCCTTCGAAATAGGGGGTGTTCTCCCACTCCTTAAAACTTGTCTTATCACCAGCTAATAAGGCATCGATGAAGGCTTCATACTCTTCTTTGTTCATCGGGCAATTGATGTAATCGGCCCCATCTCCCTCAGGTCCCACTTTGTCCCAGCGGCTTTGAAACCAGGCAGTCTCGAAATTAATGCTTTCGCGGTGTACAATCGGCGCGATGGCATCAAAGAAGGCTAACTCCTCTTCGCCCGTCACCGATTGCACGGCTTGAGCCAAAAGGTCGGACGTCAGGGGACCGGTCGCAATAATGGTGCTTTCCCAAGAGTCCGGCGGTAGTCCGACTACCTCTTCGCGCAGGATCGTGATCAAGGGTTCTTGCGACAGGGCTTGGGTCACGGCAGCCGAAAAACCATCGCGATCAACGGCTAAGGCAGAGCCTGCCGGAACTTTGTGCGCATCGGCACAGGCCATGATGAGCGAGCCTGCCCGTCGCATTTCAGCATGGATCAAGCCAACGGCGTTGAACTCCCAATCATCAGAGCGGAAGGAATTGGAACAAACCAGCTCTGCCAAGCCATCGGTTTGGTGAGCTTCGGTCTTTCGGATCGGGCGCATCTCATGGAGGATGACGGGCACGCCCGCACGGCTAATCTGCCAAGCGGCTTCGCTGCCTGCTAGGCCACCGCCGATGATGTGAATGGGTTTTACCTGGGTCATAGGCTTTCAAATAGCGCAGCCATGGCCTTGAGGGGAGGGGGCGGGCTCAGTCGCCACAGCTTCATGCTGCCACTCTTTATCAAGGCCTGACGGGGCGCGACGATCAAGCTTGTTTGATTCCCCCTCTTGCACCCCGACGGGATATAGCCGAATGGGAGGGCGTGCTGGATTGCGCTCCCCACTTGAGGAATCTCGATGACTAAGACTTTTTCCCCTTCCGAAGCGGCCTTTTCGGTTTTTGAATTGATGAAGCGCCAGCCACAATTTGTGATGCGCTATGCTTTGCTTTCAGCTGCGGTGATGGCGATTTACATGTTTGTCTTGGCAAGCACGGGGGCTGGCGATGCACTCCAGCGTTATGCAGCGCTGGCAGAAACGGAGCAAATGCCGAGTATGGAGCAGGTGCGGGCCATTCTTGGCCCCGCTGTGCCGGCGCTCGGCGTTTCGTTTCTGATAAGCGCCATTTTAAGCGCCTTCTTAACCGGGATGGCCCTGCGTAAAACGGTGGATGATCGCGAAGAAGGCTTTTGGGGGCTTCAGGCTGGCGCAATTGAAGCGCGCTATCTGCTTGCAACCATGGCTTTTGTAGGAGCTATTTTTGTGGCTGCTTTCGCTTTGGGGATAATCACCTCCCTATTGGTCAGTATTCACATGGCGCTTGGTAGCCTTGCGATCCTCGCATCGATTGGGGCGTTGGTTTGGTTTGGCTTGCGGTTAAGCCAATTTGGCGTGATGGGCATGGTCACGGGAAAACTGGGGCTTAGAGAATCCTATGAACAAACCAATGGCAAATTTTGGCGCTATTTCGGTGCCTATCTGCTGTGGGTGGTCATAACGATCATTTTGGGCACCATCGTCCAAGCGCTCGCCACTATGGGGGCCTTGGCCTTGGGAACCAAGATTGGTTCGGGTCTCCCTGCAACCGCTCAGGACTTTGTTACGGCGGGCTGGGCGTTCTACATCTTGTTTTATGGAATGGTATCGGGTGTTCTGAATCTTGGCTTCCTGTGCATAGGTGCTTATGCTTGGCATCAAAGCCAAGGCGCGCTGCCACCACCAAAATCCGACCTGTAAAGACTGGCTCGATCAAAAATCGAAATCAGCCGTTACTGGAACATGGTCTGATGCTTTCTCGCACGCCCGGGCCATGCGCCAGATTTTGACTTCTTTCAGGCGGTCAGCCGCTTGCGGGCTAATGGCAAAATGATCGATCCGGATGCCGTGGTCCTTGGGCCAAGCCCCTGCCTGATAGTCCCAAAAAGTATAGGTGTGTTCGGCCCCATTCACGGCCATGAAAGCGTCCGTTAGGCCCAAATTCAACAACCGCCGCCAAGCAGCGCGGCTTTCTGGTTGAAATAGCGCATCACCCATCCAAGCGGCAGGGTCATAGCAATCACCGGCTCTTGGAATGATGTTCCAGTCGCCTGCCAAAACCAGAGGCTCTTCGAGCTCTAATAGGCCAGCGACATGGGTCTGAAGTCGGGCCATCCAGCGCAGCTTGTAGTCAAATTTCTCAGTGCCCAAGGGATTGCCATTTGGACAGTACAGATTGGCGACTCGCACCGCGCCGGTTGGCGTGGCAACTTCGACTTCGAGATAGCGGGCTTGTAAATCCTCATCATCGCCCGGCAGTCGGTTAAGTGCCACTTCTGCAGGCAATCGGGTCAATATCGCAACGCCATTATAGCTCTTTTGGCCGGAAATGAAGCAATTGTAACCTGCATCCTCCAACGCTTCGCGAGGAAATTTTGGCTCTTCACACTTGATTTCTTGAATGCAAACAACGTCGGGTTTGGCCTCAGCCAGCCACTCCAGCAGGTTTGGCAGGCGCGCGTTGACAGAGTTGACATTAAAAGTCGCGATGCGCATTAGTCTGGTCCTAAGTCTCGAAGTCTGCAGTACGATTTACGTGATTTCGACCAGTTTGATAGTCCTGATTAGAGGTTCCTGCATGATACGCTCCAATTCTGCGCTTCGCGCCCCTTCTTATCTGGCCGCAGGGCTGATCGCTATCGTCGGTGGATTGGTGTGTGCCAGCGCTGCTTTCGCACAAACGCCAGCGCAGACCTCCCCTTCAGAGGCTTCCCAGCAGTCGAGCACAGCTTCATCCACCCTTGGAACGACCGAGGCGCAAGCCTCCGTTGCCAAGCCAAAGCGGCGCGGTGCCCGTATGGTCTGCAAGCAGGAAGCTATTCTTGGGACACGCCTTAAATCCACAAAGACTTGCCGGACAGCGGACGAATGGCGGCGCATCTCCCGTGGCTTCCAAGATCAGGTCAAGACCGCCACGGATAAGGGTGGCGCGATTTTTTCCAGCAATTAAGCTTTGGGCTTAAAAGCCTTTGAAGATCGCAATTTCATCTAAAGGCGCGCGCTCTGTCCGCAATTGGTTGATCGGCGCGTCCTTGTCTTCATAGCCAAGCGCCAGTCCGCAATAAATCACCTCATTGTCCGGCAATTCGAAATGGGCGGCCAAACTTTGGCGTACCATCCCCCAAGCTTCCTGCATGCAGGTGGCGAGGCCCCGTTCTTCGGCGACTAAGCAGATCGTTTGCATTAACATGCCAACATGGGCCCATTGCCCGTGACCCATTGAACGGTCGATGACAAAGAAAATTGCTACCGGCGCGCCAAAGAACTGATAATTGCGCGACATTTGACCCAGCCGCCCGAGCTTATCTTCGCGTGGGATGCCAAGGATCTGGTACATCTCTTCGCCGACTTTGTAACGCCTGGTACGGTGGGGTTCCTTGACTTCAGCGGGGTAGATTGGGAATTCGCCCGCTTCACCACGCGGGTTCTGGTTCAGCGACTTTTGGGCCAACGCAACAACGGCATCGCGCTCTTCCCCAGCGATGACGATCATCTTCCAAGGTTGCAGATTGCCGCCTGAAGGTGCCGCGCGTGCAATGTCCAATAGGGCGCGAACTTCCTCTAACGGAACTGGGTCCGGCTTAAAGGCGCGCACAGATTTACGTTGCTTAACAGCGGTTTCGACATTCATGGCTTTAATCCTGAGCTGATATTTTCTCTGACACTAAGGCCAAACACTGGGCGAGGGCAAGTCGCGCCTCATCCGATTTTTTAGACAGAAAAACTAACGCCACAGCCGCAAGATGATTTTGCATTTGGATTGCGGATCTTGAAGGACGAACCAATCAAATCATCAACCCAATCAATTTCCGCACCATCTAAGAAGGGCAGGGAGACTTGGTCGACCGCTACTTTGGCCGAACCTTTTTCGATGATGACATCGTCCTCGCCCGCACTTTCGGCAAACCCAAACTCATACTGAAAGCCAGAACAACCGCCACCATTTACCGCTACCCGAAACAAAGCTGCACCTGGTTCGGTGGCAATGAGGTGTCCAATTTTCGCCGCTGCGGCATCTGAAACAGAAAACCCTGACTGCATGAGCGTAAGCCTATCTTTGTTAAAAGGCGCAAAAAGGCAGCTTGAACACCAAGCTGTTTTCTTTTCCGTCAACTTTATCCCTATATGGGGGAGAAACTTGTTTTGAGGAAGACCCTGATGCCTGTTCTATCTTGCCTTGCGCCATTTGCTGCTGATTCTGCCCAGAGTCGTGGTAGGCGTTGGCCTGAAGCGGAAAGCCAGACGCGCTCGCCCTTTGAACGCGACCGCGACCGGATCATTCATTCAACGGCCTTTCGTCGCCTGAAGGGCAAGACACAAGTATTTGTGGCACATGAAGGCGATCACTTTCGCACCCGCCTCACCCATTCTTTGGAAGTCGCCCAGATTGCGCGTTCTGTCTCGCGTAGGCTCGGACTCAACGAGGATTTGGCAGAAGCCTGCGCCTTGGCCCATGATTTGGGCCATCCGCCATTCGGACATACGGGAGAGCATGCGCTAGATGATTGCATGAAGCCTTGGGGTGGATTTGACCATAATGCCCAGACATTACGCGCAGTGACCCGGCTAGAACGACGCTATCCAACCTTTGACGGCCTAAACCTGACATGGGAGACCTTGGAAGGAACCGTCAAACACAATGGTCCGATGTTGGCGAAGGGGGCAGCGATCGAAAGTCTGGCCCCGGTTTGGCAGGACCTGAATGCCGAATTTGACATGGGGCTGACAACCTTTGCTTCCGCAGAGGCCCAAGTAGCGGCTGTCGCTGACGACATCGCCTACAACAATCATGATATTGATGATGCTCTCACGGGTGGCATCTTTAGCGATGCCGAATTGTGTGACAGCGTGCCTTTGGTACGCGAAGTCTATGATGCTGCGGCCAAAGACTATCCTAATCTCGATTTAGGCCGGATGCGCGGGGAAGTCATTCGACGATTAATCGGGATCTGGGTGAATGATCTTGTCGTCGAGAGCCAGCGGCGTATTGCGCTCTATCAGCCCCAATCGGTTGATGAAGTGCGTGCATTGCCACAAGCCTTGGTCGGATTCTCCGATGAAATGATCGCAAAAGCCGCAACCTTGCGCGAATTTCTCTATGCAAAAATGTACCGGCATTGGCGAATGAATCGCTCGCGCAGCCAAGCGCGGCGAATCGTTCGCGAATTATTCGACGTTTTTTTGGCTGAACCTGATACTTTGCCGCCGGTTTGGTTGCATCTCCACAGCAAAGATTCCACGAAGGCAGCGCGGCTTGTATGTGACTACATCGCTGGAATGACTGATGATTTTGCGATTGATGAACATCGCAGGCTCTTCAATCTCGATCGCACCTTGTAACAAGGGGCTGGCGCCGCCTTAATTGAGAGTTACAAGAAACTTTCTTTTAAGTCTGGAGTAGATTCGCATGGCCAACCGGGATCGTGATTCCTTTGACGATTACGACACTGATGATCAAGACGATGGGTTCTTGACGTTTGATGCGCGCGAAGAAGGAGAAGACCGTAGTCGTGGCCTACTGATTATTGTTGGCATTGTTGCAGTGCTGGCTTTGATTGGTGTTGTGTTCTGGCAGGTCTATTCTTCAAGCCGCGAACCTGGCGATACACCGCAAGTCGCGGCAGACAGTGGATCTTTTAAAGCACCGGGTGACCCGGCGGCGACTGCGCCCGTTGTTGGCTCTGATCTGGACAAGGGCGTGTTTGACGCCGCCAGCGGCGCTTCGGCCCCCGCGCTTGAAGTCCAACCAACGAGCCCCGCAGAAGCGCCTATGTTAACGGATGGCAGCGCTGCCCCTGCGGTTGTCGCACCAGCTCCGGCTCCAGCACCGGCTGCAGCGCCTCCGCCACGCCAAGTGGCTGCGGCTACGCCTAAGCCTGTTGCCACGACGCCTGCCGTGAAACCAGCAACGCCTGCGCCAGCGACTAAGCCAGCACCAGTGGTCACCAAGACCGCAACGCCACCGAAGGCACCCGCTCCGGCAGTGCCGAAGGCGGTGCCTGCGCCCGCGTCGACCTCGGCAACGACTGGTTTCGCAGCACAATTGGGCTCGTTTAAGGATAAGGCATCAGCTGATACCGCTTTGGCGCGCTTCCGTGCCTCCGGCCTGTCGGGGCCTGTGTCGATTGTTGCCGCCGACCTAGGTGAAAAAGGAACATGGTACCGGATTCGCGCCACGGGCTTTGAAAGCCGGTCGGAAGTGGAAGTCTTCTGCGGCAAAGCTCGCAGCGCTGGTGCCCAGTGCATTCCAGCTTCGCGCTAAGATGAGGGTTGGGCGACCCTAGGATGTCTGTCGCCTGCGTCATCGATGTGGCAGGGCCGGTCTTGACCGTGCAAGAGCGGCGTTTGTTTGCCGCGCGCGATCCTTGGGCGTTCATCCTGTTCGGTCGTTCGTGTGAGACGCCCGCTCAGATTCGTGCTTTGTGCGAAGATTTGCGCGACAGCGTCGGACGTGCCTGTCTGATTTTTATCGATCAAGAAGGCGGGCGAGTTCAGCGTTTGGCTCCACCTGTCTGGCCGCGCCTACCTGCTTTGTCCTTTTATGGTAGGCTTTGGCAGGACAATCCTGCACATGCTTTGGAAGCCTGTAATCTGCATCATCAGATCATGGGCGAGATGCTGACCGACGTCGGCATAAGTGCCAATTGCGCGCCTTGCTTGGACTTGCGGCTGGAGGGGGCTAGCAGCGCTATTGGCGACCGGGCCTTGTCGGCTGAACCTCAGTGCGTGGCAGATTTAGGTAAGGCTGGCCTCGCGGGTCTTAAGGCTGCCGGTGTTGCTGGCGTTGTGAAGCATCTACCAGGCCAAGGCCGCGCCGCACTCGACAGCCATGTAGCCTTGCCCCGCATTGCAGCTTCAAAAGAGGTATTGGAACAAGACCTGCTGCCATTTCGGGTGAATCGATCGGCACCCATGGGCATGATCGGCCATGTTGTGTTTGAGGCGATAGACCCAGACGCGCCAGCTAGTCAGTCCGCACCGGTTGTGCAAACTTTGATCCGCGAGGACATGGGGTTTGATGGCCTTTTAATGACCGATGATTTGACGATGAAGGCCCTCGACCAACCCGATGAGGTCAAAGCCGCTCGCGTGTTTGATGCTGGCATTGATATCGCCATGCGCTGTCATGGTACGCTGGAGGAGCGCGAGGCCTTTCTGAAGTTGTGCCCGCCGCTGTCTGGGCCAAGTCTTGTCCGGGCTCAGTATGCGGAGGCCTATGCGTCCAAACCCGCTGTGGCGCTTGATCGGGAACAATTATGGTCACGCTTTACTGAGCTGACCGGTTGGGAGCGGGGCATGACCTTGTCCATTTCGCCCGATCCAACTCGAAAGGCATGGGCCTAAGATGGCGAGTGATGACGTCCTTGAAGCGGCCTTGCGCGGCGTCGGTGAGAGCGACATCGCCTTTAGTGTCGATCTTGATGGCTATGAAGGCCCGCTGCACGTTTTGTTACGCTTGGCCAGGGACCAGAAGGTGGACTTACGCCGCCTATCCATCCTGAAATTGGCCGAACAATATCTTGAGTTTGTCGCCGCTGCGCGTTCAGCTCGGATTGATCTGGCGGCCGACTATTTGGTCATGGCCTCTTGGCTGGCCTATCTGAAATCTCGGCTTTTGTTGCCGCGCAAGGAGAGACCTGCTGGCGAAGAGCCGGTTGAAGACATTGCCGCCCATTTAGCGTGGCGGCTTGCGCGCTTGGATGCCATGCGCGCCTCTGCCGAGGCACTTTATCAGCGTCCTCAGCAAGATTTGGACTTCTATACGCGGGGCGCGCCGGAAGAGACCGCCGTAACCGAAATTCCTTTGTGGGAGGCGACCATCCTCGACCTCCTGCGTGCTTATGCCGATCAACGCGTGCGTGGGGTAGAGACCAAGCATGAAGTCAAAGCTTGGCCGGTTTATTCTCTTGATGATGCCCGTAAACGGCTTGAGCGCTTAATGCCGCGCGCAAAGGACTGGCAAGCGCTGGGTGAGTTTGCCCCGCCTGTGACGACGTTTACGAAAGAACCCCCCAGCGCAGCGTCTCGCTATGCCAGCCTCTTGGCAGCCAGCCTTGAACTTGCCAAACAGGGCAAGCTCGCCGTGCGGCAATTGGAACATTATGCGCCCCTCTATGTGAAGGCTGGGCCGGAGACTTTGGTGTGACGCAATCGGAAGACGATAGCACCGACAACCGCACTTCGCCGGAGGCAATCGCCGCCGCTGTGCGCAGTTTGGCGCGCGCCAAGCCAGAGCTCGATTTGGTGGACCGTGCAGATCTTTCTGTTGATCCAGCCCCTGATGTCGACCGCATGGTTGAAGCGCTTTTATTTGCGAGCGCTGAACCTGTGCGCGCCTCGGCCATTGCTGCGCGTTTGCCTGAAGGGGCTGATGTAGGCGGTGCACTTGCGCGCTTGAAACGGCGTTATGTTGGTCGTGGGGTCGTTCTTGCTGAAGTGGCGGGCGGTTGGCGGTTTCAAACCGCACCCGATCTGGCCTTTTTAATGGAAGAAAGGCGCGAAGAACCGCGCAAACTGTCGAAAGCGGCCCTCGAAACCTTGGCCATCATCGCCTATCACCAACCCTGCACACGCTCTGACATTGAAGAAGTGCGCGGCGTGGGCGTTGGTCGCGGCACGTTGGACCTGCTGATGGAGATTGGTTGGGTACGGGCAGGAGCGCGGCGGCAGTCGCCCGGCAAGCCTTTGACCTATCGCACAACGCGGGAATTCCTAGCGCATTTCAATCTAGCAAGCCTCGAAGACTTACCCGGCAAGGCGGATTTGCAAGCACAAGGACTGCTTGATGCGCGCTTGCCGCCTGATTTTGAGGTGCCTCGCCCCATTTCTGCCCAAGATGGCGACGATGATAGTTCTTATGAAGCGCTGGATGGCGATGACATCGCTTTCACACAGGACTTCTTTGAACCTTAAGGCAAAGCTGTTGTCATGGGCGTCTGGTAATCTCATGGTTATCACGTTTGCCTGAGAGCTTGCAGCAAGTGACTGGCAACCGGGGCCTTGGTAGATTATGTGCTTCTGAGCAGCCTTGTAGTAAGGGCCGATCAGCGAAACGGAGAATAACATGGGCGGTATGAGTCTGATGCACTGGTTGGTCGTTGCAGCCGTGGCATTGCTGGTGTTTGGTGGACGCGGTAAACTGTCTTCCATCATGAAAGACGCTGCAGAAGGCATCAAAGGCTTCCGTAAGGGCTTGGCCGATGAACCTACCGCTGCGGCTTCTGAAGCTGCCAAGGTCAACGATAGCAACACAATTGACGTGAGCCCCTCGGCTAAGTCTAAGACCGAAGCGTAATTCGGTCTTCGACCTCTAAAGATTTGAGGTCAGGAGTCCTCACGCATGTTTGATTCCATCGGCTTTCAAGAGCTGGTCATCATCGGCATCATCGCCTTGATTGTGGTGGGGCCGAAAGAATTGCCGCTTTTGATGCGCAAAGCGGGGCAGTGGACGTCACGGCTGCGCGGCATGGCGGCAGATTTCCGGGCCAATTTTGATGAAATGGCCCGGCAAGCGGAATTAGATGAGTTGCGTAAAGAAGTCGAAGCGCTGCGCAACAATAACCCGCTGCAGGACATCAAGGATGAGCTGACCAAGCCGTTTGAAACCGGGATTGATCCTTATGCGCCTGTCACGCCCTATGGGTCTGACCACCATCATCACGTGACCGACCAAACACCGGTGATGGAGGCGTTGCCAGCGCAGGTCGAGGCCAAACCAAAGCGGGCGCGCAAGCCCAAGGTTGAGGCAGATGTCGCCCCGGCTCAAGTAGCTGACTCAGAAGTCGCGGCTAAGCCCAAGCGGGCCCGCGCACCCCGCGCCACAAAAGCACCTGGAGCCGAAGTGGCGTGACCGACCTTATCCCACAGCAAAACCCAGTTGATCCGCCACTGACGGCCGATGAAGAAGCGATTGAGGCCACCCGCGCGCCCTTGATGGAGCATCTGATCGAATTGCGTGATCGCCTGCTGTGGAGCGTTGGCTCGATCGCCATCGGCTTCTTCATTTGCTTTGCGATTTGGCATTTTTTGCTCGCTTGGTTGCTCTTGCCCTATGAGAATGCCGTCATCGCGGTGAAGGGAGCCGAGGCGCTTAAGTCCGGCATGGGTCTGATCTATACTGCTCCGTTGGAAGCCTTTATCACCCAAATCAAAGTCGCCATGTTTGGTGGGATTTGTCTCTCCTTTCCGATGATTTCTTTCCAGCTCTATCGATTTGTTGCGCCGGGCCTTTATAGCCATGAGAAGCGCGCATTTACGCCGTTTTTGATCATGGCACCTGTGCTCTTCACCTTGGGTGCGGCCATGGCCTATTTTGTCGTGATGCCCATGGTGATGCAATTCTCGCTGCGCCAAGAGCTGGCACCTGCAACCGGCGGTGTGGGCGTGGTTTATCAGGGCAAGATTTCTGAATATGTTGGCATGATCACCACTTTGATCCTTGGTTTCGGCGCATGCTTTCAACTGCCAGTCGTGCAATTGCTGTTGGGCAGAGCAGGAATTGTGGATGGGCAGACGTGGTTGGAAAATGGGCGCTATGCCATTTTTGGGATCTTCGTCGTCGCCGCCATTGTTACGCCGCCGGATGTGATCAGCCAGTTTTCTTTGGCCATTCCCTTGATCATCCTCTATTATATGGGCGCATTTCTGGTGAAAATGGGCGATCCCAAGGATGCTACACCCAGCTAAAATTTAGCGCTTTCGCCTTGTGACACCGCGAGGCGGGCCCCCGGTCTTGCGAACAGGCGTTGTGCCACGCGCAGGGCCGCGCAGCGCGCGTCGCGCCGGTACTGGGCCTACTTTCGGCTGGCTCACGATGTCGAATAAAAGCCCGCCAGATACAGGTGTCGCTTCCAAGAGCCTGACGCGCACCTTAGCCCCCAACTCCCAGCGGTCGCCGGTTTCTGCGCCGATAAGCGCATGTCCAGCCTCATCGTGGTGGAAGTATTCGCTGCCCAACCGCATGACAGGCACCAGCCCATCGCCCCCCGTCTCTTCAAGGCGGACAAAGACGCCAAACCGATTGACGCTGGTGATGCGGGCCTCAAACGTGGCACCAACTCGCTCAGACAAGAAGGCAGCAACATAGCGGTCTGTTGCTTCGCGCTCAGCTGCCATGCCGCGCCGCTCTGTCGCGGTGATAGCCTCTGCGATCTTTTTCAGCTGCTCGGCGCTCATCTTTTTCAATCCATCTTCGCCAAAGCCTAAGGAGCTGATCAGCGCGCGATGGACGATCAGATCGGCATAACGGCGAATGGGTGAAGTGAAGTGCGCATATTTGCGCAAGTTCAGGCCGAAATGGCCGAGGTTGTCCGTGTCATAAATCGCTTGAGCCTGCGTGCGAAGGACGATCTCATTGATCATTTCGGCATGCTCAGTTGGTGCGGCTAATTCCAGCACGCGATTGAAGCGCGCGGGGCTCGGCGGTTGGCCCTTGGCCCATTTCATATTCACCGTCGCCAGGAAATCACCCAAGGCAGCAAGCTTAGTTTCGCTCGGCTGATCATGGACGCGGTAGATTAAGGGCGAACGCTTATCTTCCAACGTCTCTGCGGCACAGACATTGGAGAGGATCATCATCTCTTCAATCAGGCGGTGGGCATCAAAGCGCTCGCGCAAACCAATCGAGAGAACTTTGCCTTCGGGCGACAGGATGATTTTACGCTCCGGACTATTGATCTCCAAAGGCTCACGCTGATCGCGTGCTTTCTCCAGTGCGCGATAGGCGGCCCACAAGGGTTGCAGCACGGTATCTAGCAAGGGCGCAGTCATCGCATCTGGCATGCCATCAATGGCCATTTGCGCTTGGGTATAGGTGAGGCTCGCGGCGCTCTTCATTAAGCCGCGCAGGAACCGATGACTTTGCTTATGGCCGCCGGCATCAATCTTGATCTCCAGCGCCAAACAGGGCCGCTCGACCCCGTCCATCAGCGAGCACAAGTCAGCCGACAAACGCTCTGGCAACATCGGTACAACCCGGTCTGGGAAATAGACAGAGTTGCCGCGCATCAGCGCACCTTCATCAAGGGCAGAGCCCGGCGTGACGTAGTGAGCAACGTCGGCAATGGCGACCAAAATCTTGTGACCACCGCCGGGCAAGGCTTCGGCATAGACCGCATCATCATGGTCACGGGCATCGTCTGGGTCAATGGTCACCAAGGGGATGTGACGGAGATCTTCGCGTGAACCCAAGGGCGCGGGGCCTGCGCTTGCTGCCTCTTCTTCCTCTTCAGAAGTAAAGCCCATTGGAATATTATGGGCGGCAATCGCCAGAATAGAGGCTGCTTTTGGATTTTCATTATTACCAAAAATCTCAATGATTTCCGCCTTCTTCGGGCCATAGCCGCGATGGGGTAATAAGCGCGCTGCAACCAAATCGCCATTGCGCGCGCTCTTGGCATGCTCTGGCAAGATCATCAATTCGTGGCGTTGCTTTTTATCGGCGGGTACCAGTCTGCCACCGCCAGACCCTGCTTGGCCGGGGCGCACATCTGCCGCCATAAAGACGCCGAACACGCGTTCAATCACGCGACCGAGGCGCTTGATGATGTGGACCTCATACTCGCCTTCATGGGTCAAGCGTGTCTTGCCAATGAAGCGATCCCCAACGCCAGGTGGCGGGCCTTCTTGGCGCACGTGCGACCGTGTGCTCGCGAGACGAACCAACGGGCCATAGAGTTCGTCTTCACGGCCGACCGCCCGGGCCATCAAGTCGCCTTGGCTGTCGATCTCGATCAGTTGGAACATGCCGCCTTCAGGGGGCACAGTACGGCTGGCAACTTCCTTGCGACCGGTTTTGGCAATCGCGCCTTCATCGGCCAATTCACGTAGGATGGCCTTCAATGCCCGACGCTCATCACCCTTGATTCCAAAAGCGATAGCGATTTCGCGTGGGCCAATCGCGGTTTTGGCTTCGTTCAATAAGGCCAGCAAGGTAGCTTTGTCTGGCACACCCAACGCCGGACGCGTCACCGGCTTTTTCGGTGGCTTGCCCTTTTGGCCGTTGCCACGACCCTTCGTCTTCATTCACCGGTCGCCTTTTTGGCCGCTGGCTTTTTAGCCGCTGGCTTTTTGGCTGGGGCTTTCTTCGCGGCAGGTTTCTTCGCCGTTGCGGCCTTTTTCGCCGCTGGCTTTGCCGCAGACTTTGCGGCACTTGCCTTTTTTGCAGGCTTCTTCTTGCCAACGCCAACCAAGGCAACGCGGGCTTCGATCAAGGCAAGGGCCGCTTCTCGCGTGATAGCGGCAGGGTCTTGGCCCTTGGGCAAGGTCGCATTGGTGGTGCCATCGGTCACATAGGGGCCATAGCGACCTGACATGACCTTGATCACGGGCCCACCTTCAGTGGGGGCGGCAAATTCTTGTAAGGCCGCCGCAGTTGTGCGCTGGGGTCGTCCGCCGCCGGCTAGCTTCTCTGCCAAGACGGTGACAGCTCGGTTCAGACCAATCTCAAACACGTCTTCGATAGTGCCAACATTTGCATAGGTCTTGCCATGCTGCACATAAGGGCCAAAGCGGCCTAAATTGGCGACGATAGGCTCACCATCTTCCGGGTGCATGCCGACGGTGCGCGGCAGGGATAACAGGCGTAACGCCCGCTCCAGCTCAAGCTCAGACGCTGACCAACCCTTGGGCAAGGAAGAGCGCTTTGGTTTTTCACCATCGCCCAACTGAACATAAGGGCCAAACCGGCCAGCCTTAAGCCAGACATCGAGACCGGATTCAGGATCAGAGCCCAAGTTGCGGTCGCCACCTGCCTCTGCTGAATCGCCCGTTGGGACAGTCAATTGGCGAGTATAGCGGCATTCAGGATAGTTTGAGCAGCCAATGAAGGCTCCAAACTTACTGGTTTTTAGCGAAACCCGACCGTCCGCGCAGGATGGGCAGGCGCGGGGGTCTGAGCCGTCGCCCTTATCTGGGAAGATATGGGGCCCGAGCGAGTCATTGATGGCATCGAGCACTTGGGAAGTCCGCAAGTCGCCGGTGTCCGCAATCGCTTTGGAGAAGTCCTCCCAGAACTCACGCAACAAAATTCGCCAACCCAGATCGCCCGAGGAGACTAGATCGAGGCGCTGTTCAAGGTCTGCGGTGAAATCATATTCGACATATTTGGCGAAGAAGTTCTCCAAGAATGCCGTGACCAGACGACCCTTGTCGTCTGGGATGAAGCGGTTCTTGTCCATATGCACATATTCGCGGTCACGCAGCACGGTCAGGACCGACGCATAGGTCGATGGGCGGCCAATGCCCAACTCTTCCATTTTCTTGACCAAGGTCGCTTCAGAATATCGTGGTGGCGGCTCGGTGAAATGTTGGGTCGCGGCAATATCGGTGGCTGCCACAGTGTCGCCTGCCTTCAGATTTGGTAGACGGCGGCTATCTTCATCTTCCTCATCATCGCGGCCTTCTTGATAGAGCGCGAAGAAGCCATCGAATAAAACGACTTGCCCGGTCGCCCGCAAGCCAGCGCGGCCATTGGCATCGACCAAATCAATCGTCGTGCGTTCCACAATCGCTTGTTCCATTTGGCTGGCGATCGCACGCTTCCAGATCAGATCATAGAGCTTTGCCATATCGGCTTCGAGCCGCATTTTGGATGGATGGCGGTTAGGGTCTGTTGGCCGAATTGCTTCATGTGCTTCTTGAGCATTCTTGGCTTTGGAGCTGTAATAACGAGGTTTTTCGGGAACGTACTCGCTGCCAAACCGGTCGCCGATTACAGCGCGGCACTGCATGATCGCAGCTTGGTCCATCGCAACGCCATCGGTTCGCATATAGGTGATCAGACCGACGGTTTCGCCGCCAATGTCCACACCCTCATAAAGTCTTTGGGCAACTTGCATCGTCCGCTGCGCGTTAAAGCCCAACTTGCGGCTAGCCTCTTGCTGCAGGGTCGAGGTAGTGAAGGGGGGTGCGGGCGAGCGTTTGAGTGGCTTGGCCTCAAGGCTTGCCACCGTATAGCTGCCCGCCATGACCGCTGCCTTTGCCGTGTCAGCCGAAGGAGCGTCTGGCAAATCAAACTTATCGAGCTTCTTGCCGTCAAGGCTGACGAGGCGTGCCTCAAATGCCGCCCCAATTTGGGCTTTGGCTTGGGCAGATACCGTCCAATATTCCCGCGCCTTAAAGCGCTCAATCTCCATCTCGCGCTCAACAACGAGGCGCAGCGCCACAGATTGAACCCGCCCGGCAGAGCGTGATCCAGGCAACTTTCGCCACAGAACGGGCGAGAGATTAAAGCCAACCAGATAGTCCAGCGCGCGGCGCGCCAAATAGGCGTCAACCAATTCCTGATCAATCTGGCGCGGATTGGCCATCGCAGCCATAACCGAATCCTTGGTGATCGCGTTGAAGGTTACCCGAGAAACCGCTTTGTCTTTTAGAACTTTTCGCGATTTCAGCGCTTCGAGCAAATGCCAAGAAATTGCTTCACCTTCGCGATCAGGGTCGGTGGCAAGGATTAAACTGTCAGCATTCTTGACCCGCTCTGCAATGTCGCGGATACGCGCCGCGCCTTTACTATCGGCTTCCCAGACCATGGCGAAATCATCATCGGGGCGAACTGAGCCATCTTTGGACGGCAGATCGCGCACATGACCAAAGCTGGCGACCACATCATAATTGGCCCCCAAATACTTATTGATGGTCTTTGCCTTAGCGGGTGATTCAACGACAACAAGATGCATATTTGGTTTATCAGACTTAGAAAGGGCCCCTGCAAATGCAGAACCTCACGGGCGGAGGTGTGTTCGCAACGGGGCTAATGTCAATGGTTTTCCGCAAAACTAAGTGTAATGCATCTTGACGTGTGACCCTTGCGTGATACAACTAAAAATACATTCATGTTGCACAAGCCATTACAGGGTGAGCCATGCCCGTTGCATCAACGCCAGTCACGCCCGAAATTTCCGCTGATCGCCTCGAGGTAGCTGACTTTATCCGCAATCTCGTCCTAGAACTGGAACAATTGAGCGAGGATCACGACTTGGAAGGCGTGGCGGCTTGCTTGCGGGCGGCAGCGTCCGAGGCGCGTCGTGTGAAACAGCGTGATCGACTGATTAAACTGGGCCTGAAACCAGGCCACCGGGCTGGATAATCGCCCTTCCACCAAGTTCAAGTTCCACCACGATTGCGGCCAACGTGCGCCATGGCAGGCCAGAATCGGTCGACAGATCTGCCAAGCTAACCGGTACCGGCGATAAAAGTGCTGCCACGCGGTCGATTTCACTCTGGGTGAGGGTTACGCCTTGCTCACCATGATTGTAGCTGACGGGCTTATTCTCTTTTAGGCCTGTCGCGCCCTGCAAACAGGCCAGAACATCTTGCACGCTGGTAACCAGATGCGCGCCATCCTTAATCAGGCTGTTTGGTCCTGCCGCACGCGGGTCGAGGGGAGAGCCCGGCACTGCCATAACGTCGCGGCCTTGTTCCGCAGCTAAACGGGCGGTGATCAAGGATCCGGAACGCGCTTCGGCCTCCATCACCACAATACCTTGACTCAAGCCTGAAATGATCCGGTTGCGCCTTGGAAAGTCACGCGCATGGACTGTCGCATAAAGCGGGCTTTCAGAGACCAAGAGCCCGCGCGAGGCAATCTCATGATAGAGGCTTTCATGTTCGGGGGGGTAAATATGGTCAAGGCCACCCGCCAGAACCGCTATCGTGCCTGTCCCAAGGCTTGCGCTATGGGCGGCCCCGTCAATGCCGCGCGCCAAACCTGAAACGACGACAAAACCAGCTTGGCCTAACCCGGTTGCAAACTCGCGCGCAAGCCTTAATCCCGCCGCGGAAGCGTTTCGGGCACCGACAATCCCAACCATTGGCTTCTGCATCAAGCCAGCCTGCCCGCACACACTCATGATCGGCGGCGGAGGGGTAAGGGTTGCAAGGCCGATGGGGAAGTTAGGCTGACAAGCCGCAATAATTTGACCGCCTCTTGCTTGGGTAGCGGCGATTTCGTCTTCGGCTTGATCAGCAGAGATCATCTGGATCGGCCTCCCGCGTGCCTGCTTGATCAAGTCAGGAAGCGCCGATAATACGGCGCTGACTTGACCATAGCGTGAAAGGAGCCCGAAAAAGCTAACCGGGCCTATTCCCTCACTGCGCGCTAATCTTACCCAATCCCGTCTTTCTTTATCGCTCAGCACATGCTGGGTTTGCATCACTATTTTTTGCCAATTTTGGGCTCTTCACCTTTGATCAGGCGGGCGAGATTCTCTCGGTGCCGGATCCACACCAATACAGACATGAAAAGCGTTGCCCCAACCCCAATAGGGCTGGCATGAAATGCCACTGCGATGAGTGGCGCGGCAGCAGACGCCACCAACGCACCTAATGACGAATACCGAAACACATAAGCTGTAGCCAACCAAAGGGCCGCAGCCAAACTACCCACTGGCCAAATGCCAATCAACAAGGTGCCAAAGAAGGTCGCAACCCCTTTGCCACCATTAAACTTCAACCAAACCGGAAAACAATGTCCTAAAAGGGCCGCGGCCCCAGCGACATAACCGGCATCTTGAGACAAAAACTCACGCGCAAGCACCAAAGCGAGGGCGGCCTTTGCTGCATCGAGGAACAAAGTTGCCAGCGCCACATCTTTTCGACCGGTCCGTAACACATTGGTCGCGCCAATATTGCCAGAACCCACTTGGCGAATATCACCAAGCCCCGCCAGTCGGGTCAACAGGAGACCAAACGGTATGGACCCCAATAGATAGCCACCTACTATCGCAATCAGATAATCCATGGACCCCCCAAGACTTGTTGAACCTGCGTGCGCTTAGTCAAGAGCACTAAAAACCTTCTTGCCGCCCACCCAAGTCGTCAGGACTTTACCCTGCAATGTCCGCCCATCATAGGGGGAATTGCGCGATTTAGAGATCATGCGGCTGGCATCAAAGCGGATTGGGAAGCCCAAATCGACCAAGATCAGATCAGCAGGGGCGCCTGCTGCAATCCGGCCCTGCGGTAGACCAAGGATTTGCGCTGGAGCCAAAGTCATGGCCCGGACTAAGTCCAACAACTCAATCAAGCCCTCATGATAGAGAATGAGCGCAGCCGGAAGAAGGGTTTCGAGCGCACTCGCCCCAAAGGCTGCTTCGTCAAACGGCAGGCGTTTTTCTTCTGTAGGGCGCGGATCATGGCCCGAGACAATAACGTCCACAATGCCGGACTTGACCCCTTCAATCAGGGCGAGGCGGTCTTGCTCACTTCGTAAAGGCGGGGAGAGCTTGGCAAAGGTGCGGTAGTCTCCCAGATCATTTTCATTCAAAGTCAGATGATGCACGCTGACCGAAGCGGTCACGTCCAAGCCTTGGGCTTTTGCAGCCGCGATGCGGGGCAGGGTTGCCTCTGACGAGATCATGTCGAGTAGAAGCTTCGCCCCAGTCAATTCAGCCAATTGAATGTCGCGATTGGCGGCAATGGTCTCAGCCGCACTTGAAATGCCGGCAAGACCAAGACGCGAGGCCAGCTCACCCATATTCATCATGCCGCCCTCGCTTAAAAAGGCGTCTTGCGGGCGCGACGCCACCAAAGCGTCAAAGGCGGAAGCATAGGACATGCAGCGCTGCATGGTCCGCGTGCTAACAATCGGGTGGTCACTATTGGTGAACATGACAGCCCCGGCATCGGCCATCAGACCAAGTTCAGCGATGCGCGCACCCTTCAGGCCAACGGTGAGGGCACCGGCTGCCAAGACACGGGCGAGTGAGCGGTCGCGTCCGCGCCGGGTGATGAAGTCGACCAAAGCCGCATCATCAATCACTGTCTGGGTATCAGGCTGCAACACCATGGTCGTAACCCCACCTGCCACAGCGGCTTTGCCAGCGGTGCTTAAACTCTCGCGCTGCTCTTCGCCGGGCTCTCCTGTTGAGACGTGGAGATCGATCAAGCCGGGCATTAGAGCATGGCCATCACAATTGATCACGATCGCTTCTGGACTGGCGGCCACCTGCGGCCCCGACGCAAGGATCACCTCGTCTTGGACGAGGACTTCGCCCGGACCATCAAATTGGGTCGCGGGATCAACCAAGCGCGCATTAATGAAATGATAAAGGGGCTCAGACATCGTCTGCCTCCTCATTGGCACCGTGGCTGGCGAGGGCTTCAAGCACAGCCATGCGGACAGCCACGCCTGATTCAACCTGGTCTACGATGAGGGACACGCGCGGGTCATCGGCAATGTCAGAGTCGATTTCGACACCGCGGTTCATCGGGCCTGGGTGCATGACTTTGACATGGGGTGCAGCAACGGCCAGCTTACGGGCATCAAGGCCATAAAAGCGGAAATATTCCCGCGCCGATGGCACATAGGCACCATCCATCCGCTCGAGCTGAAGGCGCAGCATCATCACCACATCCACCCCAGCCAAACCTTCCAGCATGTTGTGGTAAATCTCACAGCCCCAGCGATCGACATCTGCGGGCATCAAGGTTGGTGGCGCAATCAAGCGGACGCGCGCGCCTAACATGGATAAAAGGATGACGTTGGAGCGCGCGACACGTGAGTGGAGCACATCGCCGCAAATGGCGACCACCAAGCCTTCAATATGACCAAAAGAGCGCTTTAATGTCAGCGCGTCGAGCAAGGCTTGGGTTGGGTGTTCGTGGGTGCCATCGCCCGCATTAATTACCGAACAGCTTACCTTGCGGGCCAGCAATTGGGCTGCACCGGATGCCGCATGGCGTAAAACCAGAATATCTGGGCCCATGGCATTTAACGTCGCGGCAGTGTCCAACAGCGTCTCACCCTTGGAGACCGACGAGCTTTTTACTGCCATATTGACCGTGTCCGCGCTCATGCGCTTACCAGCGAGCTCAAACGAGGCTTGGGTCCGGGTCGAATTCTCAAAGAAGAGATTGACGAGGGTGCGGCCCTTTAAGGTCGACAGCTTCTTCTCGCGCGCCTGCGTGAAGGGCAAGAACACTTCTGCGCGTTCAATAAGTTCGAGCGCCTCCAGTCGGTTCAGATCACCGATCTGCAAGAGGTGGCGCTTAGTAAAGGGCGCGCGAGGCGGTGGACTATCGGGACTCATGACGTTGCGCGCCCCCAAACATTATAGCCCGCAAACCGCGGGGTATTCGGCAAATACATGTCATTGACTTCGGCGCACACAAACCCGCCTTGTTCCAACATGGCTTGTGTATTGCGTGTCAGGTGGCACCCGCCGGCAATAGCCTTCCAAACGGGCTCAATTCGCTTTTGCCAGCGCACCACATCACCATCTGGGGCAAGGCCATGTTCGCAAAACAGGATTTGGCCATCGGGCTTCAAAAGTCGCTTGGCTTCAGCCAAGGCACCCGCATAGTCGGGAATGGTGCAAAGCGCATAGGTGAACAAGATTGTGTCGGCGCAGGCATCGGGCAGGCCTGTCGCTTCAGCGCCAGCGACAACTTCTTCGACCACAATATCGGTGCGCCAGTCTTCGCGTTTCCAAGCCAACATGCTTGCTGAAGGCTCTACGGCGATGACTTTTTCAACTTTGCTGGCGTCCAAGAAGGGTAGGTTGGTGCCTGAGCCAAAGCCCATATCCACCACGACACCATAAGCTCGCGGGATCAGTTTGGCTCGTTGCTTAGCGATTGGTTTTGCGCCACAGGCACAGCCAATGAAACGTGGCAGGACAAAACGGTCATAGAGCCCAAAAACCATGTTAGCGACGCCCCCGCGCACCTATCAATCGCTCCCGTAACCACAAGAGTATGGCCCAGCTATGGGCATCATGGCGGACCTTCTTCATCGCGTCGTCGATTGATACCCACACCAACTCATGATCAGGCTCGCTCGGACGACCTTCAGTCGAGGTCAATTCCACTTCAAAAAATGAGCAGAGCGAATTGGTTGGCACGCCATCATTGATCCAGAATTGCCCAGATCGACATAATTGGCGGACGGGCCAGACGGTTAGCCCCGTTTCCTCGTCGAATTCGCGTACGACGGCTTCTGCATCACTCTCGCCCGACTCAACCCCGCCGCCTGGTAAATCATAATGGAAGTTATGAGCATCCCCGACTTTGACGAGGGCAATCTTCTCATCATTGCGGGTACAAAGGCCATAAACGCTCGGCCGCTCTTTGTAGGTTTTGCCGTGTTCGGTGCGCCCGAACTGCATCGAGAAGTGCGCCATAAAGGCCTCATAAGCTAGGATTGCAAAAGCGGAAAGCAGCCTCGGCAGATGGATAGTCTCTAGTCCTGCTTGACTTATAGGTCGAGGGGGGGACGCATCGAAACACCTGTACTGCTGAGGACTATTTCCGCCCGAACAAGCGCTCAATATCGGTCAGCGACAGTTTCACAAATGTAGGCCTGCCATGGTTACACTGGCCAGAGCGGGGCGTGCGTTCCATGTCGCGCAACAGGAAGTTCATTTCGTCTGCACTTAAATGACGGCCCGCGCGAACCGAGCCATGGCACGCCATGGTCGCCAGCACTTCATCGATCCGTTCTTTGAGGGACAAGCCTTCATCATAGGCGGCCAGATCATCAGCCAAGTCTTGCAGCAATTTACGGGTGTTCACCTTGCCCAGGATGGCAGGTGTCTCCGTGACAGCAATGGCTCCTCGACCAAAGTTTTCTAATCCCAAGCCAAAGCGTGCAAACTCGTCGGCGCGCGCCAACAGGCGTTCACAATCGGCCTCTTCCATCTCGATAATATCAGGGATCAGGCTTGGTTGGCGCGCAATACCTTGGCCTTCCATGGCGGCTTTCATGCGCTCTAAGGTCAGGCGTTCGTGTGCCGCATGTTGATCGACAATCACGAGGCCATCGGCGGTCTCGGCAATGACATAGGTTGCATGAAGCTGGGCCTTAGCTGCCCCCAAGGGATAGGAAGTCTCATCTTCAAGAGGCGCACCGATATCTGTGGGTGCCTCAAAGCTCGTGCGCGCCATAGGCTCGGCAAAGCCAGCGAGTAGCGAGCCCGCTTCGCGTCCGGCTTCAATTGCGCCTGCGGGCGGTTGATAGGCCGGAAAGTTTGGTTGATAGGGGCTGAGTTGTCCACCGCCACCGCGTGACCCCGGCATGCCAAATCCGGTTTGTGCGCCCAGCGCTCCCAATGTCGCCTGACCCAAGGCTTGCGGGCTTCGAATGCCACTTGAGCCCAAGGCATGGCGCAAGGCTCCAATGACGAGTCCTCGCACCAAAGCCGGATCGCGGAACCGGACTTCGGTTTTGGCAGGATGGACGTTCACATCCACCAGTTTTGGATCCATTTCGAGGAAGAGCGCCAAAACCGGATGGCGGTCGCGTGCCAGTACATCTTGATAAGCTGCACGCGCTGCCCCTTTTAGTAGAGGGTCTTTCACCGGTCTGCCATTGACAAACAAATGCTGATGGCGGGCGTCGCCACGTGCCGCTGTTGGGAGACCGGCTAAGCCTGTCAGTCTGACCTCGGCCCGTTCAGTATCGATCACCAAAGCGTCAGCTGCTGCATCGCGACCAAGGATAGCGGCAACCCGTGCCGATCTTTGGCTGGCAGCATCAGATCCTTCCGGCACGACTTTCAGGGCGGTCCGGCCATCGAGATCAAGGGTGAAGGCAACGTCAGGCCGCGATAGAGCCAAGCGCTTGACCATGTCGGAAATAGCCAAGCTTTCCGACCGTGCTGATTTCATAAAATTGAGGCGGGCTGGCGTTGCAAAGAATAGGTCGCGAACTTCCACCCGCGTGCCAGAGCGATTGTTTGGCCAAGGCGCGGGCATCGGGCCTTCCATCGCGCCGCCCTCAACCCGCAAGGTCCAAGCTTGATCCGCGTCCTTGGCGCGCGATGTAATGGCCAGTCTCGCAATTGCACCAATGGACGGCAAGGCTTCCCCGCGAAATCCCATGGTGACGATGTTGAGCAGGTCCAGATGGCCATTGGCATCTGGGGCCAGTTTGGAGGTCGCGTGGCGTTCAACCGCTAGGCTTAGTTGATCGCGAGGGATGCCGCCGCCGTCATCTTCAACCAGCAAACGGTTGATCCCGCCATCTTCGGCCAAGATGCGGATGGAAGTTGCGCCAGCATCCAGCGCATTTTCCACCAATTCTTTAACCGCTGCAGCCGGGCGCTCAATCACTTCGCCAGCAGCAATCTGATTTATGGCATCCGGGGGAAGACGAGCAATGGTCATGGCGCAACCATGCGCCTTCTGGCCTGAGTCGACCAGACGATCCTGCATTCAGAAGCGGTTTCTGCCAGCTGGCTTGGCCTACATGCCGGGCAGTTTGAAGCCGCGTGGCTTATTTTGCTGGATGCTGACAGGTTGGCCGCCTGTCGCATTGCGAATGGCTGCTTTTTCAAGGCGCAACCGCTCGGCTTCCGCCTCGGCCATAAGTGGGTCAGCAGGCTGGGTTGGGGTGGGGGTGACGAGACCCATGATCCGGTCCGACAGATTGGTCGGCTTGCGGGCTACGCCGCCAGTTTCTTCATCAATCACCGCACGGATACGGGGATCAGCATTGGTACCGCCAGCCTTCTCGACCAACAGACGCTCACCATCGGATGCGGTCGCGCCCATCTGAACGCCGAAAACAGCGCTGCGGGCTTGAAGATCGGCCCGCAATTCCATTGGACGGGCTTCACCTGGACGAGGTGGACGGAGATTAAACTCAGGTGGCACCACCAAAGGAGCCTTGGAGACGACGCGGAATTCGTCAGGCGCTGTTTTCTCGCTGCCTAACGCTTGGCGTACGCTGGTGCATCCGCCCAAAGCGATGACGGCCAAACCAGTGACTGCCAACAGGCTAGAATAGGATTTTTTCACAGCACTCGCTCCATTGTCTCTCAAAACTTGTCTCTCAAGGGCAGTGTTCTGGATCGGGACTTGAGGCTGCAACTGCTCGCAGGCCCCTCAACTTGCCGTTTCCATCACCCTTCAAACCGTTTGTACCCGACCTTCTTAGACGCAAGGCCGCCCGAAGGTCCAGATGTTCACGCCGCTGGCGGCTCTGACTCACTTTTTGAGCCAGAATTTTGTTTCGATTGTGGCGTGTCCTCGGGGTTTATCAGCATATCGATGGCCAGCAAAATCGCGCCGACCGTAATGGCTGCATCGGCAACATTAAACACCCATGGGAAAAAGAAGCCCGAGAAATCCAGGAAGTCTGCGACAGCGCCGAATCGCACGCGGTCTATCAGATTGCCAATCGCCCCACCGATCACCAATGCTAAGGCAATAAAGGTCTGACGGCGCTGTGCCCTGAATAACCAAACCGCAAAGACTGTTGCGATGATGCCAGACATGGCCACCAGTCCCCAGCGCTGCCAGTCAGCATGGGCTTTGAGGGCCCCAAAGCTCACGCCATAATTCCACACCATGGTCAGATCGAAGATGGAGGAAATCTCTATCTTGCCGACAGTCAACAGGTTGAGATGGTTCAAGACCCAGTACTTAGTGGCTTGATCTAAACCAAGCACGACCACGATCAGCAACACACCCCAAAGAGGTGCGGGTGCAGCAGCGGGTATTTTGGGGGCGGGAGATGGCGATGTCATGGGCGTTCTTTAATGTGTTTTGATCGGCCAAGGAAATGCAACAAACAGTGAGGTAGCGGGCGGCCCATCAAGGCTTAATCATTGTGCCAGCAAGCTCAAGCGCATTGGCCATGGCGCGTTTTAGGGCCGGTGGCTCCAAGATTTCCAGCTTACCACCCCAGCGAAATAGGCTCCACGCTAGTTCGTTTAAGCCTCCGCCATGCAGACGCACCAACAAAGCCCCATCTTCTGAACGTTCCAGGCTCTGCTGCGGGTGAAAGACCCACCGGCTTGCTTCGTCGGCAAAATCGGGGAAAACGCGCAGGCATACATCGACTGTGTCTTCCTGATAGACGCCAAAGGACCGCTCAGAATAGGCTTGTAAGTCAAAGCCGTCCGGCGCGCCACCTGGTAGATCGAGCATGAGAGGTTGGCTGATGCGGTCAATCCGCCACATGCGTGGGGCGGTCGTTTCCTCCATATGAGCCTCGCGCGCGATCAGATAGGCCTCGCCACCAAACAAAATGCCATAGGGGATCAGGTCGCGCTGGCGCGGCCCACCTGACCCGCCGCTATAATGCACGCGTACTTGCTTGAGGGCCAAAAGCGCGTCGCGCAGTACTTGCAGTACATCCTTATCGACACTGGCCCTTGGACCCGGCTGCACAGCAATGGCTTCAGCTTGCATCAAGGCTTCAATATCAGTGGCCAACCTGCGCTTAACATTCGACTTCAGCGCCGACAGCATCTTGGTTTCTAGACTCGCCAACGCACCTGCTGCTTGGGGATTACTGCGCTCGAGTTGCTTCTGGCCGGTACTCAGCGCTGCCATTTCCTCGCTGGTCGGTGCCAAGGTAAAGCTGTCCAACCCTTTTGGCAGGCGCCATCTTTTGGTTGGAGGATCAGAGATTTCCTCCAAATCGGGATACATCATCACCAATTGATCGCGCATGCGCTCAATCGTGCGGCGCTTTATGTCCAGCTTTTCGGCCATCTCATCCAAAGTTAGGCCATAGGTGGTCGCGGCCAAATGGCGCGCCAGTTCAACAAGTCGGGCAGATTTTTCGTGTCGCATGTCGCCTTCTCGCCCTGAATCTCCCATCAGGTCAAACGCGAAAACGTGTCGACTTGGGCGGACGCTGCGGTTAGAGCCATCTTCATGAAAAATCTGCCTGTTTCCCCGCTCGCTCCTGCTGCTTTTCCGACCTTGCCCCTTGTCGCGGGCATGCATGCATCGGCGAGCCGTATTGGGCTCTATGGCGGCACACGCAACGATCTCATGACGGTGGTATTTCCGGAAGGTGCCAGCGTAGCGGGTGCTTTCACGCTTAGCGCGACTAGGTCTGCCGATGTTGAATGGTGCGCCACCCAAGTCAAACAGGGCAAAGCGCGTGCCTTAGTCGTCAATGCAGGAAATTCTAATGCGTTTACGGGGCCTGCGGGGCTTGCCAAGAATGCGGCAACAATTGCTGAAGCCTGCCGCCTTACGGGCGCGGTCGACCATGAAGTTTTTCTGGCAGCGACTGGGGTAATCGGGGCACCTTTGCCACCCAGAACAGTCGCCGATGCCTTACCAAATGCGTTTGAAGCGTTAGCCGCACCCGATTGGGAAAGCCTCGCCCGGGCATTTTCCACGACCGATACTTTTCCAAAAGGGGCAGGGACAACGTTGGACTTGGATGGAACAGCGGTGAATATCGTCGGGTTGGCTAAAGGCTCGGGCATGATTGCGCCCAATATGGCGACCATGCTGGTTTTCGTCTTCACCGATGCCGATGTCGCACCAGATGTGCTGCAAGCTATGGTCTCTACCCATCTTGAGACGACCTTCAATGCGATCACAGTTGATAGCGATACCTCAACGTCTGATACGCTGCTGGTCTTTGCGACTGGTGCGAGCGGTGCTGCACCGATAAATGATCATAGCGACCCGCGCGCCGCTTTAGTGTCTGAGGCCCTGCGGGGTATTTTCCATGACTTGGCTATGCAAGTGGTTCGCGATGGGGAAGGGGCTCAGAAGCTCATCCAGATCGAGGTGCAAGGAGCCGTTAATGACCGCTCAGCTCGCCAAATCGGATTTGCGATCGCCAATTCGCCCTTGGTGAAAACCGCAATTGCTGGTGAAGATGCAAATTGGGGACGGGTTGTTATGGCTGTTGGCAAAGCGGGCGAACCCATTGCGGTCGATCAACTCGCGGTTCGCTTTGGCGGGCAGTGGACGGCCAAAGCAGGCGGTGCAGTTGCTTATGATGTTGAGCAAGTTGATGCGCATATGCGCGGTCGACTAATTGATATTCTTGTGGACGTAGGCTTGGGAAGCGGACAGGCAAAAGTTTGGACTTGCGACTTAACCCACGGCTATATCAGCATAAATGGCGATTATCGGTCATAATTCGATTGGATTTGATCTGTCAAAATTGGTATTTTTTAATACTTATGACTGAAGTTAGATCGGGGTAGGGGCTTATGCGACTAGTGTTAGTGGCCGCGGCGGCTTTAATAAACAGGGACGGTGCCGTATTGTTAGCACAACGACCACAGGGGAAAAGTCTTGCTGGGCTCTGGGAATTTCCAGGCGGCAAGATTGAATCTGGCGAAAATCCAGAAGCCGCTTTGTGTCGTGAATTGGCGGAGGAGCTGGACTTGGACGTTGATTCTAAAGACCTTAAGCCGCTGACTTTTGCATCTCACGCCTATCCTGATTTTCATCTGCTGATGCCGTTATGGACTACGCAGCGCTGGAGGGGAGAGCCCAAAGGCCAAGAGGGACAGAAGTTGGCGTGGGTCCAACCTCAGGCGTTAGATCTCTACCCTATGCCAGAAGCCGATATTCCGCTGGTTTCAATTCTACGTGAGCATCTAGAACAGAGGCGCTTGTCGTGATTTTCAAAAAGCTAAAAGATGAGCGCGGTGCCACGGCCATTGAATATGGCCTGATTGGAGCCCTGATGGTGATCGTGATGATTCCTGGCATGCAAATGGTCGGCGGCAACAGCAACAGCATGTATGACCGGGTTACCAATCAAATCGTTGCGGCCCTAAATGCTGGCCGTTGAGCTGTTCTAGCCGCTCGGCTTTTCGCCAGTTGGGATTTCACGCGTTCCCAAAGCATCGGCAAGACGCATTTTTGCGCTCCCCCGTGGCAAAGGCTTTTGCTGGCTCTCATGCGGCGCCCAGCCCGTTAATGTAATTAATTCAAAGGTTGCGCGCACTTTTCCATCCGCGTCGCTATGATTGGCTTGGTAAAGGTCAGCAGCGCGCGCGATGATAGCCCGGGTTAAGCGACGCGATGCCTTTTGGTGAAAGGCAGCTGTCTCTCCCATGGCCTTTAAATCGCGGAGAAGGCCAAACAGGTTGGCATAGCGAACGGTAACAACATCACTGTCGGCGACGGGCAGGGCAAAGCCAGCCCGCTGTAGCAACTGTGCGCCATCTTCGGCATCGGCAAACGGGGAAACGCGTGCAAAGGCTTCGCCAAAGGCTTCAGTCTCTGCCTGCGCCAAACAGGCGCGCAATTCTTGTAAGGTACGTCCACCGAAAAAAGTCAATAACAACAAGCCATCCGGTCGAAGCGCAACGCGGGCTTGCGCCAAGAAGCCAGGCACATCATTGACCCAATGTAGGCCGAGTGTTGAGACAATTAGGTCCAAGCTTAGGGGTGCCAGGGGCATGTGGTCTTCGTCGGCGACAAAACCGCCGCCGACACCTTGGGCTAGCATGGCGGGGCTTAGGTCGGTCTCAGCCAGCGCACCAACTTTATCGCGAAGATTACCATGGCGCGCAGTAGCTGCAGCCAAATACCCGCCGTGGGAGCCGATATCGAGAGCTTGCTCAAACCGGCGATTGATAAAGTCCAGTCGCTCACAAACGTCGTCAACCGCGCGATCCTTTAAGAATGAAACCGCGCGAAACCCTTTAGCGGCTCGGTTTCGCCGGAGCGCCAGAAGCTTCCGATCAAACAGGAGGGTTGGGTTAGGGCTTTCCATGGTGGAGGATTATGCGCTATTTCTGAAAAAAAGAACCAGAGGTAGAGATATGACGCCACGATCTCAAAGGCCTTACCGCTTTGGAATTACACTTGCTGACTTGATTTGGCCACCTCGCTCGCTGCTATCAGATACGCGTGTAGACCGCTTGGGCACCCTAGAAGCAGACCTCTGGCGTGCGTTAGATTTTCTTTATGGGCCCGTATGTATGCGCTGCGGATTCCCGATTGCTGAAGCAACAAGCCCGGATATTTTATGCCCAGTCTGTTTGGCGCAGCCGCCACTCTATGACCGAGCGCGCGCGGCCTTAGCTTATGACGATTTATCCAAGCCATTAGTTCTTAATCTCAAGCATGGGGGCCGTAAGGATGGCTTGCGCGCCTTTTCCGCTTGGATGCTGGAGGCAGCCCCATTCGTGGCTGAAGCCGATCAAATCCTACCAGTGCCTTTGCATTGGTCCCGGCTTTGGCAGCGGGGCTATAATCAGGCTGGATGGCTGGCCGCTGCTTTGGCCAAGCGGGTTAGTCGCCCTTACAATCCGCTACTCTTGCAGCGCAAACGCGCGACGCCCAGCCAAAATGGCCTTTCAGCCAGCGGACGGAAACGCAATGTCACTGGGGCCTTCCACGTTTCTCAGCCCGTGAAAGGACAGTCTTTTGTGCTCGTCGATGATGTGATGACGACTGGGGCAACGCTGCAGGGCTGCAGCGCAGCCTTGCGGCGCGCAGGGGCTGTGCGGGTAGACTGCGTGGCCTTGGCACGGGTGGTACGACCTACTAAGATTGAGGTGCCGTCTGAGCCCATAGGCTCGCCGCAGGAGTTATTTGATGCTTGAAAATTCCCCAGCCATTCCGCCGCAGGCTGATCATTTTTTGCACGTAATGCGGGGGAATAGGTCGAAGCTGTGGCGGACCATCGCCGGCGGCGTTGGGATTTTTCTAGTTTGGCAAATTAGTATCGTCATCTTGGCTTTGTTTTTTGAGCCGCTGCGGAACATGCTTTTGATCAAGGGGGGCGAGTTTAGTGCCGCTGAAGAAGCGATGGGCTCTTTCGCCTTGATGGTCGGTGGGTTTGGCCCAGCCTTTCTTGCCTTGATGGCTTGGCGTAAATATGTCGAGCGCGAGCCGATCAAGACCCTTTTCACCGGTGCATCCAAGTTTCGTTGGCCTTTAGCCATTGGTGCCGCTTTTGCCGTTGTGGTCTTAAGTTATGTGACCTCAGCGGCCTTTGATCAGGAAAGCATGGGGCCATTTGAAGCGCGGCTGGCGCAGTTCTCAACCAATGACTGGTTGCTTCTGGCTGGCGTCTACCTGTTAGGAACGTTCGTCCAGTCGACCTTTGAAGAGGTCTATATTCGTGGCTGGCTGTTACAGCACGTGCAGCGCTTCATCGCTCATGGCTTGGTCGCGGTTTTGGTGACCGCTGCGATCTTCTCGGTCCTTCACATCGGTCATCCGGGTTGGGCGACCTATGTGGTGACGTTCGTCATGGGCCTATTGTTTGGCTATTCCGCGTGGCGACTAAACGGCTTGGAGGCCGCCATTGGTGGCCATGTCGCCAACAATTTCATGAGTGCTTTGCTACTTGGCACCATGGTTGGCGGCAATCCGGCCGATATGGACCTGATGCAAGGATTTGCCTATGCGCTCTATCTACTGGGCTTTCTCGGTTTTGTGGAAGCTTGGGGGCGCTTTGGCCCGTCGCCCGCTCGCCAAGGCGCTGCGTGAGGCTTACCCTTTGACGTGGGCCCCGCTTCTGAAGGCTTATTGAAGCCTGCCTTGGGCTTGCCAGCCCAATCTGCCTTTCCTTTGGCGGATGGTGCACCTGGGCCTGAGTGAGCGGCGCGACTTTTGGCTTTTCCCGCTTCACGCCGCATCGTCTCTTCTTCGAGCAAACTCACGCGAGTCTTGGCGGACTTCGGCGGTGGCTTCGGGCCCCGACGACCAGTTTTGACAGGAGCGGCTTCCACAACGGGACGCGGTATCCGAGCAGGTCGGCTAGAAAATCGTGGTGGCAAGTCCGGCATCAAAGTGCCCAGCATTTCCTTCAATGCTGAAGGGGCCACTTCCTCGACGCTGCCCGGCGGCATTTTGCCCAATTGGAACGGGCCATAGGAGACGCGGATCAGGCGGTTGACCTTTAGTCCTATGGCTTCCAGAACGCGACGGACTTCGCGGTTCTTGCCTTCCCGGATCGAGACGGTGATCCACGCATTGGCTGTCTCTGCCCGATCAAGGATCGCTTCCATCGGCCCATAGGTGATGCCGTCGACTGTGATGCCATCGGCCAGTTTCGCCAGTTCTTCTTGGCTGACCCTGCCAAATGCGCGGACCCGATAACGCCTCAACCAACCTGTTGACGGCAGTTCCAGCGACCGAGCTAATCCGCCATCATTGGTCAGCAAGAGCAGCCCTTCTGAACTTAAATCCAATCGTCCCACTGAAATCACGCGCGGCAAGTCTTCGGGCAAATGGTCGAACACCGTTTCCCGCCCTTGCGGGTCCTTGTGGGTGGTCACTAAGCCATCTGGCTTATGATAGCGCCACAGGCGCGTCGGTTCTGGGCTGTCGACGGGGCGGCCGTCTACGGCGATACGGTCTTGAGCTGTGACGTTAAAGGCCGGGCTTTCCAGCACCACGCCATTGACGCTGATCCGGCCTTCCTCAATCCAGCGCTCCGCTTCCCGGCGCGAGCATAGGCCTGCGCGTGCCAAAGCTTTCGCGATGCGTTCGCCGGGGCGCTCGGTCGTGGAATCTGCTGGCAGTGGGGTAGTTTCAGCCTCGGCTTTGCGTAGCGATGGTTTGGCATCTTGCGCGTTTTTTTTGCGCGGGGAGTCGTCGCTTGGATCAAATGACATCGTTCATGCGCCTCGCAGCCCTCACGGGCGGCCTTGTGTTCGACACTGTGATTACAGGAATTGCATGTAAAGTCGAGCGAAACGCGCAATTGACCATCCATCGGATCATGAGGCCTGCGCGTCGCGAAAATCTTATCAAAGTAACAAGGTTATTCGGATAATGTTCGAATACAAATCTAGGAATTAGGTTCACCATGCTTTATCCAGCGGATATACGCCCACTTACAGGTTTGCGCTTTGTCGCTGCATTCTGGCTTCTGATCTATTTTTTCTGGGAACGCTTTGACCTAGGACCGCGCGACTCCATCGGGATCATTCATGCCGGCAATTATGGTGTGGACCTTTTCTTTATCCTTTCCGGATTTGTTTTGGCCCATGTCTACGGCCCGCAGGTCGAAGCAAAAACGTTTTCCTGGCGCAGCTTTGTTTGGGCACGCTTGGCACGAATTTACCCGCTACATCTCATCTGTTTAGCGGCGATGGTTGCCATTTGGGCGGCAGGTTCCATGATGGGAGCCAGTTTCAAAGCCTCCGCCTTCGTGGTGGAACAAATCCCCTATCATCTCGCCTTGTTGCATGCGTGGGGCTTGGTGGCTTCTGATGGCTGGAACTTCCCTTCTTGGTCGATTTCGGCAGAATGGTTTGCTTATCTGACTTTCCCGATCAGCTTTGGCATCGCAGCCTTATTTGCGAAGCGGCCCTTGATCGGCGTCGTTTTGATGGCTTTGGTGTTCGCTGCCTTCGTCGCTTGGATGGGCCACTACAAGATTGAGCTGATGAATATGACGTGGCAGGGCGGGATTGTCCGCATTGTGCCGTCCTTTGGCATGGGGATCGCTTTATGGCTCCTTGGCCGCAATTTGTCCTTGCCCAATGGCGTTGCAGGGCTTGGCGTGGCCATCAGCGCCATTTGGGTAGCCATGGCTGCTGCGTGGGGCTGGCCGTCCTACTGGATTTGGCCGGGCCTAGCGGGCCTTGTGTTCTTTCTGGCAGAGACGTCTAAAACTAACCAATCCCCGCTGTTGGCCTCCAAGACTTGGGTCTATTTGGGCGAGATCTCGTTTGCGGCCTATATGGTCCATCTCCCTGTCGACATTGCTCTTTATCAGGTTGTTGAGCGGGTGATCGGGGAGCCTAAGGGGACGATGGCTTTGGTCATTGGCGTTGGGGGGGTCTTGGCCAGCATTGTCGTCGCCGCGATTGCCCACGCATTGGTTGAAAAGCCCGCCCGCAACTGGCTGCGCGCAAACATCCCAAGCTTTATGGTTGGAAAGCAGAAAGCTTAAGTCGCTTTAAGCTATTCTGGGGCCGCGAAAGCCTGATAGGTCGCCATTTGGATGCGGCCCTGACGCAGCTTCACCATCCACGCGCCGAGCTGGCCTAGACCATCGCGCACGATGACGACGCCATCATCGGCGTCAAAAACACTGCGGACATAGTCAGCTTCGACCGGGCCGGAGCCGATCTTGGCTGTCTCTGTTTGAAGATCGAGGCACGCTGGCTGATTACCCTCGCGGCGCGCCTTGACCCAGCTTTCCAGCTTGGCGCGCTGCACGGCGGCATCGGTTTCTAGCGCCCGACGACGTGGCCCGCCTGCTAAGGAGCGCAGCGCCCCCCGGATCAGGCTAATCTCATTCATGGTAAAGCGGCCCCGCACAAAAGCGTTGCGCATAGTTTCCACCATCGTACCTTTGCGGTCCTCTGGCCAGAAAAAGCGCGTCTCGTCTAAGTCGGCGACCCAATGCTCAAAGAAGCTTTCAAAGGCAGCGCGTGGCGCGGTGGGTTTTTCTTCAATGGTCCAACCGGGCGGCGGCCCATCTGCCTCCGACCCACTCGCCCACTCGTAACAAAAGCAGGCGACTGACTGGGCGAGGTTCAGACTGGGGAAGCGGCCATCAACGGGAAACGTCACCAAGAGGTCTGCCCCAATGATCAAATCATTGTCGAGACCCGAACGCTCAGACCCGAACAAAATCACGGGCTTTTCGCCGGCGCGCATGGCTTCTCGCATGCGGGCGACGGCTTCGCGCGGTCCGATGAGCGGCTTATCGAGTTGGCGCGGCGTGCCTGTAGTCGCAATCACAAAGGTTTTTTCAGCCAAAGCCTCTTCGGCCGTTTCAACCACCTGCGCACTTTCCAGGGGCCATTCTGCGCCACTGGCCAGAGCCCAAGCCTTTGGATTGGGCCAGACATCGCGTGGCTTAACCAGAATCAGCTCTGAAAAGCCAAAATTGGCCATGGCTCGCGCGGTCGCACCAATATTCTCGCCCATCTGCGGATGGACAAGGCAAATGGCGGGTGCCTCTCCCCAGCCGGGCAGGGCAGCTTGTTCTGCTTTCGACAGCGGCCCATTGGGGCCGACACCTACCGGGCGGGAGCCGTCAAAAGCAGGCTTTGGCGGGGCCCAAGCTGTTGGTGCGGGGGCCGGTTCTGCATCTTTGCGCATCTTGTCGCTGTCACTCTTGTTGAAGACGTCTTTTCCACATCGCTGGAGGTGCTATAGCCCACCCAACCGATTTGCGGACATATCACTTACAGGCCGCGGCGTTCGTGGACCAATAGGGGAAAAACATGGCGAAGATTAAAGTTGCTAATCCAGTTGTCGATCTTGATGGCGACGAAATGACCCGCATCATCTGGCAGATGATCAAGGACTTCCTGATCACGCCTTATTTGGACCTCGAGATTGAGTATTATGACCTCTCGATCGAGAACCGCGACGCGACCGACGACCAAGTCACCATTGATGCGGCTAAGGCAATTCAAAAGCACGGCGTTGGCATCAAGTGCGCTACCATCACACCTGATGAAGCGCGCGTTGAAGAGTTCAAGCTGAAAAAGATGTGGAAGTCGCCAAACGGCACGATCCGCAACATTCTGGGCGGCGTGGTGTTCCGTGAACCCATCATCTGCTCAAACGTGCCGCGTCTGGTTCCGGGTTGGACCAAGCCCATCATCATCGGCCGTCATGCATTTGCCGACCAGTACAAAGCCACCGATTTCAAAGTTCCAGGTCCTGGCAAGCTCTCGATCAAATTTGTTGGTGAAGATGGCCAGGTGATTGAGCACGAAGTGTTTGATTACCCAGGCTCTGGCGTGGCTATGGCCATGTATAACCTCGACGACTCGATCCGCGATTTTGCGCATGCAAGCTTTGCTTTTGGCTTGGCCCGCAACTATCCCGTCTATCTGTCGACCAAAAACACCATCCTCAAAGCCTATGATGGCCGCTTCAAAGACATCTTCCAAGAAGTGTTTGACGCCGATTATGCAGCCCAGTTCAAGGAATTGGGTCTGGTGTATGAGCACCGCTTGATCGACGACATGGTGGCTTCGGCCATGAAATGGTCTGGCGGCTTTGTTTGGGCTTGTAAGAATTACGACGGCGACGTTCAGTCCGACACCGTTGCGCAAGGCTTCGGCTCTCTGGGCTTGATGACCTCAGTTCTGATGACCCCAGATGGCAAAGTGCTGGAATCAGAAGCCGCCCACGGCACCGTGACCCGTCACTACCGCCAGCATCAGCGCGGCGAGCAAACCTCCACCAACTCCATCGCCTCGATCTTTGCTTGGACCCGTGGCCTCGCCCATCGCGCGAAGCTCGACGATAATGCCGAGCTGATGAAGTTCGCCACCAAAATGGAAGAAGTCGTGATCGCTACGGTTGAAGATGGCTACATGACCAAGGACTTGGCCTTGCTGGTCGGTGATGAGCAATCTTGGTTGTCCACCGAAGGCTTCTTGAAAAAGGTCGCCGCCAATCTTGAAGCAGCGATGGCTGAATAACACAACAAAAGCCCTATCGGCAGGCCTTTGGGCCTGCCGATGAGGTGGCTATCGGCCTAAACGCCGACCGAGAGCCCCACCAAGAGCAGCGCTGCAATTGCGCATTCAAACCCAACTGCAATCCAATTCTTTGCTTGATTGCCTTGGTCTAAATAGATCGAAATGAGCCGGCCGATCGCTGCGCCAAGCCAGCACAGTCCCACGGTCAGGAACGCGATGTCGTTCTGCGTGACTAGAGGCACCAATCCCAGAAATACAAACGTGACGCCGAGAGTTCCACGAAACTCCGCCCGTCCAGCTGGCGTAACTGGCGAAAGTCCCGTCAACTCAGATGCTTTCTTCGGAAAGAATAATCCCAAGCAGCCCATCAAAATTGTGATGATTGCGCCGATGTTATTGAATAAGTCCATTTTTTTGTCCCCGGTTGAAACTATGCTCCTGAAGCTAGCTTCATCGTAACTAAAATGATAGTACACACCTTTTGGTGCCTATAAAATTTGTGCAGGAGGCCGAATGGGACAAAAGCCAAATGTGCTTGCTCGAAAATGTGCGTCACGACGCTATCTGGCCCTTGTTGCCAGCAAGTGGTCGCTGCTGGTCATAAATGCGTTGGACGACGGCCCCGCGCGCAATGGTTCTTTGATGCGCAAGGTCGAAGGCATTTCGCAAAAAATGCTGACCCAGACGCTACGAGATCTTGAGACTACAGGGATCGTCACGCGTGACGATCACGGTACTTTGCCGCCCCATGTCACCTATGAATTGACGCCGCTTGGTAGGTCCATGCGAAAAGAAGTTCGATCGCTGGTCGTTTGGGTGGAGACGCATGTTCCAGAATTAGCCGCAACAACCGGCAGCTAAGTTTGTCTGCCGCGACCCCATTTAAAGCGCGAGGAACCCAGCGCCGGCATCAATCAAACAGCTTCGAGACGCTTTCTTCATTCGCGATGCGGCGGATGGCTTCCCCGATCAAGGGCGCAACGGAGACACAGCGAACTTTGCTGGACTTTGAGAATTTGTCACCATGATCGATGGAGTTCGACACGACCAATTCTTTCAAAGCGGACGCATCGACGCGGTCAAATGCGCCACCCGACATGACACCATGGGCCACATAAGCGGAAACCGAGGCAGCGCCCTTGTCCATCATGGCGGCGGCGGCATTGCACAGAGTGCCAGCCGAATCGACAATGTCATCAAACAAGATGCAGGCGCGTCCCGAGACGTCGCCAATGATATTCATCACTTCGCTCTCGCCCGCCCGTTCGCGGCGCTTGTCGACGATGGCGAGGTCAGCACCAAGGCGATTGGCCAAGGCGCGCGCCCGCACCACACCGCCGACGTCTGGGGAGACGATCATCAGATCATCGGTCTTATAGTTACGACGTATATCTTGCTCCATCGTATTGGTGATGAACAGATTGTCGGTCGGGATATCAAAGAAGCCTTGGATCTGCCCTGCATGCAATTCCATAGTCAGCACGCGGTCTGCGCCAGCTGTGGTAACCAGATTGGCGACCAGCTTCGCGGAGATCGGCGTCCGACCACCGGTTTTACGGTCCTGACGAGCATAGCCAAAATAAGGCAGCACGGCAGTGATGCGGCGGGCCGACGCGCGACGCAGGGCGTCCATACAGATCAGCAATTCCATCAAATGGTCGTTGGCAGGCGCGCTGGTCGACTGGATGATGAAGACGTCTTCCCCGCGCACATTCTCATCAATGGTCGCGAAAATCTCATTGTCAGCAAACCGGCGCACTTGGGCCCGTGTAAGGGGAACATCGAGATAATCGGCGATGGAGGAGGCCAAGGGTTGATTGGCGTTGCCTGCAAGCAATTTCATGATGATCGATCCCCGTCCAAACGCCAATCCGAGTCAAAGTGCAATGCGATTGCTTGAGCGGTCGATTAAGCAGAGAGTGACCCTCGCGCAAGCCTTTGTGGTGCTATCGGACGATACGAATGGCAGACAAATTTCGTCCGTAGTCGGCTTCGCCTGCTAGATTGCGTCGGCGGTTCGAAAAGAAGTGGGATTCTTCGGCGCATGTGTCCTGTGGCAGCACGTCAACCGCACCCAGACCCGCGGCCCGCAAGCGGGCAGCGCAATAGCGTTTGAGGTCGAAAAGCGACCGGTCGTCGTTGCCTGGAATGAAGAAGCGCTCGTTCGCCGGATCAGCTTGGGTGAAGGTCGCAACAAATTCCGGGCCGACTTCATAACTGGCTTGAGCGATGCAAGGGCCAACAGCTGCGACGATGCGGGCAGGGGATCCACCCAGCTTCACCATCTTTGCGATCGTTGCTTCCAAAATGCCGCCAATCGCGCCCTTCCAGCCCGCGTGCGCTGCGGCGACAATGCGTGCAGCCGGGTCAGCAAATAATATTGGCGCGCAATCAGCTGTTAGCACCGATGGCGCAACCGATGGACAGCGCGTCACCAGCGCGTCGACTTGCGGGCGTTCACCGTGGAAGGGCCCATCGACCATCAAGGCGTCTGCACCATGGACTTGATAAGCTGACAGAAGGCGGTCTGGTGAGACCCCAATGTGGCTGGCGATGCGGCGGCGGTTTTCTGCTACATTGGCCGGATCATCGTTTGAGCCGGGGCCAGAGTTCAAGCTTTCATAAATGCCCGAGGACACCCCGCCAACGCGACCATAAAAGCCGTGCTCAAACCCTGCCAATTGCGACAGCATGGCTGATCGCACAGGGGCGAGTTCAAAGATTGCATCTTCGGCTGGCAATGTAGGGGTAAGCTTTGTGGCGACGTCTGACATGGTCGGTTAAAGTCCAATGGGTGGACCAGCGGCGGCATTGAGGGGAGACTCAAGGGCCACCACATGGAACAGCCCGCCCATATGCGCTTCTCCGATCAGTCTTTCCACACTTCGAGTCAGGTCAGATTCGCAGTGCGGGTTTGCATGAATGAGGGCATCGCGGCGCGTTTCAATGCCAAGGCTTTGCAGGAATTGGCGCTGCGTTGCAGGGCCAGAGGTGCCAAGGCCGCATGCCCTAGCCAGTGAAATCAAGGCAGCAAAATCAACATGGGCTGTCAGATCGGCTTCGCCAACATGGTCTAAAGCATGGATTTTTTGATGCCGAAAAAGCGCTTGAAAGCTATCGCCGGCTTGGCCGCTCCCGTCGCCGTAATCGATGATCAGAGCACGACCGGAGGCGGTGCGCAAACGCTTGGCGATGGTTTCAACCAGCGTCGGAAGCCCGGGTGCTACTTCACGCACGGCACCGACGCTGTCATCAGGCTGCGCGCAACCGGGTGGTTCTGGCATCGGTGGGCCGAGGCCAAAAGTAAGCCTTTGCGCCACATCGAGGCCTACCAGCTTCTCATGCCAGCCCTGCTCACCCCGCACAAATTGGCGGACAGGTAAACAGTCGAGAAATTCATTGGCGACGATAAAACTATCGCCATCAGGCACGCCATCGAGCGTGTCGTGCCAGTGTGCAGGCATTACCCCCAGTGCGTTGCGCTGGGCTTCTTTGAGTGCGGGGTTTGTTTCAACAAGATGCAGGTGTACGGCCGCCATGAAGCCTGGGACCCTTTGGCAGACCCGCAGCATATCTGCCATCAAAGTGCCCCGGCCCGGACCTAGTTCAATCAGATGGAAGGGGGAGGGGCTGCCAAGGTCGAGCCAGCTTTGTGCGACCCACAGCCCAATCAGCTCGCCAAAAATCTGACTGATCTCAGGGCTGGTGGTGAAATCCCCGTGTGAGCCTAAGGGCTGGCGTGTGGCGTAGTAGCCAGCTTGGGGATCATAAAGTGCCTGGGCCATAAAGGCGTCAATGCTAATCGGGCCGCACTCTGCAATCATGCGAGCCAAGCGGGTTTCAAGCCCAGTTGGCGGCGCGCGTTCTGGCGTGGTCACAGTGATTAGCCTGCTTGTTCTGGCTTGGCTTTGCCAGCGCGCAGGCTACCCAAAACAAAAAGGGCGATGCCTGCAATAACCATGGGAACCGAGTAGAGTTCACCACGTGTGAGGCCCAAGATTAATCCTGCATCAGGTTCGCGGAACTGCTCACCAATCAAGCGAGCTATGCCATAGCCAGCTACAAACAGGCCCGCGGCTTGGCCCGGGCGCTTCAAAACACCAAAACCTCTGACCGCAACTTGCAGCAGGATAAACAACAAAAGGCCTTCCAGCGCTGCCTGATAAAGCTGGCTAGGGTGGCGTGCCAGACCTTCTGGGTCGGTGCGGAAAATGAAGGCCCACGGCACATCGGCTGCGCGGCCATAAAGCTCCTGATTGATAAAATTCGCCATCCGGCCGAGGAACAAGCCAATGGGGGACACAACAGCCACCGCATCGCCGAGGGAAAGAATAGACTTTTTCCGGCCCAGTGCCGTGCCGATGACGGCCAAACAGACGCCGAGGAAGCCACCATGGAAGCTCATGCCGCCTTCCCATACCCGCAATACCGACATCGGATCTGCCAGCATTTCTGGACGATAAAACAAGACATAGCCAATACGGCCGCCAAGCAGCACGCCTAGGGTCGCATAAAACAGGAAGTCGTCGATATCTTCCTCATCCAATGGCGAACTTGAACCCCATAAGCCGGGCTTCTTCACCATCCCCACCATCAACCGCCAACCAAGGATCAGGCCAGCGACATAGGCTAGCGCATACCAACGCAAGCCAAATGGCCCGAGCGCAAACCCAAACAGGTCAAACATCGGCAGTTGGAACACAAAAGGGGAAAGTTCGGGAAACGGAATGGCCATGTCGATCATATGCGGTCTTTAGCAAAGGAGTGGGGGCATATGCAAAGCCTCTCGCAATTCCAGCCGCGCACAAAAACAGCAGCAAGTTAAAAGACCTTGGAAAAAGCTAAGACAAACTTCACCGTGACGGCAAAGGCGATCTTAAGCACCTTGTGTTAGAGTAACAGGTCTCGCGCAGGTGATGCAAGTTTGTCATAGCGCAACGGGAATAGACCCGCTAGAAGGTCCTTATGCAAACACGTAATCCTTTCCTCGACGAATTTTCAAAATTAGCGACCAGTGCTGCGGGCGTGGCGCAAGGCGTGGGTGAAGAGGCCCGTGCTTTCTGGCGCTCGCAAATGGAGCGCATGGTTCTGGATATGGATCTGGTGCGTCGCGATGAATTTGACGCCGTAAAAGATCTGGCTGCTGCCGCCCGCGCAGAGGCTGATAGTCTGAAAGCGCGTCTCGATGCGCTCGAGGCTTCGATGCAAACGCCAGCAAAAGCGCCTTCAAAAGCAGCCACACCAAAAAAATCGGCCAAAAGCAGCTAAAAGCACTGGCGCAGCGCTTGCGGCGCGCGCCATTCCCGCCAACCATGCCCGATAGCGGTGCGTGATTCGTGCGCCGTTTGTAAGCGAACCACCGTGGAGGTTACCATGGACCGTCAATTTACGCTTCGAGACGAAGATTTCTTCGAAGATGCGGACACCTTAGATACGGTTGAAGCCGTTCTGGCCGCTGACTCCAAAGCTTATGAGCGTTTAGACGAAGAAATCCACTTCGCCGCTTCGATGACTTATTGTGATCTGCATGGGATCTTTATTGCCCGCGAAGATGCACCTTCCTTGGCCTTGAGCTTAATCTTTGATTTGAAGGCCCCTCGCATGCGTCGGGGCGACATTGCGTCTTTGCTTGCCTTGTTAAATGAAGCACTTTGGCTGGGCCATTTTGAGCTTTCTTCCGACGATAATGCACTGTCCTGGCGGGCAGTAGTGCCATTGATCGGCCGCGATACGCCAGAGCCTGCTGAAGTGGCGGCCATTTTGGCTGCTGGTGTAGAAGCCTGTGAACGGTTTTATCCTGCATTTAACTTCTTGCTCTGGGCAGGCAAAACACCTGAAGAGGCCGCCCAAGCAGCGTTGTTTGAGACTGCCGGAGAGGCTTGAGCTTTATGAAAAAAAGAATTGCGCTTGTCGGCGGTGGCCGGATGGGCGGAGCCATGTTGCGCGGATGGGCACCTATGGCCGATACGTTTGATTTGGTGGTGTTTGAGCCCTATCCATCGTCAGAAGTGTCGGAGATTATCGTTGCGCAAAACTGGGTCTTGAACCCGGACCCCGCCGAGTATGCCTCTTTTGACTGCGTTGTTTTGGGCATTAAACCCCAGTTGTTTCCAAGTTTGGGCGAACAGACCATTCAGCATCTGGTTTCTGATCATACATTGGTGCTGTCGATCATGGCAGGACTTGGCACGGCTAAGATCACAGAGGTTCTTTCAGCGAGCCACGTGATTCGTGCGATGCCCAATACGCCCGGTCAAATTGGAAAAGGCGTTACGGCCTATTGGAGCAGTCCGACAGTGCCCTCTGAGGCGGAAGCTTTGGCGGTTTCCCTTTTGCGTCCGCTCGGTACCGTGGAAAAGCTTCAGAGCGAAAAGCAGATGGATGCGGTCACTGCGGTGTCTGGGTCTGGCCCGGCCTATGTGTTTCTTTTGGCTGAAGCCATGGCGGCGGCTGGTGAAGCCGAAGGCTTAGACCGTGCAATGGCTGAGCGATTAGCTTGGCAGACTGTGATCGGCGCGGCAGCCTTGATGGAGCAAACCGGGCAAAGTCCGCAAGAATTGCGCCGCGCTGTGACGAGCCCGGAAGGCACAACCGCCGCGGCAACAGATGCCTTGACGGCCGGCGGCGGGATCGTAACGCTAGTTCGGCGCGCGGTTGAAGCAGCGATCCATCGCTCGCGACAATTGGGCAAGTAGCCGGACCGCCCTTTGCACCCTATATTGTGCGCATGACCCACCGCGACCAATCCTTGCACGCACCGCTCCTGAAGGCCTTAGGCGAAGCTGCTTTGGCTCTATGCGCCGAAAAATCATGGGTCGATGTTGGCTTGCTCAGCCTTTGCCAAGAGGCAGGACAAAGCCTTTCAGCTTGCGCAGAGGCGGGGATTACACGCCTTTCCGTTGCCGAATACCTCGACCAAAAGTTGGATCGTGCGATGCTGGAAGCGGTGGCAGATATCGAAGCTGAAGCGCCAAGTCGGGACCGCTTATTTGATGTTATCATGGCGCGGTTTGATGCGATGCAGGATCAACGGGCCGCTTGGGTCTCGATCTTAGAAGCCGATGCTCAAGAGCCCGCTGCAAGCTTTGCCCGCGCCGCAAGAAGGTTGCGCACTGCGGCCTGGGCTTTAGAGGCGATAGGTATTTCAACCGACAGCCTGAAGGCTACGGCCCGTGTCATGGGGCTTGCCCGTCGATTGCGCAAAATCGAAGCACTCTGGCTGAAGGATGATGCCGATCTGTCCAAGACCATGGCAGGCCTCGACCAGACATTGCGCGAGAGCGAAGATTGGCTGGACCGCGGCGAAAAGCTGTCTGAATTCTTCAAATCGGGTTCCCTGCGCCGCACGCGGTCTAAAGCGGCAGACGCACACTCACCCGAAGACCCCCCAGCGTAGAGCGCGACAGCACGAGGTTGCCGCCGTGTGAGCGGGCAGCGTCATAAGCAAGCGCTAGCCCCAAGCCGACCCCTTTGCGGTTCTGATTGCGAGCTGGATCGAGCCTGGAAAATGGCTTGAGCGCTTCTTCATAGCTTTCAGGTGGAATGCCGGGGCCATCATCGTCGACGTAAAGATAAATGGCGTCGCTGCTTTCTGATGAACTGATCGCTACCGTTTGGCCAAAAGACAAGGCATTTTCGACAAGGTTGGAGAGGCAGCGCTTTAAGGCTATCGGGCGGCCTGAGGTGGGTAGGCTTGCTGCAAGGCCGGCCCCATCTATTTCGCGACCAGCGCGGGAAGTATCTTGAATGATCGCCCGGGCAATCTCGGCCAGATCCACCGCTTCTGGTTCTTCAGACCATTGGCCTTGGGCAAAAGCCAAATACTCTTCCAGCATGCCCTCCATCTCGACGATATCTTTGCGGGCTTCATCAATATCGCTGGAAGGGGGCATCATGGCCAATTGTAGCTTCAGCCGGGTGAGTGGGGTTCGCAAATCATGGCTGACCCCGGCGAGCAGATTGGTGCGCTGTTCGATATGGCGTTGAATGCGCCCGCGCATTTGTAAAAAGGCCAAAGTCGCGCGGCGCACTTCGGCTGACCCTGCTGGCTTGAGGCTGACATTCTCGCCCCGTCCAAACCGGTCCGCTGCATCCGCCAGCCGCTCCATCGGGCGGACTTGATTGCGGATGAATAGGACCGAGACCGTTGCCAAAAGTATGGTCGCGCCTGCTAGCCAAAGAATAAAGATACCGCCAGTCGAGGCAAAAACCCGGTCGCGATAGGCTAAAAAGCGCAAAACCCCACCGGGCACTTCAACCCGAATGTCGACATAATCGGGATAACGCGTCGTATCAAACCAGAATTTCTGCCGCAGTGACCCAGACAAAGCCCGCCGCAAGGTACGGTCAAATGCCGGTATTACGGCAAGGCGCTCCCGCTCTGGCAATTTAGCCTGCTTCTGGAGAGCGACCGAGAGGCGCAAGTCTGCCCGCGCATAATTGGTAATGGCGGCGAGGTTTTCAGGTGTCGGATTGTCGGCGTAAAGTTGGGTGACGAGGGCAACATCCCCCGCTGCGCCTTCACTCAAGCGCCGGCTGACCTGTTCCCAATGCAAATCAAAGAACAAATAGGTCACGACGATTTGCATAATCGCCACCGGTAACACGATGATAAGAAGCGAGCGGGCAAAAAGCCCGCGCGGAATTAGCGCCTTTAGGTCCATCGTAAAAGGCCTTGCCGCAAAACAGTCTTACGCATCATGCATCAACCGATAGCCAAGCCCACGAACCGTCTGCAGGTAGTGAGGTTCTGCTGGATCATCTTCCAATTTACGGCGCAAGCGGGTGACCTGAACATCAATCGAACGCTCGACCGTCACACCTGCTTTGCGTGCCAATTCTTCCCGCGTGATGGTGGCACCCGGTCTGGCCGCTAAGGCGGCCAGCAGATCTCGTTCAGCATCGGTCAAACGCACCAAAGCCCCATCTCGGCGCAACTCTGCTTTGGTGGTGTTCCAGGTCACAGACCCTAACAGCAGCACATCGGCCGCCGGAGCAGGGCGCGCGCGCTTTAAGATTGCAGCGATGCGCAAAGCCAATTCCTCAGGCTCAAAAGGCTTGCCGAGGTAATCATCGGCACCCGCAGTCAGGCCCTCAATCCGGTGACTTGGGTCGCCCAAAGCGGTCAGAAGAATGATGGGCGTATCGCGCTCACCTCTGACGGAACGGGTCAGCGAAACGCCATCTTCACCCGGCATCATCACGTCCAAGATGACCAGATCAAACATCAACGCATCCATTAGCTTGCGGGCGCTGGCCGCATCTGAAGCTTCGGTCACTGAATAACCAAGGCCAGTGAGATAGCGCTTCAAGAGGCTGCGAATGCGATCATCATCATCGACAACAAGCAGGTGGGCTGGATGATCGGCTGGGGCGCGAGGGGCCATTAGGGAACTCTGTTAGGTGTGGGTTTTGGTGAGACGTTCGAAGACGCAGACGAGGCAGTCCCGGTGGGCGATCCGATAAGTGTAGAGAGGACTTTGTCGCATCCCGCCACAGCTTCACTGCCTGCGACCCGGTATGCGGCCGCCAAACAGCTGCGCATTGCCAAAGCCAGTTCGGTTGCGACTGCAGCACCTTGGGCGGTTAGGTGAACAATTTTGCGCCGTCCATCGCGCGAATCTTCTGCGCGCTGCAACCACGCGCGCGATTCTAACGCATCCAGCGTCTTCAACATGGCTTGCTTGCTCAATCCCAGTTCTGCGGCAAGCTTTAGAACCGGGAAGGGATGACCCAATAACTCGCACAGGCAGCGCGCCTCGACCCAAGAAACTTGGTGTTGTTGTCGAAGTGCCTCTGTCGCCGCCTTCAACAAGTCACCAGCCTTGAAAATCAAGGAAACCCCAAGATCGAGTTCATCTTCGCGCAAGTAGAGGCGTGGCCCGCCTGCGGCAGGGCTGCTTGATCTGGCAAAAGCATTCGGTAAGGTGTTGACAGTCATGGCTGGTCCAAGAGATTGCGTCTCATCGCATTTGGGTTCAAGCCCACCGACTGTGAAGCTTTGATAAACCTATACACTGAACTAGGCGCAAGACACATGACTTTCATTCCTTACGACGATCGCGACGGCTGGATCTGGATGGACGGCGAATTTAAGCCTTGGCGCGAGGCGAAAGTGCACGTGTTGACCCATGGTCTCCATTACGGCTCGTCGATCTTTGAGGGGGAGCGCGCCTATGATGGTCAGATCTTTGAAAGTCTTCGCCATACAGAGCGGTTGTTCCGGTCGGCAGAGATTTTGGGAATGAAGCCTGCGTTCACTGTGGCAGACATTGAAGCAGCCAAAGCCGAAGCTATGGCGAAAAATGGCTTTGAGAATTGCTACATCCGCCCGGTCATGTGGCGTGGCAGTGAAATGATGGGCGTTTCCGCTCAACAGACTACCATCCGCGCTGCGGTCGCAGTTTGGGAGTGGGGCAATTACTTTGCCGACAAAATGAGCGGGATCCGAATGACCAACGCCAAATGGCGCAGACCCGACCCAAAGACGGCCCCTTGCGAAGCCAAAGCAGCTGGCCTTTACATGATATGTACCGATTCAAAGCATGCTGCTGAAGCCGAAGGTTATGCAGATGCCTTGATGCTCGATTGGCGTGGCCATGTGGCCGAAGCCACAGGTGCTAATGTCTTTTTCATCCAAGACGGGGCCATCCATACCCCTGTGCCCGATTGCTTCCTCAATGGCATCACGCGGCAGACCGTGATCCGCCTCGCGCGTGACAAGGGCTATGAAGTGGTTGAGCGGACGATTATGCCTGAGGAACTCGGCAATTTCTCTGAATGCTTCATCACAGGCACCGCGGCAGAAGTAACGCCAGTCAAAGAGATTGCAGGCATCCACTACCAGCCAGGCCGCGTGTGTGAAGATATGGTCCACACCTATGATGCGCTGGTGCGCGGCAAACACGCATAGGAGTGTTCATGAAAAAAGGTTTCTTGGCCCCGGTTCTGGGGATCGCCGCGCTGGTTTTGGTTGGTGCGGGTGCGTTTGCTTTCAATGGCTTGGACAAAGAAACCAAAGGCGTTCTGGCGCAATTGCCGACCAATAGAGATGTTTTGTTCTGGTCTATTCCCCAGCGCGATGCCGCGTTTCGGGCGATGGATCGGTTGGACTTTTTGGCCAAAAGCCGTGTGGTTGAGGCCGGTCCCAAGGCGTCTGAACTGCCAGTCGGTGCGCCCTTAGCAATCCCGAATATTGACGCTTATATGCAAGCGCAGCGCTCGTCTGGCATTGTCATTATCCAAGACGGCAAAGTCCGATTTGAGAAATATGGCCTTGGCTTCGATGCCGCCGGGCGCTGGACAAGCTTTTCGGTCGCCAAGTCCTACACTTCCACCTTAGTGGGGGCCGCTATTCAAGACGGCTATATCAAGAGCCTGTCTGACAACGTCTCAACCTATATTCCTGGCCTAAAAGGCTCCGCCTATGACGACGTAACGGTGGAGCAATTGCTCACCATGTCGTCGGGTGTTGCGTGGAATGAAGATTATGAAAATCCAAACTCGGACGTAGCTAAGTTCAATAATGCCAAGCCTGATGCAGGCTTAGATGCCACAACCAGCTATATGCGCAAGCTACCCCGCGCCCATGCGCCGGGTACTGTCTGGAATTATAACACGGGCGAGACCAATTTGGTTGGCATTCTGGTCAGTTCTGCCACCAAGAAGCCACTTGCGACCTATCTGTCTGAGAAGATTTGGAAGCCTTTCGGTATGGAGCAAAAGGCAACTTGGATCCTCAACAGTACGGGTCAGGAGATTGCAGGCTGTTGTTTGCAGATGGCCACGCGTGACTATGCCCGCATGGGGCAATTTGTGCTGGCGGGGGGTAAGATTGGCGAAACCCAATTGGTCCCTGCCGACTGGTTTGCCAAGGCGACCACTAAGAAAATGGATTATGGCGAACCCGGCCGCGGCTATGGCTATCAATGGTGGACGTATGATGACGGTAGCGTGTCCGCACAGGGCATTTTCGGGCAAGGCATCTTTATCGATCCCAAGCGCAAGTTGGTCATTGCCTCCAACGCCAACTGGACCCGTGCGACGGATGGGCCTGAGGGCGCAGCCCGGGAAGTCTTTTACAAGCAAGTCCAAGATCTGATTGATGCGGAGGCCGCTGCCAAGGCTACGTCTACCAAGTCGGCGAACTAATCCCACCTGCAGCCTCTGCAAGGCGGCGGTGCGTGCTGGCTGTGGTGCCGACTGGCAAATCTGTCAGTGGAAAGAAGCCGTGCTCAGCGATCTCATGGGCGCGGTCGATTGGCTGGGTTGTCCAAGCTTCGGCCCGATACAATAAGACGTGGTCGCCTTTGAAATAAGCGAAATTGGTGTGAATGGATATTAGACGTAAGTCTTCAGGTCGAATGATGAGGCCCGCCTCCTCGCGCGCTTCCTTGATGGCCGCATCCAATGCATGCTCGCCTCGTTCAACGCCGCCGCCGGGTAAGTGCCAGCCGGGCAAATAGGTGTGGCGCACCAAACAAACACGGTCTTGGGCGTCAATCGCCAGAATCCGCACACCCAAGGTCGCCCCGCGCGACAGTCGGAACCACGTATGTATCACAGCTTTGCGCAAAAACTTTAGCATGTAGCCTTGTATAGGGTGACTTGGCGGCGCGTGCCAATGCCGCTAGAGAGGCACGCAACGACATAAGGAGTTTCCACAATGTATGCCATTCTCGCACTCGTTTTGGCCGTTGGTGCCATGGCTATCTTGAACCTGATTGAGTTCAAGCGCCTAGACTAGTCCACTGGTCCCTAGCCCCAGCCATTTTACCCATTCTGTGCTTTGGTTTCTTCGGCTGCGGCTGCCGCGATTGGGGCTAAGGCTTCATAAAGTTCCGGAATAGAGATCGGCTTATTCAAAAAGCCGGTCATACCCGCCGCGAAGGCGGCTTCTCGCGTTTCTGGTCGCGCGTCCGCCGTCAATGCGATGATTGGCATGGCTGGAAAATCGAGCGCCTGCAAGTCTGCTTCTAGAGCCCGAATCTGGCGTGTGGCCTGATAGCCATCCATGTTGGGCATATGCAAATCCATCAAAATGGCATCGAAGCGGGCTTTCTGGATCGTCTCCAGACACATGAAGCCATCGGCAACGATGACGCAGGAATGGCCTAATTGTTCCAAGATAACAGCGATGATCTTCTGATTGATCTGATTATCTTCCACAACCAAAATGCACAAAGCCCGCGTGTGATCGACCGACCCAATCGGTTCATCCAAATTACTCGCCACCCGTTCAAGCGGCAGATAAAACTGAATCGAACCATGACGCGCACCCCGCGTAGCGATGGTGACATCGCCGCCCATGGCGCGCGCTAGTTTTCGCGCCAATGGCAGATCAATGCCATTGCTTTGCGTGATGGGATTATCGGGTGTTTGAATGCTGGAGAAAGGCTCAAACAGGCTGCGGGCTTCAAGACTAGAATAGGGCGCACCAACATCTTGGAGAACGACCAAGGCACCATGACCATTCTCACCAGCGCTGAGGCGCATTTTCATGGTGCCCGGCCCACTGCGCTCAATCGCATGGCGCAACATGGCTTGCAGCGTCCGCAGGAACAGCTTCTCGTCGCCGAGGAAATTGGCCCGCGCGGCGGGATCTATATCCAGTTGAAGGTCAATCCGACGCGCCGTGGTCCGCGAATTCATGGCTTCACAGGCTGTCATGCACGCCTTGGCCAGTGGAAACGCGTTTGTGCGGACATCCATTGTGCCGGACTCTATCCCCGAAAGGTCGAGCGCTGAATCAACCAGCGACAACAATTGTTCACCAGCCAATTCAGAAGCCTCAACCAAGTCTGCGAGTTCGGGCCGGTTTGCTTGTTCCTTGAGTAGTCGCGGTAGGGCCATAAGCGCATGAATAGGCGTACGAAACTCATGACTTAGGCCTGATACAAATCGGTTTTTGGCTTCAAGCCCTGCTTGGGCAGTTTTTCGCGCCTCGATCAATTCGCGCTCTTTTTGCTTCTGTTCGCTAATGTCCATGATTGTACCGGCAAAACGCAACACAAGGCCGTCGCTGTCATGGATGCTCGTGCCGCTCACCGACACCCAGCGTATCTCACCGGTTGGTCGCATAACTCGAAATTGCGCGGTATATGGGATACGCTCGCCAAAGGCCTGCGCACAAGCTGCGCGCACCGACTGCCTATCTTCAGGATAAATCAGGTCTTCAAATACCGATTGAAATGTGCGTGAATCAGCCTGGGGAAGACCCAAAATGTCGCGGCAAGATGGTGAGAAATAATGCGAGTTGGCGACACGGTCGTGATCCCAAACGCCAAGCTTCGCGTGCCGCAATGCTAAGGCATAACGTTCCACCAAGGTTCTTGTGTCTGTCAAATCATCGGCGGATTGAGGTGCAGCATTCAGCGTGATTTGCACAGCTCGCTGGCCTCGAAAATCAATCATCCGTTCGGTCACATCGGCAAAAAACAGGTCGCCACTAACGGTCGAAAAGTAGGTGAAACGACGCTCAGGGTCTTTTTGTGGCTGGACATAGGTCCCCATCAGCCCTGTGATGTTGCGATGGTCGGTTAGGTTTCGAACAGAAGCAAAACCAAAAGCCACTGCGGCTGCCTTGTTGGCATACAGAATTTCTTCATGACAGCGGACAAAGATACCTTGTGGTAGGTTGCCTAAGATATCATCAAAGGTTCGCAAGTGGTCCATGAACGCAACCAGATCAAAGATGATATTTAAGATAATAAAATTACTTTTATAATCTTTAAATCCTTATCGACGAATTACAAAGTCAATCTTGCAGTAGCCAACTGCGTCGCCGCCTTTGTGCTGGCAGGAAGGGCTGGCCCTGCAGGCGTCCGTGCCCTAGTTTACGCCCCATGATGATCAACCCAAAAACCGTACTGGTAACAGGTGCTGGCCAACGCCTCGGACTTGCCATTTCAGAAGCGCTGGCAGAGGCGGGGCATTGTGTCATCCTTCATGCCAGCAATTCGATTGCCCAAGCCGAGTCCGCCGCCTCACGATTGCGGGCGGCAGGGGCAAAGGCCTTTGCAGTGCAGGCGGACCTCTTGGTGGAGGCTGATGTTGCGAGCCTGATCACGCGGGCCAGCAGTCTGGCTGGTGGCCCGATCACAGGGCTGGTCAATAATGCGTCAATCTTTGAAGGCGACGAGGCGTCAGACTTTACCCGCACCAGCTGGGATCGTCATTTTGATGTCCATGTTCGCGTGCCCTGCGAATTGGCGCGCAACTTGGCCGCTGCTTTGCCAGAGGAGCAGACTGGTTCCATCATCAATCTCATTGACCAACGCATTTTCAAGCTAACGCCACAGTTTTTCACCTACACCTTGTCCAAAGCTGCCTTAGCCACAGCAACGCATACGTTGGCGCAGTCGCTTGCCCCTTACGTGCGCGTCAATGGCGTGGCACCAGGGCCGACGGCGCGCAACATCCGCCAGTCTGAGGAAGATTTTCAAAAACAAGTCGATGCAACGCTGTTGGGCACGGGCAGCCCTGTCTCAAGTGTGGTAGAGGCGGTTTGCTTTCTGTTAAATGCCGAGGCCATAACGGGTCAAATCATGGCCGTTGATGGCGGGCAAAGCCTGATTTGGCGCACACCAGATGTCGATGGGATCAACGAATGAAATCTTCAGGCCCTTCTGAACTGGGTGTTGTGATGCGCCAAGGTGGCATGATCCGCCGACCAGCCAAGCCACCTGCAAAGCCGTTTTCCGACCACGCTAAGGGCGAGGAGGCAGTACCGACGCGTGCTGTTTCGACCAAGATTTTCGTCAAAGGCTTGATGGTTGAGGCCGAATGCGGCGTCTATGCGCATGAAAAGGGGCGGCGGCGGCCTTTGGTGGTCGATCTTGAAGTGCAGGTCGGCACCTCGGTACGCGCTGGCAGTGATGAGCTGGCCGAAACCGTCGATTATGACAGCCTTGTCGCCCATGTGCGCACCGTCGCAGCGGGTGAGCATTTGCATCTGATTGAAACCTTTGCCGAAAAAGTCTGCGAGGCCGTGCTAACGGATAAAAGGATTTTGAGTGTCCGGCTGCGGGTGGAGAAGCCCGGCGCGGTGCCGGGGGCTGTGTGTTCCGGCGTTGAGCTAGAGCGGACGCGTTAGCCCATGCCTGACACGCCTCACGCAGAGACGGTGGCGTCAATGACAGCAATGATCATCGGCATTGAGCAAGCCCGCGCCATTCCATGGCCCACGGCAAATTCCCACAAGCATAGTCGTGGCCGGCTTGCCGTCATCTGCGGTGGTAGATTGCAAACAGGGGCGGCGCGCTTGGCCGCCGCTGCGGGCCATCGCATTGGGGCAGGCTGGGTCAGTCTGATCGCCTACCCAGAAGCCGCGACCATTCTGGCTTGTCATGAGACAGAGCGTTTGATCGTCGAGCGCTTGCCTGAGCAAAGCCTATCAAGCCTTTGTGCGGATTTTGATGCTTTGGTGTTGGGTCCTGCCTTCGGGCTGACTGACGGCCAAGCCGGGGATGTGCTGGATTTGGTGCAGGGCTTTCCGAAGCCCTTGGTGCTCGACGCCGATGCCTTGACCCTGATTGCCCAAAGCGGTCGCGACGGGCTTTTGTGGCAAGCTGTGCAAGCTCGCACCGCCCCAACCATCCTCACTCCGCATAGTGGGGAGTTCACCCGGCTCGCTGGAGCATTTGACCCTGAACAGAAGGGGGAGGCGAGCTTAAAGCTCGCCCAAGACCTACAGGCTATCGTCGTGCATAAAGGTGCACAGACGTGGGTTGCTGCCCCTGACGGGCGCTTAGCTCCATCCGATTTGGCCACCTCCTTTTGTGCCAGCGCCGGAACTGGCGATGTGCTCGCTGGCCTGATCGGTGGTCTATTGGCGCAGTCTATGCCCGCATTTGAAGCGGCCTGCGCGGCAGTTTGGATCCACGCGACGGCGGCTAATCGGGTTGGGCCGGGCTTGATTGCGGGTGATTTGGTTACGGCATTGCCCGCGGTGTTGAATGACCTTGTGCCAGAAGGGTTACGGGCGCGGCAGCTTTAAAGCCTCTCTCCTACTGGGAGAAGGGAGCGCGCGCGCCCCCTTATTCCGCCAAACGCCCATCCTTAATGGCCTTTGCCGTGAATTTGTACAAAAGCTCACTTGATGCTTCAGGAATTTGTTTCTCCAGTTTGGGGCAGGCGAGCTGGTGCAGGACGTGGCGGATGATGGCGAGGCGGGCGTGCTTTTTGGAGTCGGCGCGCACGCAGAACCAAGGGGTGCGGGCGGTGTGGGTGGCTTTGAGCATTTCGTCGCGCGCCGCCGTGTAATCATCCCATTTTTCTTGCGCGACAGCATCCAGCGGGCTGATCTTTAGACGGGCGAGAGGGTCCGTCCGCCGCTCTTCGAGGCGACGGGCTTGCTCCTCGCGACTGATATCCAGCCAAAGCTTGATGATGTGGGTGCCAGATTCACTCAACATGGTTTCAAAGGGCACCACATCGCGCAAGAAATCGGCGTGCTCTTCCGGGGTGCAAAAGCCCATGACGGGCTCTACCCCGCCGCGATTATACCACGAGCGGTTGAAGATCACGACTTCGCCCGCTGCTGGCAGATGGGCCGCATAACGCTGGAAATGCCATTGGGTTTTTTCGCGGTCAGACGGTTTGGGCAGCGCGACGACGCGGGTTGAGCGCGCACTCATATGCTCGATCATGCGCTTTATTGTGCCGTCTTTGCCAGCCGCATCGCGACCTTCAAAGATGATCAGCACTTTTGCCCCAGTCTCCATCAACCATTGCTGGGTAGTGACGAGGGCTACTTGCAGAGGCTCGAGCTGCTCGAGGAATTCGGCGTCCGACATTTTAGACTTGGCACTATCGTTTGCAGCTTTTGCGGACTTCTTGTCGTTGGCCATCTTGCTTCCTCCGGCATAAGTCTGAAGTGTGCACGCTACTTTACGCCCCGCGCAAGGGGGCTAGCCAAATGAGTGAATGATGAAGCCCAGCCAACGCCTCTATGTCGCCACTGCTTTGGACCAAGACGGGCCCGTGGCGCTCGACGCTGGGCAAGCGCATTACCTAGCCCATGTGTTGCGTTTGCCTGTCGGTGCGGCGGTTTTGTTGTTTAATGGTCGCGATGGCGAATGGCTGGCCCATTTGACGCAAGTTGGAAAAAAAGGCGCAGAAGCCGTTTGTGTCGAACAAACCCGCGCACAAACCCCCGTCTGCGATCTCGACTTGTTATTTGCCCCGGTGAAGGGCGACCGCACCGATACGATTGTCGAAAAAGCCACAGAGCTTGGCGTGGCGCGCATCCGCCCAGTCCTGACCGAGCGTACCATCGTCCGAAAACTCAATCTCGAGCGCCTCCGAAGTCGCGCTGCCGAAGCATCTGAGCAATGCGGCACCTTGTTTGTGCCGGAAGTATTTGACGCCGTAAGCCTCATGAGCCTTCTCGACCCTAAAGCAGAACCGCGTCTGATCCTGTTTGCAGATGAAGCCGGAGATGCCATGTCGGTGGCCGAAGCCTTGGCTGATAAGCCGGCCCGCGTGGCGCTTTTGACGGGGCCCGAAGGCGGCTTTACGCCTGCAGAACGGGAGAAGCTGCGGGCCAATCCCTTGGTTCGCCCCGTCAATCTGGGGCCGCGTATCCTGCGCGCCGATACGGCAACTTTTGCTGGGCTAACTTTGATCCAAAGCACGTGGGGCGATTGGACTTAAGGGGCACAAGTGGGGGCGACATTGCGTCGCATTTTCGAAATTACGCCCAATCACCATCTGATGCTTGGACCTAAGGGCAATCATGCGCGATAGGTGCCCAAAAGCAGGAGACAGTCATGACCACGGCGTCGGGTTATCCTTTTGAAACGGAGAACCCTTTAGAGTTTCATCAAGCCCCTCAGGACCTATCAGACCGGGTGGCTTTGGGCATGACCCGTGCTCTGCGCTTCTTTGCAGACCGCTTTTTTGCCAAGCGCTATGGCCACCGCGCCGTTGTGCTGGAAACCGTCGCGGCTGTGCCCGGCATGGTGGCTGGGATGTTGGTTCATATGCGCAGCATCCGCCGTATGGAAGATGATCACGGCTGGATCCAGACCTTGCTGGATGAATCCCAGAACGAGCGGATGCATTTGATGACTTTTGTGACCATTGCCCAGCCAAATTGGCTAGAGCGATTGTTGATCTTGTTGGCCCAAGGTGTGTTCTTCAATGCCTTCTTTGTGCTCTATCTTTTCTTCCCTCGTACGGCCCATCGGATGGTTGGTTATTTTGAGGAAGAAGCCGTGATTAGCTATACCTCTTACTTGGCTGAGATCGATGCAGGTCGTCTGGAGAATGTGGCAGCACCAGCCATCGCGATTGACTATTGGAAGCTTGCGCCTGATGCGCGACTGCGTGATGTTGTGTTGGCAGTGCGGGCGGACGAGGCCAAGCATCGCGACGTCAACCATCAGTTTGCACATGCCTTGACAGCATAAAGCGGGCTAAATCGTGTTGGCCTTCTTGCGCCTGTCATAAACGCGCCCTAACTCACACCCGCGTGAGCTTCACGTCGTATGAGACCTTGTGCATGGCTGATTCAGAAGACCTTTCCCGCCCCCTCGAGACCTTTGAGGATTTGTTGCCCTATTTTGATGCGGGGCCAAAGCCGAAGTCTGATTGGAAAATTGGGACCGAGCATGAGAAGTTCGGCTTCTACAAAGGAACCCACGCGCCTGTCCCCTATGCCGGCGACACCGGTGTGCGCGCGCTGCTGGATGGGATGAAGACCCTTTCGGGCTGGGACGGCATTTATGAAGGCGATGATATCATTGGCCTGAAGCAGGGCATGGCGTCAATCACGCTAGAGCCCGGCGGTCAGTTTGAGTTATCTGGCGCACCGTTAGAGCATTTGCACCAGACCTGCACGGAAGTAGGTGCCCATTTAAGTGATGTTCGCACCATCACGGACAAGCTGGGCATTGGCTTTTTAGGTCTGGGCTTTAACCCGTTGCATAGTTTGGAAGAAATTCCACTGATGCCAAAGGGCCGCTATAAGATCATGCGGGATTACATGACCAAGGTCGGCCGTCTTGGTCGGCAAATGATGTTCCGCTCCTGCACGGTACAAACCAATTTGGACTTCGGCTCTGAAGCCGACATGGTGAAGAAGTTCCGTGCCTCACTGGCGCTGCAACCCATTGCCACAGCCTTGTTCGCCAATTCGCCCTTTGCTGAGGGCCGAACCAATGGCTTCTTGAGCTACCGGGCCCATGTGTGGAGCGATACCGACCCCGATCGCACCGGCATGCTGCCCTTTGTGTTTGAGCCGGGCATGAGTTTTGCCCGCTATGCAGAGTGGGCGCTCGACGTGCCGATGTATTTTGCCAAGCGTAATGGCGAGTATCTCAATCTCGCAGGGCGTTCGTTCCGTGACTTCATGGCAGGCAGATTGCCCGAATTGCCCGGCGAAAAGCCGACAATGAAAGATTGGGAAGACCATTTGACGACTTGCTTCCCAGAAGTGCGTTTGAAGACCTTCTTGGAAATGCGCGGCGCAGATGCGGGGCCTTGGTCGCGGCTCTGTGCTTTGCCTGCGCTCTTTGTTGGTCTGCTGTATGATGATGCCGCAACCGAGGCAGCCTTGGAGCTCGTCAAGGATTGGACGGCAGAAGACCGCGAGAGCCTGCGCCGCACGGTGCCTTTCTTGGGCCTTAAGGCACCCATTCGGGGTCGCAGTGCGCAAGATGTCGCCAAGGATGTGCTGACCATTGCCCGCCAAGGCTTGCGCGCCCGGGCTAAACTCAATGCTTCAGGTGATGATGAGACAGGCTTCTTGAGTGAGCTTGACGAAATCGCGGCCAGCGGCATGACCCCAGCCCAGCGCCTACTCGAGCGCTATCACGGGGAATGGGGCGGCAATATCCACAAAGTTTATGAGACTTGCGCCTATTAGGCTCTTACGATTTAGAGCCTGTAGCCCAGCCGCAACGTGATTTTGTCAACATCGACCAAAGTGTTGATCGTCGTACCGCGGGTGTAACGCGTCTCCAGCGAGATGTTGGAGCCCGTTGAGGGGCGTAGGCCTGCACCAACGGAGAAAATTCCGCCAGAGGCTTTGCGGCTTGTGATGTCATAGCGGCCATTATAGCTGCTCGAGATAGTAATGACGCCAAAGCCAAAAGCTTGCTCCGCGCTCAAGCCCAAGTTCATTCCGCCCCGGAAATAGGCGTCGAGTTCGGCCAGTTTTTGGCTGTCACCGGGGTCTTGCACGTCGGCATAGTCGACGACAATCGAGAGATTGCAGCGCATGGCCCACCCCAGCGCGTCGCGACGGGTGCAAGGTCGAACACGCGGGAAGTCGATCAAAGCATCACCCACCCACACGGCAGCTTTCGCCGCATCATCGGTTTGAAATGCAAGCGAGCCAAAGCCAATCGCCCTGCCGGCTTGATTGGGATTGCGGAAGATCAAGCTATTGCCGAGCGTTAGGTCATTGAACTCCTCACGCCCTGAGCGCGCCGCGCGGCGGTTATATTGGACGAATGGCGTCCAGCGTAATTCAGTCGCCTCTGAAGGCTTGGCAAATAAGATGGGCTCAATGGCCAGCGCTAGGCTGGCGTTCAAAAGGCGGGTATCGGCGGCTTTATCTTCTTCAAAGCCGAGGGTTGCAAAGCCACGTTCGCGTGCAGGTTTGATGAAGTCATTTTTGCTGTCAGCTAAGATCAGGCCACTTCGCTTTGCCGCAGGCTCATTTGTTGGAACAATGACGGCGGGCGCGGGTGGCGAGGCGGCTTTGCATGACAGGCTGATCCCATCGGTGTCGCCATTGAGGAAAGCAATCGCCCGTGCCTTTGGATCTAGAATGCCTTGGCTGGTCAAGGTAAAGCGCGCTTCGCTTGCTGCAGGCGTCGATAACACTGCCACGGTCGACGCGAAGAGACCCGAAAGGGCAGGGTCCGTGCTCGTTGCCGCGAGCTGTCCCAAGTTGCGCGATTCAATCGCGCTTAGGAGCTCACCCGTCATCTTCAAGCCTGCATGTCCGATCAGGCGTTGCCGCAAATCTGCGCCAGTAAAACTTTGCCCAGAGGTTTCGCAGGTGACCTTGTCGTACAAGCGCTCCAGAGCAGCAGGGGCTGCAGCTTGAGCCAGGACGGGCATGAAGAAAAGAGGGGTGGAGAGGCCCAGCAGAAGGGGCAGAAGCGTGCGGATCATGGCGGCGCTTTAGCCTGAAACGCCAAAGCCCGCCAAGTCTTGAACAAAGGTGGCTACAGTTTAACCCGTTTTTGCTGAGATATTTAAGGCCATTTTACAACTGGTGGCATGGACGAGAGGATGCTCTCAACATTGCCGCCAGTCTTGAGGCCAAAGGTCGTACCCCGGTCATAGAGCAGGTTATATTCCACATAACGGCCGCGTTGGATTAGCTGAGCCTCCCGCTCATCCTCGGTCCAAGTCTCATTCATGCGGCCACGCACGATCTGTGGATAAACAGACAAGAAGGCGCGTCCGACGTCTTGGGTAAAGGCAAAATCTTTCTCCCAAGAGCCAGTATTGTGGTGGTCATAAAAAATGCCACCGATTCCGCGAGGTTCGTCGCGATGGGGCAAATAGAAATAGGTGTCGCACCAGTCTTTGAACTTCGCATAATAGGCAGGGTCATGCGCGTCACACGCCTGCTTCATTGCTGCATGGAAGGTCAAGGTGTCGGGGAAGTCCTGCGTGCGCTGATAAGCCATCAAAGGCGTTAAATCGGCACCGCCGCCAAACCAGCTTTCCGTGGTTGCGATCATGCGTGTGTTCATATGTACTGCCGGAACGCGTGGATTGGTCATGTGCGCAATCAAGCTGACCCCAGAAGCCCAAAAGCGGGGATCCTCAGAGGCACCGGGAATCGTTTTGGCATAATCGGCCGGAAACGTACCCATGACGGTGGAGACATGCACGCCGACTTTCTCAAACAAGCGCCCCTTCATGATTCCCATGACGCCACCGCCGCCAGCTTCTTCCTTGCGGTTCCAAGGCGTGCGAACAAATCGTCCGGGACTTCCAGGGTAAAGGGCCGGGTCTGCTTCGTCCTCGAGGGCTTCAAACGCCTGCATGATCTGGTCCCTCAAGGCTTCAAACCATGCTCTTGCCTGTGCTTTACGGTCGTCTTGCTCGCTCATTCTGCCCTCGTTTGTCGTTTTTTGCGCTGGGAAAGTGGTCCCAGTTTCCTCCCTACAACGCTAATCCAGCGTCGCCCATCCGCCAGTTTGTCGCATGGCTTCGGTTAAGGCGATAGCTCCCGCTGTCACCACATTGAGAGAGCGCAGTCCCAGCGCCATGGGAATCCGCACACAGGCGTGACAAGCCGCGATGACATCGCCGGGTGTCCCTTCAGTTTCACGTCCCAGCATCAAAACATCGCTCGGTTCAAAGACGAAATCGGTTAAACGCGTGCTTCCCTCCGTCTCGATCAACACAATCCTGCTATTTCTTAGCATTGTGGCTGCTGCAAATGCAGCAAAGCTATCGTGACGCTGCCAGTCACACTTGTCGCCATAATCCAAGGATGCACGCTTTAAGGTCTTGTCTGATAAGGGAAAACCGCAAGGTTCAATGACATCTAACCCAACGCCAAGGCACGCGGTAAGACGAATGGCCGCACCGAGATTTGGCGCGATATCTGGTTGAAAGAGAGCTAGGCGCACGTTATGCAATCTCATCTTAGGAGGGGGTGCCGCGAGATGCGGCGTTCCGTCGCACGTTCAATAGGGGTTACTGCCCTACTGTTAGCGGTAAACGACTTTTAGACGTGTGTGAATGCGGGAGTAGCAAGGTGTCAGCCACCAATCATGAAGTAGCCGGCGAAGCCGGAGAACCAACACGGCGTGACATGATCCATGTCGCGACAGGAGCCGTAGCAGCGGGCGGTGCCGCCATGCTGGCCTGGCCGCTCATCAATCAAATGAATCCAGCAGCCGATACGCGCGCTTTGGCATCAATTGAGTTTGATGTGTCAAAAGTCGCGGAAGGCTCGCAGACCAAGATCATGTGGCGCGGTAAGCCGCTATTCGTTCGTCACCGGACCGCTGAGGAAATCGCGCAAGGCAAAAAAGACGACGGTGCAGAGCTGAAGGATCCGCAAACGGACGAGCAGCGCACCATGCAGTCCAATGAGCAGCCCGGTAAGCCCGAGTACCTGATCATGGAAGCAAACTGCACGCACTTGGGTTGTATCCCTGTCGGCATTGCTGAGCCAGGCTATATTGGTGAATACGGTGGCTGGTTCTGCCCATGCCATGGCTCACACTATGATACCGCTGGCCGCATTCGCAAGGGCCCAGCCCCGAAAAACCTTTATATTCCGCCCTACGTCTATACCGGCGGCACAGTCGTAAAGATTGGATGATACGAACATGAGTGGACCTTCAAGCTATGTGCCTAAGTCCGACCTCGAAAAGTGGTTGGATACACGGCTGCCGATCATGCGGTTTATGAATGACACGCTGGTCGATTTTCCAACCCCAAAGAACTTGAACTATTGGTACACGTTCGGCGGCATTTTGGCGGTCTGCTTGGCCAGCCAAATCATCACCGGGATCATCCTGGCGATGCATTATGTGCCTCATGTCGACATGGCCTTTAACTCGGTTGAGCGCATCATGCGCGACGTCAACTATGGCTGGTTGGTGCGCTTCATGCACTCCAACGGGGCTAGCATGTTCTTCTTGGCCGTTTACATCCACATCTTCCGTGGCCTTTACTACGGTTCATACAAAGCACCGCGCGAAATTCTCTGGGGCTTGGGTGTTATCATCTTCTTGCTGATGATCATCACCGCTTTCATGGGCTACGTGTTGCCTTGGGGTCAGATGTCCTTGTGGGGCGCAACTGTGATCACCAACATCGTGGGTGCCGTTCCTTTCGTCGGTGACGCGATCAAGACTTGGTTGCTTGGTGGCTTTGCCGTCGACAATGCGACACTGAACCGCTTCTTCTCGCTGCATTACCTCCTGCCGTTCGTGATTGCAGGCGTCGTGGTGTTGCACATCTGGGCACTACACGTGCCTGGCAACAACAACCCAACCGGTGTTGAAGTCCAAGATGTGAAGAAAGAAACCCTTCCATTCCATCCTTACTACACAATCAAGGATGCGTTTGCGATCTGTGTCTTCTTGCTGATCTTTGCAGGCTTTGTCTTCTTCGGCCCCAACACTTTGGGTCACCCAGACAATTATATCCCTGCTAACAACCAAGTGACGCCAGCGCACATCGTGCCCGAATGGTATCTGTTGCCCTTCTATGCGATCTTGCGGGCCATCACCTTCGACGTTCTGATCATTGATGCCAAGTTCGGCGGCGTGATCGCGATGGGTGGTGCGATCCTGATCTTGTTCGCGCTTCCTTGGCTCGACTCATCCAAGATCAAGTCCATGCGCTACCGCCCGGTGGCCCGTATGTGGTGGTTTGCTTTCGTGCTGAACTTCCTGATGCTGGCTGTTTGCGGTGCCATGCCGGCTGAACCGCCCTGGACGTTGATCTCGCTGATCTGCACGATCTTCTACTTCGCTTATTTCTTGGTCGTTCTCCCAGTATTGGGTGTGATTGAGAAACCCCAAACCCCCCCTGCGTCGATTGCAGATTCCATCCTGCAATCACACAAGAAGTCGGCGGGCGTATCTCCTGCGGCTGTACCGGCGGAATGAGGAACTTTGTAATGAAACCAACTTTCGCACGCCGATTTATCGCTGGGGTCTTGGGCCTTGTCTCCGTGGTCGCTTTCACCAGCAGCGCGCAAGCTGCTGGTGAGGTCAAGAAACCACGGGAAGTCAATGGCTCGTGGGAAGGCCCATTTGGTCGCTTTGACCGGGCTCAGCTGCAACGCGGCTTCCAAGTCTATAAGGAAGTCTGCTCGGGCTGCCATGCTATGGACTTGCTGCATTACCGTAACCTCGGTGATGAACATGGCCCGTTCTATGATCCCAAATATCCAAACCCGAACGAAAACCCCGTCATCAAAGCCATTGCTGCCACCTACACGGTGAAAGCGGTGGATCCAGATGGCAATGAGGAAGAGCGTCCAGGTCTGCCAGCAGACAAGTTCGTGTCACCGTTCGAAAATGCTTCTCAAGCAAAAGCGGCTAATGGTGGGTCGATGCCTCCCGATATGTCGGCTTTGATCAAGGCGCGTTACAATGGTGGCGACTATGTCTACTCGCTTTTGAGTGGCTATGATCAAACGCCGCCTAAAGGGAAGTCCGTTCCAGAAGGCAAGTATTATAATCCGTACATGCCTGGGGGCGTGATCGCCATGGCTCCGCCACTGGTCGATGAACAAGTGACCTATGCCGATACCGAAGCTAATAAAGGCGTTAAACCGACTGTTGACCAAATGTCCCGTGACGTTGTGGCCTTCTTGAGCTGGGCTTCTGAACCCCATCAGACCCAACGCAAGATCACAGGTTTTGGCGTGATGGCCTTCCTGTTAGTTCTGACCATCCTCTTGTGGTTCTCGTACCGCCAAGTGTGGCGCAACGTCGAGCACTGAGGCCATTCAGGCATCTGCAATGACAAAGGCCGCCCCCCGGGGCGGCTTCAGACTGCTGACAAACCCCGTCATTTTGGCGGGGTTTTGTTTTGTATGTTGGGTTTTGGGGCAGATTGATTGAAGTAAAGTGGGGCTGGTTGGGTTAGGCGGGCCTCGGGTGGAGTATTGGGGCGATGATGAGGGC
>JAPZTJ010000035.1 GCA_027532555.1 Aquidulcibacter sp.
CCAACGGCGTATCACACTCAATAAATCCATGTTGATCACTCCTCATCCCCCAACTCTCAGCCAGGGGACAGTTCAAACATGGGTCAATTCTCAATGAAAATTTGTGCCTCTACCGGGTCACTTCTCGGCGACAATCAACAACAAAGAAACTGTTAGAAACGCGAAACGATCTATGCAACGAAATATGCTAGATGCAGCCAATCATGAAGTATGTTGCACTACATAGAATAAATTTGTAGTGTAACTTTATGGCTGAAGCTCTTCCCCTCCAATTGATGACGCTCTACCAGGAGCTCGTTGATACGCACTTGTCGCGTACGCCAAGCGCTGGCCCGACTGGTGCGCCATTCAAGCGAACAGTGCGGGGCAAGACTTATTGGTATGCCAGTGACCGAACCGGCAGCCATGTGGTTCAGCGATACATTGGCCCTGACAATGAGGAGACCAACGCGCGGTTGCCCGAGATTGAAGCACGTCGCGAAGTGACAGAAGCGTTCGAGAGGCGTTGCGGCGACATGGTTGCGCAATTGCGTGCAGCGCGACTGCCAACTCTTGACGCCGCTAGCGGCAGTTTGCTGGCTAGCCTTTCGGCTCAAGGCGTTTTTGATTTGGGTGGCACTTTGGTCGGGACTATGGCCTTTAGGCTTTATGATGCTGAGCTTGGAAGACGCATCACGCGCATTGAGCCTGCGCTGACACAAGACATCGACATTGCGAGCTATCAGAATTTATCGATAGCCCTGGCCGATGACGCAGCGCTAAGCTTGAAGGATTTACCGATGGCTCTCGCTAAGTTCGGCTTAGAGGTTACGCCATCCATCGACCCTAAAGGCCGCAGCGGGCGCTGGCGGCGCAAGACCGGCGAGCCCGTGCTCGATTTTCTTGCCCCATCTTTTGAAGAAGACCAAGATCTCGTCTGGCTTGAAGCTTTAGGGGTGTGGGCGCAAGGCTTGCACTATCTGAACTATTTGTTGGCCGACCCCATTCCTGCTGTCGGCCTTTATCGCCAAGGCGTGCTCGTCCGCATTCCCCGGCCTGAGCGATTTGCCATTCACAAGCTTATTGTTGCCCAACAGCGCACCGGAGCCGGTATTGCGAAACGCCGAAAAGACTTGGGCCAAGCCCAAGCTCTGATAATATCATTGGCTGACGACAGGCCAGCAGAGTTGAAGCAGGCCTATGTAACGGCAATGGAGCAAGGTCCGTCATGGCGGGAAGCCATTGGCGCATCGCTAGCGATGGTTGGAGATGAGGCGCGCGCAGTTCTCGAGTAGTACTCATTAAATATGCTTGGACGTGGCGTTTAGCCAAGTGCGCGACCCAAGCCTAGGCGCAAAAAAAGGCGAAGCTGTTAGGCTCCGCCATCGGGCGGTTTACTGCTCTGCAGTGGCCCTAACCGCGCTCGATGCTTAAAGCCGGGCGGCTTGCTGGCGTATAGGGTGCGCTACTGGCCACAGCCTGTCGTCTTTCCGCCGACAACTAAGACATCGAACGGCTTCCGTGGAAGTTCAGCAATCAAAGCAATCAATCTGTCTGCATACTCTTGTGCGCAGGCCCACATCCCACCAGACCTTGAAGCCTTGGGCCTCAAACGCCTCCACGAACAGCTTCGCGCGCGCTTGGTCCTCACCTTATCGGAGAGGAAGGTGTCGGTCATGGCAAGGTCTCAATTCCAAGCTTGTTCGCCACAGCATCCAGAGCCTTGTCTTTTGTGGCGAGTTCACCGCCTTGGCGCAGCGCCAATTCTAAATAAGCAGCATCATAAACGCTGATCCCGTGCGACTTGGCCAATGACAAAGTCTCGTGCCAAGCCTTGGCAACTCCAACGTCGTCGGTTTTGATTGGAAGGGCTGCTAGGAGGGCCAATCGGATCGCACAATCACTTTCGTTGATTCGGCCACGGCGTTGCGCCATCGTCATCACATTGCCTACTTCCCAATACCAAAGGGCGGGGACGATAGCACCGCCATCACGAACGCGGTCCAGCACAGTGTCGGCCTCTGGGCTGGCTTCATCTTCAAAGCACCATGCCATCGCGAGCGAACAATCAAGGATCAACGCCTTCACTTGCGACCCTCGTCGCGCAAGTCTTTCCAGTCTGCCTGTAAGGTCGTGCCCACCCGCAACGCTTTGAGCCGGTCAATTATCGCGTCCACGTCGTTACGCTCTGCGACGTCTGCCCTTACAAGCCGCGCGACGGCTTGGCCGTGGCGGGTAATCACGATGCTCTCGCCAGCCTCAACTTTGTCGAGCAAAGCGGAAAGATGCGTTTTGGCTTCAAATGCCCCGACGGTGATCATAGCCATGCTCCATTCCAACCAGAAATTTCAACCAGTTTAAACCATTTTTGCTTATCGGGCAACGCAACAACAAAGCCACAGTAACGTCCATCATTGCCCGGTGTATTCTATATCTCTGGTACGATCGGTTTCTTGAAGGCGGGCCTGAAGCGCTGGAAGCCAAGTTATCTGCACCAAACCGGTACAAGTCCTGCTCTGCCACCTGAAATTCGGGCCATGGTAAATTAGAGTTTTCCAGTTATTGAAGTGCACCCATTGGTCGTCCTCAGGTTCGCTTGTTCCAGCAAACCCGAGCCTCACCCGCAGACCGATCAACGGCCACCACCATAATCCCGGCTGCTAAAGCGCTTTTGAAGTCGCGCAGCCGGCATAAGGGCTCCGTCGAGCTACACTGCGACATGGGTCGTCACCTCTCGATGTCCCGTCGACCAACGCTACGGCCGGTTGACTCGTGCTGTGATTGGTCATAATAAATGACCATATTGACAGAGGGTGGGTATGCAGGTGATTTTTGGCAAATCGCGATCCTTGGCTGGCATACCCTCCAACCGGTGGCGACACCCGGCCTGCAAGTGGCTCCAGATAGGCGCGCACGGCGTTTGGATCGCGGTAACGCTGGTAGCAGTTCAAGGATGCGGCGGCGGTGGCGGCAGTATCGCCAGCCCGCCATCGCCGCCGTCAGTCTCGCCTCCACCTCCACTTCTACCTCCACCCCCACAGAGCCCTCCACCACCTGGTGCCGGATTGAGCTGGCGCGGTGCGTGGGCGGTGCAGGGCCAGGAGGCGGTCGTGCGAGGCGTGGCACCGGCACCGGACGATGGTGTCTATATCGTTGGATCATTCCGCAACACCCAGCCCCTGTTGGTCGGCACGCTCAGCGCTTCATCAAGCGGCGGTGCCGACGGTTTCATCGCACGACTCAACGCGGATGGGACGCCGGTCTGGTTGCGGTCTTTTGGCGGAGCCGACGATGACTTCGCCTTCGATGTGGACAGTGATGCCGGCGGCGCTGCCTATTTAACGGGACGTGTCAGAGGCGCAGTTACCATCGGCCCGACCAGCCTGAACGCCAGCGGAGGCGACAGCATAGTGGTGAAATACACGTCCGCTGGACAGGTCAGCTGGGTCCGGGCGGGAGCAGGCTCCGGCAGTGCGCTCGGTAATGAAATCGCAGTTGCCGATGATGGATCATCTGTCTCGGTTGGGGCCTTTGGGGGCGCAATCGATTTCGGATCCGGTGTGAGACTTGCCGCGCCTGCGACGACGTTCGAGGACGCCTATGTCGTTCGCTATTCGGCCAACGGAACACCGGAATGGGCGCAGGCGATACGAGCTCCCGATACCGTCAGTGAAGGGACGGTATCGGCGCGGGGCGTCGCTTTTGACGGTCAAGGCCGCGTGCTGGTTGCAGGGTCGTTCCAAGGCAGTGTGAGCGCCGGTGCACAGAGCGTGACCAGCGTGGGCGGGAGCGACTGTTTTGTCAGCGCGTACAGCGGCAGCGGAGCTCTTCAGTGGCTCCGCCGCTTCGGCGGTGCGGGTGCCGACGTGTGCCGCGGCATCGGCGGTGATCCGTTCGGCGCGGTCCTGATCGCGGGGACATTCGAGGCCACAGCCGCGTTCGGAACGACCAGTCTTGCGTCCGCCGGGGGCAGGGACGTGTTCGTGGCGTCGCTCAATGACGCTGGGGAGCCGCAGTGGGCGCGCGGCATCGGCGGGGCCGGAGCGGAAGAAGGGGCAGAACTCGAAGTCGGCGCTGGCGGCGAGGCAACGGTCGCCTTTGATTTCTCCGGCTCAGTCGCCCTGCCGGATGGCACGAATGTGACATCCGCGGGCGCTCGCGATCCCCTTCTGCTGCGGTTTGGGACGTCCGGCCAACTGGACTGGCGGCTGACCGGCGGCGGGCCGGGCGACGATGTAACCTATGCCGTTGCTATCACGGCATCGGACGCCGTTCACACCGTCGGCACCTTTGGCACTGGTACGGGAGCAACCAGCATTAGTTTCGCGCCGTTTTTGCTGAATGCCGCGCAGCAGGCGGGTTATGTGGCGAGAGCGGGCGTGAACGCCAGCCCGCCGCCGCCGCCGCCGCCGCCGAGCTCGCTCAACTTGGCGGCTGCAGCTGACTATGCCTTCGCCAATGGCACGCGAGCCCTGATCATCAAGCAGAACGGCCAGGTACTGCTTGAACGCTATGGCGGGATAGGCTCGGCCTCACGAGTGGAGAGCCTCGCGTCCGGCACGAAGAGCTTTTCGTGTGCCCTGTATGCGGCGGCGGAAGACGAAGGCCTAATCAACATCGATGAATTGGCCTCCATCGCCATCACGCCCTGGCGGCCTGGTGGATCCGCCCCTGAAAACGGTTCCAAGCAGCTGATCCGGGCGCGCGATCTAATCGCCCTTTCGCATGGGCTGAGCGCCGCCGGGGCTGGTGGGGCATCCCTCAACAGCGTCGACAGTTATCTCCAAGGGATCAATGCGCGGTCCGTTTTCGCGCCTGACGTCCATGCGATCTACAGTGCCAATGGCTTTCAGGCCTTCAACGCCTACTTCGAGCTGAAAGCCGGCGGGACGCTTGCAGCCAGCGGCGACATCACCGGTGGGCGCGATCCCTTGACGTATCTGCAGCAAAGGGTGCTAACACCCATCGGCTCGAACGTTGGCTCCTGGCAGCGCGACGTAAAGAACAAGCCGAATTTCGGCGGCGGTGCCGCCATGACGGCGTCAGACTGGCTGCGATATGGCCAGTTCATCTTGCAGGAGGGCGCTTGGAACGGTGTCCAGCTGGTGTCTGCCGCGCGAATCCGCCGCTGCGGCTCCTATCAGTCGCCAGCCTTCCTTGGTTACGGTCTTGGCTTCTGGCTCAACCGGCCGGTGGGGTCGAGCTATACCGAAAACGAAGACGGCATCCCATGGCCAATCGAGGTACGCACGCGCCTTGCTGCGGGCGGTCAGATCATGCCTGCAGCCCCCGCCGACACCATGATTTCCTATGGCGCGGGGAACATGAAGATGTTCATTATTAAGTCCCGAGGCCTTGTGGTGGTCAAGCTTGCGGGGTCTGCAGACGATAACGAGATGTTTGCCCGGCTGTTTTCGACACCGTGACGCGAGCGATGCGCCAGGGAGGACCAATGGCTGTGCAAAGCGAACGGAAGCTGGTGCCTGAAGACATGGCACACGCAATCCTGCGCAAGGATGGGTAGCAGTGTAACCACCGGGTCTGCGGCCGCCGAGACGTCACTCCGGCAGTTTGGCTTCCATTCTTGACATAGCCCTCAAAATGGTCATTATTTATAACCATAAATAAAATCGGTCTAGAGGTGGCCCGGGGAGGACATGAGATGAGCATAGGTGTTAGGAGAGCCATTCCAGTGGGTGTCGTAATGGCAGCCCTTGTCCCGATGACACCAGCGCTAGCGCAGGTGGGTCAGTCACCTACAAGCAGTTCTGAGGCACCAGCGCAGAATGCGGATCGGGTTTCAAACGAGCAGCTGGAAACGATTGTGGTGACGGCGCGTCGCCGCGCCGAGCCCCTGCAAGCTGTGCCAAGCTCCGGAATCGCTCTGGACGGGACGGCTATCCTTGATCTTGGGATTCGAGATGGGCGTTCGTTGATCGCTGAAGTCCCGGGTGCCTTGGTCATTGATACTGGACCATCGTTTGACAACGAGATTATTGTCCGGGGTGCCGGCGCCGGTCGGCAGACAAATGCAGAAGTGGCGGCGGGTCTGTATCGCAATGGTGCCTTCATTGCCGGGGGAAATCTAGGCGGTCGAAACTTCAGCACGCTCGACTTTTTCGACGCTGAACGGGTTGAAGTCCTGCGCGGACCACAAGGAGCGCTGTTCGGGCGCAATGCTGTGGGTGGTGCCATCAACATCGTGTCGGCTCGCCCGACCTCGGACCGCAGTCTTGCGTTGCGGGCGTCTATTGGCTCCAAGGAAGCGTTCGAGGGATCCGTGATCGGCAATCTGCCGCTCGGCGAAACGTTCGCAGTCCGTACCGGTTATCTGCATCGCCGACAGGATGACGGCTTCTACATTAATGCCGACGGCTCGGCGCTGGATGTCAGTGAGCTCAATGGCGGGAGACTCGGCATGCGCTGGACTCCGAGCGAGGCCGTGGATGTCCGTTTCACGGTTGATCAGCTCGACGAGACCGGACCCAGTTTTGCGGTGTTCTTCTACAACAAAGTCGGTGGGCAGGATCCCTTCCGCAGGAACTTCCTCTGGCCATCGACCTTCACTCGTACTGAGCTTACCGGGATTCTTGAGGTGGACTACCGACTGGGCTGGGCAACCCTGTCGTCTGTCACCTACTTGCGAAACCGCGACGCACGACGCGCTGACGAAATATCAAGCTCGCTGTTCTTCCCACCGTCTCCTACCACAGTTGGACCGAACTTCCGGGCAGTACAGACTGACGATTTCCAACGGACCGGCCAAGAACTGCGCCTAGCTTCACCGGATGAAACTAGGCTGACCTGGCTGGTGGGTGCCGAATACACCGTCATGGAGGACTTCACGCTCACCCAGAACCTCGGTGCAATTGCGCCCCAACTCAACAACACCAATCGCGCAACCAGCGACGACCAGTCCACCAGCGTCTATGGGGCTTTGGGCTTCGACGTGACAGACCGACTGAATGTCTCAGCAGAGCTGCGCAACAGCCGCGACAGCAAGGATATCCTGCTAGATATCGACCGAATCCGCGCCGGGACCGGGGCACCGATCAAGCTCGTCCAGCCCTACGCTGACAGCTGGACCAATACGTCCTGGGTGTTGTCGGCCAGCTATCAGGCCCTGCCGACTGCTTCGATCTATGTACGCGCTGCAAAGGCCTTTCGGCCTGGCGGTTTCAATGACGATCCAGGCGGGCCGGACAACACCTTCTCTGTGCCCTACGAGCAAGAGGAAACACTGGCTTTCGAGAGCGGTTTCAAGTCCGAGTGGTTCCAGCGGCGCTTGAGGTTCAACTTCGCGATCTTCTCGTCGGAGACGCTTGGGCTTCTGGAGAACCAGAGCCAACAGTCCGTGCAGCAAGCTCGTACAGTGCGATACATCACCAATATCGGCGACATTCGTCACAGCGGGATCGAGGCAGAGGTGAGCAGCCTCGTGCCGCTTCGGACACTGGATGCGCGGCTTCGAATTTCCTTAGCCGGGGCCCACAACACCAGCCGCTACACCTCTGGCCCCAATACCGGGCGGGAGGTGTCCCGGATCCGGCCCTCCACCCTGTCCGCCAATGCGGCCATGACATTCAATGTATCTGGCGCGTTCCAGCCATTTGTCCGGCTCAGCTATCGCAGCGAGCAGGGTGGGCTTCAGAACACCAGTCTGCTGCGACCACAGGACGACATCCAGAATCTTGATCTGGCCGTCGGCGTACGCGCAGACGACTGGAGTGTGACGCTGCGGGTTCGCAATGCCACAGACGCGGAATACGACCTCGACCGGCTGACATCAAACACGCCGGGCGTGGAAGCCTATCGCCGCAATCAGCCGCGCACCTTCGCCTTGGAGGTGGCCCGTGAGTTCTGACAAATCCGGTGGCGGTCGCTTTGGTGGCCCCACAACCCTGAACCGCAAGCATGTCTTGCGGCTGATGGGCGCGGCAACTCTGGCGGGCCTTGCTCCGAGCCGCCAAGCTCTTGCGGAGACAGCCATTGCTCCCCAGACGCGGACCGCGCTGGCTAGTGGGGTCTTGCGGACGCCCGACACGGCGTTTGCAGGGCTGGAGGGCTACCCATACGCGCCAAATTATAGATCCGTCCGCCATCCGGCGCTCGGGGAACTAGCGCTGCACTATCTGGATGTCGGCCCGCGCGACGCCTCCCCTGTCGTGTTGCTGCACGGCCAGCCAAGCTGGTCCTATCTCTATCGGAAAGTTATTGTGCGACTGCTGGCAGCGGGGCATCGGGTGATCGCGCCGGATATGATTGGCTATGGTAGGTCCGACAAGCCTGCGGCCCGGTCGGACTACAGCTACCAGCTGCACCTCGATTGGTTGACTGAATTCCTGTCCGGCCTGGGGGGTAATCTCACTCTGGTCGTGCATGATTGGGGCGGACTGCTTGGGCTGCGCATCGCCGCAGAAAACCCCGGCCTGTTCGTGCGACTTGTCGTGCTGGATACCAGCCTGAATGACGGCACTGATCGCGAGTCCCCGCAGTTCACGGCAGGCTTTGACCGCTGGCTTAAGATCCTAGAGCATGCGCCTGAGCTCAGATTTTCTGCCGTTATCGAGGCGCAAACAGAAACCACGCTCACGCCGGGCGCGCTTGCAGGCTATGACGCGCCGTTCCCGGACCGATCCTATCAGACAGGTGCTCGTGTGATGTCGAGCTTTATCCCGCGCACACCGGATATGGCGCAAGCGCGTGAGAATGGCCTCGCCCGAGCTCGGCTGCGCGACTGGCAGACCCCGGTTCTGATCGCATTCTCCGAGGGCTCGGCCCGCACTCACCCTGGCCAGCATGCGCTGCTCTCAGGATTATTCCCGGCCAGCCGCATCTGGCGGGATGCGACCATTGCTGGGGCGCATCACTTCCTGCCAGAGGATCGAGGCGAAGACGTTGGTGACCTGATCGCTACGTTCTGCGCTGCCACCTGACAACCGACCTTGTTGTTCATCTTGAAAGGGATCTGTCCACGGTCAGGTTGCCTGGTCGAGAAGAGCGACAATAGCTTTGCGAAAGCCACCGGCAGCGGCCGCCACGATCTGCGGATTGGTGGCGAGTGGCAGCCGGTCTGTCTCTATATGGTGCAGGCGTCCGGCTCCGAACACACCTAACGCTCGAGTATAGCCTTCGGCGAGGATGTGGGCGAGTTCACCGGCCGCTCCAGCCTCAACCGGATAGGGTGCCTCAAGCCCCGCCTGACCGGCAAAGCACTTCTGGAGCACCGGCAGCATCGAGCGCGGTCCCACCAGGAAACGTTGTGGGTCAGCGCTTGGGAGGGCGCGCAGTGGGCCAAGATCGTGAAAATCGGTCGTTGCGATGTTGGCACCCAAATGCACCCATAGCGCGACCTCTTGCGGACGGGGCGCGGCCGAACTCTTCAGGAACGCGTCCATGCCTTGATTGTCATACTCATGGCCGGAGGCTGATACGAACAGGAGACTCCGCTGCGGCCAGCGGGTAGCGGCCCAGCGAGCCAGGTCAAGGAAGATTGCCACACCAGGACCGCGCTCTCCGGCACAGACTGTCCAGCCGGAGCGCGGGGTTGATACCACCAGCATCGGGCCGATCCCGGGCTTTCGTGCGATCAGTGTTTGCGCGGTCCGGCGACTACCTGTTCCCGTGATGGTGAGTGTCAAATCTGAACCGCGCCGGATCAACTCCACCAGCGGTGCTAGCGGTCGTGGTCCCACCACGGCCATCGGCACCGACACAGCCGGCGCATCAGCCGGTGCGTTGAGAACGATGGTCTCGCCAGTTGGCCCGTGCGTGACTGCCACTACAGCCCGCGCCCCCGCCGCGACGGCAGCGCGAACTGCCTCGATTGTTGTCGGCGTCATGAGAGCGGAATGGCGCCGGTGTGGCAGCATGACGACCGCGATCCTTCCTGCAACTCGGGCGAGGTCCGAGGGATCCGCCACCAGAGCGGCTGGGGCCGTAATGCCGCCCTCTGGGGTTGGCACCACGATTGCTTGTGGTTCCACCGCTACCCTTCTGTTCTGCGCCACCAGGTCGGCGCGGTCGACCTCAAAGGCGGGGGCCTGAACTGCTGCATAGCTGACCGTGAAGCCCAGAGCGGCCAATTGCTCCGCCATCCATAGGCGTACTGCCTCATCGCCCGGTCCGCCGGACCGCTTCGTCCCGAACCCGTCATAGCGGGCAAGATCAGCAGCAATCGCGGCCGGATCGCTGCCTGCGTCGGCAGCGGCCGGACTGCCGACTGTTGCACAGGCTGATGCCGGCAGCGGCGCGCCCAGCGCCGCGCCCAGCAATGCGGCCGGAGCAATAAGGGCGTCGCGACGGGCCAGCGACATCAACGGGCCTCCGTTTCCAGTGCGAGGATGCACTGTTGTAATGCCCGTCCTACTGACTCAAGGAGTTCAGGCCCTGTTACGAATGGCAGATCGTTTGGTGCATGGAAATAGGCGTGTGCGCCCTCGAACCCAAAAGCGCGGTAGCCGGCCTCGAACATCAAAGCGAGCTCACCGCGTGCCGTGGTTGCCCGGCGGGGCGTCAGGTTCTCCACGCCTGCAAACCGGCTCTGGAGGAGAGACAGCAGGCGATCATCATTGGTCAGGAGTTGGGTACCGAGCTGTCGCCGCCCGTTGGCGCGCAGCCCCGTAGGACCGCGCTCGAACCCGTAAACAGCGATAGATGCGCCAAGGTGGATCCAGGCCAGAGTTTCAGTCGGGGAGGGCGCAGCATCCTCCAGATAGCTCTTCTTACCCGCACCATAGAGTTCATGGCCCGATGAGGCGATGAAGGTCGCACTGACCGGGCTCTCGCCAGCCCGGCCCGCCATCCAGCGCGCCAACCCCAGAAACAGCGCCACGCCGGGTCCTCGTTCGCCCGCCGAGGCAAACCAGGCGCTGGTCGGTGTTGAGACGACAATCCGGCGGGGCCCGCGTTCCAGCCGCCCTTCGACCTTGTAGGCTTGCGCATCCGGGGTCCTGGTCGATTCGATCAAGAGCTGCGTCTGAGCCCCGCGCACCGCGGCGGCGCGCAGGAATTCCATGTGTTTGCTGCCCACCAGCATGACAGGCAGCGGCAGTGGTGTGCGTAATCCGTGACCAAACAACTCGCCGCTCGGAGTCACCGTCACGGCCACAACAGCCCGTGTGCCTCGATCCGAGAGACGCGTCAGATTAGCGGAGAGGCGGGCAAGACCGCCAATACCGTCTACTTCCAGACAAGCGATGCTCCCGGGGCCTGCCGCCTCGGCCAAACGCAGGGGGCCACTCACTCCGTCCGCGCCAGTTGGAACCGGATCCCACAATGGATAGGCGTCCAGCGGTGCGAACTTCATGCCGTCGACCGCCAGCCTGTGTGCGGTCAAGTCATGTCGCTCGAACCCGAACGGGAGCCGCCGCACGACATGACCAGCCCGCTCCAGCTCCCGCGCAATCCAATCGGAGCGGGCAAGGTCGCCGGGAGTGCCGGTGCGATGGCTGTCATGGCTGGCGTAATATTCCAGATCAGCATAGAGAGCCGCACCTGAGAGCGGGTCAGAGGGGTTCATGTTTGCTGCAGCGGCGGCTTGCCGCGTCGCACAGGCGGACACCAGACTAGGCAAGCCGACCAACACCGCCCTACGTGACAGGCGCAGCAAGCTGGGATTAGACAGGGGTGCCAAGGTTGGTGTCATGGATCGACCGAAGGGAAGAGCTGCGGAAAGGCATGAAGAGCATCGGCTAGAGTGGCATAAGCGACTTCGCGTGCACCATCTCCTGCCAGTCCTGGATCACGGGCAGCTAGACCATTGGACAGTTTCCGCCAGGCCACATAATGGCGCATCGTGTCGTGCACCTGCGAGACGGCGAAGTAGCTGATGTGCCAGGACGTACGCTGCATACACTCATCGAACAGTCCGCAAACATAGTCCGAACGCGACGCGGCCGCGAGCAGATTTAGCGCGGCAGAGGCGTTGCGCATGATGGTGCGGGTAATCTGCATGTCGCCATGCGCTTGTTCGATCAAGGGTAGGATCGTGGCTATGCTGGCGCAGGCGCTCTGGATTGTAGCCGGCGAGGCCCGACGTGCCGCCAGTCGGGCAACGAGACCGTAGACTGCAGCCCGAGCCTCGAACATCTCCACGATCTCATTGGTCGTTGGCTCGGCGACTTTCGCCCCCCGATAGCTTTCGATCGAGACAAGACGATCCGATTGTAGCAGACGCAGAGCCTCGCGCACCGGCCCGCGACTGGTGCAAAACCGGGCACCGACATCGCGCTCGACGATCCGCTCACCGGGTTTGAGATTGCCCGCCAGAATATCATTGCGCAAGGCCCGCGCGATCTGTTCGGGGGAAAAGCGGGAGGGACGCGGGTGCGGGTTGGTCATGGCGATGGTCCAGGCGCTGGCGACGGACCCGGCGCGGCAGCGGGTTCAGATCCGGACAGCAGGTGATTGAAGAATACGGTGTCATAAGCAGAACCCGCGAGCTTGACAATGACAAGTCCGCGCGAGCGGATAATGAACATCTTCATGTTCCCGAGTCCCCATGCGATCAACATGTCCTCGGGTGCCGACGGTACGATGTTGCCGCCATCTGCCAACTGTGCGTGGATCGGTGCTTCCAGCGGCAGGCGATCCTCCCCGGCAGCATAGCTGTCGAGGACTTGCCGGTTCAGCCAGAAGCCAAGACCATAGCCTGCAAACGCGGGTGAGGGAGAGGTCCCGCACCGCGCAATCAGATCCCCCGGGATCAGTTGTTTACCCCGCCACTGCCCCCGTTGCATTATGAACTGGCCATAGAGCAGCCAGTCCCGGGCCGTGAACGAAGCGCCGCCGCTGAGATTGGGTTTGCCACGTGCATCGCGCAACCAGGCCCCAGTCCGGGCGCCGATCCTGGAGAGCACGCGGTCCTGCAGATAGGCAACCGGATCGCGCCCGCCGACAATGGTCCCATCCGCACCGATGACACCGCCGGTCTTTAGTTCGAAATAGGCGTTGAAGGCCTGGAAGCCGGTTGGTCCGTAGACGGCTGCCGTGCCTGGCGGGCGCGCAACCGGGGCAACCAAGGCCTGGTCGTAAGAATCAACCCGGTTCAACTCGAGTCCCACAGCCTGCATGGAGCCGAGACCATGCGAGAGCGCGATTAGGTCGCGCACGCGGATGTCGGACTTCTGTGACTGCTCCGTGCGCCAAGTGGAAATGGCTGTCGCAGCAGGCTCGTCAAGATCAATCAGTCCGTCTGCCTGGGCTGCTGCGGCGATCGCACACGCAAAGCTCTTGGTGCCGGAGGCCAAAAACTCGACCCTGTCCGCCGCGCCCGGCGCCGCATAACGCTCCAGTATGATCCGGCCATCCTGCTGGATGATCAGCGCCCGGGTTCCGGTTGCCATTGCGTGGCGAGCGGCCGCTTCCAGTCCGACCGGTGATACTGGTCGGGAAACCGGCGGCATTCCCTCAGTCGACGTCTGTCGGGACACTGACGGGGCCGCGCACGCCCCCGCGATTGCGAGCAGCAGACACACCGATGCCCGGGCAATGGTTTGACAATTTGTCATCAATTTGGTCATAATTAATGACCATACAGTTCTGGGCTGGACATTCAAGCCCAAAAAAATAGGATGCAAGCCGCTCCAAGGAGGTACCATCGATGACTATGCCTGTCGACCGCAACCTAGAGCCAGATGAGATCGCCCCGTTTCGCGGCCTCAGTCGGCGGTCCGTGACTGGCTGCCTTGCCGCTGCGCTGACGTCCATGCCGTGTGCATCAGCGGCGAGGCCGATGCAGAGTGTCGATGCGGCATTCGATTACCTCTATCCCCTGTTCGAGTTTTCTCGCGCGCTGCGCAGGTCCACCCGGCCACTCAATCAGATCACCCATCGCACCACGCTCAGCACCGCTGCCCATCGGGCCGTGACGATGCCGAACAATGACTGCCTCTACTCCTCCGCTTTTCTTGATCTAGCGGCCGGGCCAGCGCTGATCACCACCAGGGACGAGACCCGACGCTACTGGTCATTGGCCTTCATGAGCGCCCACACCGATAACTTTACGATCCTGGGCACACGGACTACCGGGGGACGTGGCGGGCGCTATCTGCTGGTGGCTCCGGACTGGCGCGGACCGATTCCACGCGGCGTTTCCCTTCTCCGCGCTCCGACGACCGACGTCTGGATGCTGGGGAGGGTTCTGGTTACAGGTGAAGGGGATCTCCCAGCAGCTCGTGCTGTCCAGCAAGGGTTGGGACTGGAAATGCCGCCCGCACCACCCGAGCGATGGCTCCGGGCCGGCGCGTTGGCTGTGAACAAACCGGAAGACATCCTATCGGTCGGAAACGAACTCCTTGGCCGAAGCCCAAATGCTGCCGACACACGCCGGGGTAGACGCCACGCAGCCTGGGGTGTGATACCCGGCCAGCTTGATGCAGCCGCGCGCCTGTCCACGGCGCAGCGAGCCGCGTGGCAAAACGCGATACTGGAGGGGCTTGACAGATTGAGGGCGACCTATCTGGCGCGGCCGGTTGGCCAGAGCTGGGCCCGCTTGGGGTCGCGAATTGGGAGTATCCGTGCCAGCGACACCGAGCGGGCTGCTGTCGCGTTGGGCGGGCTGGCAGCGCTGCCACAGGAGGAGGCCGTATACTTTACGACCGGGCAGGACGACCAGGGTTCGGCCCTCGACCCGGCTGGCACTTACGAGATGATCATTCCTACGGACTTACCCTTGCGCGGCTTCTGGTCACTGTCGCTCTACGAGCGACACACGGATGGTCGGTACTTCTTCGTTGACAATCCGATCGGCCGCTACGCGATTTCAGACCGGACCGGCGGCGTACTGCGTCGGTCGGATGGCGCCATCGTGGTGCGTATCCAGCGGACAGCTCCGCCGCCAGGGATGTCGAACTGGCTCCCGTCGGCTCCTGGCCCGATGTTGCTTTCGTTCAGAGCGTACCTCCCGGGCGATGGCATGTTGCGGACTGACTGGTTACCTCCTCCAATTCGTCGGACTACGGGATAGTGTCCCGATGGGAGGGGAAGCTTTGGCTGGGCCAGCGTGATTCCTGTGAGGGCCGGGCTGATCACGCCATGGGTACTACCGAGAGCATGACGAAGGGAACATGGCTGACCGGGGCCATGGATCCAAGCGTCATGTATCGGGCACGCCGGATGGCCCATTCATCGTTAGCGCCGAGCGCCCCTTTGATGGGCGAAGTTGCAAATCCACTGCCGAGAATTTGGCACTTAAATTGGCCGGCTCAGGGCCATTTGAAACGAACGCCGTTCGCGACGATTAGCGCCTCATTGAAACCAATTGCCTGAACCATGGCTTAGATAGCGACAATCCTTCATGGAAGTGCGCTTCAAAGGCAGGATCTATGGTGGCATTCGAGGCCCGAGCTCCACTAATCGGACCAGCAGAAATCGATCAAGTTCTGCCAAAATCGGACCTCTAAAGCGTCTATTTTTCTGTGAATAGGTACATGCTCTAGTCCATCCCCATCTCCCCCAACACCCAATCAGCCGCCGCCTGGGCTTTGCTCGCAGCCGTCAGAAACGAAGATGGATTATCGCCCAGCGCTTTGAGCCATCCATCAATATAGGCGGCATGATCTTCAAGGTGATCAGCAGGAAGGCCAATGTGCGCACCGATAAAGGCACTAGCTGTTTGATCCCGGAGTTTGATGGTGTCCCGGTCCCGGTGTCGCGGTGGCGACGGGGCGTAACAGCATCCGGAACAAGGCGAGGGTCGGAAACCGACCTGGTGGCACACAAGGGCTTGGCGCGGGCAGGAGCCACACCGCTTTAGTGGGGCGACAACTCGGGCCCTTGAATTCGAAGAATGGTGGGACACGCCGCCGGAGGCAGTTTTCAAGCCACGTCAACGCGTCTCCCGAGACGGGCAACAAAGGTCAGTCGGGTAAGTCAGACATTTCAAAGGAGATTAAGGACCAGCTTGGATAAGGCAAATGCGACTTCTATCATCGTCTTCAGGAGGGCATACTGAGATCAAGTCTATAAGACCACTAGCAAATCTTGCGAGCCGTGGCCTGCCGATCAATGGAGTGCAGACTAGAACACCAACTGACCTGATTCCCCAGGTGATTGCTTCGCTTGGCTGAGATCCTCTTAATCTCCGAACACATTACTGCTTAAATGGTTTTTGGTGCATGGCGCAAAGCTAATCCCTCTTGACACAGCCAAAGGCGCAAAATCGCGGCATAGATCAATAAGGTGAGAAAACGCTCAGCAAACTAAGATCGTGCAAAAGCAATCAGGGGCGACAAATCATGCGCATCGGCGGCTCGCAATGCTTCAACATAGGCCCGCCGCGTTGTCGTGGCGTCGACGAGGTTCTGACTGCCCCAAGAGAAGGGTGGTCTGCCTAACTGCATTGCCAAAAGATCACCCACGAGGCGCGAGAAGCGTCCATTTCCATTGGGGAATGGGTGGATAAAGACAAGGCGATGACTGAAGCGAATGGCGATCTCATCGGCGGGGAAGGTGCTATTGGCAATCCAGAATTTCGTGTCGTCAATCGCTTGGGCAAGATCAACGCCAATGCGGTAAGCATTTACGCCGATGTTGCGCGCGGTAGTGCGATATTGTCCGGCCCATCGCCAAGTTTTGCCAAACATGCGCTTATGAAGTTCACGCAAGAACGCTTCATCCAGCACGTCGCGCTGTCGTCCGCGCATCCATTTCATCGCGGCGGCAATATTGACCTGTTCGGCTTCATTCAACTCACGGCGTAAGGTGATGTAGGATGGAATGAGGGCTTCGCGCTCATCGGCTTCGAGCGGCGTGTTTGCGTCATCATCTTCATCAAAAATTGGATCGCTCATTCGTCATCCCAGACGCGGCGCAAGGATCCCGATAGAAGTTCACCGACCAATCGCTCACGCTCGGTGAGCAAATCCTCTTTGGTCAAAGCCTGGTTCTCAAGGCGCATTGTATGATGAAGCCGTTTAAGCTCTTGATCGGCTTTGCGCATCGCTTGGTCGCGCAAAAGATCGTCCAATGGTTTTGTCGGTACAATCGCATAAACAAAAGTGCAGCCCATTGCTTCGGCTGTTTCACGCAACGTCTTGATGGTAGTCGCACCCGTGATCTCAGCTTTTTCGATGGTGCTGAGGCGCGATTGAACAACCCCCATGCGTGAGGCAAGCTGTTGGGCGGTAAGCCCCAACGCTTCGCGGATAGCTTTGACCCAGCCCGTGCGGGGCATAGGCAAAGGCTCGTTACGCAAGCGTGCGAGCCGTTTATCGAGGTTTTTGCGTGCTAGTAAGGCTTGATCTGGTGGCATAGCTATAGTCCTCCGCGATTTCATAACACATATATGTGATTAGAACAACATATTTAAATCATAAATATATGATCAATAAAATAATATTCATCACTTATATATGATTTTGCAACGCGTTAGAATTTGTTCTCCGTATAGCATGGCTCCCGCCTGTTGATTGTCGCTGAGAAGTGACCCGGTAGGGGCACAGATTTTCACTGAGAATTGACCCATGTTTGAAACACTGCCTAGCTGAGAGTTTGGGATGAGGAGTAATTAACATTCGATAAGACTAACATTTGGCGGATTGCCTAATTGCTGGGCTGAACACCTAACCCCATCTCCCCCAGCACCCAGTCAGCCGCAGCTTGGGCTTTACTTGCAGCGACCAAGAACGACGATGGATTGTCGCCAAGGGCTTTGAGCCATCCATCAATATAGGCGGCATGATCTTCAAGGTGATCGGCGGGAAGGCCAATGTGCGCACCGATAAAGGCACTAGCAAGTTCTGCAACAAGCTCCTCTAGAGCATAGCCCGCATCGCCAAAGCGGGTCTGACCGAAGTCACGATCGAGACGGCTCTCATGTCGTGAGGCATGGGCGGTCTCATGGGCAAGCGTTGCCCAGTATTGACTGCCATCGCGAAAGGCCTCGCGAAGGGGCATTTGGATGAAGTCTGCTGCTTTGGAATAGAACGCTCGATTGCCACCATGGCGAAGGGTAACGGGGATGCGCGCGAAGAGAGAAGCCCAACGGGTCTCATCTTCGCTGATGGTGATTGGCGTGCGTGGAACAGGCAGTGTTTCAGGAGCCGCATAGAAGGCTTCCGGCAGACCTTCGATTTGCTCGGCATTGAAGACAGTGTAGCCGCGCAAGATGCGCCGGGTCTCGCCAGCTTCTTCGCGAACATCCTTCGGACCGCGCCGGCAATGGTTTGAAGCCTACGGTGCATTAACCGCACAGCACAACATCGCAGATATCGCTGATTTTGACCGAGGTGACCTGTTACCAAATCTGATTGCTCAATTGGCACTTCGAACCTCGAGGACCCTTAATATAAGCGATCTATCGAAAACACTGCAGCTCGCTCGCGCAACAATTGATCGTTATATCGCGGCTTTAGAAGCGCTTTACATCGTTGCCTGCGTTCAGCCTTGGTCGCGCAACGAGATTTCGCCACTTGCAAAAACCCCCAAAATTCACTTTTTGGACTCCGGCCTTGTTGCCGCTTTATGTCGATATAGCCCGGGGTCCATCGAACAGCGCGCTGTTTTTGGCCGGTTGCTTGAGACTTTTGTATTCGCAGAATTGTTAAGGCTTGCTTCGTTTCACAGCGACCCGCCAAGCATCTATCACTTGCGCTCGTTGGCTGGCGAAGAAGTCGACTTCATCCTTGAGACCTGGGACCACAAGATCGTTGCAATCGAAGTCAAAGCCAATGCGACGGTCAATTACGATTGGTTCAAAACCATGCGCACATTGCGTGACACGCTTGGCCCGGCATTCGTGCAGGGGATTGTGTTGTACACCGGCAAGGAGGTGAAGCAATTTGATGACCGAAGGGTCGCGGCACCTGTCTCATGTCTTTGGGGTGATTGATACTTGAGTGCCCTAAGAAGCCTTATGCGCGCGAATACCATGCGCCGCGGCCGGCACCGTTCAGGCGTAAGTGACCCTCTTTTACGAGGCGTTGTAGGTGCTGCTTAATTGTATTGCGGCTTACCCCTGTCACGCGGGCTGCATCTGCTACGGTCAATCGGCCCTGCTCACGGACAATTTCAAACAGCTGGGCAGACAGGTCTGACAATGTACCCATCATCAGTTTCTCTCGTTCGACCTTCGTTTTGAGCCTGCTCATTTGCTTTTGAAGCGCCTTTAAAAAGAAAACGATCCAAGGCTCCCAGTTTTGCTGCTCAGTTCGAATTGTACCTTGGGTTTGGCGAAGTGCTAGATAGTAAGCTTCCTTGCTTTGCTCAATTACGCTCTCTAACGAGCTAAAAGGCACGTATGCATATCCGGCACGCAAGAGGAGCAGCGTTGTCAGGGCACGACTTAGGCGGCCATTTCCATCTTGAAATGGATGGATTTCCAGAAACACGACAACGAAAATCGCTGTGAGAAGCAATGGATGCAGTCTGCGGTCAAGAGTTGCCTTTCTATGCCAATCGACAAGCTCGGCCATGAGCGTTGGCGTTTCAAATGGCGTGGCTGTTTGGAAAATGATGGCGACTTGACGCCCCTCCCCGTCAAAAGCAGCAACGGAATTGCTGCTCGTTTTCCAGGAGCCGCGGTGCCTTTCATCTTTGGTGCTATGGCGCAGAAGGTCTCGATGTAATTGGCGTATGTGGTTTTCGGTCAGGTCAATGTCTTCCCATGCTGCGAAGATGGTTTCCATCACATCTGCGTAACCAGCCACCTCTTGAGCGTCTCGTGTTTCGAAGCTGCCTATTTCAAGGTTAGCTAATAATGTCTCGATTTCAGCATCTGTCAGCTTGCTACCTTCAATTCGGGTTGACGAGCCAATACTTTCAATTGTTGCCACACGACGCAAGGCCAGCAAGCGTTCAGGGGCCAATGTGCTAAGTGAGCGCCACGCGCCTTTGAATTCATCAATCTCTGAAATCAGAAGCAGAATTTCAGCGGTGATTTGCAGGTTGGACGTGGTAAACATATCCAATCTCCTATCCGATTACATCCAATTACGCAATCCAATTTCGCATCCAATTTCGCATCCAATTACATCCATTTTGATTGCGCAAAGCTGTCTTCTTGTCTCCCCTTACTAGATGTTTGATCCCGGAGTTTGTTGGTGTCCCGGTCCGGGGGTCGCGGTGGCGACGGGGCGTAACAGCATCCGGAACAAGGCGAGGGGCGGAAACCGACCTGGTGGCACACAAGGGCTTGGCGCGGGCAGGAGCGCAGCGACAACTCGGGCCCTTGAATTCGAAGAATGGTGGGACACGCCGCCGGAGGCAGTTTTCAAGCCACGTCAACGCGTCTCCCGAGACGGGCAACAAGGGCCAGACGGGCAAGTCAGACCATTCAAAGGAGATCAAGGACCAGCTTGGCTTAGGCCAATACGACAACTATCGTCGCCTCTGGGAGAGGCATGCTGAGATCAAGACCTCAAGACCAATAGCAAGCTTTGCGAGCTGTCCTGCGCATCCAACAGGAGTGCAATCTAGAAGACCAAGGCTTAGCGCCCATGCCTGCTAGAAGAACAGCATAGTAAGGCGTTATGGTCAAAGCCAATATCTACTTAGCGCCCATTCGATGGGGCAACGGGAAGACACCCTGCGGCTTACTGCACTGCAGCGGCCCTAACCGCGCTTGATGCTTAATGCTAGGCGGCCTCAGGAAGTATAGGTGTGCTAAGGGTCGCAGTCTGGCAACCAGCGCCGGAGTTACGGACAATAGCTCCGCGAATGGATTGAAGAAACATTTATATCTGATCCGGTTTGTGCTTCAGCGCTTGAATTAGCCTAAAGCAGACATTCCGCCTTGAGCCGAGGGTTGCCGTTTAGGGCGGGTTGGCTGGCGCTTCCAAAGCAGACAATGATTGTTGCGAATAATGCGTACGCTCCGAGTTTAATGACTGTGTTTGCTCCACGAGAAGTTCGAGCCAAACCTCCTCGTCCAGCCAAGGAAAATTACGGCAAAAAACTCTAATTCCAAATGGCCCAAATTTCAGGTTGCAGAGCAAGGAGTGCGCACAAGTAGCTTAAGCCGGCCCAACGATGGGTAGCATAGCAGTTCGGCTCAAGTACCCCCTGCCACTGCCTTGTCGGAGAACTCTCCCGATATACCGTCGATCATCTGCTAGCGACGGATCGTTTCGAGCGCCAAATTTGTCTTGAATTCCACAATGTAAGCTTCCTCTCCAAGGTCATTATGTTGATGCTCTCGTCAGGGCGAACTAAGCTAAGCTGCCTGTCTGGATTTCGGGGACCGCCATAGGTTGGCGGCCCTTGAGTCCACAAAAAGTGCTGCATAAGACACAGGTAATCCAGCCTCCATCAAAGGTAAGTCGGCTCAGGTAAGCGCTTGTGTAATTGCTGCAACAAGGCAAGACCTGTGTCTTTCAAGGTGTTGTCGCGGTACGACGATCTTGGTGGACCGAAACATGCGCTAATCGGGCAATACATTATATCGCAAGCGCGCTGGCTGTTCGGTGGTTGACTTAATCTGGGTTCGCGCCACGCCGTTGGCCGTCTGCAAAGCCGGATCGGCATCAATAAAGGCGCTTGTGTCCCAACGCGGTGCATTTGAGCCTTGCAACACCAAACCGATGCGATGGCCGGCAGGAATGCGGTGTGCCAAGTGCCCGATCAAAAACGATACCGCAACTGGCTCGCCGGGAGTTAGCGCACGCGGGTTTTCACGGCCATTCTTATAGCGTCCGCGAAATAGATTCTCCAGGAGGAGGCGTAGCGAGCCATCAGGCGCGACTGAGACAACCCGCGCGACGATATCGGTATCGGGCTGTGATGGTACCAATACCAAGTCCAATTCCACTGGACCTGCAATTGTTGTATCATTGGGCATTGCTGCCGAAGTGAAGAACTTGCTTTGAGTTCTGTCGGGTGCCTTCATTTTTGTGCCCGCGGGCAGAATCAGATTGCGGCCACCCTCTGTTACCATCAACCGTTTGGGATCAGTTTCAACACTAGCCAGTGAGAGTTCGCCTTCTGGCTTAGTCTTGGTAAGTCCACTCGAAGTGTCGAGAAAGAGCTCTTGCTTTTGGGTCTCTGCCGGTGGCCATGCTGCACTTGAGCGCAATTCTTTCGCTTTACGTGCGTTCTCAACCGTAAAGGACATTGGCGCTGCAAGATAGTCAGGCAAAGGCGCTCCCTTAAGGTGATGATCAAACCAATCAATCATCGGCTTTACTGGCCAGTTTTCTGGTTCATCAATATCGTAATGCGTACCATCAAACACTATTAAGCGATGTTGATCGCTGCGGGCAGAAATCTCCTGATGTTGGTTGACCGTACAGTCGATGAATACATCCTGCCACAAGCCCACTTGCAAAATCGGTGCGTTGGTATCGGGTGCCGTATCAAAATAGCGTGATAGCTTTGAATAGTTGGCCTCGGAGATGAAATCGACCCATCCCGGACGCAAGCTTCGCAACGGCTCAATTTGCGCCGGCGCCCTGCTTGCAAAAGCTTGAGCGCGACGACTTGCATTTGGGGAAAATAGTGCTGAAACTGACCTCTTGGCGGGGCGCTTTAATTTTTCAAGTTCTACTCCCGAAGCTGATAGCGCTGCACGGGATTCAGCGCCCGCGCCAAAGGCTTCTTTTGTAAGCCAGGGGACTAAAGTTTCCATCAACAGGCCGCCAGTGCGGCGGACAACACCGTCGGTGAGAAGGCGACCACAAGTGACTTGGAAGTACCCTGCGCGTACACCTGGGGCATTTGCCGCCATCATTAGATGGCCAATAAAGCCATCGGCGCTATCACCCGCAACACCGATCGAGCCATTGCTCCAAGGTTGTTGTGTAATCCAATTAGCCAGAGCAGCCCCATCTTCTCGTTCGGTTCCAAACAAGGAATCAATCCCCCCTGATTTATGGCGACCACGGCTGTTTTGCAAAACAACTGCATAGCCTCGGTCAATCACACTCGCCCAAGCTTCACGAACTTTGACAGGATCGGATTCGGCAGAGTCATCATCTTCCTCTGGAACAAGCCCGCCTGGCGGGGGGGTTGGAATCTCATAAGCGGAGCGAATGACGATAGAAGGGAATGGACCCTGGCCTTCGGGAAGATAAACAATGGTAGCCAGCGACGTACCACCACTCACAGGCACAGCCTCAGTTCGCATCAGATTGCTTGAGGTTGTTTTATTCGCATTGCTTGAGCCAGTGATGGCTGGTGTCGCGAAGACGCTCAGCCCAAAGCTGAGCATAACACCTAGCATAAGAAATTTACGCGCAGACGGGGATGTTTTGTACGTCTTAACTACTTGCATAGCTTGAGCCTTTCGATAGGGGTGAAAATTCTGTCAAAATTAGCTTGCCCTCTTCCGACTAGGTCGAAACAGGTGGCTGAGCGGAAGATGCTTCATGAGAGGGTTGGAACTCGGGACCAGCTATAGCCAAAACCTAAACTGATCTTGGACTATACACATTGAGCGCTGGCTACATTGTGTATAAACTCAAAAGCGGCGGGCGATGCCAATGCCGAAGGCAGTTCCATTCTGCTTGGCTATGAACGGACTCTTCTTGGAATCACCCAAAAGGTTTTTGCTTTCGGCTTCGGCGCGGACAAACCAGCGATCAGTCACTTTATAAGTAAGGCCAACACTGAAAGCGGCGGTCTGCATGCCAGCCTTTGGTGTATACGCTTTGTATCCAGACCGTGTGGCTTGCAGCGCATTTACCCCATAAAAGACTTGATTAAACTTCTTATCAGCCCAACGCGCTCTCGCCTCAATTTCGAGTTCTAGGCGATCGTTCAGTTCAAAGTCTTTGCTAACATCAAGATCAACAAATGTTCCTTTGTGGGCATTGCCAATATCTCGCCCGACTGTTAGCCCAGCTTCAGCAAACCCAAAATCCAGTTCACCAAACAAGGTCGCTTCAATTGGGCGATCTATGCTGCCCAGACCCTTAAGCTTTATGTCGTCGCCTTCCTCTCGGCCTTCACCAAGTGAAATAGCTGTGCCAAGAGCAAACTCTAGGTCGCCATCATATGTAAACAAATCAAGGCCAACCCCACGTTGGCCAGCAAAGAAGCGACCCCATCGCGCATTGACATAAATTTGTGGTTCGACCGCATTTTTCTTAGACCCAAGAAAAACGGGCTCATATTCAGCGGTGATGCCTGCAATCAGAAATCGCTCCCCATCATCATCATCCTGACCTGACTGCGCATTAGCTGATGATACTGTCACGACGGCCGCGGTTACACCTGCCAAAAGCGCAATTGTTGAGAACTTCAATTTGTTGGGCATCATCTTTACTCCTGGTTGATGGAGCACATTATGAATTCACTAGCTTGCACTAACCTTGCAGCTGAACGTAAAATCAAATTTTTCGCAGCCCGGTTTCCTCGGCTTGCTGTGTTGGACTAGCGGACTGAAATTGTATGAGGAACTTTGTGCCCGCTCCGGTCCCTGCTGGGCTTTGGGCTGGCACGACTGTGATGGACCCACCCATGCGGTTCATAGCTGATTGGCAGATTGACAGGCCAAGGCCGCTGCCTTTGCGCGGCCCGCCGTATGCAGGTGTGACTTTCCCAAACAATTGCCCAACTTGTTTTGGACCCATACCACACCCATCATCAGCAAAGACTACTTTGGGTCCCGGCCCAATCTCAACGTGCACTTTATTGCCGCCCTCGGCATGATGGATGACATTTTCAATTAGATTTCGTAGCACTAAGTGAATGAGCGTCTCGTGCCCAATGACCCAAACGGTTGCTTCTGATGACACTTTGAGTTCAATTTCCCAGCCGTGAGCTAGCAAACGTGGTGCCATCTCAGACAAAGTTGCGCTGATCACCTCACTCAGGTGCAGATGGGCGAGTGCGAAGCCGGCCGCTGCGTCAAGGCGCGCGACTTGGAGCAATTGTTCCAAAAGCCGCGTCATTGAATCGATATCTGCGAGCATCCTTGTGCGGTCGTGTCTATCGGGAACGACTTCAACGCGCAGCCTCAAATCTGCCAGTGGGGTTCGCAGTTCGTGCGCAACGTGAATGGAAAACTCTCTCTTGGCCTGCATCCCAGCGCCGATCCGGTCAAGGGCAGCATTGAAAGCCGTTACGATGGGCTGAATTTCACGTGGCGCAATTTTCGTATCCAAGTGGCCTTTAGGTAGGTTCTCAATATCAAGGCTTTCCGCTTGCCGAGCCAACCGTCTCAATCCTGCAAGACTAATTCGGATGGTAAAGACAGTCGCAATTGTGACGCCAAGGAGAATAACGAGAGCCAGCCAAACGAAATCTTCAACGATCTGACCGAAAAAGGTGTTGGCACGAGCATCTTCGTCCTCACGGAGTCGGGAAACATGCAGATAGGCATTTTGCCCAGGGATAAAGACCTCGGCGACAAACAACATATTGCCGGTGGTTCGATCTGGTCCCTCTAATAGTTGGGGCTTACCCGGCTTCGCCAGCATTTTCGAGCGCATGAGAACATATTGGTCTGAGCTCGCTACCTCTTTTCCGTCACGGTCGAAAAGCGCATAACCATAAATGGGCAATGCACCAGTTAACACGCCCGTGAAAGGAGCGTCGGGTGCGTTTGTGGGCTCTGGAGGTATCGCAAATTGGACTTGTCCAGCTGAATTGGTCTCAACTCTCTCCGACCATTCTAATGCTTGGGAAAGTAGGCTGCGTTCTTCAATCGCGAACTCGCCGCGAATAAATTCTAAAGCAACAAACGCGGCACAAAGCGTGAGGGTTAGGGTGGTGACTAGCGCCCCAACGACTACAAGCCGAAACTCAAGTGAATAGCTGTCCCTCACGTCTCAACTTCCACCAGAAGATAACCAATTCCTCGTAAGGTTTTGATTTCCAGACTTGAGTTTGACACAGTCAGCTTCTTCCGCAATCGATGTACGATTGTCTCTATCGCATTGTCGGTCCATTCATGCTCGAATGTGTAAAGATGTTCACCCAAAGCTCGCTTTGGGATAACCCGGCCTGGACTTCTCATTAGCCGATCAAGCGTAGATATTTCCTTTGCTGATAGCACGATCAGCGTCCCATCCACGGTAGCGCAGCCCTCATTTACTTCAAGGGTGACGTTTCCTAATACTCTTGTCGAAGAAACCAAGTTTTTTGGCCGTCTCACAAGCGCGCGCATGCGTGCCATAAGCTCATCAAAGGCGAACGGCTTCAGTAGATAGTCGTCCGCACCCGCGTCTAGCCCTTGTACACGATCGCCGATTTCGTCGCGGGCGGTTAGCATGAGGATCGGTGTCGTAATCAGGCGCCGCCGCATATTTCGCACAAGATCTCTACCATCGCCATCTTCGAGCATGATATCCACTATGGCAAAATCATAAGGAGCCAAAAGCCAAGCTGCTTCCGCCTCTGCAACAGTCGCGAAAATATCAACGCCATTACCCGCTTCACACAGGCGCCGGGACAAGACTTCCGCAATGGATTTATCGTCTTCGACCAGTAAAATGCGCATCGATGATCTCCTTTGCGACATTTAGCGATGCGAAACTTGCAAGATTCTTGCAACTGTCAAAAATTGGGGCCTGCGGCAATTGAATGAAATGTAGCTGGTCCAAATTGCGTTTCGATCCGGCTGAATCAGAATTAGGCGAAAATCTGTGAATGTGGCGTGTTTCTTGAGACACTGATAGGGATAAAAGCCCAGAGCCGAGTGACAAGAAAAAGAGGAGCAAAGGACTGCACAAACTCACTGCTGAGTTTGTGTTGTTTTTAGCCAACGCGCAGTTGACTGGCGAAGAGCCGAAACTTGATCGTGGGCCAGAGCGTGGCAAAACTTGTGTCTCCTATGATGATGCGATTTGAATTTGGATCGTCCTTCGGCATGTTGGCGATTGCGCTAATGATCTGGCTCAAGCTGGAGCGCATGAATTAACCTAAAGCAGACATTCCGCTTTGCGCCAAGGATGGTCAACAAGGCTGTGTTGACCGCTGTTCGAAAGCAGTCATTCGTAAGAAGGTAGGACAGTTGCCCTTCAGTTCCGTGGGATGCTCTACGAACTTATTGGCTGGATTTTAAAGGGGTTGGTCAGTCAGGACTGAACGAGCAATCGAATTGCGTATCCCAAGGAGATGATCGCAACGACGCTCATCCCCCAGATTGCTGCGAACCAAGCCAATTGCTTTAGGGCTTTGGGCATCAATGATATCCTTCCGTTCCTACTTTTCCGCGGAACACCCAGTAGGACCAAGCTGTATAGGCCAGGATAATGGGGATCATGATTGAAGCCCCCACAAGCATGAAGACCTGACTGCGGTGTGGGGCTGCAGCTTCCCAAATCGAAACCCGAGCTGGAATGACATTGGGCCATATCGATACGGCTAGGCCAACTAGACAAAGGCCGAACAAGCTAAGCGCCCAAAGGAAGGGTTGAACATCTTTCTTCAAACGCAGGCTTCGGTAAAACAGCCAAGTTACTACGATGGTTGCAAGCGGCACTTGGGCGGTTGCGATAACATCGGGGAATGAAAGCCAACGTGCATGGTATTGCGGCTCAAGTGTCAAAGTGGCGGCACTGATTGCACCAATCATAATCAGAAGCCCAATCCCCAAGCGACCTGCATAGGTAACCGCCTGTCGCTGCAATCCGCCATCGGTTTTCCAATTTAACCAACAGGCTCCCAAGAGGCTATAACCAACAAGCAGACCAAACCCTGTTAGGATTGAAAACGGGGACAGCCACTCCCACCAGCCGCCAGCATATGCGCGGCCTTGGACTGTAATGCCTTGTAAAAGTGCACCCAAGGCGATCCCTTGTGCAAACGTGGCTACGATTGATCCCAACGTGAAGGCACCATCCCAAAATGGGCGATGGCTTGGGTCACGCCAGCGAAACTCAAATGCAACACCACGAAAAACCAGCCCCAACAACATAGCAATCATGGGTGCATACAAGGCCGGCAATATGATTGCATAGGCCAAGGGAAAGGCTGCAAGCAAACCGCCGACACCCATAACCAGCCATGTTTCATTGCCGTCCCAAACCGGCGCAATGCTGTTCATTGCCTTGTCGCGGTCTTCGCCAACTTGGAAAAATGGAAACAATATCCCAATGCCAAGGTCGAAACCGTCCATGACGACATAGGCGACTATCGCAAAAGCGATAATGCAGGCCCAAACAATTGTTAGATCAATCATAGCGATGCCCCTTTTGAAGGGAGTGAAGGGAGCATGGCAGGCGCTGGCGTCAACCCGGCAGTGCGGGTTGGACTGCCGTCCAAGCCACGTTCATGGGCTTCAGGTGCCTTCTTCATCAGTTGGAAAAGGTACCAAATGCCCATTCCAAAGACTGAAAAATAAACGACAATAAAAGCGATGAGTGAGACGGCCACGGCCTGAGCGTCTAGTGGCGAGACGCTTTGCGACGTCTGCAGGAGGCCATAGATAGTGTACGGTTGCCTACCCACTTCGGTTGTGATCCAACCTGCCAAGACTGCCACAAAGCCCGACGGCCCCATGAGCACGGCAGCTCTATGGAGCCACGACGCTTGATAGAGGTTTTTGCGAAGACGGGCCAACAAACTCCAAAGGCCAACGCCAAGCATAGCAAAGCCCAAACCAACCATGATGCGAAAAGACCAAAATACGATGCCGACGGGTGGCTCATTCTCGTCCGGGATTGTATCGAGGCCGGCCAAAGGCGCATTTGGATCGTGCTTCAGGATAAGGGAGGATGCCTTGGGGATTTGGATTGCATAGTCGATGCGCTTTTCCGCGCTGTTTGGAATCCCGAACAAGATTAGGGGAGCACCCTCAGGATGGCTTTCAAAGTGACCCTCCATCGCCATAACTTTAGCTGGCTGATGTTCTAACGTGTTCAAGCCGTGCAAATCACCTGCAAAAATCTGGATTGGCGTAACAATGGCGGCCATCCACATCGCCATGGAGAACATTTTGCGCGCGCCGACATTTTGAGAGTCGCGCAACAAGTGCCATGCGCCCACAGCACCCACAGCAAAGGCTGTTGTCAAAAAGGCTGCCAAGACTGTATGCAACAGTCGATAAGGAAAGCTGGGATTGAAGATGATTGGCCACCAGCTCTCGCCTGGCAAGAACTGGCCATTGGTACCCATTTCAAAGCCCACAGGTGTCTGCATCCAGCTATTGACGGATATAATCCAAGTTGCCGAGATCAGAGTGCCAAATGCTACCGTGCAGGTGGCAATAAAGTGAAGCTTGCGGCCGACTTTGTTGATCCCAAAGAGCATGACACCCAAAAAGCCTGCCTCCAAGAAGAAGGCCGTCATGACTTCATAGGCCATCAGCGGCCCGATAACGGGGCCAGCCTTATCTGAAAACACCGACCAATTGGTGCCAAACTGATAGGACATCACGATGCCGGACACGACGCCCATGGCAAAAACGACCGCGAAGATCTTCAGCCAATAGCGGTAGAGGTTGGCATAAACACCTTCACCGGTTTTCAGCCAAAGGCCCTCGAGCACAGCCAGAAAGCTTGCTAGGCCAATAGAGAAGGCAGGAAAAATAAAGTGAAAACTCACAGTGAACGCAAATTGGATTCGCGCGAGAATGATCGCCCATTCTTGATCTATCATGATAAGTCCTGCCTTCTACTATCGAGGCCTATTTGATGCTGGTTGTGCGCAAGTAAGGCTTTAGGGTTGTCCAACCTTGGGGAAAGAGCATTTTGGCTTCTTCATCCTTGATCGAAGGTGGGATGATGACGTCTTTTCCCACAGCCCAATCAGCTGGCGTTGCAATCCGATGCTTGTCGCTCATTTGAAGCGCGTCGATCACGCGGAGGATTTCATCGAAATTGCGGCCAACACTCATGGGATAGGTCATGGTCAAGCGGATCCGCTTGGCCGGATCAATGATGAATACTGAACGAACCGCAGCAGTTTCGCTTTGTTCGGGGTGGATCATGTCATACGTGCGCGCAATCGACAGATCGGCATCGGCCAAAATCGGAAACTGCAAGTCCGTGTGCTGGGTTTCATTCACGTCCGCGATCCACTTGAGGTGCTCTTCAGCTGTATCGGTCGAAAGTCCCAAGGGTTTGGTGTTGCGCTTTGCAAACTCTCCCGCCAACTGGGCGGTACGGCCCATTTCGGTGGTGCAAACCGGGGTAAAGTCAGCTGGGTGACTAAAGAAAAATACCCAAGAATCGCCCGCCCATTCGTGGAAGCTGATTGGGCCATTTTGGGTTTCTGTCTGAAAGTCAGGGGCGATATCGCCGATGTGGAGAGTCATAGTCTTTTCCTTTGATGTTATTGAGGAGGCGTTGAAGCTGTTCGAGTTGTTCGCGCTGTTTGGTGTCCTATCGGAGAAGGTTTTCCTCTTTGGGGACTGACTCCCCCAGTAGGCCCTCAAAGGCCTCATTCTGTGAAAGCCACACCTTTCCTGTCAGCTCGTGCAGGAAGTGGGAGCGTTTGAGGGCATCCATGACAGGGCCCTTAACTTCTGAGAGGTGCAAGTCGATAGCACCGTCTTTAAGGCGGAGATTGATCGCTTCCACGCTTTCGAGCGCTGAGGCGTCAATCGCGTTCACTGCCGAGCACATCAAGATCAAGTGCTGAAGGCTTGGATGCAATGCGACTTGTTCAGAGATGAATTCCTCCAACCAGCGCGCATTCAAATAGGTCAAGCTCTCATCGATGCGGATCGTGAGAATGCGAGGATCGGTGATAACGGCGTGACGCAACACATTGCGAAAATGCTCCGTGCCGGGGACTCGGCCCACAATCGCGGCATGGGGCCTGGATGCGCGCCACAAGAACAAAGCCAAGCTGAGACTGACCCCAGCAATCACACCGGGCTCAACGCCCAAAGTCAACGTAACCAAAATTGTCGCCATCATCGCGGCAAAATCTGACTTAGAATAGGCAAAGATGGTCCGGGGCGTCTTGAAATCCACCAGACTGAGCACAGCCACAATGATGGTTGCGGCCAGTGTCGCGATCGGTAGCGAATAGAGCAGGGGTGTTAAAAACAATGCGGCGATCAGAATGCCAATTGCCGTGAACATACCTGCCGCTGGGGTCTCCGCTCCCGCATCAAAGTTCACCACCGAGCGGGCAAAGCCGCCCGTGACGGGATAGCCACCACTAAAGCTGGCTGCAATATTGGCAGCACCTAGGCCAATCAGTTCTTGGTCTGGCACAATGCGCTGACGCTTCTTCGCTGCCAGAGTCTGAGCGACTGAGACGCTTTCTACAAAGCCGATCACCGAGAGAAGAAGAGCAGGCACAGCTAGGCTTTGCCAAAGCTCAAAATCAAATAAAGGCACCGTTAAAGGCGGCAGGCTTTGCGGAATAGTCCCGACGACCTTCACGCCTTTTGCCTCTAAATCCAAGAAGATGACCGCGAGCGTCGAAACGGCAACCGCCGCAATCGGGCCAGCTTTTGCGATCAAGTCCGCAGGCCGCGGTGCCAAGCCAAAGCCAACAAGCAAAGGCTTTAAGCCCTTGCGCACCCAGAATAAAAACGCCGTCGACAACACACCAATAATTAGGGTCGGCAGATTGGTGTCAGCGATATTTTGCGCAAGGGTCTGGACCAATTCAGGTAGGGCGTCGCCATGGGCTTCGATGCCAAGGATAGACTTAAGCTGGCTGGTCGCGATGATGATGCCGCTGGCAGTGATAAAGCCTGACACAACTGGATGGGACAAGAGATTTGCAAGAAACCCAAGCCGCAAGACACCCATCGCGATCAGGATCGCACCTGACAGGAAGGCCAGAATCAAAGCTGCCGCAATGAACTCTGCACTTCCAGCAGGCGCTATTTTGCCCGCTGCAGTTAGCGTCATCAAGGAGATGACCGCCACAGGTCCAACCGCCAAAGCCTTGCTGGTGCCAAAGATCGCATAGGCAATGATTGGTGCGATCGAGGCATAAAGGCCGACTTCCGGCGGCAGTCCTGCCAACATCGCATAAGCAATGCTTTGGGGTATCAGCATGATCGTCACGATCAGAGCCGCCACAACATCATTAGTCAGGGTCGAGCCATTATAGGTCTTCCCCCACTCCAAGATAGGCAGATAGCGCGAGAGAGCACTCATATCAGCTACCAATCGGATGGGGTTTGACCATCCATTCATGGCCCTTGAGCATGCCGTGCCAATAGATGGGTGGCAGGATCGTGTCTTTCAAAAGCCAAGATAAACGCGAAGGCCGCGTTCCATCGATTAGCCAATTGGGGAAACTGGGCAAGAGTTTGCCGCCATAGCCAAACTCAGCCAAGACAATTTTTCCTGCCTCGACGGTCAATGGGCAGCTACCGTAGCCGTCATAGTCAGCGACTGGTGGTTTACCCTCGAGGGCGGCAAGGCTGTTAACGGCAACAACAGGGGCCTGTTTGCGCGCAGCCGCCATGGTTTTGGCGTTGGACGCTGAACAGGCATCACCCAAGGCAAAGACATTGGCATATCGGGTGTGCTGTAGCGTGCCTTCATTGACTTCAATGAAGCCCGATGCAGCAGCCAGTGGGCTAGACCGCACAAAGTCCGGGGCCACTTGGGGCGGTACGACATGGATCATGTCATAGCGTTCTTCAACAGTTTTAGTTTCACCGCTTCGTTTTTGCTCAAACACAGCGGTTTTCGAAGCCCCATCGATCCCGATCAGTTTTGATTCAAAGTTCAGATGTGCATTATAGCGTTTCACATATTCCATTAGAGCAGGCACATAGGCCGCCACGCCAAACAAGACGGCACCGGCCGTGTGAAACTGAACGTCAATGGCGCCGAGCTTGCCCGCTTTTTCCCAGCGGCTGCATGAAAGGTACATGGACTTTTGCGGCGCACCGGCGCATTTGATGGGCATGGGTGGCTGAGTGAACAACGCCCTACCACCCGTAAATTCTTTAACCAAACGATTGGTATAGGGTGCCAAATCAAAGTCGTAGTTTGACGTCACCCCATTTTTTCCAAGCGCTTCAGTTAAGCCCGGAATGGCTGCCCAATCCAGTTTGATGCCAGGGCAGGCAATCAGGACGCGGTACGCAACACGATTGCCATCGCATAAAACAACCTGGTTCTCGTTGGGCTCAAAACCGCTGACTGAGGCCTTGATCCACTCAGCACCTTTTGGGATGAGCGCGGCTTCTGAACGCACTGTAAAGTCACGATCGAAAACGCCGGCCCCAACCATTGTCCAACCCGGCTGATAATAGTGGGCCTCGCTCGGCTCAATGATGGCAATCGAAACCTCTGAGTTGCGCTTCAAGATGCTCGCCGCTGTGGCAATGCCTGCACTGCCGCCGCCAACAATGACAAAATCATAAATTGTTTGGCCGCCGGCCTGCGTGTTGATGATGGCGGCCATCTCAGCAAGTTTCGCCGAGCGCGCACCAGAGCGACAATAAGCCAAAACGGGTCCGGGCAAGTTTGCGATCGCTTGAGCCATATCGCGCCCATTTTGCTCGGTCAGCGCCCCTGAGATGGCGGGGATATGGACAAAACGCAGGCCTGCAGACTTTGCTGCTGCCTCGATAGTTGCCGTAGCTGGCTGGCTTTGTTCCTCGCCTTCAGGTCGATTACAAATGACCGATCGATAGCCGGCTCGCGCGATGGCGACCATATCTTCAGCTTTGATTTGTGGCGAGACTGCGATCTTGGCATTTAGCCGCTTGATGTCCATTTTTTTCTCCCATCCGCCTCAAGGCGGCTTTTTATCGTGTGGTAAAGCGATGCACGGCCATGCCGGCCAACATGGCTAGGATGAAGGGCATGACTTGAAGGGGAACTAGCCCTAGATTTGCCACCGCAGGGCCAGGGCATAAACCGCTGATCCCCCAGCCGACGCCAAACAATACCGCGCCAATGGCCAGTTTCGTATCCAGCTTAGTGGTGGCGGGTAGCTCGAATTGTACGTCCGCAAAAGGCTTGGCGAGCCGCTTTTGCCAAAGCCATGCGGCGGCCATTGGCAAAATGGCACCGCCCATCACAAAGGCCAGCGTCGGGTCCCACACACCAAGCAGATTCAGGAACCCCTGCACGCGCGCAGGGTCTGCCATGCCTGAAAATGCAAGACCAGCGCCAAACAAAGCACCTGACAAAAGGGCAATCAGCGCGCGCGTCATGGCTTGGCTCTCCCAAGTGTCGAAAGGCCAAAAGGCAGATATATCGGACAAGTTCCGATTAGACTTGTTATGAAGAACGCCACTGCGATAATCCCGAGGATAATTGCCAGCGGCCCGGCCAACAGACCTACCGCATAGGCACCTGCTATGGCCAATACCGCGATCATACGCAGAACGCGGTCGATGTTACCCATGTTTTTCATGGCATATTTCCTTTGTGTTGTTTCAACTGAGCAGGCCAAAAAGGCGAAGCGCAGCAACGGTCGCAAATCCACTACCCATGAAGATGAGCGTTGCAGTAATTGAACGCGGAGAGAGCCTTGAAAGGCCACAAACCCCATGGCCACTGGTGCAGCCAGACCCGAGGCGCGTGCCGTAGCCCACCAACAACCCGCCAATGACAAGCGGCCAGATCGATGGAGCAAATGTGGTGGGTATGCCGCCAACTAACGCTGCGATCAAAAGGGCACCAAGTGGCAGGCCTACAACGAAGGCGATTGCTATGTCTTTTGGCGCACCGCTGTCAGCAATGCCGACAGCCCGTGCTGCAAGCCCGCTTACCCCGGCTATGCGGCCCAAACCCAAGAGCATAAGCGCGGCTGAGAGGCCAATGAGAAGTCCGCCGAGAAAGCCTTCTAAGGGCATGGCATGAGGAAAGGCGCTGATCATACCGCATTCACCGGAATCTTGAGATAGGTGACCCCATTGTCTTCAGGGGCTGGCATATGACCCGCACGCATATTCACCTGAACAGATGGCAGGATAAGGCGCGGCATATCTAGCGTTGCATCACGCTTTTCGCGCATGGCCACAAAATCATCCTCAAGCACGCCATCGTGGAGATGGACATTGGCTTTGCGCTCAGCCTCAACCGTCGTTTCCCAGACAAATTCGCTGCGGCCTTCGGGGAGATAGTCATGACACATAAAGAGACGTGTCTCCGGAGGCAGCTCGAGCAAGCGACGGGCGGAGCGATACAAGGTGCGCGCATCGCCACCGGGGAAATCGCAACGTGCGGTCCCATAGTCAGGCATGAATAAGGTGTCGCCAACAAATACGGCGTCGCCGATCACATAAGCGATGCAAGCGGGTGTATGTCCGGGGACATGCAGCACCGTGACGTCTAGGTTACCAATCTTGAAGTGATCGCCATCTTTCCAAAGTTGGTCGAAGTCGGATCCATCACGCTGGAAATCACTGCCTGCATTAAAGAGTTTACCGAAGACGTTTTGAACCAAGGTAATGTGCTCGCCAATGGCGATTTTACCGCCAAGTCTGGTTTGCAAATAGGGCGCTGCCGATAAGTGATCGGCGTGGGCGTGCGTCTCTAACAGCCAGTCAACACTTAGGTCTTTCTCGGTAACATAAGCGATGATCGCATCCGCGGATGTCAGTGTGGTTCTTCCTGAGGCGGGCGCATAGTCAAGCACGCTATCAATGATCGCGGCCTTACGGGTTTCACTGTCATAGACGACGTATGAGACCGTGTTGGTTGGGACATCGAAGAAGGCTTTAATCATGGGCACGCCACTCTGGGCCGCACCTACCTGATTTTGGGCTTTTGCAAGAGCTAGATCGGTCATAGGATTACCTCACTTATTATCATTTACATAAACTGTGTAATGCAGTAAGTTTGTTGCGTCAAGATGCGACATACGCGAAAAGCGCGTTGGGAGTGTGATCGCCAATGAATGAGTATGAAAAACCTGTTTCAGTGCGGCCTGTGAGGCTCGGTGATGCGGCACCAGATTTTGTCGCGCGCTCTACTATGGGGTCAGTGAGACTATCGGGCTACCGGGGTAAATGGGTGATTTTCTTCTCCCACCCCGCTGATTTCACGCCTGTTTGCACCACGGAGTTCATCGGGCTTGCGCAGCACAAAGCTGCGTTTGAAAAGCTCGACTGTGCGCTTATAGGCCTGTCGGTTGACAGTCTTTATTCTCATTTCGCTTGGATACGAGCGATTGAGATCGAGTTTGGCGCGGCAATAGAATTTCCCCTCATTGAAGATCCGAGCATGGCTATTGGGCGTGCCTATGGCATGATTGATGAGGCAAGTTCTGACGCGATTGCGATGCGCTCGGCCTATTTTATCGACCCCAATGGCATAGTTAGGGCCATAACAAGTTATCCTTATAATGTTGGCCGTTCTGTGCCTGAAATGCTCAGGCTAGTGGAAGCCCTCAAGGCTGTCGACGACGGCCAAGGCTTCGCACCTGAGGGCTGGGTGCCAGGCCTACCTTTATTGGCACCACCTTCGGACGGGAGCACACCCATTGACCAAGAAGCTGGCTGGTTTTGTCGGAGGCTGCCATGAGCGCACTTTTCGAGAATCGTGAGCTGGCCAATAGCGCGGCTGAAAAGCTTAAGGTCTATGCTCAGCCTCAACGCCTGATGATCTTAAGCTGTTTGCTGAGTGGGCAACGCAATGTCGCTGAAATTGGTGAGGCCACCCGCATTGGACAGCCCGCCCTTAGTCAACAACTCGCAGAATTAAGGCGCGCAGATCTAGTGAGCACCCGTAAAGAGGCCAAGCTTGTTTGGTACACCCTTGCTGACGACAATATAGCTCAATGCGTTCGGACGATGGAAGCAATTTTCGGCGCAGGTGAGGCAGGTGAGATTGTCAGTACGCCACCGACTAAGCCAGATGTTAAGCCGACATTGCAACGCGATGGAGTTGCAGCCTTTGCGCGAATTATTCAGTAGAACTCTTATTGGCGTGAGTTGCTAGGCGTATTGACTCAGCGGGGACGCGTTGCCACCAATATCGGGTGCCAACTACCCAAACAGGTTCTGGTTGCAGCACTTAGGTTAAGGGCGCCCTCTGCCGGGGCAGGACGGTAATCATGCAACTCACAAGGGGCTATTCAGGGCACCAGCAAGCGCTCATCGAACTCTTCGCCAAGACCTTTGAAGCTTCAGAGGGGCAAGAGGAAGGAGCGCGAATTGGCGATTTGGTTCACCATCTGCTTTTAGAAACTCCGCCTGAAGATATCCGCGTCTACTGCGCCGAGAATGAAAATTGTGTCATTGGGGCTGCGATCTTTACCCGACTGACATATGCTTTCGACCCGCACATCGTTTTCCTCCTTTCACCGATGGCAGTATCACCTGAAAATCAAAAGATGGGCATTGGGCAAGCCTTACTTACTCATGCACTAGGGGCGCTTCGCGCCGAAGGTGTCCAAATTGCCATCACCTACGGCGATCCGAGCTATTACAAGCAAGTTGGTTTTATGCCGATCACAGAGGATCAAGCCCGTCCGCCTCAGCCGCTTAGCATGCCACACGGCTGGATAGGACAGGCGTTAAGCGAAGATAAGATGCCGCAGCTCCAAGGGCCATCAAGCTGCGTACCCGCTTTAAACCGAAGTGACATTTGGTAAGTAGGCATCTGAAATCAAACTTCGAGGAATTTGCTTCTGCGTTTCCGAACCAGACCACTCATGCGCCCGGTTTAAACTGGCTGCCAGCTACGGCAGTCGCTTCCACCCTCGGACAGGGCCAATCCGCGCTGATAGGTCCCGAGGCATCGGAGACGCGATCAATTTGCGTCATCAGGACGGCCCAGCGTGTTGGTTCGATCAACGCGGAATAAAGTGCCCCATTGCCTTTAGGCGACAGCTTTCCCCGCCCACACACCTCAAAGCCGCCATTCCGCTTTCGGCCAAGTTCGGCCGAAATGCCGACCGTCTCCTATGCGCCAAGGGTTGCCATTTGGGGCAGGTTGGCGGTTGCTCGAAAGCGGACATTCACTTACGCACGGATCGTAGCAACTGTCTTGACCGAGGTCATGCGGTTGCTACGGCTTAGAGCTCTGAACCTTTAAACATCTTTAGCGTAGCGCATTCACGGGAAGTGCCGTCGCAGTATTGTCAATCCAATTCATGATGGCACTCAAGTGTTGTTCTGACGAATCCTTCAGAATCAAATGGGCAATGTCGGCAAGGCTGATCGCTTGGAGTGACGCACGGTAAGCTCTTTCAGCAAGTAAAAAGGCTGCCGCAATCGCACAAGGGGTTTTGCAATCCTCCGCTAGGGTCGCACAGGGACCATTCTGGCGGATTTCCGTACATTTAAATGCTGGCGCATTTCCTTCTATTGCAGCGCATATATCCCATAAATTTATGTCTAATGGTGCTTTTGCAAGGCGATAACCCCCTCCGGCACCTCGAGTTGACATAATTATCCCGGCGCGGCTGAGGGCTTGCAATTGTTTCGCCATATAGGCTGGCGGCACGCCGTGATAGTGCGCCAGCGCCTCGGCACTTAAACCCCGTTTATCAGGGAGCGCAGCCATTAAGCTAACAGCATGAACAGCCCATTCTACACCTTTTGAAATCTGCATGGATTGACAAATCCTTTAAATCGGATATTTTTTGTCCGATTAATTCTCGGCCTAATCGGGACCTCTTACCATGAACTTTTTAAAGGTGATCCGGCAAGCCCATCGTCTGCTTGCAGTCGGATTAGGCGTTTTCATTTTGTTGCATTTGACGGTGCATCTAACCGCACTTGGCGGTCCGCAAATGCACAATCAATCGTTGAAAATAGTCCAGTGGATCTATCGAAATCCGATTGTGGAGCCACTGCTGGTTTTGGCGATTATTGGGCAGGCTGCCACTGGGCTAAAGATGCTGGTGCGTAAGTGGCAAATGCCTAACAAAGGCCTTTGGAGCTGGGCTCAGATTGTCAGCGGCTTAATGCTGGCATGGTTTATAATTCAGCATGCCTCCGCCGCCCTGATTAGCCGCCATGTTATCGGTCTAGATACAAACTTCTATTGGGTCGCCGGACCGCTTCAGAACGAGACCCTTCGGATTGTATTCTTGCCTTACTATTTTCTTTTGGCATTTGGAGTATTCCTCCACATTGGTGCCTTTGCTTACTTCAAAAACAAACGCGATCAAAAGATCGCCGTAGCAATTGTAGCCATAGGCGCTGTTGTATCAACGACGATTGTCGCAACTTTTTCCGGGGTTTTCTTCCCGATTACCATTCCCCCGGAATACTCACGGGCTTACGATGCACTCGCGACGGGCAATTTGCCTGACCTATGATTCAGGCCGCTCAATTGGCTTTGTGTCGTGGGAAGCGAAAGGCCTCGGTGAGGATATGGGAAAGCTGCCTTGCGTCACTCCCGCATCAAATCAGTTCGCTTAAAGCATAATATACTGGAATCCCGCGCATTTTCGCTCGACGTATGTCCTCATCTGCTCCAGTGGATGCACCGGGCATACGCAACACAGCGTCGCAATGCTCGATGAGCCTATGCGCAACGGGATAGGCATATTTTTGATACAAATCGTCGCCGACCATCTTTGATCCGGCGCGGCGCATTAGTGGGAGTGCGACCCACTCTCCAATCATGGGTAAGTGACCAGCCTCAAACAAGGCCATTGCCGCATCTTCTAGTCGCTCAAGATTAGCTGCCATGAGCTCAGGATCATCATTCGTGCCACTGCGATATGGGCCCGACACCAGAACTATCATGATGGTCTCTCATCCGTTTTCAGTAGGTGTAATGCTAGGTATTGTAGCAAGATGATCGTCTTTCCGTCCTGGATCTCGCCACTTGCGATCATCTCGAGCGCATGATCGATGGTCAGTTCCAGCACCTCAATATCTTCGCCCTCGGTCTCATTGCCGCCGCCGCCGCTCAAGCGCATCGTCGGATCATATTCAGCGACGAAAAAGTAGAGGCGTTCTGTCACTGAGCCGGGACTCATATAGCAGCTGAGGACTGGTCGGGTTGGGCCGAGCGTGAGGCCTAATTCTTCCTCGACCTCAGCACGAATACGATCTTCTGGAGCGGCATTATCGAGCAGTCCAGCCGCGGCCTCTATCAATAAATCATCGCACCCGTTCACGTACGCGGGGTAGCGAAATTGCCGCGTCAGCAAGACCGTCCGGCGGGCTGGGTCATAAGGCAAGAGTACAGCGCCATTGCCGCGATCATAAGTTTCGCGGTTCATCGCCTGCCAAGTACCATCTGATCGACGCCAGTCAAAATGCGTCTTCTTCAAGACGTACCAGTCGTCTGAGAGAGTAGTAACACTGTGAATGCGGATACGATCTTTAAGTGACATTCACGCATATTCGTGCAATATCGTGCAGAGTCAAGATTTTTTGGGGTTAGTGGCATATGCTGACAGAGCAGCGAAAACGCTATCTTTTGGCACTTTTAGCTAAAGAAGGAAGGATAGTTGCCAAATCTGCTGCAAGTGATTTGGATCTTTCAGAGGATACAATCCGTCGCGATCTGCGCGAGCTGGCAAGCGAAGGGAAGTTGCAACGGGTGCATGGCGGCGCGCTTCCAGCATCTCCGGCGGTGGGCGCTTTGTTGGCACGTACACTTATTGTTCCATCGGAGAAGGAAACTATTGGCCGATGCGCTGCGGCGATGATCTTGCCAGGACAGCTTGTATTCATCGACGGAGGAACGACGGCGCTCCAATTGGCAAAGCATTTGGATCGTCAGTTGAAAGCAACGATCGTGACACACAGCCCTCAAGTGGCCACCGCGCTATCTGACCATGCGGTCGACGTTCATGTGATAGGTGGCCGCTTGTTCAAACATTCGATGGTTAGCGTTGGCGCAACGGCGTTGCTGGCCCTCAAAGATTTTCGCCCCGATGTCTTCTTCATGGGCGTCACGGGGATTCATCCAGAAGCTGGCCTTACAACTGGTGACGCGGAGGAAGCTGTCATGAAACGAGCTATTGCTGAGGCCTCAGGGGAATTGGTTGTGATGGCCTCGTCCGAAAAACTGTTAGCAGCTTCGTCCTTTGTCATACTTGATGCAAATCGTGCGAACACGGTGCTGGTTCCCGATGACACCAAAGAGGCCACCGTACGTCAGTTTAGGTCGATGGGAATCGAGATTATCCACGCCCGATAACGCTCGGTTGCCGTTTGGTGGACGCTATTTCATGGCAACGCTCCTTGACTAGATCGTAATACACGATATATTCGTTTTATGCGAATTGAATCAAATTCTGAAACTGCTTTAGGCATTTCTCGCAATTTTGCGGCGATCTATCATCGATGCCATCCCAAATATTCGATTGCTCTCAGTCACCAAAGTGTGCGTGTTCTGCAGCTTCTCAATGAAGAGCAAGCCGTAACAGTGCAGCGCGTGGCTGACTTTTTGGGCTGCGCAGCTAACACCGCTTCCGAGTTAGTCAGTCGATTGGTAAGCAAACATTTGGTGGAGAAGCGGCGTTCCGAAGATGATGAACGGGTTGTGTTTCTGCGGTTGACGGATATCGGCAGGACCGCCTTCGACGAACATGTCGGGCTGGACGTTTCCCGCTTAGCAAAAGCACTTCAAATGTGTGACGTGCGAACAAAGCACGAAATTCAAACAGCTTTTGAAACACTGCTTGATCTAGTCGGCAAGTTAGAATGATCATGTCCTTACTGGTGAAATCGGCCTTATCGGGGGTAATTGTCCTCGCAATCCTATTGCTCGCTAGGTCGAACCCTCGGCTAGCAGGGTGGTTGACAGCAATGCCACTTATCACGGCTATTTCACTTGGTTGGCTTTGGCTGGACGGCAATCGAAGTCCTGTTTTAACGACCTACCTAACTGGCGTACTAATAGGTGTCGGACAAACCGCTTTACTGCTGGGCACGGTCCTGCTGCGCGTAAAGGCAGGCGCTAGTTTATCGGATGCTTTGCTCACTGGTGCGGCTGTCTGGGCGGTTGCATCGTTCGTAATTTATCAGGCAAAAATCATATGAAATTTCAAGAAATCTGGGGTGACCGACCTGCCTTCCTTGGAATCGACATGCAAGTCGGCATATTGAGCGGATGCGCCGGTGAAAACCAAAGCTTAGCGGACTTGGCACTCCAGAAAATGCTGGGACGAATTGGACGCGTTCAAGAGCGAAGCCGTCAACTTGGAATTCCCGTTCTGCATGTCCAGCATTTTGGTCCTAAGGGGCATAGACTTGATCCAGACACTGAGGGCTGGAATATTTTTCCTGACGTTGCGCCACAAGCACAAGAGCCGATTATCGCTAAAGGCTGGTGCGATGCCTTTTTTGATACGGATCTCGACGCGCACTGCCGAAACTTAGGTATCGAAACGCTGGTTATTGCCGGTTGCATGACGCAGTTTTGTATTGACACGACTTGCCGCCGTGCGCTCGCGCTTGGCTACAATGTTATTTTATTGGAAGATGGCCATATGAACGCCGGGTCTTTGGACCTGTCCTTTGAGCAAGTCATTAGGCATCACAACGCTACTTTAGCTCAGATAGATGCAGGGAAAGCGTCGCTTCGTGTCCGGAAAATCGATGACTTGCTGAGCTAAAAATAGATTGCGCTGATTTCTGCTAACGAAGTTGGTCCAGTGCCTTTTGTAAAGGTGGCAACTTTTCCTGTCCAAGCAATTTTCGAAGCCTGCTCAATCGCCATCAAGCTCACGCTGCATCCTGCGGAGCATAGTCGACACGATCAGCTTGTGCGCTGGGGCAACGGGGATCATGTAAACTTTCCCAAACCCGTTATGCACCTTGACCGAGGAGGTTATCGTTAAGCGCTGGCCATAAGTAGTGATGCAGGTCACCACCTCTAGATGCCGGTCTCGTTCGCTCAGAGTCAGGCACTCGGGCTCGTTCCGTTCGACCAAGAAAAAATCCAGCTTGTCCCCTACTATAGGGGTCCGATTCTGTGGCCCGGAAAACCCGCCGATCCGCTTGACCCCGAACAGCGATGAAATCGCATCGCGGATACGGAAGGCCAACGCCACACCAGGCAAAGGCTTGCGCATAGCGATGTTCCATGCCTCCAGTGCAGTCATGGGCCTCGGCAAGTCGATGCCTCGCGCATCGTAAAAATCCAACTCTTCGCGCGGGGCGACCAGATCAGCCTGCATCGCAGCACCCTTTGGCGGCTCTGGGCAAGGCGGGTAAAGCCGAAAAAAGAAGAACCGCTTTAAGGCTAATCTGCATGATTGCGCGGGTGACTGCCAAAACTGCCTGCTCCAAAACAGTAACAACGGTTGCCGACACTGGATCGGGCAAGTTCGCATATAAAGGGGTGGTGCCCGTAAGGGTCTCCTTGCGGTTAAACTTAGAATATCGACACCGATTGGCCCTGTCAAAACGGCAGCGTATGTTCTTACGGTGACTCGGAAAACTCGCCCTCGTCTGAATGTCGAAGATTGGCTGAGGGCCCGGTTGCGCGCGCAGGCCGATTACGGGCGCGATGCCTCGCTCGACCCCGCTCTCAGCTGCCTCCGAGAACGGCTGGGACAATTGTGCCTTTCTGGCACCAGATTGTCGCGACCTCTCCAACGGTGGCATCGCGCTGGAACCTGCCCTTCGGGCTTGGGCGTTGTCCGCTCCCGATGAGGCGGCCATCATACCGACAAACAGCGTCCCGCCAGCTGATGCCCATTGGTAATTCATGGGAAGTGCGCCTCTTAGCGGCAACCAGCAAGATGAAGACATAGGGTGCGAAATGCAAGACGGCTTTGACGGGTTGTGGTTGCTTTCATTTCCGTCAGTCCTCCCCTGTCCCAGCACAGACAACTCGGAAACGCTGTTATTGGACGCACCGAGAACCCGGTTGAAGGTCAATCTTGTGCTAGCAATGCCCTCGAAACTTGCATATTGTGAAGGTAATGAACCCAATAGATGCTCTCTTTACGCCACCGGCGATTCGTCCACCGGAAAAGACGCTTCCCATATTCAAGCGGCTCGTCACCCTTGCTGACAACCCGATTGAGGCGTGGCCCCGCGCAGTCTACGAGGATGATTTTTATTGGGCACCGGTGCCTTACGGCCCGAAACTACTGTTTGTCAGCAAGCCAGAGGCTATACGCGAGATTCTTTTGGATCGTGTCGAGGATTTCGGCAAGGGCACGATTTTCCTGCGCTTCTTGAAGCCCGCATTGGGTGAAGCGCTGTTAACCGCTGAGGGTGCTGATTGGCGTTGGCAGCGGCTGGCAGCCGCCCCCGCCTTTCGACCTGACACCGTGGCCAAGCTGACGCCTCTTATGAGTGCGGCGGCGGAGAAAATGCTTTCTCGATGGCGGGCGGTGGGCGTGGGTAAGCACGTTGATATTGCTCATGACATGGTGCGCGTCACCTTCGATATCATCCTCGACACGATGTTGTCGGGCGGCGAAGGCATAGACATTGAAGAAGCCAGTCGTGAGATCAGCACCTATTTGGAGACACTTGGTCGGCCCAATATTGGCGACATTTTGGGATTGCCGCCGTCCTTGAAGAAACTGATGTCACAACGTGGCGTGCGTGCAGCGAACTATCTTCGGGCGGCAGTACAAACGATGGTCGAGCGCAGGCGAAGTGAAGCCCCTGGACGAGGTGATCTGGTCGACTTGCTGATGCAAGCGAAAGATCCAGAGACCGGGCGAGCCATGTCCGACATTGAACTACGTGACAACTTGATCACCTTCATTGGCGCCGGGCATGAAACCACGGCTCTGGCGCTGACTTGGTCGTTGTATTTGCTCTCGCAGCATAGCTTGACCGCCGACCGCCTGCGCGCTGAGGTGCAACGCGTGGCCGGCGATGCGCCAATTACACAAACACATGTTGAAGCCCTCACGTTCACCCGTCAGGTGGTTCTTGAGTCCATGCGTCTGTTTCCGCCGGTGTCGGCTTTACCGCGACAAGCAAGCCGCGACACGAAGATTCAAGGGATGAACGTTCCAAAAGACACAATCATTTTGATACCAATCTATGCGTTGCATCGTCACCGCAAGCTTTGGGAACGCCCCGATGTGTTTGATCCCGATCGCTTTTCCCCTGAGTTTGGATTGGAGCGGCAGCGCTATCAGTATATGCCATTTGGTGCTGGTCTGCGCATTTGCATCGGTATGGGCTTTGCCCTGAACGAAGCAGTGGCTGTTCTGGCCACATTGATGCGCGAGGTCCGACTTGAGCACGATCCCGCCCATACCATCCGCCCGCTGGTGCGCATTACAATGCGGCCCGAGGGTGGCATGCCGATGCGGATCGCAAGCCTTTCCTCGAACTCAACTCCGGTGGTCGGAGAAAGTGCCTGATCCACAGGCCTGTTGAAGCGATTGGCACGAAGCGAGAGTAGCTGGAGGCACTTTTGCCTTGGCGCGTTACAAGGCGCAGGCTTTGCTTGAGTTTGTCAACGCAACGCTCGACCTTATTGCGACGTTCATCAAGTAAGCCGTCGATTGGCTCTTGGGCTCTACGCTTTCGCTTGAATGGGATGTTTGGCGTGACATCCCGATAACTTAGGTCTTAGTAGATGGATATACGCTAAGCCGGACATCGGATGGGGAACCGCTGCAAATCAGACTATTGACCCCGTGATCATGCGCCGCCCGTCAGGTCTTCAGCAAGCATGAGCGCATTGCCATCTGGATCATAGAAGGTCGCGGTCTGGACCATTCCCTCGACAACATCCGTCGGGCCGTCAAACTTTACCCCTGCATTCTCGAGCCTGTGCCGTCCTTCAACAAGATCGGCAATACCGAAGACTGGAACACAATTGCCCGGCGCAGGCTTGGTGTGTTCGCCAAGACCAATCGTGACGCCTGGGGTATTCGTCTGCAGTTCTGACCAGCCGGCCTCATCGGCGTGATACAAAGATTCGAACCCAAGCATGTCCTTATACCACTTTGCGCTTACATGCCGGTCCTTGACCGACAGCGCAATTGTGATGGTGTCGTTTAATTCGATGAGTGACATAGCTTTCCTTTCGTACTATTTTATAGTAACTATAAATAATGGACATAAGAACGCTTGTCAACATCACCTCAAGGGCTTGGGCGCTACCAATCCTCGCAGGCCTGAACGATGGGGTTCCAGGCCGTCAAGCACCCTTGTTGATGGCAACAGGTGCGAGCAGAACCGCCTTTGCACAAAGCATTGATCACTTGATCAGCTGCGGTCTCTTGGAGCGGAATCCCGGCCACGGCCACCCGTTAAGGCCGGAGTTCCGTCTGACGTCGATAGGAAAAGCCGCGGCTGAGCTGGCGAGCAGAATCCAGCTTTTGTCGGGAGGCGAAAATCAGGACCTGCTTCGAAAGTCTTGGACAGTACCGGTGCTTGCCACTTTGGGCAGACCAAGCCAGTTCACCGAGATCAAGCGGCGTTTACTAACTATCTCGGATCGCGCGCTGTCGCAGTCCCTGCAATCAATGGAAGAGCGATCGTGGGTCCGTCGCACTGTCGATGACGCCGCGCGTCCACCCAAGCCAATCTATTCCACCATCTACACCGGAGCGAAAATCAGCAAAGTCACCAGCCCAGTGATTGAATTGGGTCACATCTAGCCGACACCGGAAAGCAGGCAAACGCAACCTGAGCCCAGTTTTCAGCTCTATCCCTTCAAGCGCTGCTTGGTCCGGCCAACAAGAATTTCTTTGAAGCCCGCGTCGCCGGAAAGATAGGAAGTAAGCTCTTCTTCCGTCTCAAGACAGGGGCCATTCTCGATCAGCGCTTTTTGGCCCCATGTGAGTCTACTCAGCAGATCAAACTTTTGGACATCTCTTTGCCAAAGCGCTTTGGCCTGCGTGCATCGGTCCCTATAGGCTTGCATCTCACAATGGGTGACTTGAACCCCCAGACGCTCAATCAATGCCCACATGACTGGGTTTGTGACGGGTGACTGGCCCTCTGGGAAATTGGCCATTTTGCCGGAGAAAGGGCCGATAAGGCTTTCATCGATGGTGAAGGCTTGCTGACCGCTAGCAATCTCTTCGGTCGCACGCCGCCAATCATCTAGGAGCCCGCGATAATCCATTATGTCGTCTTCGATCTCGCTGACCTGATACCAGCCCAGTGCTAGGTTCTGGGTCACAATAGCCAACGGATCATATGCGGGATCAAGGGTGCCCGGACGGCGCAACAGGTAGCCGGGCTCGTTTAGGAATGCCAGTCGCGCTGCCGTGGCGCGGTCGCAAGCTTTCTGGCTAGCAATCCAAACACCGATCGCGGTGCTATTGTCCCAATTCATATAGTCCCGAACAAAGGCGTGCCATACGCTGGGCGATTGGTCCGCCAACCAATCAATCATGACTGGAACAGCATCGCGCTCTTCCCCTGTCTCATCTTCATAGAGCCAATATCCGCGCCAATCTGGCAACGGGACTTAAATTGATTCGGTCTCAGGAATTGTGAGCGGGCTTACATAGCGCCAGTCTGGTTCAGGATGCGTCATGGCCAAGCAGTCGCTTTTCAGTTCTGGCACAACTTCGATTGGTTCTTAATATCCTCTAACGTGTTTGTTCTCAAGCCATCGGTGTTCAAATCGAAGATATGACTCTAGGCTTCACCCAAAAACTGGATCCAAGCTGACGGCTCTTTTCGGCCATGTCTTGTATCAATGCTATTGGTCCCAAAAGCGCCAGTTGTGGACATCAAGACCAGTTCTGCGAAACCTTCAAAGCAGTCATATGCCTAAGTCACCCAAAACAATGAGAAGTAGCTTCGCGAAAAAATGGGAAGCACAAAAGTCTCCGAAGTATGGGTGCTTTTAGCCTATATCCTGTCGATAGTCGTCAGATCAGGCGTAAATCGTCCAAGCCAACATCAGTCCTGCAGCAACAACAAAATCGTATGCTGCGCAAAACGGTAGATACCAACGCGGTGCATTAGTCTTGATGAGTTGCACGTGCGCCCAATCCCAAAGGCCATGAAAAACATAAGCTAGTGGGATTGCCCACTGCCACATCAGTGCCCCCCAACTAGCAGCAAGCACAAACAAAAGAGCAACGCCGCTTTCCAGCGCAATAAAGCGAATACGCCCATCCCGGACCGCAAAGCCAACATAAACCCCAGCAATAAGCGCGAGGAAAATTGCACTTAATTGAATCGACGCTGCCACGGGCAAAAGGAAATGCAATGGCAATGTAGCAAGGCTCGCCAATCCACCAGTGAGCCAAGGCCTTGACAGTCGAAACCCCTTACCCTCGCCTTCTAAATGGTCCACTTCCGCTTCAATAGGAATTTTCGCGCCGGAGAAACTTGCGTTTTCGATAGGCATATTAACCCCATTTTTCACTTATTTTTAGTGTCTGAAATCAAAAAGCCGAGTTTGCTGCCCGCAACATAGTGAATTCGCCTACTTAGTCAAAATCTAGGACCTGTTGACAAACTGGATTCCCAAATCAGTTGAATTCTGATTCAAGGTAGCTTTTGGGGAGGCTATCTTGGCGCGTTTGTTGATGGAAGATGGGGAATGGACGTTCTTTGAGCCGTTTTTGGTCGGCATTCGAG
>JAPZTJ010000040.1 GCA_027532555.1 Aquidulcibacter sp.
CAACCTAGTACAAGTGTGCCACAAGCCTCGGGAAATCTAGCCGCCGCCAGTGCCACCTACGACTTTTGGAATTCCCCCTATTTTCACCCCTCAGATATAATTGCCGCCCAAGCTAAAAGTACAGTAGAAAGAATCAAAGAACATCCAATAGTTTTGGCAGTGCAAGACACAACAAGTTTAGACTTTACGACGCAAAAAGCCAAAAAAGGAATGGGTTATCTAGATTGTAAAACATCCTTTGGTCTCAAAGTTCATACCACCTTAGGAGTCTCAGCGCAAGGAGTACCTTTGGGACTGATTAATCAATATGTCTGGGCAAGAGAAGAAAAGAATTTAGGGATTGCCAAGCAACGCAAAAAAAGAGAAACCGAAGAAAAAGAAAGTCAAAGATGGTTAGATTCTTTGTCAGAAACACAACAACAAATACCCGAAGAAATTCAAGTAGTAACAATCGGAGATTGTGAGGCAGACATATTTGACTTATTTGCCCAATCAAGAAGTCCTAACTCTCATTTATTAATTCGAGGAACTCATAACCGAAAAGTTAACTATCTCGAAGACAAGCAAAGGTCAGGGCATTCAGAGCCTAAATATTTACATCAATCCATCAGAGAAATAAAAGCCTGTGGGACCTTAGATGTGCAAGTAAAACGCAATCCTAATCACGAGGCTAGACTAGCTAAACTAACAGTTAGATTTGCCAGTTTTGAAATACAAGTACCTAGCAATCACTCCAAGGCGACCCCTCGTCAACCGGTAAAATTACAGGTAATTTTAGCTGAAGAAGAAAATCCGCGTCCCGGAGTTAATCCTATTAGTTGGCTCCTCTTAACTAGCCTAGACATTAGTAGCTTTGAATCAGCGATAACCTGTGTGCGCTGGTATAGTTATCGCTGGTTGATAGAACGCTATCATTTTGTTTTAAAAAGTGGTTGTGGATTAGAAAAACTGCAATTAGAAACGGGTCGGAGAATTGAGATGGCTTTAGCTACCTATTCAATTGTAGCTTGGAGATTACTCTGGTTAACCTATCAAGCACGCTTACACGGAGAGGAGAGTTGTGAAAGTTTTTTGGAAGAACATGAATGGCAATCTTTGTGTGCCACTATTCATAAAAAGAGTCCGCCCCCTGAAAAGCCGCCCTCCTTGGCCAGAAGCGGTCAGAATGATTGCTTCTCTTGGGGGGTTTTTAGGTAGAAAAGG
>JAPZTJ010000032.1 GCA_027532555.1 Aquidulcibacter sp.
AATGGTGATGCCAGGCGACAACATTAAGATCATGGTTGAACTGATCACCCCGATCGCCATGACCCAAGGCCTGCGCTTCGCGATCCGCGAAGGCGGCCGCACCGTTGGTGCAGGCGTTGTGGCAGCTGTGGTTGAATAAGACCAACAACAGTCTCCTAGACATTAAGAGCGCCCCAGCTGAAAGGTCGGGGCGTTTTTTTGTACCTGCGCGCTTGTCATCCCCGCCGTAGCGATAGCGCAGAGCGGGGACCCCTTGGAACTTTACAGAACAAGGTCCCCGATTGGCTGACGCCATCGGGGATGACAGTTACGAAAAAAAATCCCTTACCAAAAATGTTCAGTCTTTGATTCGCCCCCTACCCAAACCGCGATATTCTCCCTATGTTCTCCTGATGGCGCGTACCCCTTCCTCCCGACCTCGTAAGCCCAATGCCCATCCAACAACGGACAAGATGCAGGCGTGGGAGAATATCAAGAAGTTGCGGGCTGAGGCTGATGCTCTCGATGATCCCAAGCCCAATGCCCAAACGGTCACGGGGGTTGAGTTTGCGGGTGATCCGTTCGTCTATGATTTTGACTATAATGTGCTCGATGCGCGCGGCAGTGCTGCTCCGCCCGCTTGGCAGCCCCATCGCCCCGATCTGCCAGAGAAGTTTGAAGGCGGTAAGCGCTTTGAATTGGTAAGCGACTATCAGCCCGCAGGTGACCAGCCCGCCGCTATTGAGGCTTTGTGTGAAGCCGCTCAAGAAGGGGATAAGGATCAGGTGCTGCTGGGCGTTACAGGCTCTGGCAAGACCTTCACCATGGCGCAAGTGATCAATCGACTGCAGCGGCCTGCGTTGATCCTCGCCCATAACAAAACACTGGCGGCGCAGCTCTATGGGGAGTTCAAGAATTTCTTTCCCAATAATGCGGTCGAATATTTCGTCTCTTATTACGACTACTATCAACCTGAAGCCTATGTGCCGCGGACCGATACCTACATCGAGAAAGAAAGTAACATCAACGAACAGATTGACCGGATGCGCCATGCGGCCACCCGCGCCATTCTGGAACGCGATGATGTGATCATCATCTCGTCGGTCTCGTGCATTTACGGCATTGGCTCGGTTGAGAGCTATTCCTCCATGACCTTTGTCTTGAAGCCAGGTGATCGGGCCGACCCGCAAACGGTGACGCGCGATCTGGTGGCACTGCAGTATAAGCGGAATGACATCTATTTCGCGCGTGGCAATTTCCGCCTGCGCGGTGATGCGCTGGATATCTTCCCCGCACACTATGAAGACCGGGCTTGGCGTGTCTTGTTCTTTGGCGATGAGGTTGAGGCGATCCATGAGTTTGACCCGCTGACGGGCAAGAAGACGGCTGACCTCGAGGCCATCAAAGTTTATGCCAATAGCCACCATACGACGCCGCGCCCAACGCTAAGCCAAGCGATCGAGAAGATTAAGGCCGAGGCCAAGGCCCGCGTGGAATGGTTTGAGCAAAATGGTCTGTTGATTGAAGGCCAGCGTTTGAAGCAGCGCACTGATTTTGATCTCGAAATGCTGCTGGCTACCGGTTCATGCGCCGGGATTGAGAATTATTCCCGCTATCTCTCTGGACGCAATCCGGGTGAGCCGCCACCGACCATGTTTGAATACATCCCCGACAATGCACTCGTATTCGTCGACGAAAGCCATGTGACGATTCCTCAAATCGGCGGGATGTTCCGGGGCGATTATAGCCGTAAGAAGACCTTGTCGGATTATGGCTTTCGCTTGCCTTCTTGCATGGACAATCGACCGCTGCGGTTTGAGGAATGGGATGCGATGCGGCCCCAGACCATCAGCGTGTCGGCAACGCCGGGGCCGTGGGAGATGAACCAGACCGGCGGCGTGTTTGTTGAGCAAGTCATCCGCCCAACCGGGCTGATCGACCCACCTGTCGAAATACGCCCCGTGACGGGCCAAGGCTTTACCCAAGTTGATGATTGTATCGCCGAGTCACGGAATACCATTGCCGCAGGTGGTCGCGTCTTAGTTACGACTTTGACCAAGAAGATGGCCGAAGATCTGAGCGAATATATGCATGAGCAGGGCCTGAAGGTCCGCTATATGCACAGCGATATTGATACGGTCGAGCGGATTGAGATCATTCGCGACCTTCGCCTCGGCAATTTTGATATTCTGATCGGGATCAATCTCTTGCGCGAGGGTCTTGATATTCCCGAGTGCCAGTTGGTCTGTATTTTAGACGCCGATAAGGAGGGCTTCTTACGTTCTGAAACCAGTCTGGTTCAGACGATTGGTCGGGCGGCGCGCAATGTCGATGGTCGCGTGATTCTCTATGCGGACTCCATCACGGGTTCTATGAAGCGCGCCATTGACGAGACCGATCGCCGTCGCGCCAAACAAGTGGCTTGGAACGAGGCCAACTGCATCACGCCTCAATCCATCCGCTCTAACATTCATGATATCCTCAATAGCCCCTATGGCAAGGAAGGCGTCACGATTGGTCTGGGGGCCGATAGCGATGCGACGGCCAATGTCAAAGGTAAGGGGCGGGCTAAAGGCAAGGCGGAGGTTCTGCCAGAGGCAGGCGCACCCGGGCATAATTTCAAAACGGCATTGGCTGATCTGGAGAAGCGAATGCGCGCCGCAGCAGCGGACCTTGAGTTTGAAGAGGCCGCCCGCCTGCGCGACGAGATCAAGCGGCTGGAGCGCTTGGAATTGGGGATGTAGGGGCGTCTTGGTACTTGGTTGCACAATTCCCGCTTAGGAACGGCTCTAAGCCTCCCTGCGCCTCCAAAAGGCTTACCGCACAAAGCAGAGGGCACCAAACCATGGCGCTGGCATACAGGCGCTCACAAGTAAGCGAGCTAGATTTTTGCCCTTTGACATCACAAACCAAAAAGCGCGCTCTGGATATCCAAAGCGCGCCTAAAAGGGCGATCTCACCAAAGGGAGAAGCTTACTTAATTTTGCCTTCGACAAACTCAACATGCTTACGCACGACTGGGTCGTACTTGTTCATGCGCAGCTTTTCAGTCTTGGTGCGTGCGTTCTTCTTGGTGACATAGAAGAAGCCGGTGCCAGCAGACGAGTTCAGGCGGATTTTGATGGAGGCCGGTTTGGCCATGATAAATCTCCCGCGGTTGCGGTATGGGTGAATCTGAGGGGGCGCTTAGACCCTAAACTGCGGCAAAGGTCAAGACTTTCTCTGCGCTTGATGCTGCACAGCGATGGCGCAAATCGGTGTGAGGGCCATGACGGCCAACCCGGCGAGAAAGCCCGACGGGCCAAGGGTTTGAAGTAGGGTGCCGCCGGCCAAGGGTGCGATCAATTGCCCAACGCCATAGCTGCCACCATAGGCCGCATTTGCCCCAGCTAATTCAGTCTTACCGAAGCGCTCGGCAAGCCCCATTAGGCCCAAGGTATAGAATCCTGTGACGCAGCCAGACCATAGGAAGCAAATTGCATAGGCCTCTGTCGGTGATTTGGCGATCATCAGCATGAATGGACCAATAAAGCCGATGACTGCGACGGCCAGCAGCGTACGGGTGCGTCCATAGCGGTCTGCCAGCATCCCGATGGGCCCCTGCAGTAAGATATTGCCTAGTCCGCTGGCAGCAATCAAATAGCCCGCAGCAGCGTCTTCAAAGCCCACTTCGCGGACCCAGAGGGGGAAGAGGTTGAAGGCGCTGGTCTCGATCGCCCCCATCGCGAAGGCAGGGACAAAGAGGGCAGGTGCAATCATCAGGCGGGCGAGAAGGGCTGAGGGCTTAGCTTCAGCACCTTCTGGCCGGGTAGCAGCAGGCGTCTTGAAGAGGAGGAGGGGCAAGGTGGCCAGCGCCATAATCGCTGCGCCAGCGAACGGGGTTGCCGGGCCTTGATGGCCCAATTGGGCGATGACGAACCCGCCGATGCCAAAGCCACCTGCGAAGGTCGCAGCATAGAGCCCCAGTAGGCGGCCGCGCAAATGGGCGGGTGCAAGTTCTAGGAACCAAGCTTCCGACGCTACGAAGATAATCGTCAACGAGGTGGAGAAGCCAAAGCGGATCGCCGTCCATATCCAAATATTGTCTGTGACCGGATAGAGCAGGAACATGGCGCTGGAGGCTAAGAGGCCGCCGCCCAAGATCACCTTCACGGGAAAGCGCCCCATCAGCCAAGGAACGACGGGTGTGCATAATAAACCTGCCAATCCGGCAAAGGTCATCAGGAAGCCGACCTCCGTGGGGGTCATGCCAGTGTCGTCCAGCGTCAGAGCGAACAAGGGGGCGTTGATAGCAATTCCGACAGCTGCGATCAGGCCGCAGCTAAGCGCGGTTCCAATGCCGGCCCAAGTCGCCGCACTCATGCTGGGTTCGCTCATAAGCGGTCCATCAGGGGGCCAGTCCGGCCCCAACGCAGGAAAGCGGGGCTATGCGGCTGATTTGGGCTCTGCAAGCGGGTTTGAACTTCAGTCAAGATGAAACGGGTGACATTGGGCAAATCCAAGCCGAAAGCCTCGTCTAGACTGAACCAACGTAAGTCTTGCATCTCCGCCCCATCGCGTGCTGGTCGCATATCATAGAGCGCCTCTTCGGCATTAGCGATGAAGAAGCGTGCATCAAATCGCTTATGGCGTTGGGGCGGCGTGATCGCGCGGGCGAAGAAGCGCAGTGGGCTGAGGTGGGGAGCGATGCCTGCTGCTTTAAAGCTGGTCCAGCCCGCATCCAATGTCCGCACGGGTAACGAGCTTGGCTTGCCAATCAACAGGCCAGTTTCCTCCCAGGTCTCGCGAATGGCTGCCAATCCAAAGGCGCGCGGATGACGGGTCTTATTTGCCTTTGAGAGGTCCTCGGCAGATTGAGGATGTAATTCATCATGGGCGTCAACGAAGCGGTCGCAACGGTCTACTTTGCCACCGGGGAATACGTATTTGTCTGGCATGAAGCTATGACCGCTGGCCCGCCGGCCCATAAGGATTTTGGGCCCAGACTGGGCGTGCTGGATCAAGATCAGCGTTGCCGCATCCTTGGGGCGCGGCGCGCGGGCAGGGGCGTCTGGACTGCCAGCCTGATAGGGCATGTCGCGTTCTGCGGTCGGATCAAGGGCGAGAAGGTTGTCAGTCTGAGTCATGGCCATGGGTTTAAGTTGATTGCCGCAAATGGGAAGTCCCCATCTGTGTTTTGGCTTTTGGCCTTTGGCGTCGGCCCACCCCCAATAAAAAAGCCCCCAACCCGAAGGTTGAGGGCTTTAATTTTAATCTAGGTCAGCCAGAGCTTACCAGATGTGCTTCACCGACACGCCATAGGTCCGTGGTGGGCTTGGGTAGCCCGAGATGGAGCCGTCTTGTGCGACGCTGTCGAAGATGGTGGTCAAGTAACGCTCGTCCGTCAGGTTACGGCTCCAAGCAGTGAACTCCCACCCATTGCTCGTTGCGAAGGTGATGCTCGCATTGAGGCTGATCGGTTGGTAGGTATAGGCTTCAGCCGCTTTCAAGTTGGCAGCGTTACGAGCATCACGGCCAGCTTGGGTTGCTGGGAAGGCTGACGCCGGATTCAAATTCAGACCTTGGCTGAGTTGAGTTTCCGAAGTCCAGAAGTAGTCCGCACGATAGGTGATACGGTTATCGTTAGACAATGGCTGGATAAACGTTGCCGATGCATTGTAGGTGAATTCGGCAATACCTGCTGGGGTACGGCCAGTATAATCGCCATACGCACCGCCCTTGAAGTCGTCATACAACGGATCAAGATAGGTGGCTGCATAGGTCAAGATCAATGGACGAATTGGACGATAAGTCGCATCAAACTCAACACCCTTGGTCGACTGCTTACCAGCGTTTGCCAGAATGAAGCCGGTTCCAGTGAAGGTGTTTGATTGGAAGCCGTCAATCGCTTGATCAAACAAAGTCAGGTTGAACGCACCTTTTGGGAAGCGTGCTTTCAAGCCGATTTCATAGACAGTTGCTTCTTCAGGACCAGCAAAGCGGCTGCCGGTTCCCAAGTTTGTCAGAGCCAAACCAGCACTCCGAATTTTCGAAGGTGGTGGGTTTGTAATCGGACTGCCAGGAATGAAGTCCGCTGGCGATGGCTTGGAGTCGCGTGAGAGGTTGAACGACGTTGCCTTAAAGCCGGTCGCATAGCTGGCATAGGCGTTGAAGTTATCGTTGATTTCCCATGCAAGACGGACCGAATAAGTGGTGTTCTCATCGTTCGAACGACCGCTTTCAACCGCATTTGGGATGTTCAAGAATGGACGCTGGAACTGAACTGCGGTCAGGCCCAAGAAGGCGTTACAGGTCGGCAAGCCAAACGGAGAAGGCGGCTGAGGACATGCCACCCCAGCGATCGAGCGCGCATAAGCTGCAGCACCGGCTGCCCCGATTGCTGGCGTCAAAGCGCCTGCATAGAAAGCGTCGCCAAACACAACCAGATCAAGGTTTGCGAATGGTTCAGTCGCTGTCACATCAGTCCGAACTTTCTTGGCGTCCTTGGTATAGTTGAAGCCGCCGGTCAGCGTGAGGGAATCCGTGATTTTGTAATCAACGGTGCCGAACACGGACTGAGCGTCTGCATCCAAACCAAACTTTTCTCGCGTTCCGGTCCCGTTAGCAAAATAGGTGCCCGATGGGAGGCGGTTTGTTGCTTCGATCAGCAGGATTGGCGAGGAAGCCCCACCGGTCAGAGCCAGCACGTAGTTGCGGAAGTCTTTTCCATAAACCACGGCCGAATCTTGCTTGATGTTTTCTTTGAACAAATAGCCACCGAGCAAGAAGTTTACTGGGCCGTCATAGTTTGACGTCAAACGGAATTCTTGGGTCAGGGTGTCGATGTCTTGAATTTGCGGCACGCTTGCCAAACCAGCGCTGGTGAAGTCGACGTCACCGTCTTGCTCACCATGCGAGTTGCGATAGGCCGAAATCGAGGTGAACGACAATTTGCCGAAGTCATAATCGACTTGCATCGAAATGCCGCGGTTCTCGATCAAATTGGTTGGTGGAACGTCTGAATAAACCCGATCACCGAAGGAGGAGTTTTCAACGATGCGTCCGCCGATTGCCTTGATGGCAGCACTTGCAGGGCCGCTCAAAACGTTCGCCACAGCGCAGCACAATTCGTCGAGCTTGTCATAGTCTGCAATCAAGCGAACTTTGAGATTGTCGCTTGGTTTGATTAGCAAGTCTGCGCGCACATTGAAGCGGTCGCGATTGTTGATGTCTACGCCAAGGCCGATGTTTTCGACATAGCCATCACGCTTGTTATAGCCAAACGACAAAGCACCAGCAGCATTTTCACCCAATGGGCCTGTGATGTCAGCCTTAGCAACAATCGCGTTGAAGTTGCCATAGCTCAATTCGGCCGAACCACCATACTCAAACTTTGGCTCGCGGGTGACTAGCGAGATCACACCTGCCGAAGCGTTTTTGCCGAACAGAGTGGATTGTGGGCCACGCAATACTTCGACGCGCTGAAGGTTTGGAAGATCGCCGATCGAAGCAGCCGCGCGCGAGCGATAAACGCCGTCAATAAAGATCGCGACAGAAGGTTCGATACCCGCATTGTTCGCACCATTGCCAAAGCCGCGAATGATAAAGGTTGCGTTGGTGGAGCTTTGGTTGGTGCTGACGCGCAGCGATGGAACCAAAGTTTGAATGTCGTTCAAATCGCGAACTTGTGCCTTGTTGATGGTGTCAGCCGAAGTCACCGACACTGCAACCGGGATGGATTGCAAGGTGGTTTCGCGCTTTGTCGCCGTCACGATTACGACTTCGGTTTCCTGTTCGGCTGCTGCAGCCGGTGCAGTTTGGGCTTGTGCGACGCCAGCGAAGCCGAGGCCGGCAAAGCAAATGGACGAAAGCAGCGCAATTCGGCTGATCTTAGAAGTGCTGTTTGAACGCATGTGTGTTTCCCCAAAAAATTTTTTTTGGTCCAAACCCAGCAAAACTGGGGATTGGCCTTTGTTGTCCGAAGATGAATACATCTCGGTCTGTTATATCGTTAGACTGCTCGCTTTCAACCTGCAACACGCGGGAAGCGTTTTTCCGCCTCTTGACTGCAAGCCTTCGAGAGTGTTGCCCGAAAGGCGCAAAAATCCGGGCAATTTCATCCAAGATGCCAGTGATTTAGGCTGTTTTCGCCTAAAATCATAACAAAAGATGATTAAGCAAGCTTAATTTCGCGAAGCCTCTGCTCCAAAAACGCCTGAGCGTTGATTGGTTCGTACTTAATCGGGCCATTCATTGGCAGAGTTTCGATCAATACGTCTGGCGAGAAGTGTAAGAAAAACGGCGAAGAATAGCGGGCAAATCGCGCACGCTCTGGTTCTGGGTTGATAACTCTATGCACGGTTGAGGGTAGGCGATCATTGGTGAGGCGCGCCAGCATGTCGCCAATATTGATCACCACACAGCCTTCTGGTGCAGTAACAGCCTGCCATTGGCCTGATTTATCAAGCAATTGAAGGCCAGGTTCTTCCGCCCCCAGCAATAGCGTAATCACATTGATGTCGCCATGCGCACCGGCGCGGATAGCCCCGGGGGTAACGTCGGGGCCGAGCGCTGGGTAATGCAGGGTGCGCAGGATCGAATTGCCTTCGGCAACCTTGTCGTCGAAATAGTCGGTTGGCAGTTCCAAATAGGTGGCTATTGCGCGCAGGATGCGTTTGCCCAAATGATCGAAGTCTTCAAACATCGCCTTCTGGCTGGCATCAAAGTCCGGCACTTCAGGCATGGGCACATTGGGAGGCATCACGTTTGCAAAGCGATGATCTTCGGGCAAATCCCGGCCTTGGTGCCAGAATTCTTTCAGGTCCGCGATCGTATGATCCTTAGCTGTCTCGACTCCAAAGGCGGTATAGCCGCGCTGGCCAGCCCCGATTGGAGACTTATAGGATTTCTTCACATCCACCGGTAAGGCAAAGAATGCCTTGGCTTTCTCCAAAGTGGCGTCAATGACTCTCTGATCTACGCCATGGTCTGCGACGATCGCAAAGCCAAACCTCTCAAACCAGCCGCCCAGTTCTTTCGAAAACCCGGCAAAATCGGTGTCATAGGTTTTCATGGATACGGGTTTGATAACAGACTCGGGCATGGTGAGGGGCTCCAAAACGGCCTTGGCTTCTAAGGGAAGGGCACTCAAACCTCAAGGTGTCAAAGCGCCACAGGTTAGCCACTTCCGCAAATGTATAAGATGTTTGACATTTGTGTGCGCCCTGCCTAATAACGGCTATGTAAAACATCTTTGTCATTTTGGCGCGATGAAAGGTCTTACACATGACACTTGCGGAAAAAAGGGCTGGGTTATCGCTCGCTATTGGGATTTGCATCTTCGCCTATCTGACAGCCAATATGATAGATGGTTGGGCTATCCCTGACCAAGAGGCGCGCCATATCTGGCGGACCTGGTTATTTGTTCTTGGCCTCGGCACTGTGGGTGAGGGTGCTGTAAGTATTTGGGCAAATTACATGCGCCAGCAGGGGGCATTGGAGGACGAGCGGGACGAACAAATCATTGCTCGAGCAGATCGACTTGGCCTGCTTGTGGGGTTTTGTGCAATCAATGTGCTTATCTGGCAAATCCTGTTGCAATCGACTTTTCCAACCCCAGTCCAGTGGACCTTGAATATCCAGCATTTGCCAACCTTGTTCTTTGTTCTGATGTCGGTTTTGTTTCTGTGCCATGGGGTTAAGCAGGTCATGATCCTTGTTCTGGGTCGCTTATCCTAATGGCTGTCGCAAAGGGCCGCGTGCTCAACCAGATCCGGCAATTGCGAACTCAAGCAGGGCTAACCCAGCAGGACTTTGCCAATCTTGTGGGAGCAACCCGCCAGACCATTTTAGCGATAGAGGCCGAGAAATATGCGCCTTCGCTTGAGCTGGCTTTTCGCATGGCTAGGGCTTTGTCGGTGCCCTTTGAAACCTTGTTTCAGTTCGAAGAAGAAGGGACGGGTTCCAAGTAGGGCGTCCACTGTTAAGAAATTCAAATAGCCCCTGTTCGATTTTCCCAGCTTGCGCTTAAGATGGCGAAACCCGACTTGAAGCTAACCGGCGCAAGTCCTGGGTCAAAAAACAGGAAAATGCTCATGTCGCAGCCAAGTCAAAGCCCCATCGAACTCTATTATTGGCCAACCCCGAATGGTTGGAAAATCTCCATTGCTTTGGAAGAAATGGGGCTGCCCTATGTCATGAAGGCCGTCAATATCGGCAAGGGCGAGCAATTTGAGCCTGCATTCCTCGCCATAAGCCCGAATAACCGTATGCCGGCGATTGTCGATCCCAATGGGCCAGACGGTCAGCCAATCTCGGTGTTTGAGAGCGGGGCCATCCTGCAATATCTTGGTCGCAAAACTGGCCAATTCTATCCCAGTGACGAGCGTGGCCGCGTGAAGGTCGACGAATGGGTGATGTGGCAAATGGCAGGCCTAGGCCCCATGTCGGGCCAAGCCAGCCACTTCCGTCTCTATGCTCCCAATCTAGTCGACGATCCGAAATTGATCGAATACGGCCAGACCCGTTACACCAACGAGGTCAATCGCTTGTATGGCGTTATGGAGCGTCAGCTTAAGGAAACCCCTTATCTGGCAGGTGATTATTCCATCGCCGATATGGCTTCTTATCCTTGGGTTCGCGGTGCGAAATTGTTTGGCCAAGATCTTGAAGAGTTTCCCCATGTCAAAGCTTGGTTTGAAGCCATCGACGCCCGTCCAGCCGTTATCGCCGGTAATGCAGTGGGGGCGGAGTTGCGCAAGCCAGCGGGCGAGCAATCCAAGGAAGACATGAGGGCAGCAGCCAAATCGCTCTTCGGTCAAACTGCTGCTGTTACTAAGACCTAAGTCAACATTTTGGGAGGGCAGGGCCTCTTACGCCTTAGCCCTTCCAGTTTACCGCTTGCTCTAACAAATATTGTCGGAATGCCGCGATCCGTTTTGAGCGGCGCAAATCTGCGGGATAGATGAAGAAGACATCGATATTCGGCCCATCTGTCTCTGGGAAGACCCGCAGGAGGCCAGTGTCGGCTTGCGCCAGATAATCTGGCAGCCCCCCAATACCAAGGCCTGCAACCACGGCCTTTACCAATGCCGAGACATTGTTGATTGTCAGCGCCGCTTCGCGCGGGCGATGATCTTCCCGGCCCAGGGTGAGGGCAAAGTCCAGCACCTTCATAGGGTCGCCCGAGCGCGCGCCATAGGCGATCACCCGATGATTGGCCAAATCCTCCGGTGTCTTGGGCATACCGTGCTTGGCAATATATTCCCGAGAGGCATAAAGCGACGTGGTAATCGACAGGATCTTCCGCTGGATCAGGTCTGCGTGGGTCGCCTCCCACAGGCGGATCGCGCATTCGGCTTCCAAGGTGGTGAGGTCAAGCTCACGGTCATCAAGAAGCAAGCGCAAAGAGACGTCTGGATAGGCGTCCATAAAGCCGCCCAAGCGGGGTGCTAGCCAAGTCGCACCAATACCAATTGGGGCGGTCACGATCAGTTCGCCTTGCGGGCGGTCGCGCGCGTCTTTCAGATTGGACTCTGCCACCGCGGCAATCGTCGCCATCTGGCCCGTTGATTGTTGCAATACTTTGCCAGGCCCGGTCAGGATTAGGCCCCGCGCGTGGCGATGAAACAAAGGAACGCCCAACCCATCTTCCAGCGCCGCGATTTGGCGGCTAACAGCCGATTGCGACAGGCCGACTTTTTCGGCGGCGGCAGTGAGGCTGCCGGTATCTGCGGCGGCGTGAAAGGTTTTGAGCTTGTCCCAGTCCATGCGTTAACCTGACTTATTTTGAGAGTCCCGTCCAGCCACGTCAATGTGAGAGAGACCTATGTTTTGTGAGACTTTTCTAGAGAGATCGGCCGTTATTAGCCAGCCTGCTTTGACAGAATTGCAAGATAATGGGCGCGAACACGCTCGAGGATGACGGCCAGGCACAAGAGGCAAAGCCCGAAACCGAGGCTGATCCAGCTTACGCCGCCTGTCGTTGCCAAAAGCGCAACGGCCCCGCATAGCCCAGTCGCGAGCCAGTAAAGTGCTGCCACCTGCAGGTGAGGGCGGCCCGACCGGATGGCGAGCTGATAGACGTGATCAGCATGGGATTGCAGGAGATTGGCCTTATGACGGGCGCGCCAAATGATCGTGAGGATGGAATCAGCCAAGAGCGGGAGAAAACAGGTCGCGATTGAGAGGGGGTGCACTTCCCAAATGACTGCCCATACACTTAATGCCCCAATGGCCAACCCCACAAAAAGTGCGCCGGCATCGCCAGCAAAGATCCGACCGCCATTGACGTTCCAGTATAAGAAACCGCAACATGCGACCGCGCAGATTTGGACATAACTCCCCACGATCGCGAGCTTGGTCGCCCCAGATGCGCCGAACGTGCTCTCCGCCCAGCACAACCCACTCAAGCAGGCGAGGCCCACCGCGCTCGACCCGATCGAGAGGCCATTGGCCCCATCCATGAAATTCACCACATTGACCATCACCAACAGCCAAAGCATGGTGCCCAGACCGCCGATCAGCGGCCCCAATTTCAAATCCACTCCCGGCCCAACCAGTATATCCTCAATCCGCATGCCCCCGATCACAAAGACAGATGTGATCGTGACCATGATCAGGAGCTTGATTTTCGGTCCAATGGGGCTGCGGTCATCCCAAAAGCCAAGCGCGCCCCCTGCTACAGCCAAGCCCAGACAAGTCCAAGCTTCGCTCACAACGAAGTCGAAATGCCAACTCAAATAGATGTATCCGGCTAAGGTGCCCGCCATGATGCCCACCCCGCCAGCGGTCGGCGTGGGCGCGCGATGCAGTTTTCGTGCGGCATCTGGCACGTCTGCAATCGCCCATTCCATCATAAGACGGGTGACAACCCACGCAACCAAAAGTGCCAAGAAGCAAGCGATGCCGACGATCATACCGCACTTTAGCGGTAGCGCCCCCGATGGGGGAAGCCTTCTGCGATGTCAAATGCAGAAACGCCCGCGGCGTTACGCAACTAGCCATGCATTTTTGCAGTCCTGCTTAACCCGCTTGGCCCTTTTTATTCAGCCACGGCATCCCTACTTAGGAGTGGCAGTGAGCCTCAACTGCGGACACTCGATAGTTTCGCGTCTCGTACGCTGATCGGTGTCTCCTCCCCCAAGAGGCCGCCTCAAAGGGCCGCATTCTCAATGGATGCGGCCTCTTTTTTGCCCTCGACCACGATTATCACGAAATCGCGAGAAATTGTTATAGGTTCGCGACGGAAACCAAAGCCTCACCCGTTATCGGCACTATCAGTGCCGTTTCTTCGGGGGTTTTCATGCCGTCAGTCAAATCTTCACCAGCTCTCGTTTCTATTCTGGCGCTTCTAAGTTTGGGGGCCTTGGCCGGATGTGGCGGTGGCGGTGGAACTGGCGACACAGGCTTCGCTGGCGTCAGCGTCACCTTGACCGTTCCAGGTTCGCCGACCTTGGTTGCGCTTGATCCCAGCAATACCTCCATCAAGGTGCATTATTCAGCGCCCACGGCGACAGGCGGATCTGCAATCACCAGCTATACAGCCAGTTGCGCAACCGGGGGTGCCACGCGCACCGGTATTGGCACCACAAGCCCAATTGACGTCACAGGCCTCTCCAATGGCACCGCCTATAGCTGCTCAATCACCGCCACCAATGCAACAGGCACCAGCGCCAGTTCTACCGCCGCCAGCGCGACCCCGGGATTACCTATTGCCCCCGCAGCGCCTACCATCGGTGCAGCTACACCCGCGGATCGAGGGGCCAGCATCGCCTTTACCGCACCACTGATCACCGGTGGCTCACCCATCACAAGCTACAGCGTTACCTGCACCAATGGCACCGCGAGTATCAGCGCCTCAGGCTCCAACAGTCCAGCGACGATAACAGGTCTCTCGAATGGCCTGACCTATAGCTGCAGCGTTCGGGCCATCAATGCCGTCGGTACGGGGCCAGCCTCTGCCAATGTCAGTGTTGTGCCCAATGGGGCCGTCGCGACGCCAGCCGGCGTTGCCGAGTTCACAACCATCGACTTCAGCGCCTTAGACAATTTCGCCAGCCCGACATTGCCAGCCTATTATGATGGCACCGTCACGGCGGACGATAATACCCCAGCCAATAATGCCATCACCAATCGGGCAGCTAGCCTTGGCCGGGTCCTCTTCAATGATCGCCGCATCAGTGTGAATGACACCATTGCGTGCGCCTCCTGCCACCGCCAAGCCAATGGCTTTAGCGATCCCCGGCAGTTCAGTACTGGCGTTTCTGGCACCACCTTCACCGACGCCCATTCCATGCGTTTGGGCAACATCAGATTTTATCGCCCTGGCACCATGTTCTGGGACAAGCGCGCGGCAAGTGTTGAGGCCCAAGCCACCCAACCGATCCAGAATGTCGTCGAAATGGGCTGGGACAACGCGGCGGGCGGCATTGCTGCCCTCATCGCCAAGATGAACGCCACGTCCTATTACCCAGACCTGTTCAACTTCGCCTTTGGCAGCCCAACTATCACTGAGGCCCGTATCCAACAGGCCTTGGCCCAGTTTGAGCGCGCCATGGTCTCCACCGGCAGCAAGTGGGACACAGGCTATGCTAGCGTGTTCAGCGCCACTGGCCCCAATCGTAACTTAGGGGTCGATTTGCCGAATTTCACGGCACAAGAGAACCGCGGCCGCACGCTATATTTCAACCCACCTAATCAAGGCGGGGCAGGGTGTGCCGCGTGCCACACAGCACCCACCTTTGCCTTGGCCCCGAACTCCCTTTCTAACGGCTTGGACGCGGGTGAGACCCGCATCTTCAAGTCACCCTCACTCAAGAATATGGGCGTTGGTGGCCCCTTCATGCACGACGGCCGCTTTACCACCCTCGAACAAGTGGTCGAGCATTATAATAGCGGCATCCAAGCTGGCCCTGCCTTGGATAACCGCTTGCAACGCAACGGCACGCCACAACGCCTCAACCTATCGCTCGCGGACAAAGCAGCCCTCGCGGCCTTCCTGCGCACCCTAGACGACACTGCTTTGTTGACCGACCCGAAGTTCTCAAGCCCGATGCGGAAGTAGGGGGGGCCTACGAACTCCATTAATCGCTCCTCTGAGCCCTGGTGACGCTAAGGAATGGCCCTATCGCATTTGCGATAGGGGGTCTGGAGTAGGGCTGACACGGTCCTATGGGGCGGTGTAGTGGGACAGGCACCAGCCTGATCAATCTTTCAGGAAATAGGTGATCGTCGTAACCACACGAACCTTTTTGTCGATCTGGCGATCTGGTGGGCTATCTGGGATTTCGACGGCGGGATTGACCTCGATCACGCCCTGATTGGCATTTTGAATCGCCCCGACTTTGGCGCCAGATTCTTTAGCGAATTTATCGGCCGCCTCCCGAGCGCGTTGGGTTGCTTCGGTTAAGAGTGCGCCTTTGAGGTCATTCAGGCCCGTGAATTGGAAGGAAGGACCCGAAGAGGAGCCATCATTGGCAAAAACTACGCCTTCTTTCAACAAATCGCCACTATTGCGCGACGCTTCCGCCAGCTTGTCGACTTCGGTGGTTTTCACCATCAGGTTTTCTGTCAGAATATAGCGTGGGCCGTTCAGGCCGCCGGAATAGGCGTTGGCTAACTTATCTTCGACGCGAATGTTTTGCACTTGATAGGCGGTGGCTGGAAAGCCGCGAGCCGTCAGAAACGCTTTCACCGAAGCTTCAGACGTAGTCAGCGTTTGGCGCGCTTCTTCCAAGGAGTCACCCGTCGCTACAAAGCTGATCGACCAAAAGCCGAGGTCGGCCTTGACGGGGCGCTCTGAAAGACCTTTGACTGTGACCGTGCGAAAGCCCAATCGCGAATGCACGAGGGATTGCCCGGCTGAGAAGCCAGCAAACGCGATCCCTAATGCCAAGATACCTGCCGCAGCTAAAAGATTTGTCCGTTCTACCATGATAACGCCCTCCACACCCGCCACTAGGCCACGCATGCGCCCCGGGTGCAACCGAAAGTCCCTCAATTTCCACTTGGGCTCGGTTTGTGGCGTGTTTAGGGCGGAAGCGCGCAAGAAGCAAGACAAAACCGCCACTTATGCGTTTGTCCGTTTTCCTTTTTGCAAGGCTGCCTAAATGAACACATTGTGGGTTCCTTTGGCCTTGGTGGCAGGGTTCCTTCAAATCCTGCGCAACGCCGCGCAACGGGGGTTATCGGATCAAGCAGGCCCTTGGGGGGCGACCTTGGTCCGCTTTCTCTATGGCTTGCCCTTCGCTTGTTTGTTTTTAGGCCTTGTATGGTGGTTAGCACCGCCCTCGAGTTTTCAGATTGGGTCTGATTTCTGGTTTGCCGCGCCACTTGGGGCCACCGCACAAGTGTGTGCGACGGCTGCTTTGATCCAAGCGATGCGGGCCTCTAGCTTTGGCCTTGGGTCCACCTTCCAACATATGAGCTTGCCTTTGGCAGCAGTGGTAGGGGTGCTGTTTCTAGGCGACCGGCTAAGTCTGTGGGGCTGGCTCGGCATTTGGGGCGCGACGGCAGGCCTGTTGCTGGCATCCTGGCCGACCAAGGGGATCGCTGGTGGGATTGCAGGCTTTAAAGCTGGCTTTTTCGGGCTAGCGTCCGGGGCGTGCTTTGCCGTCTCGGCCAATTGTTACCGATTGTGCGGCCTGGCGATTGATCCGGGCGCGCCACTCTTTTCTGCGACTTTCACGCTTGTTTGTGTGCAAGCCCTACAAAGTTTTGTTTTGGGAGGCATTTTATGGCTGTTTGACCGCCGTGCCTTAGCGGCACTAGCAGCTGATGGGCGAGCGTCGTGGTCCGCCGGTTTTACAGGTGCAGCGGCCTCGGCCTGCTGGTTTGCTGCATTAACCCTTGCACCAGCGGCTCTGGTGCGCGCCATAAACGCTTTGGTTGAAGCGCCCGCGGCAACGCTGTTGGGCTGGATACGATTCAAAGAGACCATCGACCTAAGAAGAGGGATAGGCTCTGCCTTGATTGTGGCAGGGGTAGTGGTTTGCGTGTTGGGGCAAACGACAGCGTTCTAGGCAGACCGGCGCGCCGCTTCCAAAAAGGCTGATGCCGCCAAGGCCATACCGCTGCGAACAGCGCGGACAAGTTCGTCGGACGAAAAGGGTTTCGGCAAAGCCACATCGGCCCCGGCCTCCAAGGTTTTCATCCAAGCGCGACGGGCCAATTCGCTATCACCTTTATCGGAAAATGCGATGATGGCGACACCGGGAAAAATCTCGCGTATTAAAGCCACTAATTCCCGGCCGGTATCCGAATCTACATCCATCTGGGTTACGACCGCATCCAAATCTAGCACATCAATATGGTCAAGCGCTTCCAGCAAGTTCGCCTCGCTGGTAACCCGGAAGTCTTGTTCAGGAAGTCCAGTTTCACAGATTCGTCGCAAGGTCCGGCTGGGGTCCAGCACCAAAACATGGGGACGACGATGACCCGATCGCAAGCGGTCGGCGACCTCAGCCTAAAGGACCTCCAAGCGCTCTTGCGAGAAGGGCTTTTGCAACAGGAATTGAGCGCCATCCAATTTGGCGCGTTCGAGAAGCGATGAAGCAGTATTCGTACCACCCCCTGCACTGATGGCAGCAATGGTGATATCTGGAGCCGCCTCGCGGATCTTGGCGATGGTGCGGCCATCGCTTGAATCTGGCAGCATCAAGTCAGAAATAACAAGGTCAAAGGACTGTTCGGCTAAACTTGTAAGCCCGGCACCAAGATCCAAGGCAATCAACGTTACCCAGCCGGTCCGAGAGATCATTTGGGAGATCACCCGTGCCTGTATCACACTGTCTTCGATCAGCAGACACGTATGGCTTGACAATAGTATCCCCAAAGTTTCGACAGATGAACATTAAATTATCAACAGTTAACGCAAAGCGAAGATAGTTGTTTCATCCGAAAATTTGCTGCATATCGTTGTTTATTTATATGAATTTGGCTTGGAATACCTTACTTGGACTTTGGATCGGAGTTGATTGGTCGATAACTAGCAGCCATTTTCTTGGCTAATTGTAGACCATCTTTGGCCAATTTTGCTTCTTGCGCGCTGCGATCAGTCGGACAGGCGGTGGCACCTAACCCATAGGCTTGAAAGCCTGCGTTAAAAGAGTCCACCAAGGGGTCGCGCAAGGCGCTGGCATCGGGGGCTTCGAGGTCGAGCAAGGTGGCCATGCGTGATCGATAGGTTTGATCTTGGCGACCCGAACAGGACACACGTAGCGCATGAAGAGAGCCTAAAACCCGAGCTAAACGCGCAAGATCAGCGCGCTTGGTTGGATTGACCGGCCGCGCCCGTCGCTCGGTGTCGGTTACGTTTGCTTGGCCAGCTGGGCCGGGACCAGTGTAGCCATCATCTTCAGCTTCAAGGCCTGCTGCGTTGCGCAGAGCTTTGCGCGGCTTTTGCGGGATAACGCTATAAGGATCGGCCGCACCCGCGTCTTGATTGAGATCGGGCCTCCACTCCGACGGCGTATCTTGGGGGATATCAATCGGCGCGTCTTCAACCATGCCTGTGGGCTCACGCCGTGAGATTTCAACAGGAGCCCCTGAAACCACATAGGTTTCAAGTGTCGGCGTCGGACCGCGATCTTGCGGTTCTTGAATGGCGGTTTGCGCCACGCTCAACGCAGCCCCGCAGGCTGCGAAAGCCGCAAGTGCACCCGCCATCCAAATACGTGATTTCATACCCCTAAACGCCCCTGTTTCGGGGGTTAGGTCAAGCCGGAGAGCTTGCCTGCAGGCGTGCAACGCGGGAAATCGCTTCATGCGCTTCGGCCATGATGGAGTCGATAATTTCCTTACAGGACAAGATGTCCCGCACGCCGCCAGCCGATTGGCCCATGGCAAAGCAAGATTTGTCAGCTTCGAGGCCTTCAGTCTGGCCGCCAATGCCGCCCATCGCCCCGGCCTGCATACTGATCATGGCTTGGTGTGGAAATGGCTTTATGTCGCCTGGACGGCTTTCCCAATCCTGCACCCAAGCATTGTCCTTCACGCGCATCGGCTTGCCGGAGTAGGAACGGGTGCGCACAGTGTCAGTGTCTTTTGCCGCGACCACCGCATCCTTATACATTTGGCCCGCATGGGCTTCTTTTGACGCAATAAACCGCGTGCCCATCCAGACGGCTTGGGCACCAAGTGCCAACGCCGCTGCAAGACCACGCCCATCGTAAATGCCCCCTGCAGCAACCACAGGAATGGTCACCCGCTCCACTGCTTGGGCAACCAGCGGCAGCGTGCCAACAAGGCCGGTATGCCCGCCACCTTCAGAGCCTTGGCAGATCACACCATCACAGCCCGCAGCTTGCGCCTTTTCCGCATGGCTGACGGCCCCGCCGACAACCATCGCCTTCAGTCCCGCCGCATGGAGTTTTTCGATAATGGCCGAGGGTATGCCTAGCCCTGCGATAAAGGCGGTTGCGCCTTCGGCGATGATGATGTCGACAGAAGCTTCAAGGCTACCTGGAACAGCGGCGAGCAGATCGACGCCAAAGGGTCTGTCAGTCAACGCGCGGACTTTGCGCATTTCTTCACGGATTTCATCGGGCGAACGCCCGGCCATGCCGAGGCAACCGTACCCCCCGGCTTCTGAAACGGCGGCACAGACTTCAGCATAGGAAACCCCGCCCATGCCAGCCAGCATGATTGGATGTTCAATGCCCAATAGATCGCAAATTGGTGTTCGTAAGCTCATGGCGCACTCCCTTGTTTTTTGCGTCACGTTAAAGCCTTTGACCTGATGCGCAATCCCTGCGCCTGTCCGTCAGCGTCAAGCAGGCTGATAGCGGTGGCAACGCGTCTCATGGTCGATCACAAGGCCCGCAGCTTGCATATAGGCATAACAGATGACAGGGCCACAGAACTTAAAGCCGCGGGCTTTGAGCTTGCGCGCCAACTCTTCCGACTCCGCGCTCTTTGTTGGTCCATCGCGAAACGACAGAGGATGGTTATGAATCGGTTTGCCGCCGACAACCGACCAGATAAAGTCGGTAAAACCACCTTCTTCCCGTTGAATGGTCTGGAAAAGGCGCGCGGACTCAATGGTGGCAACGATTTTGGCACGCGCACGCACAATACCGGGATTGGCCATTAAGCGCTCGATATCATCGGGTCCAAAAGCCGCGACCTTATCTGGGTCAAAACCGAAGAAGGCTTCGCGAAAGGCGGCCCGTTTACGCAAAATTGTGATCCACGACAGGCCGGCTTGGAAGCCCTCTAAGCACAAAAGCTCCCAGAGCTCGCGGGCGTCGCGCACGGGCACGCACCATTCTTCATCATGATAGGCAACGTAGAGCGGGTCTGATTCGAGGACCCAGCCGCACCTTGGTTTGCTCATCTTGGTTCCCAACGCTGTTGTCTGGGCCCGGTGCCCGTGATCGCCAACAGTGTCTCAATACGTCGGGTAGGGTCAAGCCTGGAATGACGAAAGCATGGAGCACGTGTAACGGGCTGCAACCTTGTCCTTAAATTGACTAAAACTGTGTCCACATGGACCAGATCGCGCTCAACCGCCTTTAGCGGCTTCCCGTGTGAACGGAAGCTGGTTAAAGATAAGTTGGGGAAGGGCATACGGCCCGGAGTTTACATCGTGAAGCAATCGCCATTTCGAATTCTGCTTGTTGTGCCAACCTTGCTTGTGGCCGTGGCTGCGTGCCAATCTATGCCCGGCAGCAGCGCCAAAAAGGCACCGGCCTATGTCGAACGCCCTGTCGACTTGTTATACAACAATGCGCGCGATGAACTGAGCAAAAAAAATTATACCGAAGCCGTCACTGGCTTTGAAGAAGTTGATCGCCAGCACCCCTATTCGGAATGGGCGCGGCGCGCTTTGTTGATGACGGCCTATGCCAATTATCAGCAGAACAAATATGAAGACGCGATTGCCGGGGCCCAGCGGTTCGCCTCGCTCTATCCTGGCAATGAGAGCGCGGTTTATGCCTATTATTTGATCGCCATCTGTTATTTCGAGCAGATTGTGGACGTGGGCCGCGATCAGCGCATGACGGAATTGGCCTTGGCTGCCCTAAACGACGTTGTGCAGCGCTACCCGCAAAGCGAATATGCCCGCGACGCCCGCTTGAAGATTGACATGACGCAAGATCAGCTGGCTGGCAAGGAAATGGAAATCGGGCGCTATTATTTGCGCGATGGCCAACAACTAGCGGCCTTGGGTCGGTTCCGTCGCGTGATCGACCTGTATCAGACTACAACCCATGTGCCAGAAGCTCTTCACCGTTTGGTCGAGACCAATTTGTCGATGGGTTTGGTGGATGAGGCTACGAAAGTTGGAGCGGTGCTTGGCTACAATTACCCAGGCTCTGAATGGTATGAAGCCAGCTATAAATTATTGACGGCAAAGGGCTTTACGCCCGAGGGCAAGCCGGAGAGGCGCGGTCTGTTTCAGCGCATCGTTAAGCCAAATCGTGGCCTTGAGCGCGCACCTGAGCCACCGCAAACATCGGCCCCGCAAGCGAGCAAATGAGACTGCTTAGCCCGCGTTGGACGTCTGTTACGCACGCCGGGAGGCTAATCCGACGGGGTGGCCCATGCTGATTGCCTTGTCGATCCGCGATGTGGTTCTGATCGAAACCCTCGACCTTGATATCGAGCCGGGCTTTACCGCGCTGACGGGCGAGACTGGTGCCGGAAAATCCATTCTTTTGGATGCATTGGGCCTTGCCTTAGGTGAGCGCGCCGACCGGGGTTTGGTGCGTCACGGCGCGGAGCGCGCGCAGGCCAGTGCCATTTTTGAAATCGGCGATCTTCACCCCGCCATCGCACTTCTCGAAGAACTGGACCTGCCAGAGGCCGAGGATGGGCGGATCGTGTTGCGGCGATCCATCAGTCTTGACGGGAAAAGCCGCGCCTATGTGAATGATGGGCCAGCTTCGGTTAGTGCACTGCGACGGTTAGGCGCATGTCTCCTCGAAATTCATGGTCAACATGCCTCCGTCGGCCTGATGGACCCATCGACCCACCGCGACCTATTGGATATATTTGCCAAAGCCGCGCCGCTCAAAGCCCAAGTGGGTGAGGCGTGGCGCACGCTGGATTCTGCCCGGTCTGAGTTGGAAGAAGCCGAAATGCGCGCCCGCCGGGCCTCGACCGACCGCGATTATCTGGCCCACGTGCTTGCCGAATTACAAAAGCTTGGGCCAAAGGCAGGCGAAGAAGCGGCTTTAGACGCGGAACGACGCGCCCTGATGGGCTCTGAAAAAGCCGCTACGGCTTTGAAGGACGCGACCGATGCTTTGGCCGATGGCAAAGCAGAGCAGCGCATGGCCGCCGCCTCTCGGGCGTTGTCGCGCGTCGGCAAGCCCGAAGGCGAGGGGGCGGATGCCCTGTCCAAGGCAGTGGATCAGGCAGCCGCTTCTCTTGAACGCGCGTTGAGCGAATTGTCCGATGCGCAAGGCTGGATGGCGCGCGCCGGCGATGCTTTGGATGGGGACCCCGGTCGCCTCGATCATTTGGAAGAACGCTTATTTGCCTTGCGCGCCGCGGCCCGCAAACATGGCGTAACGGTGGAAGCTTTGCCAGACGTGCTCAAGCGGGCAGAGCAAAACCTTGCTAATATTGATCATGCAGACGAGGCGATACAAGCTGCCAAAGCTGCCTTGGCCAAAGCCCAACTGGCTTATGATCAAGCTGCAACCGCGCTATCTGAGTGCCGCCACACCGCAGCCGAAGCGCTAGACAAGGCTGTGGAGCTCGAACTGCCGCCGTTAAAACTTGAAAAAGCGCGCTTCCGCAGCCGTGTGGATAGTGACGCTGCCCGGCCAACCAAGGACGGGATTGATCGGGTGACGTTTGAAATCGCCGCTAATCCGGGCGCAGGCTTTGGCGCGTTGTCAGAGATTGCGTCAGGGGGGGAGCTGTCGCGTTTATCGCTCGCGCTCAAACTGGTTCTGTCCACCGATGGCGGCACATTGGCCTTGGTGTTTGATGAAGTGGATCAAGGCATTGGCGGGGCGACCGCTGATGCCGTCGGCCGCCGATTGGCGCGCTTGTCCCAGACCGCCCAGATCCTGTGTGTGACCCACAGCCCGCAGGTTGCCGCACGCGCCCGTCGTCATTGGCGGATTGAAAAGCGGGTAGAAAACGGCATCACGCGCACAGGCGTCAGTACGCTTCCCGATGCGGCACGCGAAGAAGAGCTGGCGCGCATGTTGTCAGGGGCTGAGATCACAGCAGAAGCCCGCGCAGCGGCCCGCGCCTTGGTCGCTGCCAGTCAGGACTGAGCCGCCTGAATTTCGGTGTGGAAAGGCGAATGTGAAGTCGTCGGTTCAGGCTTCACCTGAGGCAAGCTTAGCGTTAGCTTCTGAGCCATGGATATCACGAAACTTCCCGTCGATTCGCTAACCAAAGAACAGGCCGTCCACGAGTTGGAGCGGCTTGCCCGCGAAATTAGTGAGAACCGGCGCGCCTATTTCGAAGAAGACGCCCCCACGCTTTCCGATGCCGAATATGACGCACTAGAGCGGCGCAATCGCCTGATCGAGCAACGATTTCCAGCCTTGGTGCGTACCGATAGCCCGTCGACGAGCGTTGGCAGTGCCGCGTCGACCAAATTCACCAAAATCACGCATCAAGTCTCCATGCTCTCGCTCGACAATGCCTTCAATGATGGCGATGTCGCCGATTTTCTAGGCCGGGCTCAGCGCTTTTTGGGGTTTGAGGATCAGAGTGCCTTAGCCTGTACGGCAGAGCCCAAGATTGACGGCCTGTCCTTGTCGGTGCGCTATGAGAAAGGCCAGTTGAAGCACGCCGTCACCCGCGGCGACGGGAAAGAGGGCGAGGATGTCACCGCCAACGTGCTGACCATTGGCGATATTCCCAGGCAGCTAGACGGCGAAGGCTGGCCTGAAATCTTGGAAGTTCGCGGCGAGGTTTATCTAAGTCATGCGGCGTTTGAAGCTTTAAACCAAGCCCAAACCGAGGCTGGACTCCCACTCTACGCCAACCCGCGAAATGCGGCCGCCGGCAGCCTCCGCCAACTCGATCCTGCCATTACGGCACAACGCCCCCTTAGCTTCTACGCCTATGCGTGGGGCGAGGTGAGTAGCCCGTTTGCAACCACGCAAATGGGAGCCGTCGCCAGTTTCGCGCGTTGGGGCTTTAAGACCAATGCGGACATGAAACTCTGCGCCGATACCGCGGGTTTGTTAGCGCACTACCAGGATTTGGGCCTGCGTCGGGCGGAGCTGGGCTATGATATTGATGGGGTTGTTTATAAGGTCAATGACCTTGCCCTACAGGCGCGTTTGGGCATTGTGACCCGCTTTCCCCGCTGGGCGATCGCTCACAAATTTCCGCCAGAGCGCGCCATCACCATCCTTGATGCCATTGATATTCAAGTGGGCCGTACAGGTGCGCTGACCCCCGTTGCGCGGGTGCGACCCGTTACCGTGGGCGGCGTCGTGGTCTCCAATGCGACTTTGCATAATGAAGACTTCATTGCAGGCATTGCGCTCGACCGCGTGACTGGCCAGCCCGTGCGCGGTGGCAAGGATTTGCGGATAGGCGACCATATCGTCATCCAGCGGGCAGGGGACGTAATCCCCCAGATTGTCGATATTCTGGTGGATAAGCGCGAGGCAAGCAGTGAGCCGTTTGCTTTTCCAAAAGTTTGTCCGTGCCCGTTGCAGACACCCGCAATCCGGGGCGGCGATGATCTAGGTGGGGACCTCGATGTCGTGCGACGCTGTACGGGTGAATTCGCCTGCCCATTCCAGCGCCTGCGGCACTTAGAACTCTTCGTGAGCCGCAAGGCCTTCGACATAGACGGCCTCGGCCCCCGCCAATTGCAGGACTTTTTTGACTGGGGCCTCGTCAAAGAACCTGCCGACATCTTCAAGCTTGGGGATCATCGTGCCCTACTGGAAGGACGCGACGGCTATGGCCAAACCTCGCTAAACAATCTCTTTGCGGCTATAGACCAGAGACGGGATATTGACTTAGCCCGCTTTATCTTTGGGCTGGGTGTCCGCCATGTGGGTGAGACGACAAGCGGTGTTCTGGCACGCGCCTTTGGCTCTTGGACGGCTTTCAAGGCGGCAATTGATCTGGCGCAAGACCAGCGCGCAAATGAAGCTTATCGGCAGTTGGAAGCCATGCAAGGCCTTGGTCCACGGGCACTCGAAGTGTTACTAGACTGGGCGGCAAACGCAGAAATGCCTCAGCAATCCAGCTTATTTGACGACGTCGCAGAAAACCTTGCCAAGCTGCGCTTATCTGAAGTCGCGATGCCTGCTCGCAAGGCGTTGATCCAGGTATTTCCCGATTGGGCAGATCTGGTCTCAACGTTGAAATCAGCCGCAGCCGGACGCCCGCGCGAGGACTACATCTCCTTAGCCGCGATTGATGGCATGGGCCCGGTTGCCTGTGACGCGCTTCTCGACTTCTTTGCAGAGCCCCATAATCGCGACGCCGTGAACCGTTTATTAGAACAAGTGCGCCCGCGAGACGCAGAAGCACCTGTGTCGGATAGCCCAGTGACGGGTCTCACTATCGTCTTTACCGGAAGCCTTGAGACCATGACCCGTGATGAGGCCAAGGCCCAAGCCATTCGGCTTGGGGCCAAGGTGGCGGGCAGTGTGTCTGCCAAGACAGATATTGTCGTGGCGGGACCCGGCGCGGGCTCTAAACTCGCGAAAGCCAGCGAACTGGGCGTGCGGGTCATGACGGAAGCAGAGTGGGCTGCGTTTGTGAGCTGAAGGGCTGCAGTTTGTCGTAAACCATTCGCATTCCCGCGTTAGGTCTGGTTAAAACCCCACCGCAGAGAAGGCCGCCCCTCCCCATGTCAACACGTTCCAATAGCTTTGCCGATTTAGCTTGTGAGTCATTGTCTCGACGTGGGTTTTTAACCGCTACTGCAGCTTTACCGTCCTTAAGTTTGATGGCCAGCGAAGCGCAAGCGGCTCCTGCCGGCTTTAAAGCTGTGGCGGAGAACCGATTGGACACGGTGGTGGTGCCGGAAGGTTATGTCTGGCAGCCTTTGATTTCATGGGGCGAGCCTTTGTTTGAGGGGATGGCACCTCTGCAGCCGGAAAAGCGCGGCGCACCTTTTAACTTCACGCGGGCCGAACAAGAAAATCGCTTTGGCACGCATAACGATATGCTGGCTTTATTCCCTGCCAATTGGGCCTATCCTTGGCCGGAAGGAACGGTGACGCGGGCCATCATGTGCGTAAACCATGAAGCCGTGAGCCCCTTCATGGCGGCCCCCGGCAGTGACGGGCAACCAATCGACACGGGAACGGATGCTCTAGAAGCGCTTTACGCCTGCATGGGCGTGAGTGTGTTTGATGTGGCGCATGATCCTGCAAGCGGGGCTTGGTCCGTCGTGAAAGGCCCTGCAATTGGTGTGGGACGTAACCGCCGCGTGACGCCCTTTAGTGAGGTCGTGTTTGACGGGTCTGCCGCCAATCATCCTTGGATCGTCAAGGCTGGTGCCATCGTCAATGAAGTCGAAGGCGCGCGCTCTGGTGCGCCGAAGGTCAGCGGGGCTGTTAAGGCAGGCACGTTCCAAAACTGCGCCGGTGGGTTTACGCCTTGGGGCACCTATCTGACCGCGGAAGAGAATTTCAACAGCCAATTCTTCACGTCCAATAAGACCAGTCCTGCTTTGGTCGAAGCCCAAGCCGACGCCGCCTTTGCTACTGACCAGTCCATCTACCGCTATGATAACTTTTGGCGCATTGGTGGGCCTGCCCAGTTTGACTTAAGCCGCAATCCACATGGCCCCTCGCTTTATGGCTGGATCGTGGAAATTGACCCCTATGATCCAGATTGGCGCCCACACAAGCACACCGCACTTGGCCGCAAGGCCAATGAATGTGCGACGACCGTTTTGTCCAAGACTAATAAGGCGGTGGTCTACACAGGCGATGATAGCAACAACCAATTCGTTTATAAGTTTGTGTCGCGCGACCAATTTGACCCGACCAATCGGATTGCCAACCGCTCGCTTTTGACCCATGGGACGCTGTATGCGGCGCGCCTTGAGGCTGATGGCACGGGGCGCTGGATTGCCTTGACTGCCGCGGCAGCTAACCGTGCACCCCGTGGTCCGGGCGATACGCCCTTTGCCAATGATGGTGATGTGATGGTGCGCTGTCGCGAGGCTGCGTTACGGCTGGGTGCCACCAAAATGGACCGCCCTGAAGATGTGGAAAGCCCGACCGATGGCTCGTTCCGCGGCACCGGTACCGTGTTTGTCATGTGTACAGGCAATCAGTCAGACTCTGGTCGGGCCGGCAATGCTGCCAACCCACGGCGCAAGACAGTCGCGGGTGATGGGCTGGAGCGCAATCATCAGGGCCATATCGTGCGGATCGAAGAAGCGCGCCAAGACCCTGCTGCTTTGACCTTTACATGGGACATTTTCGCGGTCGCGGGTGATCCGTCTGGCGAGGTGGCACCTGTGACCAATGCGGAAGGCGAAGTTGTCAATGTGTCTTCTTGGCACTTGGGTAAGCCAACGACCACGGGTGATCGCTTTTCCATGCCCGACAATATCACGTTTGATCATCGCAAGTTCGGCTGGATCACCACCGACGGCACGCCCAGAACCTTTCCGTGTAATGATGGCGTCTATGTCATGCCGACGGTCGGCAAAGGTCCGCGCCCTGTAAAGCGCTTTTTGACCGTGCCGGTCGGGGCGGAATGCTGTGGCCCGTTACTGGCTTGGGACCAAAAGACCTTCTTCTGCGGCGTGCAGCATGTGGGCGCTGAAAGCATAACAGGCCAAGATTATCGCGGTGAACCCAATGGTCCCTATTCAAGCTTCCCAACGGGCGGCTGGCCGCGCGACGCTGTTGTATATGTCCGTCGGCGGGATGGTGGGACTGTCGGGACTTAGGTTGCCCAAGCACCTGCCATTTATGGATTTCTAACCACATTTTAACGTGCCAGACAGGTCGCAATCGTCCACGACTAAACCATGGTCATGGACTGGGGTATCCCCCCGCAATCGGGACCGGGAGGGATTTCAGCGCGAACGCGACTGATGACGCGCTTGGCCGCATTTGCGGTTTGGCTAGTGCTTGGCTTTGCCCTTTTGTCTCAGCAGCCTCGGACGTTGCCCTCAGTTGAGCCAATAGGTGTTGCCGCTGTCCGTCTTGAACGGCTTGCGCAGCTGCCCCCCACGATTGTCCCGCCAAAACCGCCAGACGCCTCGTTAGATCAACCAAGTCCGACACCCTCAAAAAATGCTGCCTCTCAGGCGCTCCCTAGAGCCGCACCAACTAAAAGTCTGGCCTCGGGGCGGTCTGGACCTAACCCTTCTGGTATTGGTCGAAGTTCGACATCCGCAGCACCGGTCGGGATTGCCTCCGGACCCAGCCAACCCACCTCCAGCGCAGATGTCCCAACCCTTACTCCGCAAAGTCAGGCAATGATCAAGGCGCAAGCTTGTGCCCAAATTGATATCAAGGACCGTCCGCCCGATTGCCCGCCAAACGCGGAACTCAAGCGCCTCTTGCAAATTGCACGCGGGCCAAAATACCGGCCTGAGAATGCTGAAGCTTTTTCGCGCAATGAATTGCGCTGGCGCGATATTCCTCCGCCTTGTCTGGAGGATGGGCAAAAGGTGAAGATGACGGGGATGGGCGCGTGCGTGCGCTTTGGAACGACGCCATCGCGCGTCCGGTCGCCGCAGGAAATCTGCGAAGCCAAAGGCCTTGGCGGCTGCGCGCCCGTCCCACCCAAGCGGCTATTAATGCGGCCGTGAAGCAAGCAAAGAGGCAGTGATGCTGCCGAACTTTCGCGGTCAATGCAGGGTTTGCAGACACGGCGGCATGAATTAGGGTTCAGGCATGATCACAATCGCCCCAGTCCTGACGACCCCAAATCTCATACTTCGTGGCCACACAGTTGCAGACTATGACCGCCTTGCCGCCATGTGGGCAGACCCGGAAGTGATCAAGCATATCGGTGGGCGCGCCTCAACCGCGCAAGAAGCTTGGTTCCGGCTATTGCGTTACTTGGGCCATTGGCCAGCCCTGGGATATGGCTATTGGGCCGTGTGTGATCGGGAAAGTGGACTTTATATTGGCGACGTGGGTCTGGCCGATCATAAGCGCGGGATGCATCCAGAGTTTGATGGCACGCCTGAAGCCGGCTGGGTCATAACCCCAGCCATGGCGGGCAGGGGCCTTGCGACCGAGGCGACCCAAGCGATCCTCGATTGGTGTGAAGCCAGCTATGGCCGCACGCGCACGGTCTGCATGATTGAATCAGTGCATGCGGGCTCAATCCGCGTCGCCAATAAACTAGGCTATGAGCGCTTTGCCGAGGTTACGATGCCGGCAGGACCGGTTAGTTTGTTTCAGCGCTTTTGATCCAAGCCTCAACCGGGCCCTTCTGTAGGATCGTCAACGGATTGCCCTTGCGGTCTACCTTATTGCCCAAAGCCAAGCGCACCCAGCCTTCGGAAATGCAATATTCCTCAACATTGGTCTTTTCCTCACCCTTGAAGCGAATGCCAACGCCTTGGGCGAGGACCTCTTCATTATAATAGGGGCTGCGAGGATTGACGCTTAAGCGGTCGGGCAGGGCGGTGGGGCTGGTTTCATCGGTCATGCCCGCTGCTTAGCCTAATGCGGGCGCGAACCTCAAGGGGGCGGTGTAGTGGGTTAGGTAAGGATTGTTGCGAGCCGTGCCATGACGTCTGCCAGAATCGCGGCTGGTAACTGATCGACCTTTCGGCCTCCTCGTTCGGCAATGTCTAATACACGCGGCTGATCGCATCGAATGATGCCAGTCGTCTGAATGCCGGCAATAGGGACAGCAAAGCCTAAACGCCGCGCGAAGTTGCCGCCATTGGTAATGGGTAAGACGATCGGCAGCTTGGTTGCGAGATTGAAGGCCGTTGGGGAAATGATCAGGACAGGCCTGCTCCCTCTTTGCTCGCGCCCTAGAGTTGGATCTAATGACACCAGATAGATGTCGCCTCGGTTCACAAAAGCTCTCCACCAATTGCTGGCGCATCCAGCCAGTCACGGTCTTCCTGTGAGGCACCGTCACTGTAGTCGGATTGGGATAGGAGCTCCTCCAACGAATATCGAATTGGTGTTGAGGCTTCGACCACCAATTTGGTGCCATCCAGCGTGACGCCAACACTTGAACCAGCTTGAAGTCGCAACACATCCAAGATCGCAGGCGGAACCGCGAGCATCACGGAGCCGCCAACTTTGCGGAGTTTTGTGGTGTGCATGGGTTTAACGTCCTAATTGTTATATTTTTAGATAACATAACCGAGACTGTGGAGCAATTGCCAGAAATTTGGTGAAGCCCCACCCCCCACTGCACCCAGCCTGATAGATACCCTTTACAAAACAGACTCACATGGCTAGTAACGCCGCTCTTGCTTGGACCGGCTGTGGACAACCTTTGTGTTTTCCAGACGCGGGACGATAAAAGCGCAGGGTTCATACCGCCGAAAAGGGTATGTCGCCTCTGATGGCGCGGTCATACGCGTCTTTGCTTCATCGACCCCGTCAGATGGCCTTTCCAGCTAAAATTAAGTTTGCGCAGCCTGATGCGTCGCCGGTCAAAATGGCGTCGTAGCGGGCTTCGTTCGATGTTTGACATGCGGTCCTATCGTTTGGATGACCGCTTCGCGAGGGTAAATATGGCTCAACAGACCATCCGGATCAGGCTCAAAGCCTTCGACCACCGGGCGCTGGATCAGTCCGCCAAGGAGATCGTCTCCACGGCAAAGCGCACTGGCGCAATGGTACGAGGCCCTGTGCCTTTGCCAACGCGCATTGAACGTTTCACCGTAAACCGCTCGCCACACGTCGATAAGAAGTCGCGCGAGCAGTTTGAAATCCGCACGCATAAGCGCGTGCTCGACATCGTAGACCCAACACCACAAACCGTGGACGCGCTGATGAAGCTCGACCTCGCTGCCGGTGTTGACGTCCAAATTAGTCTGTAAGGGCGCCGGCTATGCGTACAGGATTGATCGCAAAGAAAATGGGCATGACCCGCGTGTTTGCTGCCGATGGCGCACACGTGCCTGTCACTGTCCTGGCTCTCGAAGGCTGCCAAGTGGTGGCCCAAAAGACCGACGACAAAGACGGTTACACAGCTTTGCAAGTGGGCGCTGGTGCCCGCAAGGCAAAGAACGTCACTCAGCCCATGCGTGGGCATTATGCCAAGGCAAGTGTTGAGCCTAAGGCGAAACTGCGCGAATTCCGCGTCAGCTCCGACAATCTGGTCGACGTTGGCATGGAATTGACCGCTGACCACTTCTTGCCAGGCCAAAAGGTCGATGTCTCCGGCATCACCATCGGTCGCGGCTTTACTGGTGCGATGAAGCGCTGGAACTTCGGTGGTTTGCGCGCTACGCACGGTGTGTCTCTGTCGCACCGTTCGCATGGTTCGACCGGCCAACGCCAAGACCCAGGTAAGGTTTTCAAGGGCAAGAAGATGGCTGGACACTACGGTGTTGAGCGCGTCACCACCCAAAACCTCGTCATCGTTCGTACCGATGTAGAGCGTGGCTTGATCCTGATCCGTGGCGCTGTTCCAGGTGCTGAAGGTTCTTGGGTTGAAATCCGCGATGCGGTGAAGTCAGCAGCACCTGCTGACCTGCCAAAGCCAGCCGCTTTCCGTAAGCCAGGCGATCTGAAGATCGTTCAAGCTGAAGTCGAAGTTGCGGCTCCTGTCGAAACTCAAGAGGGAGCCGAATAATGAAACTCGACGTCCTGAAATTAGATGGCAGCAAGGCTGGCTCGGTAGAGCTGGACGACGCCATTTTCGGTGTGGCACCTCGTGCCGACATCTTGCACCGTGTGGTGCGCTATCAGTTGGCCAAGCGCCGCGCTGGTACGCATGACACCCAAAACCGTGGCGAAGTCTCGCGCACGCACTCCAAGTTCGGCAAGCAAAAGGGTTCTGGCGGCGCACGTCACGGTTCCCGCAACGCGCCGATCTTCCGTGGCGGTGGCGTGGCTCACGGCCCACACCCACGTTCGCATGCACATAGCTTGAACAAAAAAGTTCGCGCTTTGGGCATGAAAATGGCTCTCTCGGCTAAGGCTGCTGAAGGTTCGCTGATCATTCTGGATCAAGCGGCTTTGGATGCACCAAAGACGAAGGTGTTGTTGGAGAACTTCGGCAAGCTCGGCCTGACCAATGCTTTGGTCATCGGCGGCGCACAAGTCGACACCAACTTCCAACTCGCAGCGCGTAACGTTCCAAACGTGGATGTTTTGCCAGCTGCTGGTCTCAATGTTTACGACGTCCTGCGTCGCCATAAGTTGGTTTTGTCGCGTGATGCGATCGAAGCCATCTCGGCACGCTTTGCAAGCAAAGGGGAGGCTGCATAATGGCACTTTCCGAACGCCACTACGATACCATCCTGGCCCCTTGGATCACGGAAAAGGGCACTTTGCTCTCTGAAGTGAACCAAGTGATCTTCCAGGTGCCGCTGACGGCAACCAAGCCTGCCATTAAAGAAGCTGTTGAAGCGCTCTTTAAGGTGAAGGTGAAAGCCGTCAACACCATTCGCGTTCAAGGCAAGACCAAGCGCTTCAAGGGCGTGATGGGCAAGCGGAACGACTTCAAGAAAGCAATCATCACGCTGGTCGAAGGCGAGACGATTGATGTGACGACGGGGCTCTAAGGAATGGCACTCAAGACATTCAAGCCGACCTCTGAAGGTCGTCGCCAGCTGGTGATCGTTGACCGTAAGTCCTTGTACAAGGGCAAGCCGGTTAAAGCGTTGACCGAAGGCTTGACCAAAACGGGTGGTCGCAACAACACCGGCCGCGTGACTTCGTTCCGTTCGGGCGGTGGTCACAAGCGCACCTATCGCATCATCGACTTCAAGCGTCGTAAGTGGGATATGCCAGCTACGGTTGAGCGTTTGGAATATGATCCAAACCGCACCGCCTTCATCGCACTGATCAAGTACGAAGATGGTGAGCTGTCCTACATCGTGGCTCCTCAGCGCCTTGCCGTTGGTGACAGCATTGTCGCCGGCGAAAAGGTCGACGTGAAGCCAGGCAACGCCATGTTGTTGAAGTCGATCCCAGTGGGCACGATCATTCACAACGTCGAAATGAAGCCTTTGAAGGGCGCTCAGATCGCACGTTCGGCTGGTTGCTACGTCCAATTGGTTGGCCGCGACACCGGTTATGCTCAGATCCGCTTGTCCTCGGGCGAGTTGCGCATGGTTCCAGATAACTGCATCGCCACCATTGGTGCGGTTTCTAACCCAGACAATATGAACGAAAACTCGGGTAAGGCCGGTCGTTCGCGTTGGTTGGGCATTCGTCCTTCGGTTCGTGGTGTTGCCATGAACCCGGTTGACCACCCACATGGCGGCGGCGAAGGCCGTACCTCTGGCGGTCGCCACCCCGTAACCCCTTGGGGTAAGAAAACCCGCGGTCCTAAAACCCGCAGCAACACGACGACTGACCGGTTGATTATCCGTCGTCGTCACGAAAAGAAGGCTTAAGACTATGCCTCGTTCGGTATGGAAAGGTCCGTTTGTGGACGGTTACCTCCTCGCCAAGGCGGAGAAGGCGACGGAATCTCCTCGTCGTGAAGCGATCAAAACTTGGTCGCGTCGCTCCACCATCATGCCTCAGTTCATTGGCCTGACCTTCCAGGTTCACAATGGTCACAAGTTTGTGCCTGTGAATGTTTCGGAAGAAATGGTTGGCCATAAGTTCGGCGAATTCGCTCCAACCCGTACCTATTTCGGTCACGGCGCGGACAAGAAGTCGAAGCGGAGGTAGGCGCATGTCAAAAGCAAAAACCCCTCGCGCCTTGTCCGACAAGGAAGCTTTGGCCCAAGCCCGCAACCTGCGGACCAGCGGTCAAAAGCTGAACCTCGTCGCGCAAAGCATTCGTGGCTTGAAAGTGGACAAGGCCTTGGCTGAACTTCAGTTTTCGCCAAAGCGCATTGCCATCGACGTTCGCAAGTGCCTGCAATCGGCCATCGCAAACGCCGAGAACAATCATGGCCTCGATATCGATGCTTTGGTCGTTGCCCAAGCCTTTGTCGGCAAAGGTCTGGTTATGAAGCGTATGAACACCCGGGCTCGCGGTCGCGGCGCTCGTATTGAAAAGCCCTTCTCGCACATCACCATCGTTGTGCGTGAGATGGAAGGAGCGGCCTGATGGGTCAGAAGGTCAATCCAATCAGCATGCGTCTGGGCATTAACCGGACGTGGGACAGCCGCTGGTATGCCAACACGGGCGAATATGCGAAGCTTCTTCATGAAGACATCGCGGTTCGCGCCTTCTTGAAAAAGAAGCTGAAGCAAGCTGGTGTGTCGCGGATCGTGATCGAACGTCCACACAAAAAGTGCCGCGTGACGGTTTATACCGCGCGTCCAGGCATTGTTATTGGTAAAAAAGGCGAAGACATTCAAAAACTTCGCAAGGATCTGACCGGGATCGTAAATGACGCGGAAGTGTTCTTGAACTTGGTCGAAATCCGCAAGCCAGAGCTGGATGCAACCTTGGTTGCTGAAAGCGTTGCTCAACAGCTCGAACGTCGCGTGGCGTTCCGCCGTGCAATGAAGCGCGCGATGCAATCTTCCATGCGCATGGGCGCTGGCGGGATCCGCATCACGGTTGCTGGTCGTTTGGGTGGTGCTGAAATCGCACGGACCGAATGGTATCGTGAAGGCCGCGTGCCTTTGCATACTTTGCGGGCTGACGTTGATTATGGCGTTGCAGAAGCCACCACGGCTTATGGCATCATCGGCATCAAATGCTGGGTCTTCAAAGGCGAAATCTTTGAGCGCGACCCAATGGCTCAAGACAAGCGTGCAGCTGAAGTGGGTGACGCACGTCCCCGCCGCGACAATGATCGTGAAGATCGTCGTCCACGCAATGATCGCAACGATCGTGACAACCGTGGCCGTGGCCGTGGTCGTGGCGACGCGGCTCAAGCTGGCGCGTAAGGGAGGAACTGAAACATGTTGTCACCTAAACGTACCCGCTTCCGCAAGCAGTTCAAAGGCCGCATCCATGGTGCTGCGACCGGCGGGGCTACCCTGTCGTTCGGCATGTATGGCTTGAAGGCTTTGGCACCTGAGCGCGTCACCGCGCGTCAGATCGAAGCTTGCCGTCGTGCCATCACGCGTCAAATGAAGCGTCAAGGAAAAGTCTGGATCCGTATTTATCCAGACGTGCCCGTGTCCAAGAAGCCAAACGAAGTTCGGATGGGTAAGGGCAAGGGTTCACCAGAATTTTGGGCCGCACGGGTTAAGCCTGGTCGGATCATGTTCGAAATCGACGGTGTTGCACAAGAGATTGCAGAAGAAGCGTTGCGCTTAGGCGCTGCTAAGCTGCCAATCGCGTGCAAGATCATTTCACGTGCCGACTTCGGTCTGGCGTAAGGGAGCGTCCACTATGCAAGCCGCTAACGCGCGGGCTTTGACGCCCGACCAATTGCAAGAAGAGCTGCTTAAGCTGAAAAAAGAGCAATTCAACTTGCGTTTCCAACGTGCGACAGGTCAACTTGAAAAGACCCATCGCATCAACCAGGTCCGCAAGGACATCGCGCTCGTCAAGACGATGATGCGCGAGAAGACCACAGCAACGGCTGTTTAAGGAGTAATCGATGCCAAAGCGTATGATGCAGGGCGTCGTGGTGAGCGACAAAGGCGATAAGTCCATCGTCGTGAAGGTTGAACGGACCTTTCTTCACCCAGTCCTTAAAAAGACGGTGCGCCGCTCGAAGCGCTACCATGCCCATGATGACGCAAATGCGTACAAAACGGGTGAGGTCGTGCAGATCCAAGAATGCCCGCCTAAGTCCAAACTGAAGCGGTGGGAAGTGATTGGTCGCGTCGGCAGCTAGTGCTGTCCGATACGGGCTAATAGAAGAGGATCGAATATGATTCAGATGCAAACAAATCTGGATGTCGCGGACAATTCCGGGGCTCGTCGCGTCATGTGCATTAAAGTACTTGGCGGTTCGAAGCGTCGTTATGCGTCCGTCGGCGACGTGATTGTTGTCTCCATCAAAGAGGCAATTCCACGTGGCCGCGTGAAGAAGGGTGACGTCCGTAAGGCCGTTGTCGTTCGCGTCGCAAAGGACATCAAGCGTAAAGACGGCTCCACCATCCGGTTCGACCGGAGTGCAGCTGTACTCGTGAATAACTCGCATGAGCCTATTGGCACCCGGATCTTTGGACCGGTTCCGCGCGAACTCCGCGCTAAGAACCACATGAAGATCATTTCGTTGGCTCCGGAGGTGCTCTAGGATGGCTGCGAAACTTAAAAAGGGTGACAAGGTCGTTGTCCTGACGGGCAAGGATAAGGGCAAGACTGGTGAAGTGGTCAAAGTTCTCCCCAAGGAAAACCGTTTGGTGGTCCAGGGCGTGAACATGGTCAAAAAGCACCAGAAGCAGACCCAAGCCCAAGAAGCTGGCATTCGTTCGTTTGAAGCTCCGCTTCAAATCAGCAACGTTGCTTACATGGACCCCACGGATGGCAAGCCAACCCGGGTCGGTTTCAAAACCTTGGATGACGGCCGTAAAGTCCGTGTTGCCAAGCGTTCTGGGGAGGTGATCGGCGATGTCTGAGACCCAAACTTATCAAGCCCGTCTGAAGACCGAGTATAACGAGCGCATCCGCGCCGCGATGCAAGAGAAATTCAGCTATACCAATTCCATGCAGATTCCACGTCTCGATAAGATCGTGATCAACATGGGTGTTGGTGAATCCGTTGCAGACAGCAAGAAGATGCAGTCGGCTTTGGCTGCTTTGAGTGCGATTGCTGGCCAAAAGCCAGTCACCACCAAAGCCCGTAAGTCGATCGCTGGTTTCAAGCTTCGTGAAGGCATGGCAGTTGGCGCAAAAGTTACCTTGCGCGCAGAACGCATGTATGAATTCCTCGACCGCCTGATCACCATCGCGCTTCCGCGCGTGAAGGATTTCCGCGGTCTCAACGGCAAGTCGTTTGACGGCCGTGGGAATTACGCCATGGGCCTCAAGGAGCACCTCGTGTTCCCTGAAATCAACTATGATCAGGTCGACCAGATCTGGGGCATGGACATCATCGTCTGTACGACGGCTCGCACGAATGAAGAAGCGAAAGCCCTTCTTTCAGAGTTCAACTTCCCATTCCGGAACTGATATCATGGCGAAGAAAAGTGCTATCAACCGCAATGACCACCGTAAGGCTCTGGTGAAGAAATTCTCGGCTAAGCGCGCGCGCCTCAAGGCAATCGCGACCGATGAAAATCTGCCACTAGAAGAACGCTTTGCGGCTCGTTTGAAGCTGGCGGAGCTTCCGCGCAACTCGGCCGAAAACCGTGTTCGCAATCGCTGCGAGGTGACAGGTCGTCCCCGCGCTTTCTATCGTAAGCTCCGCATGTCGCGGATTGCGCTGCGTGACCTTGCGTCCGCTGGCATGATCCCCGGCATGACAAAAGCTAGCTGGTAAGGGAGGGTTGTCATGCAAGTGAACGATCCCGTCGGCGACATGCTCACTCGGATCCGCAATGCTCAAATGCGGAACCGTTCGACTGTCACCACCCCAAAGTCCACACTGCGTGCCCGCGTCCTCGATGTTCTCGTCGGCGAAGGTTACATCCGTGGTTATGGGGATATCGAAATCAACGGCAAGATTGAGTTGGAAATCCAACTTAAGTATTTCGACGGTGCGCCCGTGATCGATACGATCAAGCGCATTTCGAAGCCTGGCCGTCGTGTTTATTCCTCTGTGAAGGACCTTCCGCTCGTGCGTAACGGTCTGGGTATCGCCATCCTCTCCACGCCTAAGGGCGTGATGTCGGATGCGGCTGCTCGGGCTAATAACGTCGGCGGCGAGATCCTCGCGCACGTCTACTAAGGGAGCCGAGAATGTCACGTATCGGCAAACAACCTGTCGCTTTGGCTGGTGCCACCGTCACAATCGACGGCGACATCATCAAAGCAAAAGGCCCACAAGGCGAATTGTCCTTCAAGGTGCACGAGCAAGTCTCGGTTGTCATTGAAGGCGGCGTCATCGTGGTAACCCCTAAGAATGACTCGAAACTGGCTCGCTCCTTGTGGGGCATGTCGCGCTCGATGATCGCAAACATGGTTGAAGGCGTCACCAAGGGCTTTGAGCGTACGCTCGAACTCGTCGGCGTCGGCTATCGTGCTGCGTTGGCGGGCAAAGATCTTGAATTGTCGCTCGGCTATTCACACCCAATCGTCTACAAAGCACCAGCTGGTGTGACGTTTGCGGTGCCTAAGCCAACCGAAATCAAAATCACCGGCAAAGACAAGCAAGAGCTGGGTCAAATTTGCTCGGAAATTCGCAAGTATCGTCCGCCCGAGCCCTACAAGGGCAAAGGTGTCCGTTATGCTGGTGAAACCGTCCGTCGCAAGGAAGGCAAGAAGAAATAATGCCATCTTCATTAGCATTAAAGACCAAGCGCACACTTCGTACGCGCTCCCGTCTTCGGGCTTTGGCCAACGGCCGTTTGCGGCTTTCGGTTCATCGCTCGTCCAAAAATATTTCCGCACAAATCATCGACGACGCCAAGGGTGTTACGCTGGTTTCGGCTTCTTCCTTGGAGGCCGCTTTGCGTGCCGCTGAAGGCCAAAAGCTGGACGATGCAGTCGCCGTTGGTAAATTGCTGGCTGAGCGCGCCATTGAAAAGGGCGTAAAGCAAGTGGTTTTCGACCGTGGTGGTTATTTGTATCATGGGCGCGTCAAAGCGCTCGCCGACGCCGCGCGTGAAGCCGGCCTTGAGTTCTAAGGAGTAGATCTGATGGCTCGCAGGCCGGAACGTGAACAAAAGAACGAAGAGCGCGATAGCGAATTCGTAGACCGTCTCGTCGCGATTAACCGCGTCGCGAAGGTTGTGAAGGGTGGTAAGAACTTTGGTTTTGCCGCTCTGGTCGTCGTCGGTGACGAAAAGGGTCGTGCAGGGTTCGGCAAGGGCAAAGCCCGCGAAGTTCCTGAAGCAATCCGTAAGGCAACCGAAGAAGCTAAGCGCCGTATGCAGCGTATCCCGCTGCGCGAAGGCCGCACCTTGCATCACAATGCCGCTGGGCGTTGGGGTGCTGGTAAAGTGATCGTCCGCTCGGCCCCTCCAGGGACCGGCTTGATCGCTGGTGGTCCAATGCGGGCTGTGTTTGAAGTGTTGGGCATTAAAGACGTGGTTTCCAAGTCTTTGGGTTCGTCCAATCCTTACAACATGGTGCGCGCAACATTTGACGCTTTGGGCGAGCAAATTTCGCCCCGTCAGGTCGCCAATAAGCGCAACTTGAAGGTCGCTGACGTTCTGGTTCGTCGTAAAGACGGTGCCAGCGGCGTCGAAGGCTCGGAGGGCTAATCGTGGCTGTTGTTGTTGTTAAACAAACGGGTTCGCCCATTCGTCGTCGCTTCGACCAGCGGGAAACCCTGGTCGGGCTTGGCCTGAACAAAATGAACAAGGTTCGTGAACTTGAAGATACTCCTGCTGTTCGTGGGATGATCGCCAAGGTTGCGCATTTGGTTCAAGTCGTGGAGGAGCGCGCGTAAGCGTGCTTTAGGAACACCATGAAACTGAATGAATTGTCCGACAACGAAGGCGCAACCAAGGCCCGCATGCGGGTTGGTCGCGGTGTTGGTTCGGGTAAAGGCAAGACCTCCGGTCGCGGTGTCAAAGGTCAAAAGTCGCGTCGCGGCGTTTCGATCAATGGCTTCGAAGGCGGTCAAATGCCAATCCACATGCGCGTACCAAAGCGTGGCTTTAACGCCCGCTGCACCAAGGACCATGCTTGGGTGAACTTGGGCCTTCTGGCCAAGGCGATCGCAGCAGGGCGCTTGGATGCTGGTAAGCCAATCGATGAAGCGGCTTTGGTTGCTTCTGGGTTGGTGCGTCGCGTTCGCGATGGCGTGCGGATCCTGAACAAGGGTGAGATCGGCGGTAAAGTTGAACTCATCGTGACCGGCGCGTCAGCGGCTGCAATCGCAGCAATTGAAGCAGCTGGTGGCAAAATCACCCTAACCGGCAAGGTCAAAGCTGAGAAGCAAGCAGCCTGAGCCCTTGAGGTCTGATGCGCAATCCCCGATATGGGGGTTGCGTACCTCTTTTTGGCGCGCCAGGCGGATTTCCGCTTAGGCGCGCTTTTCATTTTTGGAAGGCACCACGTTCCATGGCTTCAGCAGCCGAGCAACTTGCCCGTAATTTGAACTTCGCTTCCTTTGCGAAGGCCAAAGATCTGCATGCGCGGATTATTTTCACCGTTATCGCTTTGATCTGTTACCGCCTCGGGACCTTTATTCCGATCCCCGGGATTGACATAGAAGCATTTGCCCGCGCCTTCTCGCAAGCGCAGCAGGGCATTTTGGGCATGGCCAACATGTTCTCCGGTGGTGCGGTGGAACGCTTGGCAGTCTTTGCCCTTAACGTGATGCCATATATTTCCGCCTCTATCATCATCCAATTGCTCTCGTCCTTCCCAGGTCGATTGGAGCAGCTGAAAAAGGAAGGTGAATCGGGGCGCGCGCAACTCACTCAATACACGCGTTATCTGACCGTTGTTTTGGCCGTTGCCCAGTCCTTGACCATTGCGAACGGTTTGGCGAGCTCGCCCGGCGTTGTGATTGACCCGGGTCCGATGTTTATCGCCTCAACCGTCATCACCTTGACCGGTGGGACGATGCTTTTGATGTGGATTGGTGAGCAAATTACCGCTCGTGGTATCGGTAATGGCGTCTCCTTGATCATTTTCGCAGGTATTGTGGCAGAAGTGCCAAAGGCTATCTTCCGGGCTTTGACATTGGCCCAGGAAGGCTCAATCTCGGGCTTTGCTATCCTGGCTCTCGTGGTGATTTTAACCGCGGCCATTGTCTTGATCGTGTTTGTCGAGCGCTCGCAGCGCCGTATCGTGGTCCAATATCCTAAGCGCCAGGTCGGCAACAAAATGACGACGGGTGAGCAGTCCTTCTTGCCACTCAAGATCAATACTGCCGGCGTGATCCCTCCGATCTTTGCGTCATCTCTGTTGTTGTTGCCCGCCACTGCTGCCGGTTTCTTGGCAAGCGGCCAGTTGCCAGAAAATGCGCCGGACTGGCGGGTCGTCTTGCAAGAGGGGATTAGAACCACCGCTGGGCTTCTGTCGCACGGACAGCCGATGTTCATCGTGTTGTTTGGCTTGCTGATCTTGTTTTTCTGCTTCTTCTACACATCGGTTGTCTTCAATACCGAGGAGACGGCAGACAATTTGCGCAAGCAAGGTGGCTTCTTGCCGGGGATTCGGCCCGGCGCGAAAACAGCCGATTACTTGGATATGGTGATGAGCCGCTTGACCTTGATCGGAGCGATCTATCTTGTGATTGTCTGTCTCGTCCCTGAAATTGTTAGCTCGCAGTTCGGCATGCAATTTTATCTGGGTGGGACTTCGTTGCTCATTGTCGTCTCCGTGACAATTGATACGGTGGCGCAAATCCAATCTCATATGCTGGCACACCAGTATGAGGGTATGATCAAAAGGTCTAAGCTAAAAGGGCGTGGACGGTAAGTTCTAAAGCCTAAGCTCGATCCTAAAGGGGGAAACTAAGATGATGAATTTGATCATGTTCGGCCCCCCTGGGGCGGGGAAGGGCACACAAGCAAAGCGCTTGGTCGAAGGTCGGGGTTTTGTCCAGCTTTCGACCGGAGACATGCTGCGCGCTGCCCGTGCATCGGGTTCTGAATTAGGTCAGCGCGTGGCCGCCGTTATGGATTCAGGCGCGCTCGTTTCCGATGAAATCGTCATTGAACTGATTGATGAACAGATCACCAAGAACCCCGGTGTCGCAGGCTTTATCTATGACGGCTTCCCGCGCACGATCGCGCAGGCCGTAGCCCTAGATGGTTTGTTAGCGTCGCGCGGTCAGCGGATTGATCTGGTTATCCGCTTGGTGGTCGATGATGAAGAGCTCTTGGCGCGCATTACCAAGCGCTTTGAAGATCAAGGCCGCTCTGACGACAATCCAGAGACCTTTGTTAAGCGCTTGTCAGCCTATAACACCCAAACCGCGCCGCTTTTGCCGTTCTATGGCGACCGGGGCGCGTTGCGCGAAGTCGACGGCATGGCCAGTATGGATGCTGTGGCTTCCGCCATCGATACAGCGCTGGCTGGGCTGTAAAGCTGGGGCAGATTTCAGCGCGAAGCGTTGACTTACCTGTGGCATCGCATTAACAAGCCCTCTTCCGTTAAAGGACGCAAGCCAACCGACCGGGATAACCGGCTGGTTGGTTTTGCGTCGTTTTGCGCAAATCCTGGTCTGTTCCTTGAAAAACAGGCCTTAAAACAATAGATTGACCGCACGGCGCAGATCCTCCGCAAGGGGGTGGGGCTGTGAATGGAGAGACAAAGTGGCCCGGATAGCTGGCGTCAACATACCGACGAACAAGCGCGTATTGATCGCGCTGCAATACATTCATGGCGTTGGCGCTGCCAAAGCTCAAGAGATCTGTGAAAAAGTGGGAATCGCGGCAGAGCGTCGTGTGAACCAATTGACGGACGCCGAAGTCCTCCAGATCCGCGAAACCATTGACCGTGAATATGTTGTCGAAGGCGACCTGCGTCGCGAAGTTTCGATGAACGTGAAGCGCTTGATGGACCTTGGTTGCTATCGTGGCCTTCGCCATCGTCGCGGCTTGCCTGTTCGTGGCCAACGTACTCACACCAACGCTCGCACCCGCAAGGGCCCTGCTAAGCCGATCGCCGGCAAGAAGCAGGTCAAGCGCTAATTTATTTTTCCCCAACGGGCGTGAGCCCGCTGGCTTTCGTCTGGAACCGACACAATGGCAAAAGATACCACCCGCGTCCGTCGTAAAGAGCGCAAGAACATCGCAAATGCGGTGGCTCATGTGAACTCTAGCTTCAACAACACGATGATCACCATCGCTGACCCTCAGGGCAATGCAATCTCTTGGTCGTCCTCTGGCATGATGGGCTTTAAGGGCTCTCGCAAATCCACCCCTTATGCTGCTCAGGTAGCAGCAGAAGACGCTGGCCGCAAAGCGGCTGAGCACGGTGTCCGTAACCTCGAAGTCAATGTGTCCGGCCCAGGTTCTGGTCGCGAGAGCGCGCTGCGCGCCTTGCAGTCGGTTGGTTTCATCATCAGCTCGATCCGTGATGTGACCCCGATCCCGCACAACGGCTGCCGTCCACCGAAGCGCCGTCGCGTTTAATCGCGCGGTTTCAGCGGGCCCACGCGGGCCCGCATTCGGTTGACTATTGACTTGGCGAAACAAGTTTCGCCCCCGACTATATAGAGGATTACATGGTGCTCGAAAAAAATTGGAAGCTGTTGATCCGCCCAGATAAGACGGTCATTGAACATGGTTTCGATCCAGCGCGTAAAGCAAAGCTGATCGCAGAGCCATTAGAGCGCGGGTTTGGGATGACTTTGGGTAACGCGCTTCGCCGCGTGCTTTTGTCGTCTCTGCGCGGCTCGGCCATTACTTCGGTGCAGATCGACGGTGTTGTCCACGAGTTTTCCTCGATTGCTGGTGTGCGTGAAGACGTGACCGACATCGTGTTGAACATCAAAGGCGTGGCTTTGGTCATGCATGCAGACGGCCCAAAGCGCATGACCTTGCGCGCGCAAGGCCCAGGTGAAGTGACCGCTGGCGAAATCCAAGCCGGTAGCGACATCGAAATCCTGAACCCAGAGCAGGTTCTTTGCACGCTGGACGACGGTGCTGAAATCCGCATGGAATTCACTGTTGAAAACGGCAAGGGCTATGTGACGGCGGATGCAAACCGTCCTGAAGATGCGCCAATCGGCTTGATCGCGGTTGACGCGCTCTATAGCCCAGTGAAGCGCGTTGCCTACAAGGTGGAAAACACCCGCGAAGGCCAAGTTCTCGATTATGACCGTCTGGTCATGGAAGTTGAAACCAACGGTGCCATGACGCCTGAAGACGCGATTGCCTATGCAGCGCGCATCATTCAGGACCAATTGGACGTCTTCATCAACTTCGAAGAAGCCAAGACGAAGAAAGTCGAAGAAACCCGCCCAGAATTGCCATTCAACCCAGCTTTGTTGAAGCGTGTGGAAGAGTTGGAATTGTCGGTGCGTTCGGCAAACTGCTTGAAGAACGACAACATCATCTATATCGGCGATCTGATCCAGAAGACCGAAGCAGAAATGTTGCGCACGCCAAACTTCGGCCGCAAGTCCTTGAACGAGATCAAGGAAGTCCTCGCACAAATGGGTCTTCATTTGGGCATGGAAGCGCCAAACTGGCCCCCTGAAAACATCGACGAACTCGCTAAGAAGTTCGAAGACCAAATGTAATCAAGACGCAACGTCGCGAGACGTCGCCAGATGGAGAAATAGAAATGCGCCACGGTCACGGACACCGGAAACTGAACCGGACACATGAACACCGCACTGCCATGTTCGCCAACATGGCTGCCAGCTTGGTGAAGCACGAGCAAATCGTGACCACCTTGCCAAAGGCAAAGGAATTGCGCCCAGTTTTGGAGCGCTTGATCACTTTGGCTAAAAAGGGTGACTTGGCTTCGCGTCGTTTGGTTGCTTCGCGCATGCGCGACGAGACCCAAACCAAGAAGCTGTTTGACGTCATCGGCCCACGCTATGCTGACCGCGCTGGTGGCTATCTGCGCATCATGAAAGCGGGCTTCCGCCATGGTGACAATGCAGCCGTCGCCGTGATCGAGTTTGTCGACCGCGACGTCAGCGCCAAGGGCAAAGACTCTGGCCCAGTTGCTGGCGACGAATAAGCTTTAGTGCTCTGATCGAATTAAAAGGCCGCTCCTCTGGGGCGGCTTTTTTGTTTTTAGGGCTCTCCTTTGCCGTTCCCGCAAACCCACCCTATAAGCCCCCCATGCCCCGCCTCATCCTGTTCAACAAACCCTATGACGTCCTCTGCCAGTTCTCGGGCGGGGAGGGGCGGCAGACTTTGGCGGATTTTGTCGAGGTGCCGCGCGTCTATCCCGCTGGCCGACTCGACCGGGATAGTGAGGGCTTGTTGCTCTTGACCGATGACGGCAAGCTACAAGCAAGGATTTCAGACCCCCAGTTCAAGCTGCCCAAGACCTATTTCGTGCAGGTGGAGGGCATCCCAACAGATGAGGCGCTCGAAGGCCTTGCCAAAGGGGTGATGTTGAATGATGGCATGACGCGGCCTGCTGAAGTCGCCCGCCTTGATGATCCGGGCCTATGGCCGCGCAATCCGCCAATTCGTGTGCGCAAGAGCATTCCCGATTGCTGGATCAGCCTGACCATCCGAGAAGGCCGCAACCGCCAAGTCCGGCGTATGACCGCTGCAATTGGCTACCCGACGCTGCGCCTAGTACGAGTTCAGATTGGGGAGTGGGCTTTAGGCGAACTGGCACCGGGTCAATGGCGGGATTGCGTCCTGTAACGAAAAGGCTGAACATTGCCTTGTCTGACTGATTTGTCACAATTGAGCCACTTGCGGTTCATAGGAAGGGTGCCTTCATAGAAGCCATGAACAAACAGACATCCAATGGAGGCCGGGTCGGCATGTTGAAATTGATCGCCGCTTCTGCGTTGGGCGCGGGCCTCGTCACCGGTGTGCCCTTGATCGCCCAAGTCACTACGGGCCAAAAACCAGCCGCGGTAGCCCCTAGCACCCTAACCAGCACACCAGCCCAGCCGCGAGTGGTCCCTGCCACCAAGTCTGACGCGATTTCCTCCTACGCACCCATCGTGCGGCGTTCGTCGTCGGCGGTAGTCAATGTCTACGCACGCTCAATTCAGCGCGGCCGGGTGGCGGTTGATTTCTTTGGCGGCGCTTTCCGCATGCCAGACCGCGCCAGCCAAAGCCAAGGCTCTGGCGTTGTGGTGCGCGATGATGGGATCATCGTCACCAATAATCACGTGGTTGATGGTGCCACTGAATTGGTTGTTGTGCTGGGTGACCGGCGGGAGTTTCCGGCCAAAATCGTTCTGACAGACCCGCGCACCGATTTGGCGGTGCTTCGCATCGACACCAAGGGCGAGCGCTTGACTGCGCTTCGCTTCGCCGACACCTCAAACGCGCAAGTGGGTGATCAAGTTCTGGCGATTGGTAATCCGTTTGGCGTGGGTCAGACCGTCACGGGCGGGATCATCTCTGCCCTAGCCCGCACGGACGTGGGCATTACCGACTATAGCTTCTTCATCCAGACCGATGCTTCAATCAATCCCGGCAATTCCGGCGGGGCGCTGGTGGATATGAATGGCGATCTGGTCGGCGTGAATACCGCGATCTTTTCCCGCTCTGGCACCTCGGCAGGCGTTGGCTTTGCTATTCCCGCCGAGATGGTCAAGCGCGTGGTCGATGGGGCCGTCACCGACGGTAAAGTCATTCGCGCTTGGACGGGCATTAAAGGCCAGAATGTCGACGCAGAAGTGGCCCGCTCCCTAGGCCTCAGCCGTCCGGGCGGTATTTTGGTGACGGATGTCTATCCAGGCTCTGCCGGTGCCGAAGCAGGCCTACGACGCGGCGATGTGATCACTGCCTTTGCTGGCGCGCCCGTGGCCGACGATTCTGGTTTGAAGTATCAAGCCGCGACCCGCAAGCCCGGTGAATCGGTTGAGTTTACCTTCCAACGCCAAGGCCAAGTTCGCACCAGTCGCGGTAAGCTCTCGGCGCCTCCGGGTGAGGCACAGACGCCGCGCGTACTGGCGGGACGGCACAGCTTTGATGGCGTGAGTATCGCCACGATCAATCCAGCCTTGGCGGAAGAGCAGGGGGTGGATCCGTTCACGCGCGGCGCAATCGTCACGGCCGTCGATGGCGCGCGGGAAGGGGCCCGCGCTGGCCTTCGCCCGGGCGATATCATCTTGCAAATCAATGATGAGCCGATCCAGTCCTCGCAAGATCTTGCAGGCCGTCTCAGCGGTGGCCAGCGGGGCAAAGTCACGATCCAACGTGGGGATCAGCAAATCACGGCGGTGCTGTTCTTGTGAGCGATTTGTTTGCGGCCTCGGGACTGGAAGCAGACCTAAGCCGACCCTTGGCCGACGTGCTGCGCCCAACCAGCCTTGCCGATATAGTCGGGCAAGATCATCTCTTGGCCCTTGACGGGGCCATTGGCCGCATGGTCGCGCAAAAGCGGCTGTCCAGCATGATCCTGTGGGGCCCGCCCGGCGTGGGCAAAACCAGCCTTGCCCGATTGCTGGCCGATGCGTCTGATTTAGCCTTTACCTCCATTTCGGCGGTGTTCTCAGGCGTTGCCGATCTGCGCAAAGCATTTGAGGCCGCAGCCCAATTACGCACCACGGGGCGCGGCACCCTGTTATTCGTTGACGAAATCCATCGCTTTAACCGCGCGCAGCAAGATGGTTTTCTGCCCTATGTCGAGGCCGGCACCGTCACTTTGGTGGGGGCAACGACTGAGAACCCGAGCTTTGAGATAAACGGCGCACTTCTGTCGCGTGCGCGCGTCTTCGTCCTCAAGCGACTTGAGGATGAGGGGCTAGAGACGCTGCTAACCCGTGCCGAGGCCCATTATGGCCGCCCTGCGCCCTTAGACGCACAGGCACGCCAGACGCTGATGGACTTTGCCGATGGCGATGGCCGCCATTTCCTCACCCTGTTGGAAGAGGTGTTTCAAGCAGCTTTTGACCAGCCCCTTGACCGTGCAGGCCTTAGCCAATTCTTGCAGCGCCGCGCACCCGCCTATGACAAGAATAAGGATGAGCATTATAATCTGATCTCGGCCCTGCATAAGTCGGTGCGTGCAAGCGACCCCGATGCAGCGCTCTATTGGCTGGCGCGCATGCTGCACGGTGGCGAGAACCCGCTTTTCATTGCTCGCCGCTTGGTACGCATGGCGAGCGAGGATATTGGTCTGGCTGACCCAACGGCGCTGCGCGTTACAATCGCCGCCCGTGACGCGTTTGAGTTTTTAGGCTCGCCCGAGGGGGAGTTGGCACTGGCGCAGGCGACTTTGCATCTGGCCTGCGCGCCTAAATCCAATGCCGCCTATGTGGCCTTTAAGAAGGCCCAAGGCTTGGCGGCCCAAACAGGCTCCGAACCCCCACCCGCGCGGTTCCTCAATGCCCCCACCTCGCTGATGAAAGAACAGGGCTATGGGGCGGGCTATGTCTATGATCCCGATGCACCCGGCGGCATTTCAGGCCTGTCCGGCTTCCCAGACCGAATGGGGCCACAGGACCTCTATCAGCCAACTGAGAATGGAGCAGAGGGGCGGATTGTGGAGAAGCTAGAGGCTTGGCGCGCCCTGCGACGGGAGAAGTTGTAGGGCGCTTTACCGCTGAACCACACAAATACCCAATCTCCTGCACCTGCGAACTTCCCCCGCGGGCGCAATTGTCCTAACTGGACTGCATGACTGAGCAACACACCTCCCCCGACGAATTGATCCATGGCCTTACCACTTTGTTGGACGTCGAGACGCTCGACACCGACCTCTATCGCGGCGCGCGCAAGGATGGCGGCCGAGGTCGGGTGTTTGGTGGACAAGTCATTGCCCAAGCTTTGATGGCGGCGTGTAAATCGACCGATACCGATCGCTTGCCCCATTCGCTGCACGCTTATTTCATGCGGCCCGGCAATGAAGACTTCCCCGTCGTTTACCGCGTCGTGCGCGACTATGATGGCGGCAGTTTCTCGACCCGTCGCGTCATTGCCCAGCAGCAGGGCGTGCCTATTTTGAATATGGCAGCTTCCTTCCACAAGCTGGAGCAGGGTCTAAGCCACCAAGATAAGATGCCGGACATGCCAGACCCAGACTCGCTGCCGTCTGAGTTGGAATGGCGGCAGAAGTCGATTGATCTGGTGCCGGAGAAATTCCGCCCTTTCTTCTTGACGCCGCGCCCGATTGAGTTTCGCTCACTTGATGCAGCCGCTTGGTTGAAAGCGGACAAGTTGCCGCCGATCCAGAATTCTTGGTTCCGCGCCGTGGCACCCATGGGCGATGACCCGCAGATTCACCGCGCCGTGCTGGCCTATGCAACCGATATGCAGCTTCTGGGCACCTGTGCGCGTCCGCATGGTCTGAGCTGGATGCGGGGTGAGTTGATGACGGCGAGCCTTGATCATGCGGTTTGGATTCACGATGATTTCCGCGCCGATGAATGGCTGCTCTATTGCACCGACAGCCCGTGGGCCGGGCGTGGACGCGGCATGAACCGGGGCAAAATCTTCACCCGTGACGGGCGCTTGGTGGCCAGCGTTGCGCAAGAAGGTTTGATCCGGGTGATGAAAGCTAAAAGTGGCGCGTGACGCGGCGGGCCAAGCTCGGCTAAACATAGGGCATCATGCGTCCTGAAAGCCTGTTTGCCCTTTTTGCGCCTTTGACAACCCTACCCGGGGTCGGCCCTAAGATTGCGCCTTTGGCGGCCAAAGCTGCTGGCGGTGAGACGGTGCGCGACCTCGCTTTTCACTTGCCGACTGGCTTGGTGGACCGACGCTATCGCCCAAAGATCCATGAAGCAGAGCTTGGGCGCTTATGTACGCTAGAGGTGATGGTAGAGCGCCATCAGCCCGGTGGCATGGGCCGGCCCTATAAAATCCAAGTGTCGGATGACACTGGCTTCTTATCGCTTCTCTTCTTCAAGCCGAACCCACGCTATTTGACCGAGCGTTTGCCCGAAGGGGCGATCCGCGTGGTTTCTGGCGAAATCAGCGAACGCTATGGCGAGCGGCAGATGATCCATCCATCGCGTATCCTTAATCTAGACGATCCCGATCTGGGCGTCGTGTTTGAACCGATTTATCGCAGCGTGGCGGGCCTGTCCCATCGCACACTGGCGAAGATTTGTGGCGCCGCGGCGCATAAGGCTGAGGGGCTTACCGAATGGGCCGATCCTGCCCTTGTGGCACGCGAAGGGTGGGAGAGCTTTGGCGCGGCCCTTGTGCGCGCCCATGCCCCTGATGGAGAGGATGAGATCCTGCCCAGCACGCCTGCGCGACGCAGGCTGGCTTATGATGAGCTTTTCGCCCGCCAAATTGCCCTGCAACTGTCGGGTGCCGCACGGCGGCGCACGCCCGGCCGCGCCATCCACGGCACAGGAATTTATACAGACGCTCTATTAGCCGCGCTCCCCTATCAGCCGACTGGCGCGCAAACCCGCGCTTTTGCCGAAATCGGTACTGACATGGCAGCCTCAACGCCGATGTTGCGCCTGCTGCAAGGCGATGTTGGCGCGGGCAAGACTTTGGTTGCAGCGTGGTCGATGGCGCGCGCGGCAGAAGCCCAGATGCAATCAGCCTTGATGGCACCTACAGAAATCCTTGCTCGCCAGCATTATGCTGGCCTCGCCCCCTTGATGGCGAAGATCGGCCTGCGCCTTGAAGTGCTGACCGGCAAGGACAAGACCAGCCATAAGCGCATGGTGCTGGAGGGCCTCGCCAATGGGGAGATTCATGCGGTGTGCGGCACGCATGCTCTGTTTCAACAAGGCGTCGTGTTTCAGCAATTGGGGCTGGTGGTGGTCGATGAGCAGCACCGTTTTGGCGTCGCTGACCGGAGGCGCCTGATCGACAAAGGCTTTGCCCCCCACGTACTGGCCATGAGTGCGACGCCAATCCCCCGTACCCTTGCCATGGCCGTTTATGGCGACCTTGATGTCAGCCGGCTAGACGAAAAGCCGCCGGGACGCGCGCCGATCAAAACAATCGCCATGTCGCTCGACCGATTGGACGAAGTGGCCGAAGCCGCCCGCCGCGCGATTGAGAAAGACGACCGAGTGTTCTGGGTCTGCCCACTCGTGGAAGAGAGTGACAAATTAGACGTATCAGCTGCCAGCGACCGCTTTCAGGATCTGCAAGCCATGTTTGGCGACAGTGTACGCCTGATCCATGGCCGGATGTCATCCAAGGATAAGGACGAGGCGATGGAGGACTTCCGCTCTGGGGCTGCGAAGATTCTGGTCGCCACCACTGTAATCGAAGTCGGCGTCGATGTGCCCGAAGCCAGCGTGATGGTGATAGAGCATGCCGAGCGCTTTGGCCTCGCCCAATTGCACCAGCTTCGGGGACGAGTAGGGCGGGGCGGTAAGCCTGGCCATTGTTTGCTGCTCTATGCCAATCCGTTGAGTGAGATGGGCGCACGGCGCATTGCGAAATTGCGCGAGACCGAAGATGGCTTTGCCATTGCCGAAGAAGATTTCAAGCTGCGCGGCGGCGGAGACCTTTTGGGTCTACGTCAATCCGGAATCCCGGCCTTTAAGCTGGCAGACGCTGCCCTCCACTCAGACCTATTGGCCATCGCCCAGCGCGATGCGCGTGTGTTGGTGGACGCCGACCCAACACTCTCCAGTCCACGCGGCCTTGCAGCCCGCTTGGCACTGCATCTGTTCGATCAGGTCGATCCCGAGGTATTTTTGGGGACGGGGTGAGGGTTAGTCGAGTGCCGAAACCAATCGCTCCGCCGCGATCAGGTCAACGCGCCTTGCGTTGGCGATCTTTTCTTCATCGGGGTCGCGGCCCCAGCGTTCGGCCTGCCAATCTTCTTCCACGCGTATGGCGCGAAAGGCTGTTTCGCCGTCAATGTGGCGGTGGATGAGGGCAAGTGCCACGATGGCAGAGCCTGCGAGCCCGTTGGCAAAGGCCAACGCCGTCAAGCGCAGATCGTCGAGTGCGTGGGCAGCGGCTTCAATGCGAGCGAGCGACTCTTCAGGTTGATCAATGGCCAACGCCTGCGCGGTGGTGACAAGCTGAACGCCCAAGTGCGTTTCTGCCCAGGCAAGTAAGGGGTCCCAAGCCGCGGCTTGAGCAGCAACCAAGCTAGCAGGCGTTGTTGCCCGATAACACACAAGGTCTGTCGCCGCATATTTGACGATCTCGCCGACCATGGCCGCGCGGGTCTCTGCCGCCCGGTCCAATGCTACATTGACCAGTCGGGTGATTGGCATGGCGAAAGGATCGATGGTTTCGATCTGCGCGTCCCATTCGGCCGCAACCAGTTCGGCAGCGGCTTGGGTTGGCAAGACGAGCGGCTTTTTCGCGGGGGTCTTTGGCGTTGCCCGATCTAGGCGCACAGCAAAGCCGGTTTCGACCGGGGCAATATCGACAGTCTTGTAGAAGCGGCGGGGCAAATTTGGGGGAGTCATGGTCGGTCCCATACTGCGTTTGGTATCGACTGACCAGCAAGCAGCGACAGAGGAGGGGTTTCGCGCGCGCCTGATCACAATTTCCTGAACGCACTAAGCCTTGACCGCAGCCGAGCGTTCACGCCAAAGCGAGCGCTTAAGGAACCTCCCAATGCTTGTCAAAATTCAAAAAACCCTTGAATCTCGCGCGTTCGAGTGGGTGATTACAGCTCTAATTTTGGTCAATGCAGTGATCTTGGGGATGGAAACTTCACCGGCGATCATGGCGAAGTGGGGACCACTCCTGACGGGGCTTGATAAGACCTTGCTTACCATTTTTGTGGCAGAGCTGGGGTTGAAGCTTGTTGTCTATCGGCAGAGCTTCTTCAAGTCTGGTTGGAATTTGTTTGATTTCACCATCATTGCGATCGCGCTCGTGCCAGCATCAGGACCGTTGAGCGTGTTGCGAGCGCTGAGGGTCTTGCGTGTGTTGCGCCTAATCACCATCATCCCGAGCTTAAAGCGTGTGGTGGGGGCGATGCTGTCCGCTTTGCCTGGCATGGGATCCATCATTGTTCTTCTGACTTTGGTTTTTTATGTCAGCGGCGTGATGGCGACCAAATTGTTCTCAGCAACGGAGCCAGAAGCCTTTGGAGACCTTGGGCGCAGCCTCTACACTCTATTCCAACTCATGACCTTGGACGGCTGGTCTGGCGAGATCGTGAAACCCGTGTTGGAGAACCATCCCTATGCCATGTTATTCTTCTTACCATTTATCCTGTTCAGCGCCTTTGTGGTGTTGAACTTGTTCATCGGGGTTGTGGTTGGGGCGATGCAGGATGAAGCTCAAGATGTGGTTGCCTCCGCAGCGCTGACAGCGCAAGCACGCGAGGAGGCCTTACTCCATGAAATGAGAGCATTACGGGGTGAAGTTGAGGCCCTGCGTGACCTGATGAAGCGCACTTAAGCGCGCGTTTTGTGCTCTGTTAGCGCCTGCGCCAACTCAGGCATCCGATGGGTGACGCGCGCTGCGCCTGCAGCCAACATTTCTTCGGTCGTGCCAAAGCCCCAGGATACGCCGATAGCCGTTGTGCCAGCGGCAACGGCCATAGCCATATCATGCTCGCTGTCGCCGATTACCAAGGTCTGGTCAGGCTTGGCACCAACGACGCGCATATTCTCTAGCACCATATGGGGATGGGGTTTACCCGGCCCGTCATCGGCACAGAAATGGGCTTGGAAGAGATCACCCCAAGCGTGCTGCTCCAGCATGGCATCAAGCCCGCGGCGAGACTTGCCCGTCGCGATGCCCAATACCCAATTGTCTGCCAGCAGGCTGCGCAACAGCGCCTCCGCTCCGTCATAGGCGGGTGATTGAAAGGCTGGGTCTTGGCGCATCTCGAAAAAGGCAGCGCGATAGCTCTCTAGTATCGACTGACGCAGCGCGTCGTCGGCATCTGGGGCGAGATAGGCTAGGCCTGGCCCCAATGACAGGCCAATGACCCGCCTAGTCCGTTCAAAACCTGGAGGCGCGAGCCCGGCACCCATAAAGGCCCTGTCCATACAAGCGGTGATGATTGCCCGGCTGTCGACCAAGGTACCGTCAATATCGAAGACTGCGAAACGAAAGGTCAAGCATCTACCCGGAAATGTTCAAACGGGTCGCGACCTTCAAACTGTTGGAAGCCAAGTGTATCAAACGCCTTCAGCATATGGGGTGGCAGGTCAGCGGTAACGCTCAATATCCCGCCCTTTGGGTGGGGGATGCGGATGGCGCGAGCATGCAGGTGCAATTGCTCACTCAAGCCGCCAATAGGCTCGCGGTCACACACATATTTTGGGTCACCAGCGATGGCATAGCCCATTTCTGCCATGTGGAAGCGCAATTGGTGGGTGCGTCCGGTTATAGGCTTCAGCGCCACCCAAGACGCTTTGGTGCCAGCGTTCGAGATGACGTGATAATCGGTGATAGCGAACACCGCGTTTGGTTCGCCGTGCGCTGCGCGCCGCATCAACTCATTATCCGGGTTCTTGGCACTGCCGGCTTTGATCATCCAACCGCGCACTTCGCCCGAAAGCGGATGGGGCGTACCCAAGCAGATGGCCCAATAGACTTTTGTGGTTTTGCGACCTGCAAAGGCTTTTGACAATTTGGCGGTAGCTGCAGGGTTACGACCAAAAATCAAGACACCCGAGGTATCCTTGTCCAAGCGGTGGCAGAGTTTTGGTTTGCCATGTTCATCCATGGCAAAAATCTCCATCATCTTATCGAGATGCTTGGTCATGCCTGTACCGCCCTGGACGGCAATGCCGGGTGGCTTGTTAAGGACGATGACATCCTCATCCTCATGGATGACCATATCGCGCAGCCAACGCTCATCCTCAGGGCTCAGCCGCATGCGGACGACCCCGTCATCCTTCTTCTCTGGGATGACGATTTCCTGTGGCGCAGTCACTTCGGCACCCGGGCTAAGGCGGTCGCCCGCCTTTTTGGCGCGCACGCCATCAATCCGAATCTGACCCTTGCGGATCATCTGTTCGATCCGCCCTTGCGTGAGAGTGGTGAATTTACGGCGCAGGAACCGATCGAGGCGAACTTCGCCGTCGGTTTCGCGAACGGGGAGGGTGATGGGAGATGACATGGCGCTCTCTTACCCGTTAAGCCGCCCAAGTGCCATGCCTGCAAACAGGGCAGCAATCGAGACGACAACTGAGGTGAGGCCATAAAGACCTGCTTGGCCCCAATTGCCCGCCTCAATCATGCCTGCACTTTCGAGCGAGAAGGCAGAAAAGGTGGTAAATCCGCCCAAAATTCCGGTCGCGAGAAACAGCCGCCAATTCTCGGCCCCAGCGCTCATCGTGCCACCACGGATCAGAGCCGCCATCACAAGGCCCATGGCGAAACTGCCCAAGACATTGACCCCGAGAGTGCCCCAAGGCCAAGCCGTACCCAGCCAACGGGCGGCAGTCAAACCAAAGGCCCAGCGCGCTACAGCGCCCAAACCACCGCCTAAAAATACCAGAAAAGCTTGCATCATAGCGCACTATGCCGCTGGTGCGGCGTAAAAAACAAGCGCTGGATTATTGCTTTGGAATACCTGGTCCGTCATCGCGCGGCAGACAAGACAGGCCAAATTGGGCTTGCGGTGTACCGGGCTTGCATAGAGGCAAAGGATTGCTGCCCAAGGGATAACGACCGGGCGCTGCATCTTTCGGCACCGCTACAGGTATAGGTTTGGCTAAACGGGGTGATCTGCCTTCAATCGGATCCCAATCAGGGCATTTGCCATCTCGGTCGCGATTGATCTGCGCGCATTCACCGGTGCGGGCCATCTTGGAAAGCAAGGACCCACCGACACCAGTTGGGAATTCTGTCTTGACGCCTGCGCCACCTGGTCTGCGTGGCAGCGCACCACTAGATCCAGCAGTCACCTGTGAGCCGGCCTGACCACCGCCGCTGGGTGCTGGCGTTATCCCCCCACCTACAAAGGATCCGCCAAGCGACGTGACGCCGCCCGATGTGCCTGTACCCGCTTGAGCGCGGGCTTGTGAAGCCGCGCCGCCGCCGCTTGTGCCGCCTGCGGCTGCCGCATTACCGCCACTCGCATTCGCAACCGCTTGTTCTTCAGGAACCCGTAAGTCCGCCGCTTTGATCTGGGGCACTTGGACTTTAGGCAGCGCGACCTGCGATTTGGGTAGGGCCATCGGGGCGGCTTGCGTTGGCGTCGCCGTGATCGGGCGGTTGGGCAAGGTGCGCAGGTTTGGCGCAGCAGCAGGGGCTAAAGTCGGTAAGGGGCTTGGCTGATAGGGTGGAGGCTCTTCCTCTTCGACCGCATCAGGCACTTGCAGGTTCGGTGCCGCTTGCACCGCTGGCGCGCTGGAAGCCTTCAGTCTTTGCCCTTTAACTTGCAGCGCCTCTGGTGTCGGTTGTGTCAGTATTGGTGAAGCGGGTCGCAGCGTAACGGGCTTGGGTAAGGGGGCTGCGATTGGCTTAAAGGGAATAGGTGCAACTTCTTCTAGGGGCGCGGGAGCAGCATCTACTTTTGGATTATTGGCTTGAGACAGTACTGGCGGAGCCTTGGGCACGTCCGGCGCAACTTGCTTTGCCTGGGCAGGGGGCTGAGGTATTGGGGCTTCGACCGGTGGCTGCGGTGCGGGAATTGTCTCTGCAAGTGGTTCAGCCCGTTGTTGCGGTGGTTCTACCATAGGTACCGCTGGCGCTGGGGTGGGCTCTGTCGGCACCGACGCTTTTGTTTGCATATCGGCGGTTTGCGGCAGGGTCACAATCTCAACATTGTCGAGAAAATCGGGTTCTAGGAGCGGGCCAGTGGAAGTCAGCAACACGGCAGATAGGATCAAATGAACCGTCCCAACAGTCGCAATAGTCCAGAATTGGGGACGCGAATGCCCCAAATCTGAAATCACAATTGGTCCAAGATCCTTGGTACGCAAGCTGTTCCCTCGCTTCAGCTTCCCACCGATCCAATGCGTTGGCTGCTTTGGTCGGTAGTTCTGCCTCTCTGCTGTGTAGGGTCAAATCGTTCACGTATCATGAGCGAATTTTCGCCACTAAAGCGTCACCTTGCCCCTTACGAATAAAACAGGACCGATTAAAGGCAAAAGCCGCAGTGAATTATCCCCAATGCTGCTATCGCGCCGTTAAGAAAAGGGCTGCGATCTTGACCTAATCGGCCTTACTGCCTAGCCCAGTGTAGCGGCAGGCAGGGGGAAAAGATGCGTGTATTGCTAGTCGGCTCTGGTGGAAGGGAACATGCGCTCGCCCTTGCCTTGAATAACAGCCCGTCGGTGACGTTTCTGTTGGTCGCCCCAGGCAACCCCGGCATTGCCGCGATTGCCCCAATTTCTCCAGTCAGTGCCGAAGACGTTGCAGCGCTCGTGCAATTGGCTGTGGCGCACCGGATTGATTTGGTCGTGGTCGGTCCTGAAGTATCCCTTGCTGCGGGTCTCGCCGATGCCTTAGCGGGGAAGAATATTGCTTGCTTTGGCCCCACCAAAGCTGCGGCGCAATTGGAGAGCTCCAAAGCCTTCACCAAAACTATTTGTGAGGCCAAAAACATCCCGACTGCCAGGTTTGCCACCTTCACCTCTGCCGATGAGGCGATTGCTTATTTGAAGACGGTGAGGGCACCCTATGTTATCAAAGCGGACGGCTTGGCAGCGGGCAAGGGCGTGGTGATTGCGCCAGACTTTCAATCGGCGAAAGTAGCGATCCATGAGATGTTCGATGGCCGTTTCGGCGGTGCTGGCACCCGTCTGGTCATTGAAGAATTCATGACGGGCGAGGAAGTGTCGTTTTTTGCCCTGTGCGATGGGAAACGGGCGGTCTATTTGGGCTCAGCTCAAGACCATAAGCGCGCCTTCGATGGCGAGCGTGGTCCAAATACAGGCGGTATGGGGGCCTATTCGCCAACCAGCCATGCAACGTCAGAATTTGTACGAGATATCATGGCTCGCTTTATCGAGCCGACGATGGCTGCCATGGAGAAATTGGGCATGCCGTTTTGCGGTGTGCTTTATGCCGGCCTGATGCTGACACCGTCGGGACCCAAGCTGGTCGAGTATAATGCCCGATTTGGCGACCCTGAGTGCCAGGTTTTGATGGCACGCTTTGAAGGCGATTTAGCCCTCCTCCTGATGGCGTGCGCGCAGGGCAGGCTGGATGCAGCGCCGCAGTTCCGCCTGTCTGATCAGACTGCTGCTTTGGTGGTGATGGCTGCCCAAGGCTATCCCGAAGACCCGATCACAGGCTCTGAAATCCGGGGTGAAGTGGGCGCATCCGCGATCCCGCGGGGGGTGTTGCTGCACGCGGGCACCCGACGCGATGAAGATGGTAAGCTGCGGTCGGCCGGTGGCCGCGTCCTCAACGCCATTGGTCTTGGGCCTAATCTGCAAGCCGCAGTGGATACTGCCTATCAGGTTGTAGACGCGCTTGACTGGCCGATGGGATTCCATCGCCGCGACATCGGTTGGCGCCAATTAAACCGAGGTGGTTGAAGCCTTCAAGTTGGACCAGCGGTCGCTGGGCTGGAAAAAAGCCTTCCCCTGCGCAGCAAGCAGGTTAAAGTTCACCAGAACAACAATAATGATCATTTAGGGAGCCGTCACCATGAGCGATACTGAAGCAGATATTTTCAGTGGCACGAAGCCCGTGGACCCGCGTTATCAGCTGGACGAACCTGCGTTGCACGCTTGGATGGAAGCCCATGTCGAAGGCTTTGCGGGGCCTATGGAAATCCGTCAGTTCAAGGGTGGCCAGTCGAACCCCACCTATCAGATCATCACGCCGACCCAGAATTACGTGCTTCGTCGCAAGCCACCTGGCAAGCTTCTTCCTTCTGCTCATGCTGTCGACCGTGAGTTCGCGGTGATTTCAGCTCTTTATCCAACTGGCTTTCCCGTCGCCAAACCCTTTGGACTGTGCATGGACGAAAGTGTTATCGGCACGATCTTCTACATCATGGACTCTGTTGATGGTCGGATTTTGTGGGACGGCTCTTTACCCGATAGCACGCCTGCCCAGCGCACAGCCATTTATGAGGCCAAGATCGCGACATTAGCAGCCCTGCATGCCACAGATTATAAGGCTGTTGGGCTGGAAGATTTCGGGAAAGCAGGTTCTTACTTTGCCCGCCAAATCAGCCGTTGGACCAAACAATATCAGCTCTCAGAAACAACCAAAATCCCTGAAATGGATCGCTTGATAGAGTGGCTGCCAACCAGTGTTCCAGAAGGCGAGACCACCAGCATCGTGCATGGCGATTTCCGTCTCGACAACATGATCCTGCACCCGACAGAATCTCGTGTTTTGGCAGTTCTGGATTGGGAGCTTTCCACGCTGGGTGATCCATTGGGCGACTTCACCTATCACTTGATGAATTGGGTCATGCCTTCTGGCCAGCGCTCCGGCCTTGCCGGGCTTGATCTAGAAGCTTTGGGCATTCCGTCGATGGAGCGCTATATCGAGCTTTATTGCCAAGGGACTGGTCGCAAAGGCATTGATAATATCGATTGGTACTTTGCCTATAATATGTTCCGTTTAGCTGGGATTATTCAGGGGATTGTGGGTCGAGTTCGAGATGGCACGGCCGCAAGCGCCCATGCTCAAGATAACGCCGATCGGGTGAAACCATTGGCATTGGCCGCCTATGGCTTTGCTTTGAAGGCTGGCATGACTCCTTAAGTCAATATGGCTGATAAGCGAGACGTTGCGTGTCTGAGTGAAGATAAACACAAGCTTTCGTCATGCGGTTAAACCTTAATTCACGGAATAGGCCCCAGATTCTCAGCCAAAGTTATTTGGGTGTGTGATGTCGTCTGTCAGAAAAATGACTGAAACAAGAGTGCAGGATTTTGCGAATAAGCGGGTCCTGCTGGTGGACGATCACACCCATATTCGGGCCATTTTCACAAGTATTCTTAATGGCTTAGGCATGTTTCGTTTGTCGACAGCGGATCGTTCTGATCGCGCTTTGTCAACCCTAGAGGCAGAGCCGATTGATCTGGTTATCACTGATTTCAATATGCCGGGCCTTTCGGGGATGGGTTTGGCGCAACGCATTCGCCAAGAAATCCGGTCAAAAAATCCGCGCTTCAACCCTTCGATCCCGATCATTATGATCACCAGTTTTGGTACAAAGAAATGCCTGATGGCGGCGCGTGATGCCGGCGTAGACGAGTTTTTGGCCAAGCCCTTCACCACGTTAGCTGTCGCAGAACGTATCGATTCTGCGATCAATATGCAGCGCTCCTTCATTGTGTCGGACAATTATATCGGTCCATGCCGCCGTCGTAAGGTTGATCCCATTCTGTCTGGCCTAAAGCGGCGAGAGGCCGATCGGATAGCCATCCTGAATGAGTTCGGGGTTGAGCGTAACTTGATACAGGACGATGCACAGATCTTGATCGATCTTGCTGGCAATAATCAAATCGAAGAAACCTCGACCGAGGACATTGCCTGGATTGGTGAAAATACCGCCGCCCATGCCCAGAAAATCCGCGATGACCTGCTGGAACGTGCAGCCATGTCATTGCTGAAATATGCCGCTCTCGCGAGTGCGCAAGGCAAGCTTGAGGCTGATATCGTTGAGATGCATGGCTATGCTGTGAAGCAATTGCTGGATTTGGCAGGCAAAGATCTCAATCTATCGAACCAAGTGGTGGATTCTCTCGAGCGTGCGGTGACCAAACGTACTCGCTTGCGCAGCGTGGCCTAATTTTCTGCGCCTATTGGCCTAGTTTTGAAGTCATCCTAGTCTTAGAATTTGGTATTGCCGCAAACTGGTCTAAACGCCTTTTCTCATGACACTCAGCATTTTGACCCGCCAGGCCACGGGGCCCACTGTCCTTAACGAGCCTAGAGCCGAAGACCTTGCTGCGCCGGACGTAATCTGGATCGATTTGTTGGAGCCATCGCGTAGCGAAGAACAACTGGTCGAAGAAGCCTTTGGAATTGATGCTCCGTCTGAGGCAGAGCGTGCGGCCTTAGAGGAGTCGGCCCGCTTCTATCTCGAAGATGACGCCATGGTTTTACATGCAACCGTAGTGGCGCGTGCGAAACCTGAAGCAGAAGCGGTAGCGCCGACGAAACTTCCCCCTATTGCCCATAAGCGTGAAATCGTCAGCTTCTTTTTGACCAAGACCGCTTTGATCACTGTCCGCACCTGCCCGCTGCGCGCCTTTGAGGCCAATGCAGGGCGCGCCTCAGCTGATCTGTCTGAGGTTGAGACTGGGCCAGACGTGCTGTTAGCTCTGATTGAAAGCTTGGTTGAGCGGGTTGCCGATTTTCTAAGTGCTAGCGCGCAAGAATTGGAAGACTTGAACCTGCGGGTCTTGGTTAGTCGTCGGACCATCCGCTTGGAAACGATTTTGAAGCGCTTGGGTCAATTGGGGGCAGGGGCGAGCCAGTCGCGGGATTCCCTGTCAAGTTTATCACGCTTGTCGCGCTATGTTCTGGCCCATGGTTCGGCCTGGGCGGTTTCCAAAGAACGCTTAAACCTTCTCCTAACTGATGTTGAAACCCTGCAGCGTCAGGCCGAAGCCCTGACCAATGACTTAACCTTCTTCTTAGATGCGACGTTAGGCCTTGTTGGTGCGCGCCAGAATGAGACCTTGAAGGCTATGGCGGTTGTGACCTTACTGTTTGCACCGCCTACACTTCTGGCGTCGGCCTTTGGCATGAATTTTGAACATATGACCATCTTTCAAGACCCCATGGGGCCGTATTGGGCCGCAGGTCTGATGGTTGCTTCGTCGGCCTTTATTTTTTCGATTGCGCGACTGGGTAAGTGGATTTAGCGGGTCGTTTCGTTCGAGCTCAAAGCCAGCTGGGTACTTCAGATTCAAGGCCGGCCAATTCATAGAGGTCGGTCCACGTGTACCCGACAACAGGGATTTGCCAGCCCTGCATGGAATCGCGCTTGTCACCGGCCAATTCGCCGCCGATTGATTCATAGAAAGCGCGGGCCTTGTCATTGCCCTTCACGACCCAAAGGCCACCACTGAACAGACCGCGCATCAAAAGCCAACGCGAACAAGCCAACATGAGAGCCCGACCTAGTCCGCGACCTTGATGGGAGGCTTTCACATAAATCTGGTGGATTTCGCCATCGCCCAGTATATCGGTGGCCTGACCAGTTGATGCGCCACATGTTGCATAGCCCAAAGCCTTGCCATCTTCGGTTTCCGCCACGAAAATTCCGTGATCTAAATCCCCATCTTGGCGGATCAATTCCGCCCGCCAAGTCCGATAAAGACGCGGCAGCGCTAAGCCATCTAACACAGGGGTCGGCAATAGGCCGGCATAGGTCTCACGCCACGTCGTTTGTTGCAACTCAGCAATTGAGGGGGCATCACTTTGTTCGGCGCGGCGGATCATCAAGCTCATAGGCCCAAGGTGGCCGAAATCTGAAAAAGCGCAAGCCTCGCTTCTGTAATCGTGTGATGCTCTGCGCTGCCTTGGGTGTAACCATCCTATAGGTGGTCGCGTAGTGCTTTCTGGAGGGGCCATTTTGACACCAGACGAGACCCAATTGCACGCGTGGATGCTTGGTGCGCAAGCTGGCGACCCAGTTGCTACGCGCCGCTTACTCGATGGCTTGGCACCCCGCCTGCGAGCGTTCTTCCGAAATAAAGGTGCACGGCCTGACGACGCAGAAGACTTGGTGCAAGAGACGCTGATCGCCATTTATACCAAACGGGCGATGTTTGACCCTGACCAAAAATTGTTGGCATGGACCTATGCCATTGCGCGCTATCGAATGATTGATCGGTGGCGGCGGACCGGCAGGCGCGGATTTGATCTTCCTATTGAAGATTTTGAACATGCGCTGTCGGCGGAAGAAACCGAGGCGGGTGATCCGAGCCGCGATATTGCCCGCTTACTAGGGGACCTGCCACCCAAACAGCGAACATCCATTGAGTTGGTGAAACTGAAGGAATTGAGCATCGCTGAAGCCTCCACCCAAACCGGCTGGAGTGCCTCTGACATAAAAATATCTATCCATCGCGGCCTTAAGACCCTCATGCGTCTGGTCGGCACGTCAGCGACAGGAGACATTTCATGAAAACCGAAGACTTGATTGAAGCGCTCGCTCGAACCCCTGAGACTGCAACTCCCGACCGTCTTTATCGGCGCTTGGCCTTAGCCCTGATTATTGGCCTTGTTTTAGGACTGGTTCTGGCACGGATATTCATGGGATTTCGCCCTGATATTGGCGTGGCTGCGCCAATGGTGGCTATGAAGGCTGGCTTTTCAGCCTTGATTGCAACCTTTGCCGGCGGGCTTGCTCTGCGCCTTGCTAAGCCGATTGGCGGGGCCAGCGGGACCGTGCGTCGTCTCGCGACGCCACTGGGTTTGGTGATCCTATCTGCGATCGCAATTGGCCTTCTAACCTTGATAGCCACAGAACCGGGGCATCGGTTTGCAGCTTTTACAGGTGGCGGCTTCCCGTGGTGCATCATCTTGATCCCCTTCTGCGGCCTGCCAACAGCTTTGCTGCTGGTCTGGGCGATGAGAGAGGCTGCACCGACACGGTTGGCCTTAGCTGGCGCTGCCATTGGGGCATTATCGGGCGGGGTAGGGGCTATGGTCTATGCCATGTTCTGCTCTGTCGACTCCGTCGCCTTTGTCACGATTTGGTACGTCGTGGGCATTGGTCTCGCTGCCGCAATTGGAGCGATGGTCGGTGCACGGTTGTTGCGCTGGTAAGCTCGCGCAGATTTTAGCGTGTAATCAGGTTGAGGTTCGCTTGAATGGCCTCAGCAATCGCCATGGCGTCGCGGATGGGTTCATAAGTCCAATGGGTCAGGCTGCCATTAAACCAACGTGCCGCACCACGTTCGATAAAGGCTGTGTGTAGGCGGTCGAATTTAGAATCCCCGCCCTCCAGCTTGATTAGGTGTATTGGGACGCCAAAAAACGCGACATCGGTCATCATGTTGGTGGAGTCTTCCGTCACCAAAGCCGCATCGGCTTGCGCTAACCAAGCAAGATAAGGGTTCGGGCCATCTCGCTTCTCGTTGGCAAAGAAGTCTGCGCCGGAGGTAAAAGCGAAGGCGCGAAACAAGTCCTCAGCCGATTTAGGCGTCCGCCGCGACGTCGTGATCATCAGATGCACATCTTGAAGCGCCAGCCTTTGTAGTTCTGCGACGATTGCGTGGGCGCGCGCGAGACTGAGTTGATGTCGCTTAGATGTGCCGCCCAAAATCACCATCACCTTTCGCTTGCCAAGGTGACGTGGCTCAGGGATTTGGGAGAGGGCGGTTTCAACTTGCTTCTTGGTATACCAAACCGGTGCGCCAAGGGTTGAGATGACATTGTCGCCCTTCACCCCATCATGTTGGGGCGGCGCAACTAAATCAAAGCGTTTGGGACTTATGCGTGGGTCTTGCAATTGCACGACAAGGCTTTGACCAGCGCTCCACTTCCGCATCCGCATAGAATAGGGAATAGAGCGACGACCGTTGGCAATCCAAACGTCCGGCCACGGGGCCTGCAATCGTGCCGCTTGTTCGGCGGGAAGTGCGGACTTTGGTATCAGCCACAAGCTGGGTGGTAGGGAGACTTGAAATCCGGTCGGCTGCAGTCGAAGCAGTTTGATCCGAGTGGGGACCCGCTCGCTCAAGGCATAAGCAACGGCTAAGGTCTGGCGTTCAATTCCGGTCCGCCCATCCGAGACACACCAGACTGAGACTTCATGACCTTCCATGCGTTCTCTCTCCGAAACTGCGCCACATACACAGCCTGCCCAAAGGCTACTCAAACGTACTAAAGCCGATTCGTCAGCCCACGTTCCATATGTTTGCCAGCATAAAGCGAAAACAATTGAATTAATCGGTCGCGTGGTGCCTCTTCGAAGATGCGAAAGCTCGGGTTTTGAGCTGCGGCCAACATCTCCTTATCGCCCCGGGTGTCACCATAGGCGGCAACCAGTGGGGCGGCACCGAAATTTGCTTGAATGGCTGCAAGTTTGCTAGGTCCCCAGCAATTATCGCCCAATAGGCGTCCGGTCAGCTGCCCGTTGATGATTTCAACTTCGCTCGCCAACACTTGATCCACGCCGAGCTCCTCTGCCCACACCGCTAGATAGTCGCGCAATGAAGCTGAGACAAAAGCCACTTGATCGCGCACCCCCAAATGAGCCCGCAATCGTGCCACTGCATCTGGCCGCGCGATGATGGGATATATTGTCTGCGCAAAAGCACGGCACCGCGCCAAATAAGCCTCAGCGCTCATCCCTGCGAGAAAAACATGGAGCGTCTTTTCCTTCACCGCACTGCGGGGCACCCCACCCAGTCGGTAGGCCAAAAAGATAGGGATCAGTTGCACCATCTTAACCACAAAGCCAAAGCGTCCGGCAACAAAGCGCAGAAACAACACAAAGGAATCCGCCCACGTCAGCGTGCCATCCACATCAAACGCCGCAACGGGGCGGTTATCTTTCTTGTCTGCAGGGTGTGTGTTGGGCTCACTCATGACCCATCGTTTACACAGATTTGTGTCCTTCGTGCCAGTCAGCTCACGCATCTTATGCCGGAAGGACCTACGACCTGAAGCGCCGCCTGCAAACCACGTCTTGCCAGAGCCGCGTTTGGTGCTTAAACACCGCGCCCTTGATCAACTTGCAGCGCGATCTGCAAGGCGCACCGGAGGGGTGGCAGAGTGGTCGAATGCGGCGGTCTCGAAAACCGTTATAGGTGCAAGCCTATCGAGGGTTCGAATCCCTCCTCCTCCGCCATTTTTTCAATCATCTGAAAGCCCATTCGCTACAGTTCGTTCCCCAAGGCAACGACCTTTATTCGCGGTCTTTTGTCACGCGTTGCGAACCCATAATCTAATCTAAGCAACTGTTTTAAAACTTAAAAAGGCGGCCTAATTGTAGAGCCAATTTTTCTCGCTACATAGAGCGCTCAATCTAGTACGGGAGCGACCAAGTGAAAGTAGCGCTTTGGATTATTGGCGGTTTAGCCGGTTTGGCGGCATTGGTGGTTCTAATTGGCCTTTTATTGCCCGCCACCCGCACCGGAAAAGTTGACCGCGTGGTCGATGCCACGCCCGCCCAATTAGCCGCCGTCATATTAGACAAAGCAAGCCAGCCGACGTGGAGATCGAGCCTCGCCAAGGTTGAGGTGAAAAGCCAAACAACATGGACTGAGACCACCCAAAAAGGAGAGGTGATCGCCTTTGAATTGACAGCCCAGACCGCTGAAACCATTCAGATGCGCTTTAACAGCAGCTATGGCTATCAAGGCCAGTGGGAAGGTCGCTTGGTGCCGACGCCAGCGGGTGGCACACACATCTTTGTGACGGAGCAGGCCACGACACCTTCGCCGATTGGCCGTATATTCTCGCGCCTGTTTTTCAATCCAGAGGCTTTTGCCGATGCCTATCTCGACGCATTGGCAGAGGAGACCCAGCGGCGGCACACACGAGACTTGAAATGACCAGCACAGACAAACCTAAACCCAAAAAGCCTACCGATTGGCGCAAGCGTTTTGACAAGGCCAAACCACCCCAGACTTTGGTGCTTCACACCGACTTTGCCGGCATTAAAGCCGGGACAACCATGTATATTGGCTCCCCCGGTACCATCGCGAATTATATCTCGCGCATCCCCGAGGGCGAGGTTCGCAGCATTGAGCGGATGCGCAATGAACTGGCGCGCAAGAATGAGGCGCAGGCCACCTGTCCCGTCACAACTGCCATCTATCTCAAGATCGTGGCTGAGGTGGCGCTTGCCGATTTGGCGGAAGGTAAGCCCAGCACGGCAGTTGTGCCGTTCTGGCGGGTGATTGAGCCCAACAGCAAGATTGCCAAGAAACTGAGCTGTGACAGTCAGGTCATTGAACATTATCGCCTGTTAGAGCAGGCAGGTAGGGGTGAGACTCTCGCTTAGTCAGCCCCTACTACCCCGCGGGAATCAAACACAAAGCAGCCGCCTTCAAATAGGCTCTCTTCCTTGGGCACTTGCTCCATATAGGCCAAGATGCCCCCTTTGAGGTGATAGACGCTTTCAAAGCCCTCTGCGAGCAAGTAGGCGGAAGCCTTCTCGCAACGGATCCCGCCGGTGCAATACATGGCAACCTTTTTGTCGCGTGCGGGGTCGAGATTGTCTTCGGCCCATTTTTTGAACGCGGTGAAGGTACGAATTTTAGGGTCAATGGCACCTTTGAAAATGCCTTCTTCGGTCTCATAGGCATTGCGCGTATCAACCAAGACAATCTCAGGGTCCGCGATCAAGGCATTCCAGTCCGAAGGTGCGATATAGGTGCCCACAACTTGGCGGGGGTCCGCCTTGGGCGCACGCAGGGTGACGATTTCGCGCTTGAGCCGCACTTTCATGCGCACAAACGGATTTTTGTCCTCTTGCGCATATTTGATTTCAGCATCCCTAAAGCGCCCAGAAAAGATCGGGTCATTCTCAAGATAGGCTACGAATTGATCGATCCCCTCGGGCGGGCCCGCGATCGTTCCATTGATGCCTTCAGGGGCAATCAGAAGTGTGCCCATAATCCCTAACTGCTTCGTCGTCGCCAACAGATCAACGCGCAGGACTTCAAAGTCCGGGCAATAGGCAAACTTATACAGGGCGCAAATCTTGGCGGTCATGGCAGGGCCATAGCAAAACAGCGCCACTATGGGCACCCCCGGCGTGCAGAAGGGGGTGGCAGCACTTAGTTAGCTCGCCGCAACTGCAAAAGGCTAGGTCGTGGGATAACCAAAATTCCGGCGCGAACCATGTCATAATATTCTTGACACTACTAACCGGTCGGTTAGCTTTCGGCGTGACAAGGCTGTGTGTGGAGGAAGAAAAGCTATGGTTCGTGATGTAGTTGGGCGTCTGATGTCGCGCCCATTTTCGGCCGGATTGGTCCTTTGTTTGACGGCTTTAGGTAGTGGATCTGCATTCGCACAATCTACGTCACGCCCACCAGCTGAGAATCCTACCACGACTGCTCCCGCCGCTCCTCCTGCCGTGACAGCTAGAACGCCGTCAGGAACGTCAGCTTCACGACCTTCAGTTTCAAGCGGCAGCGGTGGTGGCTATAACCCCGGTGGCCATAGCAGCGGCGGTAGCCATAACACCGGCGACAATAGCGGCGGTGGTGGCTACAATCCCGGCGGCAATAGCGGCAGTGGAGGCTACAACCCCGGAGGCAATAGCGGCGGTGGTGGCTATAACCCCGGCAATAACAGTGGCGGCAGCGGCTATAATCCCGGAGCCAGCAACTCTCGTCCCGATTATAACCCAGGTGGTGCTTGGAACGGAGCGACCGGCGAAGGCTGGAACCCTGGCAATTATTATCAGCGCTCCGTCATCCAAGGTTGGGTCCGGCTTGGCTTCGCTGAAGCTGGAAAGGGCGCGGATAAGGATATCATTCAGGCCAATGGACGCTATCGTTACTCCCGGATCAAACTATGTGTCCGAGTGGCCGATGTGGCATTTTATGATGCACAGGTCCGGTTTGAGCACGGCGGAAAGCAAGACATCCGAGTACAGTCACGGGTGAAAAGGGGTCAGTGTACGCGGGAGTATTATCTGCGAGGCGGCAAAAGACTCGACATCCGATATGTGTATCTGTTCTTCCGGCAGGCGGATAACATAACAAACTGGCGAACGGCTCGCGTCGATTTATATGCCCGATAAGGTTCAACTGACCGGCGGATGTAACTGATTTCACAAACGGCCTGATGCTAGCTTGTTTGGGGGAAGTCAGACCGGGATCGGGTCACTTCTGATCTTTATGAATAGCCAAGGCACGAGGTTCCTATGTGTAATGCGTGTGATGAAAAATTCATGTCGGTCATGCGGACGTTACATGGACGACGCGATTTTCTGCGCGGGATGGGCGGCGGGTTTGTAGCCACGGCCGTTGCAACGCCCGGTGTGGCTTTCGCTGCAGCTGATGGGAAAAGCTACGCGGACAAGATTTTTCTTGCCAAGCGCATCCACACTATGGACGCCCGCAATTCCACCGTCGAAGCTGTCGCCGTGCGCGACGGCTTGATCTTGGCGCGGGGTCGGCGCGATAGGATTTTGGGGCTGAAGGGGCCCCGCACGCAGGTCGTCGATTTTGGCGACTATACTGTGCTGCCCGGCTTCGTTGATCCCCACATGCACTCCAATTTCGCAGGGCTCCGCCCCTGGTTGGATATCGGCCCCTTTACAACGGCGACGATGGATGAGGCGCGTCAAAAAATTCGCGATGCCGTTGCCAAGACATCTCCGGGGGGATGGATTCAAGGAAAAATGCTGGACCCGTCGATTATGCCGGGTCGACCATTGACGCAACAAGACCTCGACACGCTTTCCCCGGATGTTCCTGTCTTTATCTTAGAGTCCAATGGACATAATGCCTATGCCAACACCCGCGCCTTTGCACTCGCAGGGGTGACGAAAGATACCGCCGATCCTCCACAGGGGCGTTTTGTTCGAGGGCCGGATGGCAACCTAACCGGTCGTTTGGAAGAGCCCCCGGCGTTCCAGCCCTTTATCCGTGTCATGTCCTCGCCAAGTGGCCCCGAATTGGTCGGTTTCTTGCGCGCAGATCTCGATGACGCAGCGGCTAAAGGCTGCACGGCCCTGCATGATTGCGGGATTGGTGGATTATTTGCCGAAGCCGACATTGCTCTAATTCAAGCAGCGCTGAAGGATGAAGCACCCGTGCGTTATGCTGGCCTCCTTGTTTCCACCCATTATGAAAAATGGAAGGAAATGGGACTGAAGCCCGGGCTGCATTCACCCAATTTTTCCATCAGCGGCATCAAGGCTTGGTCGGACGGCTCCAATCAAGGCTTGACCGGTTATCAGCGCGCTCCGTACTTGAATTCCACCAATCGTGGCGCGTTGAACTATTCGCCGCAAGAGATTGAGACACTGGTGCGAACCCTTCATTCTGATGGCTGGCCAATTGGCATTCACGCCAATGGAGATGCCGCCATTGATGTGGTGCTTGATGCTTATGAGCGGGGTACCCGCGGCGAAGGCGGCCATAAGCTTCGCCATCGGATTGAGCATTGCAGCATTCTTCATGACGATCAGATAGCCCGAATGAAGGCCTTGGGCATCTCCCCCTCTTTCCTGATCGGCCATGTGCATTATTGGGGTCGGGCGTTCCGCGATCGCTTGTTAGGGCCAGATCGTGCCAACAGACTAGATCCCTGCCGTTCGGCCCTTACTGGAGGCCTGCGGATATCCTTGCACTCGGATTACAATGTCACACCGATTGATCCGCTTCGCTGCATTGAAAATGCGGTATTGAGGGATATGAATGAAGGCGGCGGCATCTTGAATCCTGACGAGTGCATCACGCCACTTCAAGCAATTCGGGCCATGACGATTGATGCCGCGTGGCAGTGCCACCTCGATCAAACGTGCGGGAGCCTAGAGGTAGGTAAGGCTGCTGATCTGGTGGTGTTGGAACGCGACCCGTTGCAGGTAGCGCCTGATACGTTGCGAAAGATAGGCGTTCATTCAACTTGGCTGAATGGCGAAAGCCGGTTCAATCCAGCTTCCTAAAGCAGGCAATTTATTCGGCGAGGCTTCTGCTCCCATGGCGGCAGCTTTCGCCACCCCCACCCCGAAATCAGACCTTCTCCTTCCGGCCAAAACTGGCCGAAAGATTGAAGTGGCACCCAAATTACCCCAATTTCCTCAACTTCAGCCTGACCCGCGACCGACCTGCTTGGCGCGCCACAGCTTCCAAGCATCTGCTGGCTGCGTTCGCGGTACGATCAAATAGCCCAGCTTGGCCTGTTTGCGCCTTTCTTCTTGCTCTGGCCCAACAAGGCGCTAAATCTGATGGCAGAACAAAATCATGGGAGTGGCCAGAATGAGCAGTCTGAAAGATAAGACCCTTTTCATAACAGGGGCATCGCGTGGGATTGGCCTTGCCATCGGGTTGCGGGCTGCCCGCGACGGGGCCAACGTCGTGATTGCGGCCAAAACGTCTGAACCGCACAAGCACTTGCCAGGCACAATTCATTCTGCAGCTGCTGAAATTGAAGCGGCAGGCGGTCAAGCCTTGCCCTTGATGGTCGATGTGCGGGAAGAGGCTTCGGTCCAAGCTGCGGTGGAACAGGCCGTTGCCCGGTTTGGCGGCATCGATATCTGCATCAATAACGCCAGCGCAATCCAATTGACTGGCACCTTGCAGACCGAAATGAAGCGCTATGACCTCATGCATCAGGTCAATGGACGGGGTACTTACCTGGTCAGCCGCGCCTGCATTCCCTTCCTCAAGAAGGCGGCAAATCCCCATGTGTTAAACCTTTCACCGCCACTGGACATGAGCCCAAATTGGTTTGGCAATCACGTCGCCTATACGATGGCGAAATATACCATGAGCATGTGCGCGCTCGGTATGGCTGAAGAGTTCAAGGACGACGGAATTGGCTTCAATTGCCTTTGGCCGCGCACGGGTATTGCAACCGCCGCAATCCAGTTTGCCTTGGCTGGGGATGAGGGGCTGCGTCACTGCCGCACGGTCGACATTATGGCAGATGCGGCCCATGTGATCCTGACCCGCCCCGCCAAGACCTGCACCGGTAATTTCTTTATCGATGATCTGGTTTTGGCGGAATCCGGGGTGACTTCGTTTGATCACTATCGGGTTGACCCCAGCAAGGATCTGATGCCGGACTTCTTTGTGCCAGCCGATACGCCTTTCCCGCCGGGCGTCTCCATGCACGCGATTGGCTGACATGCCCTTTTAGAATTCGCGTTTGGGGAGAACCGGTAACAGCCAAACTAGGCTTCTGCCTAGAACGCGATTTGAGGACTGGCCTTGGGTTCACGAAGGCTTTCCCGATCGCACAGGCTGCAACTGCTCAGAACTGGCAGAAATTGATAAGAATCGCAGGACTTCGGGGCTTCACGGCCTTGATTTAGCCGTCATGAAGCGGCACGACGCAAGATGAACAATTGCGAATCATCGCAAAAAATAGACTTAGAATCGCGAGAGAAAAATGTTCGGACGCCTCTTCAACTGGTTTTCCAGCGACATGGCAATCGACCTTGGTACAGCCAACACCCTTGTCTATGTAAAAGGTCAAGGCGTGGTCCTTAACGAACCATCCGTGGTTGCTTATCGCCAGCGTGGTGGTCGTAAAGAAGTCCAAGCGGTCGGCCATCAAGCCAAGTTGATGTTGGGGCGCACACCGGGCGAAATTCAGGCCGTTCGGCCGATGCGCGACGGCGTGATCGCAGACTTTGAAGTCGCTGAAGAAATGATCAAGCACTTCATCCGTCGGGTGAACTCTAACAAGGGCTTCCTACGGGGCAGACCCCGGATCATCATCTGTGTCCCATCGGGGGCCACCCCAGTTGAACGCCGTGCTATTCAAGACGCTGCCTTGAATGCCGGTGCCTCAGACGCCTATTTGATTGAAGAACCAATGGCTGCAGCAATTGGTGCCGGCCTAGCCATTGATCAGCCTTCTGGCTCGATGGTGGTCGATATTGGTGGCGGCACAACCGAAGTGGCCGTTCTGTCCCTGGAAGGTATTGTCTATGCGCGCTCTGTCCGAGTTGGCGGCGATCGGATGGATGAGAGCATCATAAATTTCCTCCGCCGTACAGAGAATATGCTGATTGGTGAGACCACAGCAGAGCGGATCAAAAAGGAAATTGGTACCGCAATGCCTCCCGCTGATGGTTATGGCTTGTCTTTGTCTGTCAAAGGCCGCGATTTGCTCAATGGTGTCCCGAGGGAAATCCAAATCTCTGAGCAATTGATCGCAGAAGCTTTGTCAGATCCCGTCGATGAAATCATCGAAGCGGTCCGGGTTGCCTTGGAAACCACGCCACCTGAGCTTGCTGCCGATATCGTTGAAAAGGGGATTATGCTCACAGGTGGTGGCGCGCTGCTGCGGAACTTGGATGTAGTTCTGCGTGAGCGTACGGGCCTGCCTGTCTCCGTGGCCGATGATGCCTTGTCGTGTGTGGTGTTAGGGACCGGCAAGTGCGTCGATAATTTCGAGCAATGGAAGGGTGTTTTGTCCAAGGTCTAGACTGGATAAAGCCCCCATTTGGTAAGGGTTATGCGGTAAAGGAGCAGGGATATGGCGCGCAGAGGCAATCGGCGGACAGGGGGGGCAGGGCCACTCATTGGAGTCGCGGTGCTGTCGGCGCTGATCACGGCCGGGGTCACCATTTTGGTGACAGACCAGCGAAGCGGGTCTGTAGCCGGACTTGCTTCTGATGTTTCTGGTGCGATTGGCGGTGTGTTGATGTCGCCTGTGCGTTGGGGCGAAAGCATCGTTTCCTCGACGGGTTCCTTCTTTGGCGGTGCTGACCTTAATCAGAAACTGAAAGAAGAAAATCGGGCGCTCTTGCAATGGCGCGACCAAGCCAAAGCGATGGCCGAGCGTCTTGACGCTTATGAAAAGCTACATGGCGTCAAAGCTGAGCAATTGCCGCAAGGCCTAACCGGGCGATTGATCAGCGAAAGTAGTGGGCCCTTTGCGAAGTCTGGCATCGTCAATTTAGGTGCGAAAGCAGGCATTAAAGTGAATTGGATTGTAATGAACCAGAATGGTCTGGTTGGTCGCGTGATTGCTGTTGGCAGCGATACCTCGCGTGTTTTGTTTTTGGCCGATGGTGATAGCCGGGTGCCAGTCATGGGCGAAACCACCCGTGCCCGTGCCATTGCGATCGGCGATAAGACCTCAGCACCAAGGCTTGCGCACTTGAATACACCAACTTTGATGCGCGATGGCGAGCGGGTCATGACTTCGGGCGATGATGGTATCTTTCCGCGTGGCATCGCCGTTGGGCAAGCCGGCCTAGCGCCAGACAGGCAATGGCGCGTTCGTTTGGCTTCCGCAGCGGCACCAATTGATTTCGTAAGGTTGGTACCACCGTCCAATTTCCCACCGCCCCTAGAGCCGGTGACGGCCCCTTCACTTGCGCCACCTCCCACAGAAGGGGCAATGACCGCGCCGATCCAAGGTGGCGTTTTGCCCCTAGCGGCAGACGCCGCAGGTGTGCCAACCGCGGCAACACCAGAAGCCATTCGCGCTGCGCAGGCCTTGCGTGGCAGTGAAATCGAAGCAGCGCGGGCGACCGCTGCCCGCCTTGCGAAAGAGCGCGACGCAGCCCGCGAACAGGCCCGACAGGCAGAAGCAGCGCGTCTTGCGGCTGAAAGCCGTAACGTCCCAGTAGCGGGTACGGCGACCGCATCAGGTTCGAGCTCCAATGCGCCATCCCCTCAATCAGCACCTGCAGCGAACCCACCTGCTACCCCACCCAGCGGGGCACCCAAGCAGTGAGCACGCTTATACCTGGGCGCCCCTCGACCAGGTCACGACTTTTTTCTGGCTTGGCCATCGTGGCAGGGACAAGCTTGTTGAATCTTGTCTCTCTGACACTTGGCCCGTTTGGCAGTATTTGGCCTGCCAGCCTGATATGGGCAGCATGTGGCTGGGCCAATCAGGGTCCAAATGCAGTCATTGCCCTTATGTTGTTCGGTCTAGGTCTTTGGGTTGATCTTTTGACTGGCGGGCCTTTAGGTGCTTGGGCCGTCGTTGCCTTGATCGCCCACACGCTGACCATACTGACCGCACGCTTCAGTGTGGCGATGGCCTCCACCCCGATGGGCGCGGCAGCTCTTACCGGACTTTTTTTCTTGGTTGCCGCCTTCGTGCTGTCGATTTCAAGTGGGAAAGGGTTTAACGTACTGTCGATCTTGGTCCCGACTATCAGTGCGGTTGTAATCTACCCCTGGGTGGCCGCTTGGTTTGACCTGTCTAAGGATGAAGCATGAGCCAAAGTGGTGGGTCAGATCTGTTTAGCCGACGGGCCTTGGTATTGTCCTCGCTTGGCGGGCTCTATTTTGCTGTGCTCGGCTTGCGTATGGCGCAGCTTCAGATCTTTGATAATGATGAGTTCCGGCTAGAAGCTGCCGAGAACCAGTTTAACCTCTTGGTCAATCCGGCCTCACGCGGGCCCGTTTATGATCGTTTTGGCGTGCCGCTGGCAGTCAACCGGCGTGACTTCCGCGTGTCTATTATGCGCGAAGATGTCGACGATCTTCCCAAGACAATTGGCGCTTTGGCTTCCATTCTGCGTATGCCGCCCGAGAAGGCCAAAGAATCCTTAAGCGAAGCAAAAATCTCACCCCGCTTCATGCCCTCCATGGTAGCTGAGAATCTGTCTTGGGAAGATTATTCGAAGATAAGTGTCTATGCCGCCTCTTATCCGGGGGTCCGTTGCGAGATGGGGGAGGCGCGCAATTACCCGCTGGCAGAGAGTATGGCTCATGTTTTGGGCTATGTAGCGAAAGCCAATGACAAGGATGTCTTGAAGGACCCACAGGCCCGTCATCCTGGTATCAGGGTCGGTAAAGAGGGTATTGAAAAGGCACAAGAAAAAGGCCTTAAAGGGGTGCATGGCGCAACCAAGCTAGAGGTCAATGCCCATGGCCGTGTAATCCGCGAGGTGGTCGACCCGCGCCTAAATCCAAAAAGTGGGACACCAATCGTCCTCACCATTGACGCAGAAATTCAACAAGTTGCCTATGACCAGTTCCAGGCGAAGGAAGAACGTCCCGCCGAGGCAGGTTCGGCGGTGGTTATGGATATCCGAACAGGCGAGCTTTTGGCTCTGGTTTCATCCCCAAGCTTTGACCCTAATAAGTTTGTTGACGGTATAAGTCGCACCGACTTCAATGAGTACAACAATGCGGAGATGCGCCCGTTATATCACAAAGCGGTGCGCGGCATTTATCCCCCAGGTTCGACCTATAAGATGGTGACAGCCTTGGCTGCCTTGGAAGCTGGCATTACAGACCCCGAAGAGACCATCAACTGCCCGGGCTTTTATATGTTGGGCAACCACCGCTTCCATTGTCATTCTCGGAGCGGCCACGGTAGCGTCAATTTGAATACCGCAATAAAGGTTTCCTGCGACGTCTATTTTTATGAAATGGGCAAGCGGATTGGTGGCGACAAAATGGCCGAGGTGGCGCGTAGCTTTGGCTTTGGTCAGCGCTTTGATCTAGGGATCCCAGGAATTTCCGCGTCACATGTTCCCGATAATGCGTGGAAGATGAAAAATCGCGGCCAACCTTGGGCGGTTTATGACTCAATTAACGTTGCAATTGGCCAGGGTTTGATTGCCGCGACCCCTTTGCAAATGGCCGTCATGACGGCGCGTATTGCCTCGCAGGGAAAAGCGGTTGTACCGCGCTTGATCCGCGAGGGGCCAGGGGCGGTGCCCATTGCGCCGTTTGAGTCCTTGCCCTTTAGCTTCGAGAACATGCATCTTGTCCATCAAGGCATGATCGCTGTGTCTAACGAAGCTGGTGGTACCGCACGGGGTGACCTTGGTATTGAGGGTGTGCGCATGGCGGGTAAAACCGGCACGGCGCAAGTGAGACGGATTACGATGGCAGAGCGGCGCACCGGCGTTCGCTCTAATGCGTCGCTACCTTGGAAGCAGCGCGATCACGCATTGTTTGTCTGTTATGCCCCGGCTGAAGACCCCAAATATTGTTGCGCATTGGTGGTTGACCATGGTGGCGGGGGTGGTGCGGCAGCTGCGCCCCGGGCACGCGAAATCATGAAGGCGACGCTGTTAAAGGACCCCTCAGCGCGTCCAGCTTTTACAACCAAAACAAAGACCGCAGATTTAGCCCCGGCATCGCCTAACACCCCACCTAGGGATGGCAAAGCATGACCTTTTTGCCAGATATGGAAAGCGGTCGCGACAGCTTCTTTGGCAAGCTACGCCGGATCGAATGGGGCCTCGTCTTTGTGATGGTCATGATCAGCGTGGTAGGGACCATCCTGCTGTTCGGAGCTGCCGGTGGCAGCTGGGAGCCTTGGGCCGGGGATCACATCATCCGTATTTGCATCGTGACGTGTCTGATGCTGGTCGTGGCCACTGTCGATGTACGCATTTGGTATCATTTGGCCTATCCAGCCTATTTTGGCGTCTTCATCTTGTTAGTTGCGGTGGAATTATTCGGAAAAGTCGCACTCGGCGCGCAGCGTTGGCTGGAAGTCGGGCCGATCCGCCTGCAACCGTCGGAGTTCATGAAAATCGCTCTCATTCTGGCGCTCGCCCGATACTATCAAGATGCGGAGTCTGATCGGATGTGGACGATCCGCGCGCATGTGATCCCTTTGGTAATGCTGGCAGCACCTGCTGCGCTCATCACACTGCAGCCCGATTTGGGCACAGCGATCATGGTGGCAGGGGTTGGCGCTACCATGGTGATTTTAGCCGGTCTCTCGTGGTGGTATGTGATCGCTGCAGGCACTTCGGTCGTCGCTTTTGCCTTGGCGGCCTTCTTTTTCTTTATGGCAGAGTTTCAGAAGAATCGCATTCTGACCTTCCTTGATCCCTCCCGCGACCCACTTGGTTCAGGCTATCACATCACCCAGTCCAAGATCGCCATCGGCTCTGGCGGCATATTTGGAGTGGGCTATATGCAAGGCACGCAAAGCCAGCTCGACTTCTTGCCAGAACGCCACACAGACTTTGTGTTCGCCATGTTGCTGGAAGAGTTTGGTATGGTAGGCGGCTTGTTTGTGCTTTCACTTTATCTCGCTGCTATGGCCTTTGGCATTTATATTTCTATTGGCTGCCGCCATATTTTTGGGAAGTTTCTGGCGGCAGGCGTCACGATGTTGTTGTTCATCTATGTGGGAATCAATGCCGGCATGATTATGGGGCTGATGCCCGTGGTGGGCGAACCTCTGCCTTTCCTCAGCTATGGCGGCAGTGTGATGTTGTCGCTCATGTTTGGCTTTGGCTTGGTCCAAAACGCAAAAGTCTACCGTGACAAAACCTTGGGCTCCGGCTTTAAGTCGTCAAAGCGGGTGCGGTAAGCAGCAAGAAAAGTCTTTGGCTGGAGCTATTTTGCGCTTTCAACCTTGATGTAAGCGATCACATCCCGACGGTCTTTTTCCTGTTTTAGGCCAACAAAGGTCATGCGGTTGCCAGGCAGGAATCCCTTTGGATCAGCCATCCATTGGTCAAGTTTGCCCGCGTCCCACACAAAGCCAGCGCTCTTTAAAGCTGGGGAGTAATTGAAACCAGCGGAAGATCCCGCTGTGCGCCCAAACACGCCGTGCAGGGCCGGGCCAACCCGATTGTCGCCACCCTTCTCCATCACATGGCACGACCGGCATTTGGCAAATTGCCGGCGACCATTGGCAAGATCGCCTTCGTTGTAGGGAGCCGGTAGGCTGGCTAGAATTTTGGCGTCTTCAGGCGATGGGCCGACGTTAGCAGGGGCAGCTGGGGCAGGGGCAGTGGTTACTTCTTTGCTTGCGGTTTCAGGTGCCGTCTTGGTGTCGCCGGTTTGCGCCGCCGGACTACAAGCAACCGCTGCCATCAATGGGATAAGGGCTAGGCTCGTCCGGATCATCATGATTTCTGCTCCACAGATTGTACTGATTGGGCTTTGCACTCAGGCCGCCCATAGGCGCAAAGTAAGTTGATGAGCCCAATTCGAACAGGGCCAAACCCCTGGACTGACAGCCAATTAGGATCACTTCCCAGTGAGGGTCGCGGCACTAGCGCGTGAGCTGTTACGACGCGCCAATCGGTTGAGGCTTGTCAGATCCAATTGTTTAGGGAAAATGGTGCCGGTTGCAGGAATCGAACCCGCGACCGTCCGATTACAAATCGGGCGCTCTACCTGCTGAGCTAAACCGGCATCGGGGGTGTCTCTAAACGTTATGGACAACGTTTTGCAAGGGAGAAGCGCAATGAATGATCAGGCAAAACACAGCTTAACTCGCAGGGGGGCCTTGCAGCACGCTGCAATCCCGGCTGCTTTATTCGTCGCACCTCAGCTTGCCAGCGCATCGGCACCGGCCATCCAAGCCGCAAAAGCGAAGACCTTTGTTCTTGTTCATGGCACGTGGCATGGCGGCTGGGTTTGGCGGCAAGTGGCGGATAGACTGCAGGCACTGGGACATCGTGTGTTAGCTCCGACCGCAACAGGTTGCGGAGAGCGCGCGCATCTGATCCGGCCCGATACCAATCTATCGACCCATGTGCAGGACGTCTGCGCTGTGATCGAAGCTGAAGACGCCGAGGATGTGATTCTGATTGGCCATTCGTTTGGTGGGCTGACGATCACAGGCGTTGCCGACCGACTGGGTAACCGGATTGCCCATATTGCTTTTTATGACGCTTTCATCCCCACCCGCACCCGCCCAGCGTGGGTAATGCAAGAAGCCGATGGGTCTTGGCCCAAATGGTGGAAAGATCGGCAGGCGCATTTCATCGACGGCTACAAGATGAATTTCTTCGATCACTATCCAATCAAAATGCTGGTGCCAGAGGATGATACCGACAACATCGCCCTGTTAAAGCGTAAATTGACGTGGCACCCAGCAGGGCAATGGACAGAGCCGGTTAGCTTTGCCAACGGCGGTTGGGAAGATCGTCCGCGCACCTATATTCACACAACTCTGCAGACCTTTGCCCCTTCTTCACAAGCTATGTGGGGGCCGGGCCGGGAGGCTGGATGGCGCTGGCTGGATGTGCCGACATCGCGCAACGGCATGTTAACCCACCCCGATGTGCTCGCAGCCTGCTTTGCCAGCTTGGGCTGATCTTTAAGGACATTTCGCAGGACTTTACCGCCTTCGCGCATTGCGCCAAAGCCCACTCCAGCCTAGTAAAATCAGATTCGATTGCCTCGCCGTGCTAACGCGGTTGGCAACCCAAAGAGTCGTTTCAAGAGGGCACACATGGCCGACAGTGCAGTGTCAGCAGTCAACCAAGCCGGTTCGGGCGTTCAGCAGACCTTGGTCTCGAACGCTTTTCTGCTCGACTTTCTTCCCATCGTGATCTTTCTGGTGATCGCTGCAGGCCTTGGCTGCGCGTTCATGTTGGCTTCGTGGGTTTTGGCACCTTCTAGCCCTGACCCAGAAAAAGTGTCGACCTATGAGTGCGGCTTTAATGCGTTTGACGATGCGCGCATGAAGTTCGACGTGAAATTCTATCTGGTTTCGATCCTCTTCATTCTGTTCGATCTGGAAATCGCTTTCCTGTTCCCGTGGGTATTGGCACTCAATGACATTGGACCCTTCGGCTATTGGTCGATGATGAGCTTCCTTGGTATCTTGTTGGTTGGCTTTATCTATGAGTGGAAGAAAGGTGCTTTGGAATGGAACTAAAGCTTCCCCCACGCGCGGGCGTTGTCCCCGCCACGCTCGATAACATTGGTCCCGTTATTCCTAACGATCCGTATTTCTCAGGGTTGTCGGATGAATTGGCTGATAAGGGCTTTGTGGTTGCCGCTGCAGATGATCTCATCACGTGGGCGCGCACTGGCTCGCTGATGTGGATGACTTTTGGCCTTGCCTGCTGTGCGGTTGAGATGATGCAGGCCGCCATGCCGCGCTATGACATGGAGCGCTTTGGCTTTGCGCCCCGCGCCAGCCCGCGTCAGTCTGACGTGATGATCGTGGCCGGAACCTTGACCAACAAAATGGCTCCAGCTTTGCGTAAGGTCTATGACCAAATGCCAAACCCACGCTATGTGATCTCCATGGGCTCCTGCGCCAATGGCGGTGGTTATTATCACTATAGCTATGCCGTCGTGCGTGGCTGTGATCGTATCGTGCCCGTCGATATCTATGTACCGGGCTGCCCGCCAACAGCGGAAGCTTTGATGTATGGCATTTTGCAATTGCAGAAGAAAATCCGTCGTGAAGGAACGATCGAACGATGAGCGCTTTGGCTGAGTTGCAAGAGCGCCTGACTTCGGCTCTGGGCGCATCTATCTTGTCTGCGACGCAGGCGACAGGTGAGCTGACGGTCGTCGTACGCCGCGACGATAGCCTTGCCGTGCTGCAGCACTTGCGCGATATCGAAAGCTTCTCGACGTTTATCGATGTATGTGGTGCCGACTATCCAGAGCGGGCAGAGCGGTTTGAGGTCGTCTATCACCTCCTGTCGATGAGCAAGAATGCGCGCATCCGGGTGAAGGTCACCACCGACGAGGACACGCCCGTGGCTTCGGCTTTTGGGCTATGGCCCGCTGCGGATTGGTTTGAGCGGGAAGCCTTTGATATGTATGGCATCCTCTTCTCAGGCCATCCAGATTTGCGTCGCATCCTCACCGATTATGGCTTCCACGGCCATCCGCTGCGCAAGGACTTCCCGCTGACCGGCTATACCGAAGTGCGCTACGACGAAGCTCAAAAGCGGGTCATTTATGAACCCGTCAAGCTCGTCCAAGAATATCGCAACTTCGATTTCTTGAGCCCTTGGGAAGGCATGCTGCCTGGGGATGAGAAGGCGGCGGAGTAAGGGGAACCCCCAGCTTATCATCCCCGCCTAGGAGTAGGCGGAGAGCGGGGACCTCCAAGGAATTTTCAGCTAGGCACCATCCCCGTGACGCTGTCCCTAAAAGCCGCTAATCCAGCCTCATGAATCCCGAACCCGTCTTCTCCCTCACCAACGCAGATATCTGGACCGCAACCGAGGCGGATCGCCCCGCTTTGGCGGTCTTTTGCCGAGATAATCCAGAATACGACGTGTTCTTGACAGGGGAGGTGCCGGACGAAGCTGAGTGGGTTGAGGATTTCATGACGGACCTTCCGCCCGCATCCTTCAATTGGACCCATACCCACAAGCTGATCGTTCGCCGCCAACAAAACCCCGACATCATTGCCGCGATTATCGATGTGACCGAAGACATGATCGACAAGGGCGTCGGCCATATCGGCCTGTTTCAAGTTGCCACAGCCCTGCATGGTACTGGCTTGGCGCACGACTTGTATCAAGCCTTGGAAGACTGGCTGGCAAGCCGAGGCACGAATGTGTTGCGTCTTGGGGTTTTGGACGGCAATGCGCGTGGCATGGCGTTTTGGACCCGGCATGGCTTTTTAGAGACGCGCCGGCGCCAAGGCACGGCACCAACTAGCAAAACCCACCTTAGCCATGTCCTATATAAGCCACTGAAACCACTTACGCTTGAGGCCTACCGCCAGCGCGTGCCGCGCGATGATCCAAATAGCGTTTAGCAAGCAGTCTCAGCACTTGAAAACCGCAGGCAAAACTATTGATCCTGTGGCCATCTTGGCCCACAAGGACACGATGAATCGGGTGCTTTGATAAGCGCGTGACTTGGTAGGATTTTGACCCATGGCAGACGGCACACAAACCCTAGAAACCAATCCTTCTGCCGATCTTTTGCCGGGCGAGACCGCCATGCGCAATTTCAACATCAATTTCGGGCCTCAGCACCCCGCCGCGCACGGCGTGTTGCGTCTGGTTCTGGAATTGGACGGCGAAATTGTTGAGCGGGTCGATCCCCATATTGGTCTTCTCCATCGCGGCACCGAGAAGCTGATCGAGTATAAGACCTATCTGCAAGCCATGCCTTATTTTGATCGGTTGGACTATGTGGCGCCGATGAATCAAGAGCATGCGTGGTGCTTGGCGATTGAGCGTTTGGCCGGGATTGAAGTGCCACGCCGGGCGCAATTCATCCGCGTCATTTTCTCCGAAATTGGCCGCATCCTGTCGCATATCTTGAACGTCACCACCCAAGCCATGGACGTAGGCGCCCTGACACCGCCACTGTGGGGCTTTGAAGAGCGTGAAAAGCTGATGGGCTTTTATGAGCGGGCGTCGGGCTCGCGCATGCATGCGGCCTATTTCCGCCCAGGTGGGGTTCACCAAGACCTGCCAGACGCTTTGGTGCGCGATATCTATGAGTGGTGCGACCCATTCTTGAAGCTGTGCGGTGATATCGAGACCTTGTTGACCGATAACCGCATCTTCAAACAACGCAATGTCGATATTGGTGTTGTCGACCAAAAAACCATTCTCGACTGGGGCTTCTCGGGCGTCATGGTGCGCGGTTCGGGCATTGCTTGGGACCTGCGCCGCAGCCAGCCCTATGAAGTCTATTCCGAGCTGAAGTTTAAGGTGCCGGTCGGCAAAAATGGCGATTGCTATGACCGATATCTCTGCCGGATGGACGAAATGCGCGAAAGCGCCAGCATCATCAAGCAATGTATCGAGATGATGCCGAAGGGCCCGGTTCTGGCCGAGAACTCCAAAGTGACGCCACCGCGCCGCGCCGATATGAAGGGCTCGATGGAAGCACTTATCCATCACTTTAAGCTCTATACCGAAGGCTTCCATGTGCCAGCTGGCGAAGTCTATGCCGCAGTTGAAGCGCCCAAGGGTGAGTTTGGCGTGTATCTGGTCGCCGATGGCACCAATAAGCCTTACCGCGCTAAAATCCGCGCCCCGGGCTTTGCCCATTTGGCGGCGATGAGCCATTTGAATAAAGGCCACATGCTGGCCGACGTGTCGGCCATCCTCGGCTCGCTCGACATCGTGTTTGGTGAGGTGGATCGCTAGCCATGGCGCAAGTTGAGCCAACTAAAGCAAAATGGCTTGCGACGTTTGACGACCTGACTGCCTTGCCGAAGGGGCGGCAGGCTGTGTTTGTCTATTTGTTGCTGTCAGGTTTGGCGTTAGTGGCTGTTGGTGTACTCTTGTTTCCACTGCACAATCTTGCGCTGACCTATGTACCAGGTTTGGGGACTCAATGGGCTTTTGAGACGAGGCTTGGCGCCTCATTTAGCGCCGATTTAGGCGCTATGATCTTGACGGTATGTGGCATCATGGCTTGGTGCCAAGTCCTACCATTTGTCAGTCGGATTGCTGTTTGGGTCGGTGGTGAAACAAAGGAAGTGCCGCAATGAGTTCGATTATCGACCAAAATTATGCCGCTTATGCTGCCAATGACCTAGAAGGCATTTTGGCGACGTTGGCGGATGATTACACCGTCTCGCCATTCGGCGGATCACCTTGGCTAACCAGCCGGGATGCAGCGCGGAAGCTCTATACGCGCCATTTGGTGGATTATCCGATGGACCGTACAGATGTGTTGGGCCGCATGGAATTGGCCAATGTCACGATCAAGCGGGAACATTCTGAACCGGGCGAAGGCTCTAAGGCCCCCGCGGCCGATGTGATGATGATCTATACCGTGCGCGATGGGTTGATCGCCCGGTGTGAATCCATTTCTCGGCAAGGCGATGAGGCAGCGGCGCTGGCCGTCGTGGCTAAGCAGCTGGAAGCCTATAATGTGCAAGACTTAGAGGCCCATGTGGCGTGCTTTGCCGATGATGTGGTGATCGCAGACCTCAATGGTGCAGAAAACCTGCACGGCATCACCGATTATCGCGCCCGTTATCAAGGCGTGTTCGCGCAATATCCGCAAAACCACGCCGAGATTGTGAACCGTTTGGCCTGCGGCAATGTTGTGGTTGATCATGAGCGCGTGCGCCGCAGCCCTGAGGGCGAGCCGTTCGAAGTGCTGGCGATTTATACCATTAAGGATGGCAAAATCGCGCGCGTGGACTTTGTGAAGTAAGGCCGCGGGCAGATGCTGGAATATGGCCTTGGCGCTTTATGGCTTATGATCTTTGCAGTCCTGCTGCCTCGGACAATCGAATTTACCAGTCAAGGTAAACGCTTAGCCGAAGTCATGCCAGGTGGCTTGGAACGCGTGGGTCGGGCCGAGTTGGCTTCTGTGGTTTTGGGAGTTCTCCCCCTTGCATTGATCATATTGATCGACCTGCTTGGCGGACCTGTGATGGTCGAGCAATATCCGATGGCCATTCTGGTAGGCATGTTCCTTCAGTTCGCCGGGCATTATGGTGGGCCATTTCGCCTCCTCCTAGAGGACTTACACGAAGCCCGTGATCGCCTCGACTATAACCGTGTTCATGGCTTGCCTTTGGATGAGCCAAATCGTCAAACTGAGAAAGTAAGTTAAATGGCCACACGTCGCCTCGCGCCCCCCGAAGTTCAGCCCAAGTCGTTTAACTGGTCGGCCGATAGTGCCACCAAGGTCGCTTTTTGGATGGGCAAATATCCAGAAGCCCGTAAGCAATCGGCTGTCATCCCACTTCTGTGGTTGGCGCAAAAGCAAGAAGGCTGGGTGAGTGAGCCTGCGCTTCGTAAGATCGCGCTGGACCTCGCCATGGCCTATATCCGCGTCTATGAAGTCGCGACCTTCTACACGATGTTCCACTTGGCCCCCGTCGGGAAGCACCATTTGCAAGTCTGCGGCACCACGCCCTGCATGTTGCGCGGCTCTGGCGATTTGATCGAGGTCTGTAAGAAGCGCATCGGTAATCACCACCATGTCACACCTGATGGCTTGTTCTCCTGGGAAGAAATGGAGTGCATGGGCGCTTGTGCCAATGCGCCCATCGTCGCCATCCATGATTATTATCATGAAGATCTGACGGCTGAGAGCTTCAGCGCCATCATCGACGATCTGGCCTCTGGCAAGGATGTGACACCGGGTTCTGCCATTGGTCGTTTGACCAGTGCGCCAGACGGTGGCCCCAATGTCTTGAACGACGAGACCTTGTTTGATGGCAGCCTCGCCAAAAAGATCAAACTGCCAAACTTGCCCGAGAAGGCCTAAGGCAGCGCCTTGGCCCGGGCGTACAGATGAATATCGGTCGTAAACCTCCCCATCTGCGCCCGCAGGATGATCCAAATCGCGTTGGTATCCCCATCACCAGTGATGCGGCCTTTTGGGCATCCATGATGCTGTCGTGGGTGGCCCAATCCCTCGACCATTTGCTCGACGTCGACCAGTGGGCGGTGAATTTAACGGCAGTGGCTGGGATCGCCCTCGTTGGTATTGCGATTTTCAAGGGGCTGGAACGGCCCTTGCCGACGGGTATGCGTCTGCCCCGAACACAGGCTTGGATCATGCTGGCCGTGATGGTCGCGGTGACCGGGGCTTGGGCTTGGTTTGGCCTTATCTACACCCGCGATTTGCCGGCACGCTTGGTTTACGGCGTTTGCGCCAGCCTGACGGCATGGAGCGGCTTTGTCATCTATCGCGCTTTAGCGGCTGGCCCCGCTAAACCGGACGATCTTTAGAAGCTCACCGGGCTTTAACGGCCGCTCCGCACGCATGCCATTGATCATCAAGAAGCGCTCCGTCTTGAAGTCTGGATAGGCCATGCGGGCTGAAAGGCTCGCCACCGTGTCACCGGCGCGAACCGTCACAATCTCTAGCTCACGCGGGCGGAGGGCTGCGATTTCGGTGGCAGACAATTCCCTGAAGGTCTGGGTGATTGGGAAGGTAGGCGACAGGCCGTCTGCGGGGCCGATCATCACGAAGTGAAACGCTCGCCCTTTCAAATTATAGGCAATCACGCCAACATCGACGCGGCCGGTGCGGGTTTGCGCCCGTGCAAGCAGGGTGATGGTCGGCATCCCATTGGTGGTGCCCGGTGTCGCAATTCCCAAAGTGGCAGGCGTTTGGCCCAATGTTTCGCGCACTTTGGCGATGGCATAGGCATCGAGCGTGCCCGTCAGCGGGACACCGCCACCAAAGCGACCTTTGAGGCTGTTTGGTCCTTCAATTTCAACAGCTTCAGTGGTGTTGTTAAGAGAAAAACTCTGCGGAACTTCAAAGGTGATCTTCATGCTGGGATGAGAGAAACGCCGTCCATCGACAAAGCCCTGCTCTGGGTCATCGCCTACGCGCATCCCTGAAAGTGCCGTCAGATAGGGTCGGACCTGTTCTGGCGGAACGTCGCGGCTAGCTTTGGCCGCTTGGGCGGCATTGGCGGTGCGCGCCACGCGTTCTGCCGTAATTGGGTGGCTTCGCGCCCAAGTTGGCACATCGCGCGATTGGCGATTTTTCACTTTGGCGTCTAGGGCTTCTTGTGCCGCCAAGGCGGCCAACATGTCGGATGCGGCATAGAGATTATAGCCATTGGCCTGCAGATAACGCACGCCATAATCGTCGGATTCGTTTTCCTGTTTGCGCGAATAGCTGAGCGTATAGACCTGCGCCAATTGCCCGGCGGTCTGCATGATTTCTTCGGATTTGGTGGCAATGCCGAGCGCAATAGCACCCAAGGTGGAGAGCGTGGAGGCTTGGGTCCGCTTCAACGAGTGCTTGCCGACAATATGGCCGACTTCATGGCCCAAAACTGAGGCGAGCTCGTCCTCAGAATTCATAATCGTCATCAGGCCGCGCGTGATATAGATATAGCATCCCGGTACCGCAAAGGCGTTGACGACGTCGGAATTGATGACAGTAAAGGTGCATTGGTCCTTCAGTCCTGCGGCAGTAGCAACCTTTGCCCCCACAGTTGAGACATAGGTCGCGATCGGGCCTGTGATGGCACCGCCAAATTGTGCGACGAGCTGAGGGTGCTGTTTGATCGCTTGCGCGCGCTCATTCGGCTTGATGATTTGAGCGACTGCGGGTGTGGCAACTTGCGCGGCCAAGACTGCCAAAGCCCCGTATAGAACCCAATTCTTGCGCATTTTACACCTCCAAAACAGAGACTCATGATGGCGGCGTTGGCTTGATCTGACTATTCAATTTCGCAGGTTGCTTTTGCCATGTTTGGCTGACTCAGCAGTAGGTTCCTTCCTGCAGTCCGTATGCGCGTCAGGCTGCAAATGTCGTTGGCAGGCTGGGTGAAGCCCTATAGAAGCCTAGTTACGAACTATCACGCCTAGCTGATCGAGTGTTCTATGATTGCCGATAATGACCGTATCTTCCTGAACCTCTATGGCCGCCATGATTGGCGCTTGGAAGGGGCTAAACAGCGTGGCGCGTGGAATGCCACTAAAGATATGATCGATGCAGGGCGCGATTGGATCATTCAGCAGGTGAAGGATTCGGGGCTGCGTGGCCGGGGTGGCGCTGGCTTCCCGACAGGTCTCAAATGGTCCTTCATGCCGAAAGAGGTCAAAGACCGGCCGCATTATCTGGTCGTCAATGCTGATGAGTCAGAGCCTGGGACCTGTAAAGACCGCGATATGATGCGCCACGATCCGCATTTGCTGATCGAAGGCTGCTTGATCGCCTCGTTCGCGATGCAAGCCCATGCTGCCTACATTTATATCCGCGGTGAGTATGTTCTGGAGCGGGAGCATCTCGAAGCAGCCATCAAAGAAGCTTATGAAGCCAAGCTGATCGGCAAGAATAACGTGCACGGCTGGGACTTTGATCTCTATGTCCATCATGGGGCAGGGGCCTATATCTGCGGCGAGGAAACCGCCCTCTTGGAAAGCTTGGAAGGCAAAAAGGGCCAACCTCGCCTGAAGCCGCCTTTCCCAGCGAATGCCGGTCTCTACGGCTGCCCAACCACCGTCAACAATGTCGAATCAATTGCCGTGGTGCCGACCATCCTGCGTCGTGGTGCGCAGTGGTTTGCGGGCTTTGGCCGTCCAAACAACACCGGTACGAAAGTCTTCTGCGTCTCAGGTCATGTGAACAAGCCCTGCAATGTTGAAGACGCGATGTCGATCCCGTTGAAATATCTGCTGGAACAGCATTGTGGCGGCGTGCGTGGCGGTTGGTCGAACCTGAAGGCCGTCATCCCCGGCGGCTCGTCGGTCCGCATGATCACTCAAGAAATGGCAGAAGATGCGCTGATGGACTTTGACAGCCTGTCGGCCTTGAAGTCGGGCCTCGGCACCGCTGGCGTGATCGTGATGGATAAGTCAACCGACCTCATTAAAGCTATCGCGCGGCTGGCCTATTTCTATAAGCATGAAAGCTGTGGCCAATGTACACCGTGCCGCGAAGGCACTGGCTGGATGTGGCGCGTGTTGGAGCGCATGGCCGTCGGCCAAGCCGAACACCGCGAGATTGACCTCTTGCTCGAAGTCGCTGGCCAAGTTGAAGGCCACACAATTTGCGCTTTGGGCGATGCGGCCGCTTGGCCTGTCCAAGGCCTGATCTGGCGCTTCCGTGGCGAAATTGAAGAGCGTATCGACCGCTATCGCTTGGGCAAACCCCATGTGATGGGGGCGGCCATCGCTGCGGAGTAGGCGGTTTTGAATAACCAAAGTTGTTCCATATGGAAAAGCTCAGCTGCAGTAGAAAATCGGGGTGATGGAGCGATCATTGAGTCGCCTAGGGCAGGGGGTAGATTCAGCATCTCTCGTACTGCACATGCAGCCTGTCATCATCTAGATGAAGATCAAAAGTTGGCAGTCACAAATTGGTTAGTAAGCCAGTGGCGACTCGGTATCGAGGTTCCTGAATTAACTTCCAACTCACTTGAAGCTGCCAAACTAAATGCCCCACTTACTATTGCTGAGCGATCTGAAAGGCTTTTGCGATTTATTGCTAACGGCACAAAGGTATTAGGACAGGCATTAGAAATTGAAGATAACATTGATGAATGTTCTGCCGCAGGTTGGGCCGGCGTTCTGCAATGGAAAGAAGTATTATATTTGTTGGAGATGCTGAAAGAACAAGGCTATATCAAGATCGGGCATCCTAGTTATGCAGGATTTGCTGGCGCTTCTGAAGTAAATCGCTTTGGCCGCTTCACTGCAACAATTTTGCCTGCGGGGCATATTCATCTAGAAAAGACTTTATCAGCAGCAAAACCTGAGCAAGCATTTATTGCCATGTGGTTTGATAAATCCATGAATGGTGCTTACGAGGACGGAATTCGGCCCGGAGTAAAGGACGCTGGCTATGAACCGCTTCGAATTGATTTCCAACCGCACAATGAAAAGATTGATGATCAAATTGTTGCCGAGATCAGGCGCTCTCGGTTTGTAGTGGCTGACTTCACGCATGGCGAAACTGGAATGCGGGGAGGAGTCTACTACGAGGCGGGCCTCGCTCACGGGCTTGGAATTCCAGTGATTTTTTCATGCCGAGATGATGTGATTGGCAAAGTGCATTTTGACACTCGGCAGTACAATCACATCACTTGGTCCGACCCCTCGGAGTTACGACAGAAGCTCGCGGATCGGATTTCTGCCACAATTGGTGATGGCCCGCGTCGAAAGACTTAATCTCCGCCGCCGTCTGGGCGCTGTTGGCCGCGAAGGTTCCCGAGATGACGTTTAAGGATATGCCAATTTACGACATTCGGCATTAGGGTTTTTGATGCGAGATCAGAGCGTCTCCACCACGGGAAATACCCTACCATTCCTCGTATCACGCACCAGATCGACGCGTTCGATGTCCCTATGATAGGCAAGGCAATCGCTAGCAAAATCAACTTCTACCCGGATACCGGTGGATCGTTTTGGCGTTCGTTTATGAGCTTGCTGTATCTGGCTGGATTTTTGCTGGTTTTGGGGTGAGTTTGGCGGTGGCAATTTGGGTCGTAGCGTCGTATCTCGGCGAACAGCGGGTCAGCTTGGCTGAGTCTGTTTCAAACGATGGGGCGAGAAGATGACGAAAATCGTCGTCGATGGAACCGAAGTAGATGTGCCTGGCGATTACACGCTGTTACAAGCGTGTGAAGCTGCCGGCGCAGAGATTCCGCGGTTTTGTTATCATGAGCGTTTAAGTGTGGCTGGCAATTGCCGCATGTGCCTGGTGGAAGTCAAAGGTGCGCCTAAACCTGTGGCGTCTTGCGCCCAGCAGGTAAAGGATCAGCGCCCCGGCCCGAATGGTGAGCCGCCCGTCGTCGTCACCAAGTCTTCAAAGGTGAAGGCCGCACGCGAAGGCGTGATGGAATTCCTGCTGATCAATCACCCACTGGATTGCCCGATTTGCGACCAAGGCGGGGAATGTGACCTGCAAGACCAAGCGGTGGCCTTTGGCCGCGCTGGTTCGCGCTATGACGAAAATAAGCGCGCGGTTGAAGAAAAGAAAATGGGCCCCTTGGTCAAAACGGTGATGACGCGCTGCATCCAATGCACACGCTGTGTCCGCTTTGCGACCGAAGTGGCTGGCGTGTCAGAGCTTGGGGCCATTGGCCGCGGCGAAGATATGGAAATCACCACCTATCTCGAGCAATCCTTGACGAGCGAGCTCTCGGCCAATGTGGTTGATCTCTGCCCCGTCGGTGCGCTCACCTCCAAGCCCTATGCGTTTAACGCCCGTCCGTGGGAATTGAAGAAGACCGAAACTGTCGACGTGATGGATGCGGTCGGCTCCAACATTCGCGTCGATGCCCGCGGCAATGACGTGTTGCGTGTGTTGCCGCGCCTCAATGAAGAGATCAACGAGGAATGGTTGTCGGATAAGTCGCGCCATGCAGTCGATGGCTTGCGCCGTCAGCGCCTCGATAAGCCGTATCTCAAGACCAATGGCAAATTGGCCCCTGTCAGCTGGCCACAAGCACTTGAAGCTTTTGCGGCGCGCTTGAAAGGCGATGCTACCAAAATTGGCGCGATTGCTGGTGATTTGAGCGATGCTGAAGGCCTCAAGGCCGCTTTGGACCTGCTGCGTGGCCTAGGCGTCACCAATACAGATTGCCGCCAAGATGGCGCGGCCGTTGGCATGTCCGGCCAGCGTGGCGAATATTTGTTCAACACCACCATCATGGGCATTGAAGATGCCGATGCCTTATTGATCATCGGCTCTAATTTGCGTCTGGAAGCCCCGCTGATCAATGCCCGCGTTCGCAAGACGTGGTTGCGCGGCACGTTGGATCTGATCGGTGTTGTTGGTGAGGCAACTGACCTGACCTATGCTTATGAGCATGTGGGGGCAGGCCCAAAGACTTTGGCGGATTTGGCCAAGGGCAAGGGCGACTTCTTCAAGCGCTTTGCTAAGGCAGAGCGGCCGATGGTCATCATTGGTATGGACGCGCTCGCGCGTCCAGATGGCGCGCAGGTCCTGAAGCTTGCCGCTGAAATCGGCATGAAGGCCAAGATCGTGCGGGAAGGCTGGAATGGCTGGAATGTCGTCCATCAAGCCGCTGGCCGCGTTGGGGCGCTGGACTTAGGTTTCTTGCCGGGTGACCAAGGCCTCTCAACCGCGCAGATGCTGCAAGGCGGCGCGCTAGATACGTTGATCCTGTTGGGTGCAGACGAAGTCAAAGCCCCAGCCGGGACCTTTGTCGTCTATGTCGGCAGCCATGGCGATGCGGGCGCGCAACAGGCAGATTTGATCCTGCCAGCAGCCGCCTATACCGAGAAGAACGCCACCTATGTGAACACCGAAGGCCGGGTGCAACAGGCACGCCGGGCTGTTTTCCCCAAGGGTGATGCTCGTGAAGACTGGGCGATTTTCCGCGCGGTCTCCGCTCTGGTTGGCAAGACCTTGCCTTATGACAATCTCGAAGCCCTTCGCGCCAAACTGATGGCCGATAGCCCGAGCTTTGCTGGTCTTGACTATGCGCCAGGTGCCAATACGCCTCTAGAACTCAAGCTTTTGGGCGTGGCGGGTGACGTGGATGCTGCGCCGTTTACCAGCGCAATCACCGACTTTTATCTCACCAATCCGATTGCCCGCTCCAGCCAAATCATGGCGGAATGCTCGGCAGCGAAGAAAGCAGCCACAATGGCTGCGATAGCAGCGGAGTAGGGGCCTATGCAGGATCTCGTTCGCGATTGGGGCCCATTATGGGGCGTGATTGGTGGGGCAGGCCAGATCTTGGCGATCATGGTGATGCTGCTATTGACCTTGGCATTTATCCTATTGTTCGACCGCAAGGTCTGGGCGGCCGTGATGATGCGCAAAGGGCCAAACGTGGTTGGCCCCTTCGGCCTGTTGCAGAGCTTTGCTGACTTCTTGAAATTTGTCGTCAAGGAAATCGTGATTCCAGCTGGCGCGAATAAGACGGTCTTTATTCTAGCGCCTCTGATCACCATCACCTTGGCTTTTGTCGCCTATGCCGTTGTGCCCTTTGCGCCGGGCTGGGTGATTTCCGACATGAATGTCGGGATTTTGTATTTGCTCGCGATGTCGTCCTTGGGTGTTTATGGCATCATCATGGGTGGCTGGGCATCGAACTCCAAATACCCATTCTTGGGCTCGCTACGCTCTGCAGCGCAAATGGTATCGTACGAAGTCTCCATCGGCTTTGTGTTGATCACCGTGCTTCTGGTGGTCGGCAGCCTGAATTTGACCGACATTGTTGACAATCAAAAGGCTGGCATTTGGGATTGGCACGCCTTTTCCTTCATCGGCGCATTGGTGAATCCTCAAGAGGGCGCGGGCGTTGTTGGCACTGTGTACGGCTTCATCGTCGGCCTCGTGATGTTCATGATGTTGGGCATTTTCTTTGTGTCGGCTTTGGCAGAGACCAACCGGCCACCGTTTGATTTGCCTGAAGCCGAATCTGAACTCGTGGCGGGCTATCAAGTCGAATATAGCTCCACGCCATATTTGCTCTTCATGATCGGCGAATATCTCGCCATCGTGCTGATGTGTGCGATGATCTCCATCCTGTTCTTGGGCGGCTGGAACGCACCTTGGGGCCCGATTGAGAACCCGTGGGTTGGCTTCTTGATCCTCTATATCAAGATTTGGCTCGTCTTCTTCATGTTCGCCATGGTGAAGGCCATTGTGCCCCGTTATCGCTATGACCAGCTGATGCGCATTGGTTGGAAAATCTTTTTGCCCACGACCTTGGTCGCCGTGGCAGTGGTAGGCGGCCATGTCGCTTACTTCGGGAGGTAGATCATGGCGGGCTTAAGCTGGGACAAGGGCCTTACTTTGGATCAACGGCGTTCGCTGGTGACCGTGGCACTTAGCGCCATGAGCTTTGTGCTGGGTATCGTCAGTATCCTTTTTTATACCACCGGTACGGTTTCTGAGGATGGCTTGTGGCTTATCGCACTTAGCTCTGTTCTGTTTGTTGCGACTATCTTTCTCGCGATGTCAGGCGTTCGGGGGTTGTTGATGATTGATAAGCCATCGAAACATAGTCGAAATGGGGATATGGCATGAGCATAGCCCAAGCTCTCAAAGGCGCTTTGATGCTCGACTTTGCAGGCGCGTTTGGCCTTGCGATGAAGAAATTCTTCGAGCCGAAGTTCACCATCAACTACCCGTTTGAAAAGGGCCATATCAGCCCGCGTTTCCGGGGCGAGCATGCGCTGCGCCGCTATGCCAATGGCGAAGAGCGCTGCATTGCCTGTAAATTGTGCGAAGCTATCTGCCCCGCCCAAGCCATTACGATTGAGGCAGAGCCACGCGATGATGGCTCACGCCGCACCACGCGCTACGACATTGACATGACCAAATGCATCTACTGCGGTTTCTGCCAAGAAGCCTGCCCGGTGGATGCCATCGTGGAAGGTCCGAACTTTGAGTTTGCCACCGAGACGCGGGAAGAATTGTTCTATGACAAGGACAAGCTTCTGGCCAATGGCGACCGGTGGGAACGCGAAATCGCGAAGAATCTAGAGTTGGATGCGGCTTATCGTTAAGCCGCAGACCGGGGATGTTTAACAAAGCGCGCGCCTGTCACACCATGCACAGGGCGCAGAGGGGAAGAGAGTAGCGATGATTGCGGTCGCCGCCTTTTACATCTTGAGTGCGATTGCGATTGCCTCGGCCTTTATGGTCGTGGTGGCCCGCAACCCTGTGCACTCCGTCTTGTTTCTGATCCTTACCTTCTTCACCTCAGCCGGCCTGTTCGTGTTGTTGGGGGCAGAATTCCTCGCCATGCTTTTGATCGTCGTTTATGTCGGCGCGGTCGCGGTTCTCTTCCTATTCGTGGTGATGATGCTCGACATCGACTTTGCAGAGTTGAAAGCAGGCTTCTTCACCTATCTGCCGTTTGGCGGTCTGATTGCTTTGATTTTGTTCGGCCAGTTCGTGATGGTCGGTGGGGCGTGGATTGAAAAGTCCGTCTCAGCCGAAGCCATCGCCGCGCCAACACCCGCAGCAGCGGCTGTGTCAAACGCGGAAGCCATCGGTCGCATCCTCTACACCGATTACATCTTCTTGTTCCAATCCGCTGGTATCATTCTGTTTATTGCCATGGTGGGGGCGATTGCCCTCACGCTGCGGCACCGCGACGGCATCCGCCGCCAGAATGTCACCGCACAAGTTGGCCGCACCCGTGCGGACGGCGTTGAAATGACTGACCCGAAGCCGGGCGAAGGAGTGGTACTTTGATCGGCCTTTCTCATTATCTGGCGGTTGCTGCCGCTTTGTTCACCATTGGCGTGTTCGGCATCTTCGTGAACCGCAAGAATGTCATCGTCATTTTGATGTCGATTGAACTCATTCTTCTGGCAGTAAACATCAATCTGGTCGCTTTCTCGTCCTTCTTGGGCGATTTGGTCGGACAGGTTTTTGCGATGTTCGTGTTGACCGTTGCTGCCGCTGAAGCGGCCGTCGGTCTTGCCATTCTGGTCGTCTATTTCCGAAACCGCGGCAATATCGCGGTTGAAGATCTCAATCTGATGAAGGGCTAACGCGTGTCTGCTGATCCTCACGCCACGACTGGCCTCGCTGAAACGCTCGCGACGATCGTAGTGTTCGCGCCGCTTTTGGGTGCCATCATCTGCGGGCTCTTCAACCGTTTCATTGGCGAGAAAGTGGCGATGTTTGTTGCCACGGCTTTGCTATTCGTTGCTGCAGCCTGTGCCGGAACCATCTTCATCGGCCATTGGCAGCACAGCCTACATCTGCCCGCTGAGCCCATTCGCATCGCGACTTGGATCGATGTTGGCGACCTCAAGAGCACCTGGTCGATCCGATTGGATGCCATTAGTGCCGTTATGATGATCGTCGTTACCGGCGTATCGTCTTTGGTGCACCTTTATAGCTGGGGCTATATGGCCGAAGACCCGCATAAGCCGCGCTTCTTTGCCTATCTGTCGCTCTTCACCTTTGCCATGTTGTCGCTGGTTACTGCGGCAGACTTCATGCAGCTCTTCTTTGGCTGGGAAGGCGTGGGCCTCGCATCCTATCTCTTGATTGGCTTCTGGTATCACAAGCGCTCGGCCAATGACGCGCAGATTAAAGCCTTTGTCGTCAACCGCGTCGGCGATTTCGGCTTTGCCCTGGGCATTATGGCCGTCTTCTTTGTGTTCGGCACGATTGAGTTCAAAGAAGTCTTTGCCATGGTGCCGGAGAAGGCTGACGTGATGTTGAAGTGGGGCGTTTACCAACTGCCCGCTATCGAAATCATCGCTTTCTTGCTGTTCATCGGCGCGATGGGCAAATCGGCGCAATTCTTCCTGCACACGTGGTTGCCCGACGCGATGGAAGGCCCCACACCTGTGTCGGCCTTGATCCACGCCGCCACCATGGTGACGGCCGGTGTTGTGCTCGTCTGCTTGTGCTCACCCATTTATGAAGCGGCCCACGGCACAGCAGGCTTCATCACCATCATTGGTGCGGTGACGGCCTTGTTCGCGGCAACTGTTGGTCTCGCCCAGAACGACATCAAGCGCGTGATTGCCTATTCAACCTGTTCGCAATTGGGCTTTATGTTCTTTGCTGCAGGCATCGGCGCCTATCAGGCCGCGATGTTCCATCTCTTCACCCATGCCTTCTTCAAAGCCTTGTTGTTCTTAGGCGCAGGTAGCGTGATCCATGGCATGCATCACGAGCAAGACATGCGCAAAATGGGCGATGTTGCCAAGCATATGAAGATCACCTTTGTGATCATGATTATCGGCACCTTGGCCATCACCGGTGTCGGCATTCCCCACACGCCATTTGGCTTTGCTGGCTTCTTCTCAAAGGACGCCATCATCGAAACCACCTTTGCTGCGGGTATGACGGGCAACACGGCTGCGCAAATGGCCTTCTGGATGGCTTTGCTGGCTGCGACGCTGACGAGCTTCTATTCGTGGCGCTTGGCCTTCATGACCTTCCATGGCACGCCGAAGTGGAAAGCGGATGGCGATCATGGTCATCATGACGACCATAGCCATAGCGATGCTGCCCACGCGCATGCTCAGCCAGCTGTCGCTCATATCAACGAAGCTGGCCAAAATGCTGCGGGCAGCCATGACGACGACCATGGTCACCATGCTTGGCACGGCCCGCATGAGAGCCCGTGGGTGATGTTGATCCCGCTGATCTTGTTGGCCTTTGGTGCCGTTTTTGCTGGCTCTATCTTCTATGACGCCTTTGTTGGCCATCATGCCAAGGAATTCTGGGGCAGCTCGATCTATACCGCCCCGGATAACACGGTCCTCAAAGATAAATATTCCATTCCGGGCTGGGTGTTCTATGCCCCGCTGGTCGTGATGGTGATCGGCCTTGCGGCAGCCCTCTACTTCTATCTGTTCAACGAGGGCCTTGGTAAGAAGATCGCCGACCGCAAGGGCATGGCGCACGCCTTCTTGGAGAATAAATGGTATTTCGACGAGCTCTATGAGATCGTCTTCGTGAAGGGTACCCGAGCGCTGGGTGACCTTTTCTGGAAAATCGGTGACGGCAAGCTGATCGATGGGCTCGGGCCCAATGGGATTGCCGCAGCTTTGAATTTTGGTTCGAAGAAAGCCGTGAAGATCCAGTCTGGCTATGTCTATCACTATGCCTTCTTGATGCTGATCGCGGCGGTCGCGCTTGGCGCTTTTGTTCTATTCCGGGGTGCCTGAGGCTATCATGGACACGCTGCCCATCCTCTCGATCCTCACGTGGACGCCCGCTGTGGCGGCCGTCTTGATCCTGTTTTTACCCCAGCTCATCAAGAGTCCAGAGGCCGCACGCGCCAATGCAGCGCGTTGGATTGCTTTGGTCACAACCGTGATCGTCTTCGCTCTGACGCTTTGGATGACTTTGGCTTTTGACGAAACCAAGGCGGGCTATCAATTCGTTGAGCGGGCCGACTGGTATGGCATGATCCAATACCATCTGGGCATCGACGGCATTTCCGTGCTGTTGATCCTATTGACCTCCTTCTTGATGCCGCTTTGCATCTTGGCCAGCTGGACCTCGATCGAGAAGCGCGTCGTGGAATATATGGCGGCATTCTTGCTGTTGCAGACGCTGATGATCGGTGTGTTCTGCGCGCTTGATATCGTCCTCTTCTACATCTTCTTCGAAGCGGGCCTTATCCCAATGTATCTCATCATCGGGATTTGGGGCGGTAAGAACCGCGTCTATGCAGCTTACAAATTCTTCCTCTACACGCTGTTGGGCTCGCTCTTCCTCTTGATCGCGATTGCGTGGATGGCGATCACCGCCAAGACAACGTCGATCCCGGACCTGCAAGCTTTTGAGTTTGCTAAGGATGCGCAAACGTGGTTGTGGCTGGCCTTCTTTGCTTCCTTCGCCGTCAAAATGCCGATGTGGCCAGTCCACACTTGGTTGCCTGATGCCCACGTTGAAGCACCAACGGCAGGATCTGTCATTCTGGCTGGGGTGTTGTTGAAGATGGGCGGCTATGGCTTCCTGCGCTTCTCTTTGCCGATGTTCCCAGAAGCCTCCAACGCCTTTGCGCCCTTCGTGTTTGCTTTGTCGGGCATTGCGATTGTCTATACGTCGCTCGTTGCGTTCCGTCAGACCGACATCAAGAAGCTGATTGCTTATTCTTCGGTTGCACACATGGGCTTTGTCACCATGGGGATTTTCTCGGGCAATGAGCAAGGCATTCAAGGAGCTTTGTTCCAAATGCTCAGCCACGGGGTTATCTCCGGCGCTTTGTTCCTCTGCGTCGGCGTTATTTATGACCGCATGCACACACGTGAGATCGCCCAATATGGTGGCCTTGTGAACCGCATGCCGATCTATGCGGCCGTGTTCTTGTTGTTCACCATGGGCAATGTCGGCCTACCTGGCACTTCGGGTTTTGTCGGCGAAATCCTTACCATGCAGGGCGCGTTTAACGTCGATCCTGTCACGGCTATGGTGGCGGCAAGTGGGGTGATCTTGTCTGCAGCCTATATGCTGACGCTCTATCGCAAGGTGATTTTTGGTACGATCGTCAATCCAGCGCTCAATACGATTACCGACATGAATGCGCGTGAGATCGCGATCTTCGTGCCCTTGATCGCTGCGGCTTTGTACTTGGGCTTCCAGCCTAACATCATCTTTGACCAGACGGCGACTTCTGCCGTTGCGCTCGTGGACGCCTTCCACGCGAACTTTAAGTGACCGGTGCGGTAATGGCCATCAACCAAACCATGACAGCAGAGCTCTTTTTCCAGCAGGTTCCCTATATTCTGCCGGAAATCACCCTCGCAGTGGGGGCTTTGATCATCACGCTGATCGGTGCCTTTATGGGCGACAAGGGTTCGCGCTTGGTCACTTGGCTGTGTGTCGCCACGATTGTGGCCGCTGGTTCTATGGCTGTGCTGCACATGCCGGCAGAGCAAGTGGTGGTCTTCTCAGGCTCCTATGCCGCTGACGGATTTTCCGCCTATGCCAAGTTGATCATCGCCCTGACAGCCGGTAGCGCGCTCTTGCTCTCCATCGACTTTCTGGCGGAGAAAAAGCTCGACAAGCCAGAGTTTCCGGTCCTCGCACTTTTGGCGACTTTGGGCATGTTCATCATGGTTTCAGCCCATGATTTGATCGCGCTTTATGTCGGTGTTGAGATGCAGTCCTTGGCGCTCTATGTGCTGGCAGCCTATGCCCGCGATGACGCGAAAAGCTCTGAAGCCGGCCTCAAATATTTCGTACTGGGTGCCTTGTCGTCTGGCTTGCTGCTCTATGGCTGCTCGCTGGTTTATGGCTTTACCGGTTCGGTCAATTTCGACGTAATCGCCGCTCAAGTTGCTGATGAGCGCTCTATCGGTGTCGTATTCGGCCTTGTCTTCATCCTCTGTGGCCTCGCGTTCAAGATGTCGGCAGCCCCATTCCATATGTGGACGCCGGATGTGTATGAAGGCTCACCCACCGTTTCGACTGCCTTCTTTGCATCTGCGCCCAAGGTTGCCGCCTCTGTCCTCTTTGCTCGGGTCTGCTTTGAAGCTTTCGGCCCGCTTCAAAAGGATTGGCTGGGCATCGTCATGATCATGGCTGTGCTGTCGATGGCGATTGGGGCATTGTTTGCCTTGCAGCAGACCAATATCAAGCGCCTGTTGGCTTATTCGTCCATCGCCAACATGGGCTATGCGCTGGTTGCCATTGCTTGCGGCCCAGAATTTGGACCGAAGGCCCTGCTGGTCTTTGTGTCCATCTATGCGATCACCTCGGTTGGCCTGTTTGGTGTTGTACTTTCCTTGCGCAATGCCGAAGGCGAACGAGTCGAGACAATCTCAGCTCTCTCTGGACTGTCTCGCTCCAACCCGCTTCTCGCTTCTGCTTTGACCATGTTGTTATTCTCGGTCATGGGCATTCCACCTTTGGCAGGCTTCTTTGGGAAGTGGGAAGTGATTTTGGCGACCAGCGCGTCCGGGCTTCTGCCGTTGGCAATCGTTCTGATCTTGGCCTCCGTGGTCTCGGCCTTCTATTATCTGCGCATCATCAAGACCGTCTGGTTTGATGAGCCACGCATCGCCATGGTACCGGTTGGCGCGTCCACGACGTTGACCTTGACCGGTGCGACCTTTGTCTTGGCCGCTTTGACCTTGGTGATCGGGCTCGTTGGCTCGGCTGCAAGCATCGCCGGGGCTGGCTTCCATTGAAGCCAAACGCTTCGGGCGGGCGGGATAACGTCCGGCTTTATGACACCATAGATTCCACCAATGACGAAGCACGCCGCCTAAGCGAAGGCGGCGAGACTGGTCCTTTATGGGTTCGCAGCCTTGAGCAAACCAAGGGCAGGGGCCGGCGGGGCCGGACTTGGCTGGGTGAGCCCGGCAATCTGTTCACAACGGGCTTATTCACGCTGACCTGCGGGCCTGCCGAAGCAGCCAATCTGTCCTTTGTCGCAGCCTTGGCCGTGGCGGAAGCCATTGACCCCCAAGTGACGCAAGGTGCCGTCAGCCTTAAGTGGCCGAATGATGTTTTGATCGAGGGCAAAAAGACCAGCGGCATTTTGCTGGAGAGCTGGCAGGGGCAAGCTGGTTTTCATTTGGCGGTCGGCATTGGCGTCAATGTTCGCACCCGTCCCGATGGCATTGACCAGCCCATCACGTGCGTTGCCGACCATGTGCCCCTTGGCCACCTACCTGTCAGCGCAGAGATCCTGTTTGAGACGCTCAGGGGCCGCTTTCACGACTGGTTCGACATCTGGGCGCAAAGGGGCTTTGGCCCAATTGCACAAGCCTGGCTGGCAAGGGCGTCAGGCGTGGGCCAACCCATCATCGTCCGTTTGCCGCATGAGACCCTAGAAGGCCGTTTCTATGGGCTTGCACCAAATGGGACCCTGCAACTGGAGCAGGCTGACGGCACAATCTACGAAGTAACAGCCGGCGACGTGTTTTTTGGCTAATTCGGCCCGCACTCTTAGCACTGGCGCATGCTACCCCGCACAGGCTAAAGAGAGCGCGAAAATGGTAACCCACGTGGGCCTGGCCCCGTATCAGAGACAGACCCAGGGGGACACATGCTGCTGGCCATTGACGTTGGGAACACGAATTCGAAATTTGCTGTCCATGACGGCACTAAATGGCGCGGCACATGGCGTGCGGCCAGTAACTCCTCGCGGACGGCTGATGAATATGCTGTCTGGCTCGATGCAGCGATGCGCTTTGCAGGACTTTCCATCAATGACCTCAATCATTGCGTTATCTCGACTGTGGTGCCGCAGGCTTTGTTTCATTTGCGTAATCTGTCACGGCGCTATGTAGGCGCAGAGCCTTGGGTGGTGGGTGAAAACGCAGAGCTTGGTATTGATGTGCGTATCCCAAAGCCATCGGAAGCCGGCGCTGACCGCCTCGTCAATGCGATTGGCTCCTTCATTCAATATGGCGGGCCATGCATTGTAATCGACAGCGGCACCGCCACCACATTTGACATTGTAGGGGCAGATGGCGCATTTGAGGGTGGTGTGATTTCGCCTGGGATCAATTTGTCCCTTCAAGCGCTACACACCGCCGCGGCCCGTTTGCCGCGAATCGAAATTCGTAAGCCAGACAAAGTAATCGGTATCGACACGGTCGGTGCGATGCAGTCAGGCGTGTTTTGGGGCTATATTGAGCTGATTGATGGTCTAATCGACCGGATCAAGGCCGAGTATGGCGTACCCATGAAAGTAATCGCAACTGGGGGTGTCGCCTCTTTGTTTGAAGGCGCATCAACCCATATTGATCATTATGATCAAGACCTGACGACTGTCGGGCTATTAGAAATCTTTGAACGCAATGGCGGTAGGTCCGCCAATCGGAACCCAACGTGACAAAAACAAAAAATAAAACAGATGAACTCGTCTTTCTCCCCCTCGGTGGCTCTAATGAAATCGGCATGAACCTCAACGCTTACGGCTTTGGGCTGGATGGCGATAAGAAGTGGATTGTTGTCGATGTCGGTGTCACCTTCGCTGGCGAGGAAGGCATTCCGGGCGTGGACTTAATCCTGCCCGATCCAGAATTCCTTGAGACCAATAAGGATGATATCCTCGCCATCGTTCTAACCCACGCCCATGAAGACCATATCGGAGCGATGGGCTGGCTGTGGCCGCGCTTCCCCGCTCCCGTCTATGCAACGCCATTTACCGCGCACTTATTGCGCGACAAGCTGCGGGAACGTGGGATTGAGCGAAAGGTAGCGCTTCACGAAGTGCCCTTGAAGCATCGCTTTCAAATCGGCCCGTTTGACATTGAGTATGTCACCCTGACCCACTCGATCGCTGAGCCAAACGGCCTTGCGATCCACACGCCTTTGGGCACGGTGATGCATACGGGCGACTGGAAGATCGACATTGATCCTTTGATCGGGGAACAAACCGATAGCGCCCGTATACGCCAGATTGGCGATGATGGCGTTTTGGCCATGATCTGCGACAGCACCAATGTGTTCTCCGAAGGCGAAGCAGGTTCTGAAGCCGGTGTCCGCGACGGTCTGTTTGAGGCAATCGCAGAGCAAAAGGGCAAAGTGGCTGTGGCGTGCTTTGCTTCCAACGTCGCGCGCATTTTGTCGACAGTCGAAGCCGCAACAGCAGCTGGCCGCTCGGTGTCTTTGATTGGCCGCTCGATGCTGCGCATCACGGGCGCTGCCAAGGCGGTTGGCCTGCTTCAAGAGGCTACCTTTATCGAGCCCGAGATGGCGCGCCATTTGCCAGACGACAAAGTGCTTTATCTGTGCACCGGCAGCCAAGGTGAGCCACGTGCTGCTTTGGCCCGCATTGCCGAAGGTAGCCACCCGTTTGTGACCCTCGGGCGCGGCGATACCTGCCTGTTCTCCAGCCGAGAAATCCCGGGCAATGAGCGCGCGATCCTTGAGCTCCAAAACAAGCTCGCTATGCGCGGCGTAAACATCATTACCGGCAAAGATCGCCATATCCACGTTTCAGGCCACCCGTGCCGGGATGAGTTGCGTGCCATGTATGAGATGGTACGTCCGCAAATTGCCATCCCAACCCATGGCGAACAGCGCCATTTGATGGAGCATGCGAAGTTCGCTTTAAGCCTTCAAGTGCCAGAAGCTTTGGCCGTCAAGAATGGCGACATGATCCGCTTGGCCCCGGGCCCTGCTGCGGTGATTGACGAAGTGCCCAATGGCCGCTTGCTCGTGGATGGTGATGCTATCATTTCCTCGGACAGCGAGACCATTCGAGATCGTATTCGTTTGGGCGAGCACGGCTATGTAATGGTTTCAATTGCCATGGATGCCAAAGGTCGGATCAAGGCCGGACCAGATGTGCGGGCGCGTGGCTTGTCCGAGCGCAATGGTGCCCCAGCTGAAGGTCGCCTAGAGCAATTGGCCGATGCGGCGGAAGAGGCGTTTAACCGCCTAAAACCCGATCAACGCACGGATGAAGAAACCGCTGAAGGCTATGTCATGCGGGCTGTTCGCAAGGCTTGCGACCGCATCTTCGGCAAGCGCCCTATCGTTGATGTTGTCGTGATGACGATTTAGGTCGGCTTAGTGGTTTTTTCTTTAGAAAAAACAACTTAGAAGCACTTTGGTGAAAGGCAGAGCCAACACCAAAGTGCTTCTAGTGGAGACATTCAATCCAGAGACGACAGACGCATACCCCTAGGGCGTACCCAAGAACGTCATCGCCGCGACGACATAGCCTTCGACACTCGATTTGACTGAGGCTTCCGGCTCAATCCGGAACAAGGGTGAGTGATGGGGTGGCGCTTTGCTCACGTCATCGGTGATGCTACCGCCGACATTGAAGAACACGCTTTTGATGCCGCCCCACTCTGGCGCACCGTAATAGGCAAAGTCTTCAGCGCCCATGCTGGAGCGGGGAATCTTGGACATGCGGTCCGCGCCAAAGGCTGTCTCGAGGCTGGCGCGTAGCTTGGCGGCGTTCTCAGGATCATTCAGATTGGGCGGGGCTTTTTCTGCCAGATTGGTGACGATGGGCATCCGATCCTCCGGCACGCCATAGGTCTTTGCCACACCGTCAGAAATCCGCTTGATGCCATTAAGGAGTTCTGCCCGCACTTCAGGCGTGTCGGCCCGCACGGTGAGTTCCAAACGCGCCTCTTCGGGAATGATGTTGCGCTTTAGGCCAGCCTGCACGACACCCACAGTCACAATGCCGGGCTCTAGAGGCGAGATGTTACGGCTGACCAAGGTCTGTAATGCCATCACCAGATTGGACGCGACCACAATCGGATCCACGGTCTGTTGCGGCGAGGCACCATGCCCGCCTACGCCGCGTACAATGATGTTCACGCTATCAGAGCTAGAATTGGCAACGCGGCTTTCAACCTTGAACTTGCCGCGCTCTAGGCCGCTGGCAATGTGGAGGCCCAGCGCAATGTCAGGCTTTGGGAACCGTGTATAAAGACCATCTTGCAACATGGCCAATGCCCCGCCCAAGCGTTCCTCGGCAGGCTGGAAGACGAGGACGATTGTGCCACGCCACTGGCTCTTACGTGTCATCAATTGTCGCGCAGCGCCGATGAGGGCGGCGACATGAACATCATGGCCGCAGGCATGCATGACGGGCATCTCAATCCCGTCGGCATCGATCTGCCGGACTTTAGATTCATAAGGCAGGCCATTGCGTTCGAGTATTGGGAGGCCGTCCATGTCGGCGCGCAACATAATGGTTGGTCCAGCGCCATTTCGGATCACACCGACAACACCTGTGCCGCCGACTTTCTCTGTGATCTCAATCCCACCGATAGCGCGCAGTTCTCGCGCCACAACGCCTGCGGTGCGCGTTTCGCGGAAGGACAGTTCTGGATTGGCGTGCAAATCCTCCCACAAGCTTTTCAGCGAGCTTGAATAATCAGCAGCCACACTAGCGCTCAACTCTGGAATTTTGAGCGTCTGCACCGGCGCAGTCGGTTTAGGGGCAGCAGCGCCTAAGATGATCAGTGCGGCTAGTGTAGCTATTGAAGTAGTTCTTTTCATAGTGGTCTCCCCGATCACAATTCTGATCACAGCCTTTTGAGGCTAAGGACCGCCGCCGCGCTTGTCTATCCAAAAGTGAGGCCTACCTGTGGGCTAAGATTGACGTAGCCGCCTAAAGCCATGATGGAAGCGGGCCACTTGCACAGGAAAAGCATCATGAAACTGGGTCGTCTCAATCACGTCGGCATTGCCGTGCCCTCCATTGCCGCTGCCTTGGAAAATTACAAAGCCCTCTACGGCGTCACCGACGCCGACATTACGCCCATGCGCGACATGCCAGAGCAAGGCGTGAAGGTGGCTTTTGTCGATATTCCAAATAGTCAGCTTGAATTGATTGAGCCTTTGGGGGAGGCGTCGCCCATCCACAAATTCCTCGAAAAGAACCCCAATGGCGGTCAGCATCATGTATGCTTCGAGGTCCCAGAGATTTATGCCGCCCGCGACGCGATGAAGGCCAATGGCGCGACCATTCTGGGCGAACCGCGGATTGGGGCTCACGGCACTTTGATTATCTTTGTTCACCCGAAGAATTCAAACGGTGTATTGATCGAGCTCATGGAAACGCCGAAGGGGGCCCATTAGATGGATTGGTTCACAGGGATCGCAATCTTCCTCACCATGTGGTGGGTGATCCTGTTTTGCGTCCTACCGATTGGCGTGCGCAGCCAAGAAGAAAGCGGCGAAATTGTCGCCGGCACAGACCCTGGTGCCCCTGTTGTCGCCAACATCAAGCAGAAATTGATCTGGACGACAGCGATCACGTCCATTGTGTGGACAGCTTTTGCCCTGCTTTTGATGACAGGATGGGTCTCGTTGGAGCATCCATTGGGTCGGTTGATGGGCTGACGGGCTCGATCGACCTGAAAATTGGGTCAATTTCGGCTTCAAGCCCAAAAAGAGGGCAGGGTTTGCACCACATTTAGCCGCATGATGGGCAATGGCATGTTTTTGCGGCAATTGGGCAGCCACCATGTTGCACCTGCGAGGCGGGACGGCGATTGTGCACTTGCGAGACGGGCCTGTCGATCCCTCGTAAATGCCTGATGGCGTTTCCTCCCAGAACCTTTGCGCCGCGCCTGACTTGTTCAAGCGCGGCCTTTTTTCGTTTAGGGGGTGGCCCCTCTGAAGCCCCTCTCCCCCTTGGGGGGCGAGGGGAGAGCGCACAATTTGAAATCGAAACACTTGGTCCCACTTTCGTGAAACATGGTTTTCACCATAATAGGTCTAGACGAAAAGAACTTCTTTCCGCCCCCGCCCCAAACACCACCCGCAGCGCTGACTAATTGCCTCAGCGCGCGGCACAGACTATGGCAGAGCGTCAAAGAGAAGGTGATCGCCATGCGCATGTCGCGCTATTTCCTGCCCGTTACAAAAGAAACCCCAGCCAACGCCGAAATCGTGTCGCACAAGCTGATGCTGCGCACCGGCATGATCAAGCAACATTCCGCTGGCATCTATTCCTGGCTGCCTTTGGGCTTGAAAGTCTTGCAAAAGATCGAGGCCATTGTGCGCGAAGAACAAAACCGCTCCGGCGCACTGGAGGTCTTGATGCCAACCATGCAAGGGGCAGACTTATGGCGTGAAAGTGGCCGCTATGATGCTTATGGCGCAGAAATGCTGCGCATCACCGACCGACATGAGCGTGACCTGTTGTTTGGTCCCACCGCCGAAGAAGTCGTGACGGATATCTTCCGCAACCATGTACGCTCGTACAAGGAATTGCCGCTGAACCTCTATAACATCCAGTGGAAGTTCCGCGATGAAGTCCGCCCCCGCTTTGGCGTGATGCGCGGCCGCGAGTTTTTGATGAAAGATGCCTATAGCTTTGATCTCGACGAAGCTGGCGCGCGCGATGCCTATAACAAGATGTTTCTGGCCTATCTGAAGACCTTCCAGCGCTTGGGCCTGCAAGCCGTGCCCATGCGCGCCGATACGGGGCCGATTGGTGGCGATTTAAGCCATGAGTTTTTGGTGCTCGCGCCCACAGGTGAAAGCGGCGTGTTCTATGATGCTGTCTATGACGAGACTGATTGGGCCGGCATGGATATCAGCTTTGATAACAATGACGCAGCGCGCGCCAATCGCGCTGAGACTGTGTCGCGCATCGTGAAGGCCTATGCGGCAACTGATGAAATCCATGATGAGAGCCGCTTTGAGAGCGAAGTGCCGACAGACCGCCGCCGCACCGGCCGCGGGATCGAAGTGGGTCATATCTTCTTTTTCGGCACCAAATATTCCGCGCCTATGAATGCCAAAGTCTCTGGGCCAGATGGCAAAGACGTTTTGGTGCAAATGGGCTCTTACGGCATTGGCGTATCGCGTCTGGTCGGGGCGATTATTGAGGCCAGCCATGACGAGAACGGCATCATCTGGCCAGATGCTGTCGCCCCGTTTGATGTTGGCGTGATCAGCTTGCGCCCCGGCGATGAAGCTGTCGATACCGCCTGTGAGCAGGCCTATCAGGCTCTTCTAAAGGCCGGCATGGATCCACTTTATGACGACAGCCAAGACCGTCCGGGGGCGAAGTTCGCCACCATGGATTTGATCGGTGTGCCTACCCAATTGATCGTGGGGCCAAAAGGTCTTGCCAATGGTTTGGTCGAGGTAAAGGACCGCAAGACTGGCACCAAGGAAGAAGTCTCCTTGGAAAGCGCGCTATCACGTCTCACAGCTAAGGCCTCCGCATGAAAGCTGGCGGCGCGGGCCCTTTTGGCATGTGGGAGCGCACGCTAGCCGCACGCTATTTGCGGGCCCGGCGTGAAGATGGCGGGGTCGCACTGATCTCGTTGATTAGCTTTATCGGCATATTTCTGGCCGTCGCCGTCCTCATCATTGTGATGAGCGTGATGAATGGCTTTCGTGCAGAGCTTCTAGGACGCATATTGGGCGTTAATGGTCATGTCTTTGTCGATGTGCGGAACATGCCCATTCCAGAAGCCCGCGCCATCGTGGCTAACGCCAAGGCTTTGCCCGGCGTTATTGACGTGATGCCCAAGATTGACGGTCAAGTCATGGCGGTCGGTCAAGGTGGCAATTTGGCACGTGGTGCTGTGGTGACCGGGCTAGCGCCGTCAGATCTGAGCAAGCTCAAAATCGTCTCGGGCAATCTGGTCGGCGGAAACCTCAAGACTTGGGGTGTGGGCGAGTATGGCGGCGACGAGATCGCTATGGGCTCTCGCCTTGCAGAAGCCTTAGGCGTTCTACCGGGGGATTCGGTTCAGCTCATCTCGCCACAAGGGGCGTCGACCCCGTTTGGCACCACCCCGCGTATCAAGGACTACACCGTCTCTGCCATCTTCGACATTGGGATGAGCGAGTATGACGCGACCTTTATCTATATGCCGATTGAGCAAGCCCAATTATTCTTCTCAAAAGAAACCAGCTGGGACACGATTGAACTGCGGATGCAGGATCCGGATAAAGCTGATCTTCTGGCGCTAGAAGTCGCGAAATTCAGCCAAAACCGCTATGTGACGGATTGGCGGCAACAATCAGAAAGCCTCGTGTCCGCTTTGCAGATTGAGCGCAATGTGATGCGGTTGATCTTGATGCTGATTGTCGCGATTGCGGCAATGAACATCATCTCTGGCCTTGTCATGCTGGTGAAGAATAAAGGCCGCGATATCGCCATCCTGCGCACTATGGGGGCGTCGCGCGCTTCCATCATGCGGGTATTTATGATGTCGGGCGCAAGCGTTGGCATTCTGGCGACACTGGCTGGGGCCATCGGCGGCACGTTGTTCTGCCTGAATATCGGAACCATTCAAAAAGTGGTCGAGTTTGTGTTTGGCCCGGTTTTCAATGCCGATGTATATTTCTTGAGCCAGATCCCCGCCAAAGTGGAATGGCATGAAGTGATCACGACAGCTTTGTTTGCAGCAATAGCAAGCGTGGTCGCTACGTTGCCCCCGTCTTGGCGGGCGTCAAAGCTCGATCCCGTAGAGGCGCTTCGCTATGAGTAGCCCTGTACTGCGCCTCACAGATTTGCGCAGGGTCTATCAGACCCGTGCAGGCGAGCTGGAAGTCCTCAAAGGGGCCAATCTGACCATTATGCCGGGGGAAATCGTCGCGCTGATTGGTCCTTCAGGCTCTGGTAAATCATCGCTTCTCCATTCGGCTGGTCTGCTAGAGGCCGCCCAAGGAGGCACGGTGGAGCTGGCTGGCATTGATGCGACGAAACTGCCCGACGCCGCACGCACCGCTTTGCGCCGCACCGCGCTAGGCTTTGTCTATCAATTTCACCATTTGCTGCCGGAGTTTAGCGCGGTCGATAATGTCGCCTTGCCACAATGGATTGCAGGCGTGGGCCGAGCCGAGGCGCAAGCCCGGGCGGAGCAACTCTTGGATATGATGGGCCTAGCGGACCGCAAGCAGCATCAACCAGGTCAATTGTCGGGCGGCGAGCAGCAACGGGTGGCCATTGCGCGTGCACTTGCCAATCAACCCGCCCTTTTGATTGCGGATGAGCCCACCGGCAACCTCGATCCCGCCACTTCCAGCTTTGTGTTTGACACTTTCCGTAAAGCGACGCGGGAGGAGGGGACCTCTGCTCTGGTTGCTACGCATAACCTTGATTTAGCGCGGCAAATGGACCGCGTATTCCGCATCGAAGGCGGTGTTCTGGTTCAGGACTAGAACCCTCAATCTTTGTTCCATCGTTCTGCAAAAAGCCTCTTGTCATGAGAACAAAACAAGAATAGCACGAACGCAGAACAAAGTAGGTGTAACATGGCCCAGCTTCAAGACGCAGCCGCTTTCGCAGCAATTATCGCATTCACCCTCATGGCTTGGGGTTGGGGCGCTGTCATCGGTTGAGGATGGCTTCAAGATTTCTGTCGGCGAGGGCTGACAGAACCTCAAGAGTCCTGCCAGACTAAGTCCCTCTTTGGTGATGATTCTGTCGACGGATTCAGGTGGCCCTATGGCAGATACTACTCTTTCAGGCGGTACGTTCTCTGGTGGTGATCAGAGTTCGGGGAACATCGCTTTGACGGGTTCTGCGGGGGTATCGCAAGCGGGAAGACCAGTATTGGCTGGTCCCGGATTTGTGCATTTGCGGGTTCGGTCCGCCTATTCGCTGCTCGATGGCGCGATGACGGTCAAGAAGCTCGCGGGCTTTGCCTCCAAAGCAGGTTGCGTCGCTGTCGGTATCTCGGACCCGAACCTGTTTGGTGCGCTCGAGTTTTCAGAAGCTTTGGCCGAAAAGGGCATTCAGCCCATCATGGGCCTGACGCTGCCTGTCTCCTTCCTGAGCCAAAAGGCCGGAGCGGCGGCTGGACCAGACGGTAGTTTGGCATTGATTGCTCAGAATGAGGTTGGCTGGGCCAATCTGATGGCCCTTTCCAGCCTGTCCTTTCTAGAGGTTCCAGCAGGGAGCCTGCCCCATGTCAGCCTTCAAAAGGTGTTGGAGCATAGCGAGGGCGTGATCTGCCTCACCGGGGGGCGGGAAGGGCTTCTATCGCGCGCACTGCTGGCCAATCTGAAAGCAGAAGCAGACATGTTGCTGCGCCAGTTGGCCAAGGCATTCCCAGATCGGCTTTATATCGAACTGCAACGCCACGGCATGGCCGATGAGGGCCAAATTGAGCCGCTTCTGATTGATCTAGCTTATCAAGGCAATCTTCCGCTGGTGGCGACCAATGACGTGCGCTTTGACAGCCCAGAGCGGCATCGCGCCCAAGATATTCTGATGTGCATCGGCCAGGCCACCCGCGTGGCCGATGATAAGCGCGAGCGTGTGTCGGCTAATCATTGTTTCCGTAGTGAAGCCGATATGGTCGCCCTCTTTGCGGACTTGCCCGAGGCGTTGGCCAATAGCGTGGACATTGCCCGACGTTGTGCGGTGCGCCCGCTGATGCGCGCACCTATCCTGCCGCGCTTTACCACAGCCGAAGGGCGCGATGAGCCGGAGGAATTGGCCAGCCAAGCTCGCCAAGGGCTTGAAGCGCGCCTCGCCAAGCGGCCACCCGTTGTCGCGCGCGAGATCTATGAGCAACGGTTGGAGCACGAAATCAATGTGATCAATCGCATGGGGTTTGCCGGCTACTTTTTGATCGTTGCGGACTTCATCAAATGGTCGAAGGAAAACAACATCCCCGTCGGTCCCGGTCGGGGGTCTGGCGCAGGCTCTCTCGTTGCCTATTCGCTGACTATCACTGATCTTGATCCTTTGGCCTTTGGCCTCTTGTTTGAGCGCTTCTTAAATCCAGAACGCGTCTCCATGCCCGACTTCGATATCGATTTCTGTCAAGAGAAGCGGGATCAAGTCATTGATTATGTGCAAAAGAAATATGGTGCAGACCGGGTGGCGCAGATCATCACCTTCGGTACCTTACAGGCGCGGGCTGCGCTTCGCGATGTAGGTCGGGTCTTGGATATGTCTTATGGCCAAGTCGACCGACTGGCCAAAATGGTGCCGAACAATCCCGCTGCCCCTGTAACCTTGGCTCAAGCCATCAAGGATGAGCCGCGCCTCCAAGAAGAGCGGTCGCGTGATGCCGATGTGCGCACCCTCCTTGATGCCGCGATTGAGCTCGAAGGCCTATATCGCAACGCCTCTACCCACGCCGCTGGCGTCGTGATTGGCGACCGGCCGCTGCACGAGCTTGTGCCGCTTTACAAGGACCCCCGCTCCAGCTTGCCTGCCACTCAATTCAACATGAAATGGGTGGAACCTGCGGGCCTTGTTAAGTTCGACTTCTTGGGCCTGAAGACGCTGACGGTCATCCAGCGGGCTTTGGACTTTCTGAAAGCCCGCGACATTGCGGTCGATCTCGACACTTTGCCGTTTGATGACCCCAAAACCTACGAGCTCTTAGCATCTGGTAAGACGATGGGCGTGTTCCAATTGGAAAGCCAAGGCATGCGCGACACGTTGCGCAAGATGCGGGCCGATACTTTAGACGACATCATCGCTCTTATCTCGCTGTATCGCCCGGGCCCGATGAAGAATATCGAGACCTATTGTGATGTGAAGTTTGGTCGCAAAGATGCTGATTATCTTCATGAAAGTTTGGTCCAAGTTCTGAAGGAGACCCAAGGCGTCATTATCTATCAGGAGCAGGTGATGCAGATCGCCCAAATCCTGTCGGGCTATTCCTTGGGTGAGGCCGATTTGTTACGCCGCGCGATGGGTAAGAAAAAGCCTGAGGAAATGGCCAAGCAAAAGGACCGGTTCGTCAGCGGTGCCACCGAACGGGGCGTAGACGCAGAGCTTGCTGACCGTATCTTTGAGTTGGTGAGTGAGTTTGCTGGCTATGGCTTCAACAAATCCCACGCAGCTGCCTATGCCGTGATCGCCTATCAAACCGCTTATCTGAAGGCCAATTATCCGGTCGAGTTTATGGCTGCGTCTATGTCGCTCGATATTGATGATACCGATAAATTGGGTGCCTTCATGCAAGAAGCAAAAAGCATGAAGATCAAGGTCTTGTCGCCAGATCTTAATTATTCCGGTGCTGACTTTACCGTTCAAGACAATGCCATTCGCTATGCTCTGGGCGGCATTAAGTCGGTTGGCGTGGCTGCAATGGCTCAAGTTGTTGAAATCCGCCAAGCTGGTGGCAAGTTCAAATCTCTACACGATCTGGCCGAGCGGGTTGATCCGCGCACGTTGGGCCGTCGGACCTTGGAAACACTGGCCAAGGCCGGAGCTTTTGACTCGATTGAACCTAACCGTGCCTTGGTGTTTGCCTCATCTGACCAATTGGTGGCCCATGCCAATGCGGCCGCGTCAGATCGGCAAAGTGCGCAAACCAGCCTATTTGGCGATGCCGCCCCGCCGCCACGTGCACCCTTGCCGAGTGTGAAACCGTGGTCGGCGCAAGAACGTTTGGACAATGAGTTTGCGGCCCTTGGCCTGTTTCTGTCCGGCCATCCGCTTGACGATTTGATTGAGGCGTTGCGCCGCCGCCAAACCGTCTTTTTCTCTGAGATTAACTCCAAAATGCAGGGCTCAGACGCGATTTTCCGCATGGCCGGTGTTGTGCGCGCTCGCAAGGAACGCCCAGCGCGTGATGGTGGTAAGTTTGCTTGGGTGACGTTGAGCGATCCAACGGGTGAGTTTGAGGTGATGATCATGCCTGAAACCCTCAATGAAGCCCGCGACTTTTTAGACCCTGGCACTTCGGTCAGTTTCCGGGCGAAAGCACGGCTGCGCGATGGCGACTTGAAGCTGTCGGCTGAAAAGATTGAGCTCCTCGACCAAACCGACATGTCGGGCTGTGCCGGGATTAAGGTGTTTCTCGCGCGCGGGGCACCAATCGACGAATTAGCGCGTGTCACTGAAACCTTGCGCGGTGCCACATCCTCCAGCTTTGGCGAATTGCGCGTTGTCCTCGAACTCGCTGATGGCCGCGAAGTCGAAATTCAGGCACCTGGTCGCTTCCCCACCGACGTGGCTGCGCGCCGGGCGTTGAAGAGCGCGTCCGGTGTGGATTTGGTGGCGGAGTTTTAGGGGGACAACAGGTTAGTTTGTCTGCTTGTGCTTAACTAAACCACTTGGACGGGTTTCAGGTATCGCTCTGCTTGCCTTGAAGCCCTAGGACGATTGTCTCTGCGCAGGTTGGGGAGCCAAGCGGTTTATCAACTTAGTCGACGAAGCCAATTGCGCACTTTGACACCCCATCTTGAAGGCTGAAACTCGAATTGGGCCTTTGGCACAGCACAGCCTGCGGCAATGGCCGTCCAAGTCGAAAGAGCCGAAGCCAGCACTAACGCAAACGAAATGGCGCAGTCCGACCGGACTGCGCCCTACCTCAGCCCCAAACCACCCCTAATACCGTCGATAAAGCCCCGCCAGCACGCCTTGAACCTTTACCCGATCTGGCCCGAAGATACGGGTTTCGTAGCGGGGGTTGGCAGCTTCCAAAGCAATAGACTGGCCGCGACGGCGCAGGCGCTTGAGTGTGGCTTCTTCATCATCGACCAAGGCAACAACGATCTCGCCCGATTGGGCATCATCGGTGCGGCGGATGATGACGAAGTCGCCTTCCAAGATACCGGCATCAATCATGGAATCGCCTTTGACTTCTAAGGCAAAGTGCAGGGCAGGGTCTAATTGGTCGGGTGCTGCAATCCGATCAATCTCATGCTGGATGGCTGCGATAGGCACACCCGCTGCGATGCGGCCCAAGACCGCGATATCATTGGCTGCTGAAGGCGGGGTGACCGGGATCGAGGGGGCAGGTTTTGAGCCCACAACCAGTGGCGTGAACGGTTGGCGACCTTTGGGTGGGGCGGCTGTGGTTGCACTATCAGGCAGCTTCAAGACTTCCAGTGCGCGGGCACGATGAGCGAGGCGGCGCAGAAACCCGCGTTCTTCAAGAGCCGTAATCAGGCGGTGAATGCCCGATTTTGATGCCAAGTCCAACGCATCCTTCATCTCGTCAAAGGATGGCGAGACGCCGGTTTCCTTGAGACGCTCATGAATGAACAGCAAAAGCTCTCGTTGTTTGGACGTCAGCATCAACTTCCCCTATCTTGCGGAGCGCGCGCACACGCCAGCCCCTGTCAAATCCGATTGCACCGTGAACGATGCACGAACAAAGTGGCGATGTTCTAACTCTGTTCCGTTTTTTCGTCTATAGGCTAATGAAAATTTTTCCGCAGCCCCAAGATGGCTTACCTACACATGCCCCTCTCGCCTGTCGGCGGCATGACTGCTAAGTCAGCCGTGATAGGAAAGAAACATGAAAGTCAGATTTGCCCCTTCGCCAACCGGCAAGCTTCACGTCGGCAATGTCATCACGGCATTGCGCAATTGGTTGTTTGTGCGCCAACATGGCGGCACCTTCCTGTTGCGGATTGATGACACCGATACGGCGCGTTCTACTCAGGCCTATGAGGATGGCATTCGCACGGACCTGACTTGGCTTGGCCTGACCTGGGATGAGGAAGCGCGGCAGTCGGCTCGCTTTGATATTTACGACAAGGCGCGCGATCGGCTGATCGAAGCAGGCCTGCTCTATCCCTGCTATGAGACGTCGGAAGAATTGGATCGTAAGCGCAAGATCGCACTGTCGCGCAAGCTGCCCCCGGTTTATGACCGCGCAGCTCTTGCCCTCACAGATGCAGACAAGGCCGCCTTTGAAGCCGAGGGGCGCAAGCCCCACTGGCGCTTTAAACTCTCAGGCAAGCGGGTAGCTTGGCAGGATTTGATCCGGGGTGAGCAAACGGTCGATACAGCCTCGATGTCTGATCCAGTGCTGATCCGTGAAGATGGGGCTTACCTCTATACGTTGCCGTCGGTCGTGGACGATGTGGACTTGGGCGTCACCCACGTGATCCGCGGCGAAGACCACGTGACCAATACGGGCGCGCAGGCTGAGATTTTCGAAGCGCTGACGGGCGGCAAGCGCCCTGAGTTCGGCCATTTCCCGCTGTTGGTCGGTGCCGATGGTGAGACCTTGTCCAAGCGCATTGGCTCTCTATCGGTTGAGAGCCTGCGCGAGCAGGGGGTTGCACCCTTGGCGGTTTTGTCCCTGATGGCACGGATCGGCACATCGGACCCGGTTGAGGCTGTCGACAATTTGGACGCGCTGGTTGCTGGCTTTGATTTTGGTAAGATCGGCCGCGCGCCAGCCCGTTTTGACCCTGAAGACGTTCGCCGTCTGGATGCGCAATTGCTGCAGCATGCCGATTATGCGACGATCCAGCCGCGCCTAGCCGCGGTTGATTGCGATCTGGGTGAAGCTTTCTGGCTGGCCGTTCGCGGCAACCTTGCAAAATTTGACGATGTGGCGCTGTGGGCCAAAGTGGTTCAAGGCCCGATTGAGCCTCAGATTGATGAGCCAGACTTCATCGCCACTGCGCTGGGTCTGCTGCCTGTTGGTCCGTATGATGAAACATCATGGTCGGGCTTTACAGAGGCAGTGAAGGCGGCGACCGGGGCAAAAGGCAAAGGCCTCTTCATGCCCTTGCGCAAGGCTCTCACGGGCCAAGAACATGGGCCAGAGATGAAGTGGATCTTCATGCTGATCGGCCCAGAGCGTGCTGCAAGCCGTTTGGCGGGTAGGGCGTCCTAGGCTGTTTTAGCCAGATGGGCTTCTAACTCCCCATCCCAATTCATTTTCTTGCGCATCGCGTGGAATTGAGGGGTGCCGTGGATTTTGAAAAACTCATCCGTGATGCGCCAGGATTCTTTAAACCAAGAGCTTTTGGGCAGCGCGGCCACGCCTTCGCGCATGAAGAGTCCAATCGGGATTGCCGTTGGTCCTTGGAAGGTGTGGATTAGGTCCCAGCTTGTCGGTTCCTTGATGTAACCTTCGGCGTAAAGCTTGGCGAAGCGTTTTTGCCAGGTCAGGCCCTCGAGTTGGACTTTAATCTCGCTAAAGCGCTGCATTTGCACAATTTCTGATGGTTCACCACGTAACTGGTCTAGGGACCATGCATTTTTGGATTGAACATCAAAAAACACTTCAAAAAAGACGGATGCATAGTGAGTAAATTCAACCAAGGGGTTGGCGGCTTGGATATCTCGCTCAAGCCACGCCAAATAAATGCTGACTCCTAGTCCATACGCAGCCTGATAGAGGTCCCAATTTGTCGGGTAGAGGCGATAAAGCGTCGCGGTGGAGACACCGGCCTGCTTGGCAATACTTGCCATGCGTAGCTTTTGAAAGCCTTGCGTATAGATAACAATAGTCGCCGAGGCGACGATGCGGCCTCGGCGATTGGTGACGTCCAACCTATTCGGGCTTTTGGTCAGCATACGCTGCAACTCTAGCATCATTAATTCGTGCGCACTTGCCGGCGTAGGATTGACTCGTAGCGAGTTCTCTAAGTCCTTCAGAAATGGAAGATGGCTTTCTATCGATCCATAGAAGTTTGGTTCATCAATTTCCTGAATCGGTGTTTTTTCTAGGCTTCCGCCGTCTAAAAAGGCAATGTTCGATTGCTGCCGTACAGATCGAAACTTGGCTGTGCCATAAACAAGATAAAATTCTTCAACGATTTTGACGGCTTCATGATACCAGCTGGTGGCTGGCTGATAAGGCTTGCCAAGGTCGCCATACCAGCTTCTGGTTCTTACTTCGATGTCACCAACTAGCCTGGTGAACATTATTTGCCGGTCTTTGTTCTCAACAAACCCATCAGCAATTCATCGGTCGATCGTGGTTTCTACAAAATGTCTGAATTCTTGACTGATCCCCGCTGCAATCACGCGTGCATCTGCGGTGATCTCGGTTTCAGTTTGCAGGATAAAGCCCTGAATAAAGTAAAACAATTGGACACTGGCTTGCTGCCAGATCAATGTGAGATGATAGGTCAATTCAATAAGGTTACGAAATGGGTGAGGATGTTGTGGGGCGTCCAAAACCATGTCTAAAAGGAGCTGATTGCCCAGTTTAAGCGCGTCGAGGTAAAGCTGATTGCGATCTGGGTAGAGACGACAGAGCGTGGCCGTCGACACGCCCGCTTGGCTGGCGACCCGTGTTACATTGGCCTCGTTGAAGCCAGCTTCTAGCCACTCTTTTAATTCGCTCGCGCAGATTAGTTTTTTGCGCGTTTCGTCATCTTGCCGCTTAGCTTGTGCCACTAAGAGCGTTTTAATTTTCGACTCAAAGTTATGGCTCTTCGTGGGCCGCTGATTTTGCGCATCCATTTGTATTCTTCCAACAATTTCTAGGTTTTTGTTCTACCTGTGCTGTTTAAATAAATGTCGGGAGAAGCTATTGTGAAAGTCCCGGCTTAGCTTAAGTAACTAAAAACTATACGATTTTCTGCGATCATTGCTCAGGGTTGATTGAGCTGTGGTAACTTCTAAGGCTCTGCGGTTGCATCAACTGCCCGATTGTTGCGCAGCGTTTGCAGATCAAGCTCAGTAGTTAAGTCAGACCAGTCGCGAGCAAAACTTGGACGCAGAGACTGATACTTCTCGGTGCCGAATCTCGCAAAGAAGTTCTCAACAATGTTGGTAATCTCTTGGAGCCACTCACCGTCGGGAGTATAACTGCTGCGGCTCGTTTGATACCAATGCGATGTCTGGGCTTCGATTGGAGCGGTTAGGCGGAAAATCATATGGTTGAGAGAGGCAGGGCGCAAAAGACCCTCTTGTATCAACGAAGCGATGCGATCGTGCCAAAACTGCTTGAGTTCGGCGTTGCCAGCCAACGCGATGACACTGGCCAGCTCTCTCACGTGGGAATCCATCCGAATCAAGATGGTTTGGCATAGCGAGAATTGTTTGAAATAGGGTTCTTGCAAAATGGACGCATAGTGCTGTGCCAATTCAAGCAAGTCCAACATCGGATCTGGCTGCGACGGACATTTTTTCATCGCCTCGACAATTAATTGTTGTCCAAGAGCCAATGCTTCCAGGTGTAGATCAGCGCGGTTGGGGAATAATCGATCGAGGGTCGCAGACGTTAGACCAGCGCGCGCAGCAATGCTTGGCATTTGGGCGCTTAAGAAACCCACTTCCGCCCATTCTTGCAGAACTGCAGCCAAGACGAGATATGAGCGCGTGCCGTCATCTTGACGCGACATCGTCACCGACAATCGTTCGGATATCTGCTGTTCGAAAAACAGGTTCGGCTTAGGATGAGCTGGCGCAGCAGTCATGACTAACCCTTTTTGAGCCTTTCCTCGGGTCGGTTCGCCAAATAGAGTGCAAGTCGAGCGAGTTGGTTAGCTAAGTAAAGGCTGATCATTTTTTGTCCTTTAGGAGTCAATAAAACTTAAAAAGCTGCTATGTCGAAATCCGAATTAGAGAAGACTTTTTGCTGCTTGAATTTTTCAGTGCCATAGAGCTTGAAAAAATCGCAAACGACTTGTTGGACATCGGCTGGCCAATTGCCATCAGGCGCATTCGCTATTGGCCCCAATTTGAAACAAGGGACTGCCTGTATTTCAAAGGCACTTGCAAGATGGCATCTCTGCGCCTCAAATTGATCCAGCCGGACCCAGCCCGCGTCAGCCCATTTTTGGACCTTGGCGTACCAGATCTGTTTGATCTTGGCATGATTTTCGTTTGCGATTGCGCTGACATCTGCTTGGAACTCGGGATCGAGCAACATAGAGCTTTGGGCAATTAGCATTTGCTGTGGTGCGGGTTGGGATAATGTCTCAACGTAATTGCAAAGCATGGCTGTTAAGTCGCGGATCGGATTTGGATCTTTGCGATAGGTTGCAAGCGCATCCAGCAGGATTGCATGGCCGAAGCTGAGGGCTTCGCAAAACAGGATCCTCTTGTCTTGGAACTGCTGATAAAGGCTTGCCGTCGACATGCCGGCACGGTTCGCGATGCTAGCAACTTGTGCCTTTGCAAAACCAACCTCAGTCCATTCCTGCAGAACGCTTGCAAGCGTGCGATTTCTGCGAGCTGTAAGGTCATGGCGGCGAACAGCAGCCTTGAGATAGCGTTGTACTTGATTGTCGAAAGCACGGCCACCGGCAAGAGTGCTGCCGTCAGACTCCATCGCTGTTCTGCCCAGACTTTCATCCTCTTGCAGCGCAAGCATAAAGTTATCCACTTCCATCAACCTACAGCCTCTTTTCCCCCAGCTGCGTTACGGCCGGTGCCCATGCCCCCAAGCTGACACTTTGTATCCAATCAACCGCGAGCCGAACTCAGCCCTCGAAGGATCGCCGTGAAGCATCCAAACCCTTGAGCTTGCTAGCCCCCCACAGGGCACCATCTTAAGAGTTTGTCGGACAAATTTACCGAAAAGTAAAGTGTTTACTTAGTTGCGACTTAAGTAATAAAATGAATCAAACTCAAAATAAATATTCAATTACAGTTAACGATTGAAATCATATAAAAATCAATATATTATATACTAAAAACTGACCGGTTTCGTCGATAAAGTGTATAATATAAAAATTTAATTATATTTTTCATAAAATTTAATCTCAATGTATAAAAAATCTAATCAAATTTACTTTTACGTATTTTGAGTTTTGAGGCTGTTTTTTGGCCTGGAATTTGTGGGCATGCATGAGCTGTCGCGCCAGCGGCTGGCGACGCTCTCAACAGGGAATTGTTTTCGGTGCTGGAAGAGTGGTCTTACGCTGTCGCGTGCGCGGCTTCTAAGCCGTCCATGGCTTCTTCTGGTGTGTCCACACAGAAGAAGGAGTCGCGAAAAGCTTCCGGCGTGAATTTCGTCTCGATCGTAGCTTCAATCAAATCGACAAATGGTTGCCAAAAAGCGCGCCCAACAAACACGACCGGCTTTTGATGGAGCTCTAAGCGCTGCCAAGACAGAGTCTCAACCACTTCTTCCAAAGTGCCTATGCCGCCGGGTAGGACGATGAACGCGTCGGATTCGGCAAACAAGCCCCATTTGCGCTCGTGCATTGTCTCAACCATACGGGTCTCAAAAGCGGGATTAGGCTTTTCCCACTTGGTCAGAAAGTGCGGCATAATGCCAAGAACTTCGCCACCTGCCTCATGCGCTGCACGGGACGATGCCCCCATCAAGCCAACATTGCCGCCGCCATAGACAAGGCGAACGCCACGTTTGGCAATTTCTTGGCCCATCCTCGTAGCAAGCTCGAGAAATGCAGGATCTACTTTGTTGGATGAACCACAATAGACGCAGACAGATTTCAGTTTGGTCATGCCGTGTTCCTTAAGCGGACGTCCGAATGTGCACCCGACTCACTTCAGCGGCACACCTTATTTTGCGTGCGCTATATGCATGTTTCCTGACAATTGTGCATCAGGCCTTGCCAGCAAACACATTTGGGCTGTTCAATCCTAACCAAGATTGCCTATGTGCAAGATATGAGAAAAGGTGAACGCACAGCTTCCGACGCAGCCAATGAGATTTCACCCATCGGACGGGCTTTAGCGCGCCTCGTGCGTTTGATCGGTGGACTGGATACACCAGAGCTGCGTTTTAGAGTGGGGCTAGCCCTTGGCCTTACGCTCATTTCCAAGGTTTTCATTGTCGGCGCCCCTTTGGTGCTGGCTGATGCCGTGAATGGCCTGAGCAGTGGAAACAATCCGTCCTGGGATGCTGTGTTTCTGATGGCGATTGGCGCATGGGCGTTGATGCGGTTCTTGGGGTCGGGTGCCCCCCAATTGCGCGACACCATTTTCCAGCCTGTCAGTGAAGAAGCACAAAGGCGGGCAGGGGTTGCTGTTTTCGGCCATGTTCATGCCCTTGGGATCCGGTTCCATCAATCCAAGCGCACGGGCGCGGTGTGGCGCACGATTGAACGCGGTGTTCGCGCGATCGACTTTTTAACCCGCTTTGTTGCCTTCAATATTGGGCCAACTTTGATTGAGCTGGTGATGGCAGCAGCAGTCTTAGGCCTGCGGTATGGCTGGTTCTTTGCCCTGATCGCGGCTTCAACGGTCGTGGTCTACACGATCATCACCTTGGCGATCACGGAATGGCGGCTGCAATATCGTCGCGATATGAATGATGCCGACAGCGAAGCAACAGGCCGGGCAGTCGATTCCTTGATGAATTTCGAAACGGTCAAAGCTTTTGCCGCTGAAGCGCGCGAGACCGAGCGCTATAATCAAGCGGTTCGAACCTATGCCAAAGCCTCCGTGCAATCCAACGCCACCCTCCAAGGCCTCAACGCTGCGCAAGGATTTATCCAGAATTTGGGTCTGGCAGCCATGGTGGCCGCCGCAGGCTATGCGATTTCTCGTGGCACGATGGGGGCAGGCGATATTGCCGCTGTGACGCTTGTTATGCTGAATCTGTATGGGCCACTCAATATTCTTGGCTTTGCATGGCGCGAAATCAAACAAAGTTCCATCGACATGGAAGCCATGTATGCGCTCCTTGATGAACGCCCTGACATTGCAGACAAGCCGTCAGCGAGAGCTTTAGACGTCAGCCAAGGCGAGGTAGAATTTGACCGTGTAGCCTTTGTGCATGACGGTCGCCATGCGGGGCTATCCGACGTCTCTTTTACCATCCCCAGCGGCAAGACAGTGGCAATTGTTGGTCCGTCTGGTTCGGGGAAGTCCACAATCGTGCGCCTGCTATTTCGCTTCTATGATCCCCAGGCCGGGGCTGTTCGCATTGATGGCCAGGACTTGCGCGACGTGACCCAAGAAAGCGTGCGCGCGGCCATTGGCCTCGTGCCCCAAGACGTTGTGCTGTTTAATGATACTTTGGCCTATAACATCGCCTATGGGCGTCCAGATGCCACGCCTGAGGAAATCGACGAGGCGGCCAAAATGGCGCGCTTAGAGGGCCTGATTGCGGCCGCACCGATGGGACTTCAAACCAAAGTGGGTGAGCGCGGCTTGAAACTTTCGGGGGGGGAGCGTCAGCGTGTCGGGATCGCTCGTGCTCTCTTGAAAAATCCGCCGATCCTCGTGCTCGATGAAGCAACCTCCAGCCTCGACTCGGTTACTGAAGCCGAAGTTCGCGAAGCGTTAGAAGATGCTGCCAAAGGCCGCACAACATTGGTCGTCGCCCATCGCTTATCAACTGTGGCTGATGCAGATGAAATCATCGTGCTCGCTGATGGCAAAGTTGCTGAACGGGGCAGCCACGAAGCGCTCTTGGCCAAGGGCGAGGTCTATGCCGAATTGTGGGAGATGCAGGCCCGCATGAATGCTCAGGTAGTAGCCGAAATTCCCTAGGCCGCGGTCTTGGCCATACAGCCATACAACCTCGACCGCGCTTGCGTCGATCTCTTGCTTCAAGTGGATTTTGAGGGGGTGAGGAAAGTGGCTCCCCGAGTAGGGCTCGAACCTACGACAAAGCGATTAACAGTCGCTTGCTCTACCAACTGAGCTATCGGGGAACACTTGAAGGCGCGCCTTATACCGCCACCTTCGGATCGTGCAAGCCTTTGATGCCGATTGAATGCAGCAAGCTGCAGATCATGACACCTAAGGCACGTTAAACCATAGCACCAAAAAAAGCGGGGAGCCGTTGCGGGCCCCCCGTTAAGATCGGGTATGGTGGGGTATCTTCCGAAGAAGATGAGAGCAGTTAATATGATTCTAACCTTAATGTTCGGTTAATTTGATCATTACTGATGGGTAGGTAATTCTGCTTTACTAGTGCACTTCTGTGACGAAATCGGCGGTGGGGCGGCGCACTTTTGTAAGATTTACCAGCCAATCGCCTTCTTCTTGACGATAGCCCAAGGGCACGATCACAACGCTGCGTAGGCCACGTTCACGAAGGCCCAAAATCTTGTCCACAGCTGTTGGGTCAAAGCCTTCCATCGGCGTGGCATCCACGTGGGCTTCAGCGGCAGCAACCATCGCGACACCTAAGCCAATATAAGCCTGACGGGCAGCATGCTGATAATTGGCTTCCGCATCGCGCTGTGGATAGGTCGCCAACAACATGTCGCGATAATTTTCCCAGCCATCGTTTTTAAAGCCGCGGATTTCGTTGGTGAGGTCAAACATGTGATTGATGCGATCAACGGTATAATTGTCCCAAGCGGCAAAAACCAAAACATGCGAGCCTTCCGTGATCTGGGCCTGATTCCATGCCGCGGCCTGAATTTGTGCGCGGACTTCTGGATTGGTGACCAAAATTACTTCGTAAGGCTGCAAACCGCTTGAAGTTGGGGTGAGACGAATGGCCTCAAGGATCTTCGCAATCTTGTCTTCGCTGACTTTTTTGCTCGGGTCCATTTTCTTGGTTGCATAGCGCCAATTGAGCTGATCGATAAGCATATGAGTTTCCTTTTGGTGATCAGCGCATTGCCGATTGGGTGACATCTGGGGTGCGTGTGGGCGCGAGGGAATAGCGGGGACTGTAAGGGGGCCGCTAGTTGGACACAGCGACATCTGTTTGAGATATTCAGGAAGATCGCGGTAAGCTCAATTTCACCCGAGAACCCCATGTTCAGCCAAGTCGTTGTTGGCAGCAATGATCTCGACAAAACAGTCGCATTTTACGCGACTTGGCCCGCTGGGCCTACATCGGCAGGAAAATCCCGCAGCCGACCGCCTTGTCTACGTCGTGGCAGAGGCCCGCCGCGTTAGCTATAGGACACGACCTCAAACTCAATCCCATTATTGTCGAAGAAATAGAAGCGGCGACCGGGTTCATAATCGCCATGGTTGAAGGGCGTGAGGCCTTGGGTGACTACTTTGGCTTCAACCGCATCCAAATCCTCTACAACGACCGCGAGATGGTTCAGCGGCACCCCCTTTGGAAAATCGTGGCTCTGGCCCTCTCTCGGCTGGTAAACAGCAAGATACTGGTCTGCCGTGCCGACATGGACTGTATAGCCGCCATCGCGGGCAGGGCCAGACCAGCGGATGTGCCAATCAAACAAGTTGGCTAACAATGCTGCAGAATGATCTGCATCGGCGACCGTAACATTGACGTGTTCAAGAAAAGACTGGGTCATCTGAGAAGCTCCTAGCGTGAGTGCTGACTTGACAGATGGGTTTATGCAACCTCAACCTAGATTGAGGTCAAGATTTAAACTCAAGGAAATCGCAGTGCAGGCACATGACGTTTTGAGCATCGGAGAAATCGCCAATCGGGTCGGCCTCTCTGTCTCGGCAATCCGCTTCTATGAGGCCCGTGGTCTGATCATCGCACACCGTAGCTCGGGTCAACAAAGGCGCTTTCAGCGCGTTGATATTCGCCGCTTGTCCTTCATCAAGATCGCCCAACAACTGGGGTTGAGCTTGGATGAGATCAAAGCACAGCTTGACCGTTTGCCACTGGGGCGTGCGCCGAATGCTCGCGATTGGCGCGCCATCAGCCAAGCCATTGCTGAGACGCTCGACACCAAAATTCAGGCGCTAACCAAAACGCGCAACCGCTTGGACGGCTGTATTGGCTGCGGCTGCCTGTCCTTAGAGACCTGTGCGCTATTCAATCCCGAGGACCAAGCCAGAAAACATGGGGCTGGGCCACGCTATCTGATGGGCGATGACATCCCAACGAGCGCCACAGATTAATCACAAGATCGGCTAAAGGAAAAAGGGGGGGGTGGAGGCCTCGCCCGGAATCGAACCGGGGTACACGGATTTGCAATCCGCTGCGTCACCACTCCGCCACGAGGCCTTCTAGACGCAGAAGCAAGCGGGTGGACGGGGGATGTAACAGAGGAGGCCTTAAGCGGCAATGAATGTCTGCAGGTTGGCGCTGCAACTAAAGCGCGATGCTGACGACTTTGGACAGTTATCCATTCTTGCCCGCAAGACCCAATTCCTTGTAATGAGTCCGCACGCTGGATTGAATAGCTTAAAGCAAGGGTACGGGGACCGACATGGATTTTGCGGCAGCACGCGACACGATGATCGAAAGCCAAGTTCGTACCAATGATGTTAGTGATCTGGCATTACAAAGCGCAATGCGCGTTGTGGAACGAGAAACCTTTGTCGTCCCGGAAAAGCGTGCCTTTGCTTATGCCGAAGTGACATCCCCGACACCGTCTGGCCGTTGGTTATGGAAGCCAAGGGATTTTTCGAAATTGGCTCAAGCCGCGAACGTCATGGCAGGCGAACGGGTTTTGGTGATTGGCGGTGCCGGCGGCTATAGCGCTGCTGTTTTCGCCGCCTTGGGCTGTACGGTCACAATGCTGGACGATGTGGCTGTTGAGGTCGCTGGGGTTAACAGCGTGGTGGGGGCACTGGACGCTCCGCCTGCCGGCCCGTTTGACGTTGTTTTCGTCGATGGCGGCGTTGAGACTTTTCCGGAAGCTTGGACAAAAGTCTTGGCAGAGCAGGGCCGCTTGTGCGTCGTTGTTCTGAAAGGACCAATGGGCACGGCAAATATCTTCACTAAGAGTGGAACAAGTGTCGCTGGACGCGTTGTTTTTGATGCGACGGTTCCTGAATTGCCGGGCTTTTCGGTTGCACCTGCATTTGCATTTTAACGATTTGTTGTCAGATTCGGGGCATCGCTAGACTTTGGTTGGCAATCCAAGTTAGCTTGCTGAACTTCATGTGCGATTCGCACACCATGGGGATATTATGAGCGCCGCAGACGCACAAGCCGAACCGACTATGGAAGAAATCCTGGCCTCGATCCGTCGGATTATTTCTGAAGATGATAGCACAGCTCCAGCAGCTGAGGCCGCACCTGTGGCAGAACCTGATTTCGGTGATGAAGTTTTGGAACTGAACGAGCCCGTAGTGGAAATGCCAGAAACCGTCTCGCCAGATTTCGACTTTGACGCTTTGCCTGTCGATGATGAGCCAGAAGTCGCGCTGGAAGAAATTATTGTCGAAGATCGCGTGGAAGAGCCAGAGCCTGAGCCCGAGCCAGTAGCGCCGCCGCCAGCTCCTGTCGCTGCAGCACCCGTGCCTGAACCAGTCTATGTGCCGGCACCAGAACCTGAGCCAGCACCATTCCCGTTCGATCAAGGTCTCGTCAGCAATCCGATTGCCGACAAGACATCGAGCGTGTTTGCAAAATTGGCCCCCAACACCACGCTTCCCGGCATGTTCATCTCGGGCAATACGGTGGAAGCCATGGTGGGTGAACTCATTAAGCCGATGTTGAAAGAATGGCTTGATGCGAATTTGCCCCGCATTGTGGAAGAAAAAGTCGAAGCCGAAGTCGCACGGATCGCCCGTCGCTCCTTCTAAGACTGTGCTTTGCGCCCTTGAGGCCGCTTCCAACAGCAGAAAGTCTTCAAAAGAACGGCGTTGGCATGGTATGCCAACGTCGCTTTTGTTTGGTGCCAATGGGGCTAATCCCCGCTGCCCACATCACCTTTACTCGGGACACACATGTTAGAAAGTCATTTTTCCGCTCAAGCTGCTGAGCCTCGCCTTTATGCGGCGTGGGAACAATCAGGCGCGTTTAAGCCAAAAGCCGATCCAGACGCCGAGACTTTCTCCATCGTTATTCCGCCCCCAAATGTTACAGGATCCCTGCATATTGGCCACGCGCTGAATTGCACGCTGCAAGACATTTTATGTCGCTTTGAGAGGCTGCGCGGCAAGTCCGTCCTGTGGCAACCGGGCCTCGATCACGCCGGTATTGCGACCCAAATGGTGGTTGAGCGTCAGATGGCGCAAAGCGGTACCAATGAAAATCGTCGGACATTGGGGCGGGAAAGATTTCTAGAGCGCGTCTGGTCTTGGAAAGCCGAGAGCGGCGGGACAATCACCACCCAACTCAAGCGCTTGGGCGCGTCGTGTGACTGGAGCCGTGAACGCTTTACCATGGATGACGGCTTGTCTGCGGCTGTGCGCAAGGTCTTTGTCCAGCTCCATAAAGAAGGTCTGATCTATCGCGACAAGCGCTTGGTTAACTGGGACCCCCACTTTGAAACCGCCGTCTCGGACCTCGAGGTGGTCAACGAAGAGCGGGCAGGGCATTTCTGGCACTTCAAATATCCGCTGGAAAATGGCGAGACCTATGAGTTCCCGATCGCGTTTGACGAAAACGGCGAGCCTACAGAGTTTGAAACTCGCGACTATATTTCGATAGCCACAACGCGCCCTGAAACCATGTTGGGCGACGGCGCTGTGGCCGTTCACCCCAGTGACAAGCGCTATGCGTCGATTGTGGGTAAGCGCTGCCTGCTGCCGCTGGCAGATCGTTTGATCCCGATCATTGCCGATGAATATCCAGACCCAGACTTTGGCTCAGGTGCGGTGAAGATCACCGGCGCGCATGACTTCAACGACTATAAGGTTGCCCGTCGCCACAATATTGAGATGTTCATCCTGCTCGATACCAAGGGCCGGATGTTGGATGCCGACTATATCCCCGAAGCCTATCGCGGCCTCGACCGGTTTGAGGCGCGCAAGCGAGTGGTTGCTGACATTGATGCGCGCGGCCTGATGCTCAAAGTCGAAGACAAGCTGATCACACAGCCACTGGGTGAGCGTTCCGATGTCGTGATTGAGCCGATGTTGACAGACCAATGGTATGTCGATGCAGCCAAGCTTGCCGTCAATGCGCTCAAAGCGGTGGAAAGCGGCGAGACCAAGTTCGTCCCCGAAAGCTGGACAGCGACCTATTATCAATGGATGCGCAATATCGAGCCTTGGTGCGTCTCGCGCCAACTCTGGTGGGGCCATCGGATCCCGGCTTGGTATGATGAAGAGGGCCAAATCTTCGTTGAAGAAACCGAAGCCGAAGCCTATGCGGCGGCCAAGGCCAGGCATGGCCGCGATGTGACCTTGGTCCAAGACGAGGACGTTCTCGATACGTGGTTCTCGTCGGGCCTCTGGCCATTCTCTACGCTTGGCTGGCCTGAAGACACGGCGGAGATGAGCCGCTTTTATCCAACCAGCACCTTGGTGACGATGTTTGACATCATCTTCTTCTGGGTCGCCAGGATGATGATGTTTGGCTGTCACTTCACCGGTAAAGCACCTTTCTCGACTGTTGTGATCCACTCTCGCGTGGTCGATGAGAACGGTAAGAAAATGTCGAAGTCCAAGGGCAATATCATTGACCCCACGGTTCTGATTGACACCTATGGTGCCGACGCACTGCGCTTCACCCTCGCCATTGCAGCCGGCCCCGGCCGCGATATCCGCATGAGCGATAAGCGCGTGGAAGGGTATCGGAATTTCGGCACGAAATTGTGGAATGCCGCCCGCTTTGCCCAGATGAATGAGTGTAGCCTGTGGGAGGCTTTTGAGCCGAGCACGGTGAAACACACGCTGAACCACTGGATCGTGTCGGAATTGACCAAGACCGCCCATGGTGTCGAAGCGGCTCTCTCTGCCCATCGTTTCGATGAAGCGGCCCAGACATCTTATGCCTTCGTTTGGGGTGTTTTCTGCGACCTCTATCTTGAGCTGGTCAAACCTTTGCTGAATGGCGAAGACGAGGAAGCCAAGTCTGAAACGCGCCGGACGGTGGCTTGGGTTCTCGATCAGATTTTGAAAGTCCTGCACCCCTTCATGCCGTTTGTGACCGAAGAATTATGGGACAAGACAGCTGAGTTTGGTCCCAAACGCGCGGGCTTGTTGATCAATGAAGCTTGGCCCAAACTCGATGCCAGCCTGATTGATGAAGCCGCCGCCGCGGAAGTCGGCTGGGTGGTCGATTTGGTCACGGGCCTGAGGTCGCTTCGCAGCGAAACCAACGTGCCAGCGGGTGCTAAAGTTCCAGCGCTGCTGATCGGCGCGTCTAAAGAAACCGCACAACGCCTTGAGCGTTATCAGGCTGAAATCGACCGCTTGGCACGCTTGGATTATTCGGTGGTAGCTGAAGCGGCCCCAGCTGGCAGCGTGACCTTTGTCTTGGGCGAAGCGATTGTTGCCATTCCTTTGGCTGGCGTCATGGATATTGGTGCAGAAAAAGCCCGTTTGTCCAAAGAGATTGCCCGTTGCACCAAGGAAATCGAGACGGTTTCCCGCAAGCTGGATAATCCAGGTTTTGTCGCCAAAGCACCCGCTGAGGTGATTGACGAACAGCGTGAACGGCGCGCCTCCTATGAGGCCGAGAAGCAGAAGTACGAAGCGGCTTTGGCCCGTCTGGGCTAAGACTTTGCGTCCAATCCATTGAACAAGCCCGTGCGATCACGGGCTTGTTTGCATTTTTGATGTGTAATCGCCTGACTTAAACCGCGCTTCCCCTCTAGCATCGTGCGCTAAACGCGCTATCAATCCAGTGATAATGCAGAGCCTGAACAGGCACGAACTCAGGGAACGTCCACATGGATTTCAATTTTACCGACGAACAAAATATGCTGCGGGACTCGATCGCAAAGCTGGTCCAGCAAAAGTATGATTTCGACACACGTCGCAAAGCCATTCATTCCGAAGCCGGCTGGCGGCCTGAGATCTGGGCTGAGATGGCTGAGATGGGCCTGATGATGGCCCCACTGCCTGAGTCCATGGGTGGCCTTGGCGGTGGTGCAATCGACACGCTCGTCATCATGGAAGAATTCGGCAAAGGCTTGGTGGTTGAGCCTTTCATTCCATCCGTTGTCGCCAGCGGCAATTTGTTGCGCGTGGCAGGCTCTGCCGCCCAGCAAGAAGAGCATGGCGGTCGTATCACAACCGGTGAGGGGATCTATGCCCTCGCCACCAGCGAGCCCAAGAGCCGCTATGACTTGGCCGATGTATCGACGACCGCGAAAAAGGACGGCTCGGGCTATATCTTGAACGGCCATAAGTCGGTCGTCATTGGCGGGCCACAAGCTGATACATTGATCGTCATTGCCCGCACGGCAGGTGGCCAGCGCGAGCGTGCCGGTCTGACAGCTTTCTTGGTTTCCAAGTCTGCTGCAGGCGTATCGACCAAGGATTATCCAACCGTCGACGGCCTGCGCGCCAGCGACGTCTATCTGGAGAATGTTTCGGTCGGTGCTGATGCCGTCATCGGCCCCGTCGACAGGATCCTGCCAGCGTTGGAAGAGACCCAAGACAATGTCATCGCCGCTTTGTGCGCCGAGGCTGTCGGTGGCATGCGCGTTGCCCATGCGATGACGGTTGATTATGCCCGTCAGCGTAAGCAATTTGGCGTCGCTATTGGCTCGTTCCAAGTGCTGCAACACCGCATGGTCGACATGTTCATGTGGACCGAGCAATCAACTTCGATGGCCTATCTCGCCGCCATTCGCTGTGGCGAAGATGACGTGCTGGAACGCGCCAAGGCTTGCGCCGGTGCTAAGACGCAAATCGGTCGCGGTGGTCGCTTCGTTGGTCAAAACGCCATCCAAATCTTTGGCGGCATGGGCATGACGGACGAGCTGGCCATCGGCCATTACTTCAAGCGCCTGACCATGATCGACACCCAAGCCGGCAGCGCCGATTGGCATTTGAAGCGCTATGCGGCTTTGAGCGCTGGAGAAAAGGCTGCGGCTTAAGCTCTAGAGCTTACCCAAACATAGACATACTCAAAGGCCAGCCCGACGGGCTGGCCTTTCAGACTGCTGACAAACCCCTGGCCTTGGCTGGGGGTTTGTGATTCATTGGGATATGTTGAGACATCCTGAACCTGAACAGACCGCCCTTGAGATGGTTAGACTTGAGGAGTTGGTTCCCAAGG
>JAPZTJ010000029.1 GCA_027532555.1 Aquidulcibacter sp.
GATGATGTTGGGGCACTCAACCCCCTGCGAGAGACATTGGGCTTAGAAGGCATTCAGTTCACCCAAGGCATCTTCAGCTGGAAGGGTTTCATCTACTACAAATGGCAATTCTCGGAAATTATGCAGGGCCTGATCCGCGTAACAAAGGAGATGGACAAGATCACGCCATCGGGCCCTAATGATGTCGCAACGCCTGAAGAATTCAGTGCGCTTAAAGCATCCATCCGGTTACGGATCCGGGACACCGCTCGTAGCTGTAGCCAAGCTCTGACGCTCTATGATGATGCGTTCTCCGACCTTGTAGATCGAGGCAATACTGCAGCTTTCCGTAGGTTCCTGGTGAAAGCGCCACTGCTCTTCCTGGATATTGGCCATTCGATCGGCATGATCTCACATATCGCGTCATTCTGGAGTTACCGCTTCCATAGCGGCTCGGTCGAATTGCTCAAATGGAAAGAATTCTATGATATTCTTCTAGAGTTTCAGGCTGGGCTTGCTCCCCGCCCTTCTCCAGCTTAGCCTTTGTAAAGCAAACGCCAAAGCCAGAGCTGCGAGCCATAACAAAAGTCTTGAACGAGGCACTTTTCGTGATCACCCAAAATTGGGCTTCACCAGAAGAGACATTGGGAACAGGTCAGTCTGTCAACGTGACATCTTGGCTAATTTTACCGCCATCCAAGCATAGGCACATGCTGCCAGTGATGCGATCGCGATGGCCCGTGGTGTCGATGCGGGCCCAGTGCCAGAGGAGCGCTAGATTGTTCTCGAAACTGAGTTCGCGTTCAAAGATGATATGGGACTGCGGAAAGGCCAAAAATTGCGCAAGCCACCAGTTCTTGAGCTCAGTCACCCCACCTTCCAAACTTGGACCGCTCCAATGGGCGTTGCCGTCATAGAGATCTCTAAGGGTCGAGACAGACCTACCATTCCAAATCCTATGTAGGCTTTGGGCTGTTACGCTGAATCCTACAAGATCAGCGGGCCCAACTTGACCCTTACCAGAATCCAGCTCGCCAAGTGGCTGGTGATGGCACCGCATTGGCTCTTGGTTAGGTGCGCGCGTGATCACTGTGTCTGCAGATATTCGGCCATTTTCCAGTTTGGTCCAATAATGCCTGCGTACGCTTACGTTATCGGGCGATAGCCACTCAACGTCCGCAAAGCCCTCCGTGCTTGCGTTGATTTGAAATCGCCAACCTGAAAATTGGGCGAGGTCAGCAAGTACAAGTTGTCGAATAGCGTCTCGCCCGAAAATGAGTTCGCCGCGACACCGACGGATCGCGCGATGCAAGTAAAGGCGTTCAAAAGCGCCGACATTTTCGTGGACATAGAGTTCGGTCAACATCTCGGCCAGAGTCATAGCACTCATGCTCCACCGCTGATTTGGTGCCAGAGGGCGATCTCGTCAAAGATTGTGGTTTCCTCGACGATAACCCCTCCCAATGTACGCCAATGGCTGATCGCCAAAATATAAAGAGGCGCACCACTTGGGGGGCCATAGAGGCCCGTGCTGTCATGGGTTCCAGCGAAACTCCAACGTACTGCAATGTCAGTAAATGGACCTTCGGTGACAGAGCCAACATGGTCAACGCGAATGCGCGCCCCCTTTGACATCGACACTAATGCGCCGATCCATCCTGCTACTTCCCCGTGGCCAAACAGCAAACGGGCATCCGGCCCTACCCAGTGGGCATGGGGCGCATATACTTCCCTAACCCGCGACAATCGACGCAAGTTCCAAATTTGTTGGAACACCAAATGGGCAAACTCTTCAGGATCCTTAGCCGGATCTGGAAAAGATGGCGTGGAAAATTCCGGTGCCGCCTCACAAAGCACTTCGTCCATGGCCTTTGCGCGCCAGTCCGCAATGCCTGAGTGGGCAGCCGACAAGACCTTGGCTTGGGCGTGCCCCAAGGCCTTTGCGCTCGTCCCCAAGTCACGGGCGATCTTAGCATTGTCCCGCACCAGCCATTCTTCGACAATGCGGTTTTCAAGGCACAAACAATCCGCAATCGTGGTAAAACAAACACTGCGCCCAGTTGCCGGCCCAAATTCCCCGTCACCTTGATGGGTGGCATGGCTCGTGATGCGATGGGAAGAATGATAGCCGTCTACCTCATTGCCAGACCAAATAACGGCCTCGCCTACCAGAGTTCGGTCGGGAAAACTGTTCAAGGTCTTGAGCGTCCCCGCGATCACGCCTTCGACGCCAGCAACATCACCACTCATCAAATGAATGGGACAATCCTGACTATAATGGGTGGCGATGAGGCCAATATCCTTTTCTTCCCAAATCCGGTGCGTGCACCGAATGATATAGTCGATGATATCAACATATATGTGGTCAAAGCCCTTCATGGGCTGCCGACGCGCGCCTTGTTGCGCAAGCAGCTCAGCAATATCTCGACCATAGAGGCCTAAAGCACTCATTGTGGCACTATACCTTTTTGACGACGTGAATGACGCTGTCTTGGTTGGCAATGATCATGGGGTCGTGTTGGTGCGGCACAGATAAAGTATCGCCAATCTGCAAGAGCACGGGCCCATTTTCACACGTCAGCGTCAATGCACCTTTGTGAACGAAGATCACGGTACCAGCTACTTCTTCAAGCCTCTGGCCTTCGTTCAATGAAACTTGTGACAGGCTGAAGCCATGCTCGCCGCGCAAAACTCCGTTTCTGTCGATGATCGGAAATGTGCCCGGTCTTGCCTTTGCAACAAAGGACTCCGCCTCCGCCTGTGTGGCGACATGGAGAGATGCTACTTGCTTTGCGGTTGTTTCGGGCATGATGGCCGCACCGGCTGGTACGGTTTGCCCTGCTACGGTGTCAATCAATTGACCGGTCTCAAGCAAAATGAGGCCATGCTTTCGTGCCAGTTTAAAGACATCCGGTGCCCAGAGCACGCGGCCGGGATCATCCTCTCCCAATACTGCCCACAGGAACCCAATGTCTGAGCCAATATTGGTAAAGCCGCGAAACATGCCAGTCGGTATCGAAATGACATCCCCGGGCCCCATTTCAACTTGAGCATCTTGACCTGTTTCACCCAGATCGAAGCGCCAGTGCCCTGTATGAACCAAGAACACTTCCGCGGTATCGTGGCTGTGTTGGGAGTTGACACATGCTGGCGGTTGTCGAGCACCGCCAATATTGAACCCATGTGGTTCTGCAATATGGACATATTGATCAGGATTTTCGGAGACACCGGGGCCAATAATGGTGAAATTCTCTTTCGCTTCCGAACCCGGCGAGCGACAATCGATGAAAGCATTGTAGCACGGACGTAGGTCTATGTAGCGCACCAAGCGCGCTTCCCAGTCCTTAGCGCTCAAGGGGCGCAGACCATCATGGGATATAGAGACAAAATCGTGAGCCACCCAAACCATCCAATCATCCGAGCCTGTCAATCCACAGGCCCTTTCAACACCGTAAAGGCCACCTGCTTCACAATAAGGGTTTACGACCGTTGCATTCGAAGTCAATATGCTTTGGATGAACGATTCAAAAAACCTCAAGCGTAACTACTGGCGAATGATCGATGCGACGCGCGATTTAAGCTTAAACGCGTCTAGCCTCTTGAACCAACTTTACGCCCCAAACTGTGTCATGTCGGTCTGTGCTCCTTTTGACCGCGCCAATGGTGATGCGTTGATTGGTCGGGATGCCATTTATGAGGGCTTCTTCGCGCCCTTATTGGCGTCTTTCTCCAACCTTGAGCGCCGTTCTGACATCTTGGTGCAGGGCGAGTTCAAAGCTGGCGCTTGGATCGCGAGTTACGGCTGGCTCATTGGCAAGTTTGAAAGCAATTTTTTTGGTATCAAGCCAACTCACCGCCATCACTGGCTAAGATTCGGCTGGTTTGAGCGTATCGAAGATGGGCGCGTTGTTGAAAGCATTGTCATCCTTGATGTGCCAAGACTGATGATTGAGTGTGGCGTGTGGCCAGTTCGAGCGCAATTGGGTGAGGATTGGTCGCCTGCCCCGGCTGCGCAGGACGGAGTTCAGCTCAATTTCTCTGACCCTCAAGATAGCGAAAAAAGTCTGAAGCTGGTTGAAGCGATGATTGCCGGCCTCATGAGTTATGACGGCAAATCATTGAAAAGCATGGGCATGACCCGCTTCTGGACGCCCCAATTTCATTGGTATGGTCCGGGAGGCATTGGTAGTGCACGCGGACATCAAGACTATGAGCAGACACACCAGCAACCCTTTTTGACGGCCTTCCCGGATCGCATTGGCGGCAATCATCGGTGCCGGATTGGCGACGGGGCTTTGGTGGCATCCTCAGGCTGGCCCAGCATCAATGCGACGCATTCGGGCGACGGCTGGTTGGGAATCGCTGCCACCAACAAGCGCATTACCATGCGCGTTATGGACTTCTGGCGTCGCGAGGGCGACTTCCTCAGTGAAAACTGGGTCTTTATTGACATGATCGATCTGCTCCAGCAGTTCGGCATCGATGTGTTTGCGGGCCTTGAAGCAGACGCAAAAGCGTGGGGAAAGTCATGAAGTTTGAAACACTTGATTGGACCATCGTCATCGCTTTCTTGGTCGGCAATCTGGTGCTTGGCTATTTTTTAGGTCGAAAGGTCACCACTGCCAAAGAGTTTAATGTGGGTAGTGGCAATACACCTTGGTGGGCAATCGGCTTATCGGTGATAGCCACCTATATCAGCGCCCTTTCCTTTTTGGGCGCGCCCGCTTGGGCCTATAAGGATGGGCTAGCCGCCTTAGCGATTCATCTGAACTATCCGATTGTCATCATTTTAGTCACGGGATTTTTCTTGCCGTTCTTCTACATGAGCGGCGTTTCCTCGATTTATGAGTATCAAGAGCGTCGGTTTGGACAATTAAGTCGGGCCGTTATGTCCATTATCTTTTTGGTCACCCAAGGGCTCTCAACCGGTGCGATCCTCTTTGCGACCGCCCTTGTTTTGAAATTCATAACTGGGATGTCCATTCCCATGGCTGTGGTCATCGTGACGATTATGGCTTTGATCTATACCACGATGGGGGGCATGCTGGCTGTTATCTGGACAGATGTATTCCAAGCAGCGGTATTGTTTGGCGGCGCGATCGTTATTCTTATTGCGCTGTTTGTTTCCATGCCAACGCCCGTCGGGGAGGTCTTATCGAACTTGAAAGAATTGGGGCGGTTGAGCGCGATTGACTTCACGCCTGACCCCACCGTCGCGACGACCATTTATTCCGGCCTTTTCGGTATGACCCTGTTTCACATTACCGTTTATGGCGCGAACCAGATGATGGTTCAGCGCACTTTGGGAGCCAAGAATATCGGAGACGCGAAGAAGTCCTATCTCTTGATGGGGTATGCCGCTTTCCCGATCTACTTTCTGTTTTTCTTCATCGGCGTGCTCGCCTATGGCTATTATGACGGCAAGCCCTTTGACGAGTCCAATCAAATCATCCTGCAGTTCGCGGCTGAATCTGGCGTGCCTGGTCTTCTCGGCATTCTCGCAGCGGCGGTTTTGGCGGCGTCCATGTCGACATTAAGCTCAGCCTTCAACTCAATGGCGACAGCCAGCGTCGTCGACTTCTACCAGCGCTATTACAAGAAAGATGGTGATGATGCGCATTATCTGCGCGCGACCCGCATAGCCACTGTAATTTGGGCTGTTGTCGTTATTGGCCCAGCGATCCTCTACGATCAATCCAATGGCTCAATTCTCGAAGTCTTAAGCGAGATCGGCAGCTATTTTGTCGGCGCGAAGCTTGGCATGTATGGCTTGGGCTTCTTCTCAAAACATACAACCGAACGCGGGCTGATGGCCGGTGTTGTCGCAGGCTTTGCCATCATTGGGTACGTAGCAAATTACACAGATATTGCTTGGCCTTGGTTTTGTTTGATTGGCGGGGTTGCAACTGTCATTATCGGATGGACCACAAGCCGCATTCTGGACGGCAAGCAAGCGGAATGGTCGCCCTATTCGGTGCCCGGTCAGCAAGCGCGCTTTGCAGCCGAAGGTCGGCCACTCAAAGATGGCAATTGGAATACAATGCCTGGGGCTATTGATAAGCAAAGCCTGTGGTTGGTCCTATATCTCTTTGCCACGCTGATCGGCTTGGCTCTGTTTGAATATCTCGTCTAACGTCGACCAAGTCTTGCATGCGCATGCGAATAAGACTGGGTCCCGCAAGCCTCATTGAGCTTGGTGGCAGATCATATTGTGGGCATTTCTGCCACACTTGTTGATTTCTCGTTCAAGCAGCGCCCAAATCGTGCCTTGAAGCGATCTCGACCTGTTAAATTCTGCTTGCATTCGAAGTCATAATACAATCATATTATCTTTCGAAAAATCGAGGGAGTCCTTGCGATGCTGAATAATTTCGTCACTCACGCGTCAAAGTCAACGCTTTTAGCAACCATTTCCGGGTTGGCCTTTATGGTCGCTACGCCGAGTTTTGCTCAGCAAAGCACGACTGAAGCGACAGCCGAGCCTGAGCGCGGCATCGAAACCGTTGTTGTGACCGCGCAACGGCGTGAAGAAAATCTGCAAAATGTTCCCCTCTCCGTATCCGCTTTCAGCGCCGCACAAATCCAAGCGCGCGGCCTCACGGATATGTCGCGCCTCGAAAACTCTGTGCCGGGCCTAACATTTGGTCGCTCCGGTGTTGATGCTCGCCCAGCCATTCGCGGTGTCCGGACTGAAAACGTCGGCGTCAATGGGGATACCACGATCGGCTTCTTCATCGATGGCGTGTATCAATCTCGTGCAGCACAGGCGACTTTAGGCTTCGTCGACCTCGATCGCGTTGAAGTTTTGCGCGGGCCACAGGGCACGCTTTATGGCCGCAACACATTTGGCGGCAATATTTCTATCGCAACTGCCCAGCCTCGCCTTGGACAATTCAAAAGCGGACTAGATGTTACGGTCGGCGAGAATAACAAGGTTCGGATTGAGCCGTTTGTAAACATCCCTATTTCTGAGAATGCCGCTTTGCGCATTAGCGGTGCTTCGGAAGATGATGATGGCTACGTGAAGAACGTCAATCCGAGCGGGAACAATCTGTTTGACGAAAAGACACGCTATATGCGGGCAGCCCTTCTGCTCAAACCAACCGACAAATTGACAGCGACAATCAAGATTGACAGTGGAACCCGCGGTGGTGCAGGCGGCTCAGCGTTCGGCTACAAGCTTGCCGGTACCTTCTTTGACATCCCGTCAAATCAGCAATTGTTCAATGCGACTGCCATTCGCAATTTGAACACACGTGGCGGTAACCGCGACGGGGTTGTCGATGCCCCCCTCACCATTGATGCAGGCATTCCCTTGTTTGCCGCCGGCGACCCATACACCATCGATACCGATCAAAAGACAATTCTAGACCTGACCTCAACAGGCGCTAGCGCGAATATTGCCTATGAGTTTGGCTCCTTCACGCTTAAGTCCATCACGGGCTTTGCAGACTTCGAGGCCATCCGCACTTCTGACACTGACTTTTCGGCCAGCACCATCGGCACGGACTATCAGCTCACCTCGGCTAAGACTTTCAGCCAGGAATTCCAAATTCTGTCCCGTGGCGAAGGCCCACTCAGCTATGTTGTGGGTGCCTATTATTTTGACGACGAATTGCGTGGCGTCTTCATCAACGAGCAAGTCCCAAGGACCATTCGCGGGGTAGGAGCACCAGTCTCCCTGCCGGTTGCTGGGGGAGGCTTCTATGATGAGCAACGTGCCGATACGACGTCCATCGCTGCCTATGCGCAGGGAAGTTATGCGGTCACCGAAGCTTTGAAGCTAACGGCAGGCCTCAGATTCACCCGCGACACCAAGGACTTTAAGTTCGCCAATGCGGCAGCTGTCTTACCGCTAGCTGGAACGCCACCAACCCCTGTTGGAACGGCAATTACGTTGGCTACTGGCGGCATTCCGGCGAGCGCTTTTGGCTCTAAGGGTGCTCCTACCAATTGTGTGTTTCCCGCAACCGCTATTCAGCCACGCCCAGGCTTTGCCTGCTTAGCGGCCAACACGGCCGTGTTGACCGGTGCGACTTACGACACTGCAGAGTTTGAGAAGCTGACTTGGCGCTTGGCCGCTGATTACCAGCTGACCGAGAATAACCTGTTTTACGGCTCTATCTCAACGGGCTTCCGGTCCGGGGGCTTCAATTCCGGCCAGAACCAAGCTGCTCTGACCCCAACTTTCAAGCCCGAAGAGGTCACAGCTTTTGAAGTCGGCAGCAAGAACCGCTTCTTGGACAACACGTTGCAGCTGAACGTCGCCGCCTTCTTCAATCAATATGACAGCCTTCAAGAGCAGCGGCAGATCCCAGCTGGGAATACGACCCTGTCGATTATCGAGAACAGCGGTAAAGCCGAAGCTACGGGTGCAGAGATCGAGGCCATCTGGCGTCCGATCGATGATTTGACCCTCAACCTCTCGCTCTCTGTTTTGGATGCGACATACACCGACTATACCAATGTGCCCTTGCCATTTGGGACCTCGATTGTTGTGGCTGACGCGACGCAGCTGACCCCGACGGTTGTCAACGGCATCACGATTGCAAATGCTGGGCAACGCCGTGTTTTCGCGCCAGGGTACAAATGTGGTCCAGTGCCGGGAACGGGAACTGGGGCCGTTGGTGCCCCTGCCCTTGCCTTTGGCTGTGATCTGACCGGCAAGAAATTGCCTTATGCATCTGACTATTCCGGCAGCTTCTCGGCGCAATACGTCTTTGATCTTGGCAGCCTTGGGCAGGTCACCCCGCTCGCCGTTCTGACATTCAGCAGCGGCTTCTATGGCCAGCCAGCTAACTCGATTTTGGACAAGCAAGACGCCTATACAAAAATCGACCTGCGCGTCACGTGGGACATTAATGATAATTTGTCCGTTGCGGGCTTTGTGAACAATGTGACCGATGAAGCGACGGCAACCCGCTTTGTTTGGGGCGGCGGCGGGGCGATGCAAGCCAGCTATGCGCCGCCTAAGCTTTGGGGGATCAAGGCCAACTTGCGCTTTTGATCTCTAGCTAATGCGAGAAATAAGGGCTGCCGTTGAGAAACGGCAGCCTTTTTTTGCCTATTGCGCCGTCCAACCGCCATCAACGAGGAGGCTTGTCCCAGTAACCATGCCGGAAGCGGGGCTCGCAAGGAATAGAACAGCGGCAGCAACATCTTCGGGCTGCCCGATCTTGCCCATGGGGATCATGTTTTTGACAAAGCCCAGGAAGGCAGGATCATCCAGCATTGGCTTCGTCATAGCGGTTTCAATGAAGGTTGGCGCAACTGAGTTTACGCGTATGCCCTTAGGTGCAAGCTCTACCGCCATGGCTTTGGTTAAGCCTTCAAGCGCGTGTTTGGTCATGCAATAGACGGTACGCCTTGGTGACCCAACGTGACCCATCTGGCTTGTGATATTGATGATCGAGCCGCCGCGTCTATGCGCTAACATCGACTTTACGGCCGCTTGAGCTACCAAATAGGCGGCCCGAACATTGAGTCCCAGCATCCGATCGAGCGTTTCAAGATCGACATCCTCGATCAACAGCGGACGATTCATGCCAGCATTATTGACCAGAATGTCGATCTCCATTTTGCCCAAATCCTCGATAAATCGGGGATCGGTCACATCACCGACCATGGGCAGGATGTTGGTGTGTTGAGCCGCCAGTTCCTGCAAATCTGCACCGCTTCGTGCTACCGCATGCACTGTTGCCCCTGCCTCTGCGAGGCAAAGCGCGATGGCAGAACCCAGTCCTCGACTAGCCCCTGTCACAACGGCGATGCGCCCTGAAAGCCCCTGTGCCCAGGTCGGAAGCATTGTCCTATCGCCCATAACTGTATCCTATTCTTGTTTACGCAATTTGGTCTTTGCATTCGCAGTCATTTCCGTTAGCGTAGCGCGCAACAGAGGTAAGTTTCAAGCACTGGGAGGCTAATTTGGCCAAGTATCTTAAATCCGGAATCAGTGAGACTGCGGCTGAAGAAGCCGATGCTGATGTGCGGGCAACGGTCGAGGCCATCATTCAAGACATCAAAGCTAGAGGCGATGATGCTGTCCGTCATTGGTCGTTGAAATTCGACAATTGGGGGCCAGATGACTTTCGGCTCGGTCAAGACGCGATTGATGCTGCCTACCGCGCGCTAAGTCCACAGACGATCGAAGATATCCGCTTCGCGCAGGCACAAGTGCGCAATTTTGCCCAGATCCAAAGAGACGCGCTCAAAGACGTCGAGGTAGAGACATTGCCCGGCGTTGTTTTGGGGCATAAGAATCTGCCGGTGAACAGCGTGGGCTGCTATGTGCCCGGCGGCAAATATCCTTTGGTCGCCTCAGCGCATATGAGTGTGGTGACCGCAAAAGTTGCCGGGGTGAAGCGAATTGTATCCGTGGCCCCGCCTTATCAAGGGGTACCCAATCCTGCGATTGTTGTTGCCATGCATATGGCTGGAGCAGATGAAATATACTGCATTGGAGGCGTCCAAGCCGTTGCGGCCATGGCGCTTGGAACATCGACGATTGCCCCGGTGGACATGATCGTAGGCCCGGGCAACGCTTATGTTGCGGAAGCCAAACGTCAGCTCTTTGGCCGAATCGGGATCGACCTATTGGCCGGCCCCACCGAGACGCTTATCATCGCTGATGATAGCGTCGATGGCGAGCTCTGCGCCGCTGACCTATTGGGGCAAGCCGAGCATGGTCCCAACTCGCCGGCTGTTCTACTAACCAATAGCGAAAAGCTGGCCCATGACACGATGGCCGAGATTGAACGGCAGCTGACTATCCTGCCAACAGCCGCGATCGCAGGAAAGGCATGGGCCGATTATGGTCAAGTCATCGTAGCAGACAGCTATGAGGAGATGGTCACGATAGCCGATAAAATCGCGTCCGAGCATGTCCAAGTGATGACACGTGACCCCGATTACTTCCTGACTAACATGACCAATTATGGTGCCCTCTTTTTGGGCGCACGCACCAATGTCAGCTATGGCGACAAAGTCATCGGAACCAATCACACGCTACCCACACGTGGCAATGCCCGCTTCACCGGGGGGCTTTGGGTCGGAAAATTCATTAAGACCTGTACCTATCAGCGCGTCTTGACCGATGAGGCCAGTGTGATGATAGGTGAATATTGCTCGCGCCTTTGTGCCATAGAAGGCTTTGCAGGCCATAAAGAGCAGGCAGATATCCGGGTGCGACGTTATGGCAAAAAAGAAACCGCTTGATCAAACTAATCAGGAAAAAACTGGGGTAACATCTTATGATGTCGCCCGCAGAGCTGGTGTGTCCCAGTCTGCGGTTAGCCGGGCATTTAGAAAAGGTGCCTCGGTCGCACCGGCGACGCGGGCGCGGATCGTCGAGGCAGCGCAAGCGCTGGGCTATGAACCCAATGCGATTGCCCAAGGCTTGATAACCAAGCGCTCAAACCTCGTCGCGATCATCATCTCAAACTTGACCAACCTTTACTATCCCGAAGTTTTGGCCGAACTCACCCAACGCCTGTCACAACATGGCGTACGGGTGCTTTTGTTTAGCCTCGCTGCTGAATCCGACGTGGAGGAGGTTCTTGGCCAAGTTTGGCGTTACCGTGTTGATGGCGCGATCGTGGCTGCCCGTTTGTCTACCGACCAATTGGTAGCATTCTCCAATCGCGGCGTCCCTTTGGTTCTCTATAATCGGGTTGGTGAAGGCGTTCCCGTCGCAAGTGTCTGTTGTGACTCTGATTTGGGTGAGCGCGCTTTGGTGGACGGCTTGGTACAGGCTGGCCATACATGCTTCGGGATTATCGGCGGTCCTGCCGATTCTTACGTGGGCGAAGAGCGCGCCAATGCAGCGATCAATCGTCTTGCCCATTATGGCATCAAAGCAGAATTTGTCCGCGGACAGTTTGATTATGAGAGTGGTGGCGCTGGCCTGAAAACACTCATGGAGCTTACAGACAACAAGCTAGACGCCCTGATCTGCGTCAATGACTTGATGGCAATTGGCGCCATGGACACAGCGCGAAACATCATCGGCAAGAAAGTACCCAACGACTTGTCCATTACGGGCTTTGACGGCGTTAGTCCGGCAACTTGGGAGGCCTATCAACTCACGACGGTACGCCAGCCCGTGCGACGCATGACCCAAGCAGCGGTTGCGATGTTGTTGGAGCGTATTGAGAGTCCTGACATTTCTCCAGAACAGCGGTTGTTTGCCGGTGAATTGCTTTCTGGGCGGTCGGCACGTTTGTTGTGACTTCGCCCCCGACCCTTGTTTGGATAGCAGGCCATATGTGCGACCACAGGCTTTGGCAGGATGTGGGCCCCATCGACGCTTATCCAAATGTGTTTGCTGCCATTACCCAGTCCGATAGTATCGAAGCTTTGGCACAAAATGTCCTGAAGACTGTTGAAGGTCCCATTATCCCGGTTGGCTTTTCCATGGGGGCTATTGTGAGCCTTATGATGGCCAAACTGGCACCAGAGCGCTTAGTCGGGATGGTTCTTTCCAGCACCAATTGCACCGCAGATTTGCCTGAAAGATCGGCCGCGCGCTTATCCCAGCAAGCCCACGTCAAGGACGGCCGATTGAGCGCTATCGTTCGCGATGAACTGAAGCCGCATTATCTGAGTCCTGCCACCCAGGGCCAGAAGCGCGCGCAAATCCTCGACTTAACTTTGGAAATGGGCCTAGCACTTGGCCAGGACGTATTCTTGCGCCAGAGCGAGGCCCTGCGAACCCGCCCAGCCTTATGCAACGTGATCAACAACTTTGCTGGACCAATCCTTGTGCTTGCCGGAGCCGACGACAGCTTATGTCCGCCCGCTTGGCACACCGCCATGGCAGCGCGCACCAGCCGCGCCAACTTTGTCGAAATTGAAGGCGCAGGCCATTTGGTGCCGCTAGAGCAGCCAGCCGCATTCAAGCAGGCCATTTCAACTTGGCTCACCAACCTACAAGCAACGCTGAAGCAGGAGATGAACGCATGAGCGAGCGCATTTTAACCACCCATGTCGGATCCTTGCCGCGCTCAAAAGCCGTTACCGACCTGATCTTTGCCGCCGAGCGCGGCGATCCTATTGACCAAGCCCAGTTTGATGATGTGATTGGCCGGGCCGTTGATGAGACCGTCGCCAACCAAGTGCGGGTTGGGATCGATCTGGTTTCAGATGGCGAAATGTCGAAAATTTCCTATGCGACCTATATCAAGGACCGCATTACTGGCTTTGATGGCGATAGCCCGCGGACCCCGCCCTCCGACCTCGAAGCTTTCCCTAGTTTTCTGAACCGCCAAGCCAGTGGTGGTGGCACACCGACCTATCGGCGCCCAAAATGTGTTGGGCCGGTCGCGGTGAAGTCTATGGAACCTCTCAGAGCCGACCTTGGCTTTATGGCTGCTGCGCTTGCGAACCATAAACCCCTTGCAGGCTTCATGAATGCGGCCTCACCCGGCGTTATCGCGCTGTTCCAGCCCAATGAGCATTATAAAACGCAGGATGACTATCTCGAAGCGCTCGCTGAAGCCATGCGCCCTGAATATGAAGCGATCGTCGCCGCTGGCCTGATCTTGCAACTCGACAGCCCAGACCTAGGGCTTGGGCGGCATATGATGTATAAGGACCGGAGCGACGCAGACTATCTCAATCTCATCGGCACGCATGTGGATGTGCTAAACCACGCGCTTCGCAATGTGCCTGCAGACCGTGTTCGGATGCACGTATGTTGGGGCAATTATGAGGGACCCCACCATCATGACGTTGAGATGGGGGTCATCTTACCGACACTGATGAAAGCAAAGCCGGCTGGTTTACTATTTGAAACCTCAAATCCACGTCACCAACATGACTGGAATTATTTTGTTGAGATGCTGGCCATTATTCCCGATGACAAAATCCTGATTCCGGGCGTGATTGATTCAACCACGAATTTCATTGAACATCCCCGTGTGGTCGCTGAACGCATTGAACGCTTTGCTGGAATCATCGGTCGAGAGCGCGTGATTGCAGGTACCGATTGTGGCTTTTCAACATTTGCAGGCTTTGGCGCGGTGGATCCAGAGATTGTTTGGGCCAAGCTGAAGACATTGGCAGAAGGCGCGGCACTAGCCAGCGCGAGACTCTGGAGCAAAGCAGCGTGAGCGCGTTTCGAGACAAATTGCTTTCCGGTGAGGTCATTGCAGCCACATGGGTCAAAACACCAAGCCCGATGATTGTTGAAGTCCTAAGTCTCAGCTCTTTGGACTGCTTGGTGCTTGATGCAGAGCATGCCCCTTTTGACCGGACCACCTTGGACCTGTGCATCTTGGCGGCGCGGGCCTATGGGAAGCCCGTCCTTGTAAGGCCTGCATCCAGCAGCCATGAGCAAATCCTCAATGCGCTTGATTGTGGTGCAGATGGCGTTGTCCTCCCGCATATCAGAAGTGCAGAGGAAGCAGCTGAAGCCGTGAAGGCGTGTCACTATGGTCGCGGCGGTCGCGGATTTGCAGGCTCTAGCCGTTCAGCGGGTTACACGACGAAGGGCATGGCGAAGCATCGTGAAACAGCCAAAGATGTGATCGTCATTGCTCAAATCGAGGATGTGGAGGCCGTTGAAGACATAGATGCAATTGCCCGAGTGGCAGGCGTCGATGCTCTCTTCATTGGCCGCGCGGACCTCACCGTCGCTTATGGCGCGGTAACGCCAGATGATGAGATTGTTGTAGCTGCGGTCGACAGGATTGTGGCGGCAGGAAAAGCTGCAGGAAGGGTCACTGGCATGTTCCTAGGTCGTCCCAGCGATGTACCAATTTGGCGGGAAAAGGGGGCTAGCCTCTTTGTCTTGGGCTCTGATCATGATTTTATTCTTCAGGGTGCCGCAGCCCTTGGCCAGGTCATTAGAGGATGATGGGATGGGCAGGTCGAAGGCGAAGCTCCCCCTTCCAAGGCAGTCGGCGGCCTTTAGCCGGCTCCATGAATGCCTACATCTAAGGACAAGCCTCTCGGGTTTGGTACAAAAGACGCGCTTCAGTTTATGTGACCACCGATCTCAGGCGTAAAAGGCCGGATGAAAGCTGAATCGGCCCGCTGGGATCGTGTTGTCGAGCGGTAGAACCATGAAGTATTCGGCGGGTTCGTTCTTCGGCGCATTTGCCGCAGAAGGAATAAACCCGTGGCGGGAATAATATTTGGTATTTCCCACGAGAATGCAGCCGCGGGCTTTTCGGGCGTTCATCCACGATTTGGCTTCTTGAATAAGCAAACCACCCACGCCCATTCGCTGCAGGGCCGGCTCAACGGAGATCGGGCCAAGTCCAAACCATCCCTCCACCCCGCTCTCGTGGGCGACGGGCGAGATCGCAACATGACCAACGACTTTTCCATGCTGCTCCGCCACGAGGGAAAGGCTAAGCGCACCCACATTCCGCAAGATATTAATTAGGTCCTGTTCGTTACCGCCTGCGTAAGGCATGGGTGCAAAGGCCCGCTTGGTCACGTCGTAAATCGCGCCATGATCTCTCAGCTCTTCTGGTCTGATCAGCATGTTCGTTAGTTGATTCATACCTAAAACTTTCGTGTGTTATCGACAGTCTTGTGCCTTGAACATGGGCGAGCTTCAAGCCGGCATACCTTTCTGGTGAATCTCTTCATGGCACCCCATTCGTGCACCAAGACAGAAAACGGGCAATGACATGCCCTAATGGACATTCTCACCCGACGGATGCTCAAATGCAGGTGCTGCATCAAAGTCGGCTGGGGTGAAGGGCTTGGCCTTAAACAGATAGGGATAATAGTAGGTTCTAAGGCGGGTATGATAAGCCCGTATGCGATCCTGATAGCTCGATTGTGCGGCCATATCTGTCCGTGCAATCCGGTGGAGGCCACGCTGAATGGCAATCGGAGGCAAGGCGAGAGCAACAAGTCCTGCTCGGGCGTCACGCTCTGTGATCCCCGCCCGATAGGCCCGCGACAATGGCTCAACGTGCTGATCACCTAAATGCTGGAATGCATAATACCATTTCCATTCAAAAGGACGTTGCATGGGCGGCGAAGTCGCATATTCGGGATAGAGTTTGTAAAAGCGCTGCAATGTCGCATCGCGATCTACATCCCAAGCATCATGCACCGCTTCGCGGTTCTCGCGCATAATAGCCGCCCCGTCGGGAATTGGAGTGGTCGCATTGATCACCAGATTGGAACCGGCAGGCCCAATCAAGGTAATCACAAACCAGATGGTAGCCTGCACAGCCGCATTGGTGGGTGAGCTACCGGTACCTTTTGCGATCAAAGTTGCAATCAGGGTCCAAAACCCAACCAATGTGAGAATAAGCGAAGTAAACGCTATTGTCTCGCTTAGTCCTGCCCCACTGATCAGAGCACCGCCCCAGAAAACAAATACGAGCACCGCGCTGACCAGACCAAAGCGAACTGCAATGCGGGGCAGCCAAACGCGCATTCGCGCCTTTGGAAGGGCCTGCAAACTCGCAAGTCGACCGGCCTCACGCTCACCCGACCAAAGATCGTAAAAAAGCACGATCAGAACCAACGGCGCCAAATAGATCAAGACAAAGGCAAAATCGAAACGGCCGGGCAATGCCAGCTCTGGGTTATGGGCTTCATTCTCATGAATTTGGCCCTCGAGCGCTAGAGCCCGAATACGTAAGATAGACGGGGCAATATCGCGCTGGCCGAGGGCGGCAAACGCTAGGGTAGACGGCGGGTCCCAAGTTGGGTGAAAGCGATAATAGGCCGCATCGCCCGCATCGGTGGCAAAGGTCTTGATCGCGGCCGTATCTGTCTTTTGTAGGGCGATAACTTCACTAATGGCCGCCTTTTGTCTGGCGACTTCCTGTAACCCCAGTCCGACTGACAATGCAGCTAAACACGTCAGAAGTGCTATCGTCCACACACTGGCGCGTTGGCCCAATAGGAATTTGATTTCCCGCCAGAGGTGCCTCATAGCGCCCTGCCCGCCAAAACGCGGCCACTCCAGCCAGCCAAAATCACCGTTGCCCCGAGCCAGAGCGCAAGGATTAGAATTGGGGTGATAGCGGCGGACAAGCGATCTGCAGCGCTTGTGGGCTTAAACACAAAGTCCGGCACCTTGGCCCAATTAGTGGCGCCAATGCGGGTGCGCTTCTCGGCCTGGGGATCTTTGGACCGAGCGGCATCATCAGCGAGACTTAATCGATTGCGGTGCAGTCCATTAAGATATTGCACCATGGCAAACCGGTGGGCCTCGCTTTGTTGTAAGAAACGCAAATGGGTTTCAAGGTCGGTCCCCGCCCCTGCCATCGACACGCGGCGCACGGCAAGGGCTGGGCTGAAGATCGACAGATTGGCAACAATGTTGCTTTGTGCTCGCTGAGTGGTGGCTAACTCGGCAAAATGCATGGCAAACAGACGCGAGGTTAGCGCCTCCCCTTCAGCAGAGACGGCCCCCCGGAAGTTAAAAGGCAAATCCTCCACTTTGGTCACGCCATAATGGGCCAAGGTGCGCGCCTTAAAGGCGGCAAAGAAAGGATCATCGGGATTGTGGCTGTCGCCCAATTGGCGCAACTCTGCTTGGATCGTCAGATCGGTTGCTGCCCGGCTCTCTAAGGGTTCTAAACGGTTTGCCAGTTCGGCGGCCCCGCGTGGGGCTACAACGGCAATGAAACACCAAATGCCGATAAGGACAAGCAAGGCTGCTTGACCTGACCGAGCCAAGGCTGAGGTCGCAATAATGCCCACAACCCAGATCAGCATATAAAGACCATAGCCCAGCCCAACCATAGCCGCGGCACCCGCTTCGCTAGGCATGACAATGGCCATCAGAACTAGGGTCAACCAAGCGGGGGCGATTGCAACAAGGCCGACAGAGCCAAGCGCGAGGGTTTTGCCGAGGATAATATCCCGGGCTGTGACACCTGAAGACAGAAGAAGCCTTAAGCTGCCGCGCGTACGTTCGCGCGTGATCATCGAAAAGCCCAAAAAAATTAGTAAAAGAGGCGCGAGGGTTTGGAGGACAAAGGCCGGCGTCAATTGGCCAAAGCGCATGAGGCTTGAGTTCTCGCGCACCGCAGAAATGGTCGCACTATTTTGACGATGGCCTTCCAGATAAAGCGTGGTACCGCTGAAGGGATCAATGCCTGGATCAAACCCGGCTAGGGTACCAATCGGGCGGTACACATAGCTGCCATAATGCACCATGCGGTGGGGATGGCGGGCGGGTTGGGCTTCAAACAGCGCATCTGTTTCAGTCTGATTGGCGATACGGCCTAGGCGCTCCTGCGCCATGTGGGCATAAGAGGTTGCTGCGGCAATTGTCGATAAAAGCAGCAAGGCAATCACGCCAATCAAGGCCACGCGCGAGCGCACCATTAAGGCAAGCTCAGCCCACGCGATTAGACAGACGCGCCTCATGCAGCGGCATGCCCGACGCGCGCATGGGTGAATGCGCCATAGAGGGCTTGTAGATCAAATCTTCGATTTGCGCCTTGGGCTTGCCACTCTGACGCCAGCTTGCCGTCGATGATCAGGCCGATTGTATCGGCTACAGCAACCGCACCCAAAAGATCATGGGTCACCATCAAAATCGCCACATCGCTCGCCTTAAGGTCCAAGAGGAGAGCATGGAAATCCTGCGTCGCTTGCGGGTCCAGACCTGTTGTTGGCTCATCGAGCAACAGGACTGGCGTTCGACGCAACAAGGCAAGCGCGATGGCCGTCTTCTGGCGCATGCCTTTGGAGAAGGCACCTAAGCGTTGGTCTTGTGCGGCAGGGTCTAGTCGGACTTGAGCAAAGGCCTCTTCAATCTGGGCCTTGGTGCACGATTGGCCAGCTAGGCTCAAAAAATAGTCCACATTTTCGCGCGCGGTTAAGTGCTCGTAGAGGGCAACTGTTTCAGGTAAATAGGCGACTGATGCGCGCGCAGCATCGGGCTGGCTTGCGGGGTCTTTGCCGTCGACAAGCACCTGACCACTCACAACTGGCAAGAGGCCCAAAGTGGCAAACAAGGCAGTGGACTTTCCCGCACCATTGCCACCCAACAGAGCGTAAATATGCCCCGCAGGCACACTCAGCGTCAGGCCATCGAGCACGCTACGACCGCCGCGCTCTACCACCAGTTCGCTAAGCGACAGACCTTCACCCCCCATCCTATCGCACCCCTAGAAACTGTAGCGCAAAGCCACCGTCACATTGCGCGGGGCACCCGGTGCAACCCACAGCCTGCTGAATGAATTGGTGTAGAATGTGGTGTCGGCCAGATTATTGACTTGAGCCGACAATTCCAAATCATCGGTCAGATCATAAGTCGCAAACAGTCGCAGCGTGGTATAGGCGGGCAACTCAAAGGCCGTTGCCGTTTCACCTAGACGATCGCCCACATAAAGCAGACCACCGCCGATTTCCAACTCGCGCCCGCCAACCTCATATTCTTTCGAGATCAGTGCGCTCAATGTATGCTCAGGCACATTGATCAAGCGGTCGCCCTTTTTAAGGAGCGCGGCAAAATTGGGATCAAGGCCATCCTTGGCAACTTGCGCGTCCACAAAAGCATAAGACAGACGCAGGTCTAATTCGCCTGGCAATTCGGCAGTCACATCAACTTCAAGGCCACGGCTTTCCGCCTCACCAATGGCCAGCGAGAAACCTGCGTTGATAGGATCTGCTGTGATGATGTTCGTCTTGGTCATGGAGAAGGCAGCAATTGTGGCTTCCAAATCGCCATCGAGCAAAGTGAACTTACCGCCCAATTCGAAGGATTCAGACTCCTCGGGTGCAAAAGCCTTACCGGCAAAATCGGTCCCCGAATTAGCTCTGAAACCCTGGCCATAAGACCCATAGAAGGTGAAAGCGTCACTGGCTTCAAAGACAAAACCGGCTTGCGGGCTGAACTTGGTATCGCCGAACGATGTCGAGCTATTATTGGCCCGGTTCAAACCGGAGCTGGAGAAATCGTCATACCGCCCGCCCAAGCGGATTTGGAGCCGATCACTCACTTTGATTTGGTCTTGAATATAAAAGCCCCAAGCCTCTTGCTCGTCCAAGCGATTGGATTGTGGACCCGGTGTTGGCAGTGGGAATTGGCCATAAATGGGGTTGAGAATATTAATTACATTGCCCGCAGCTGGGCTTGGGTTGCCGGCAACCGAGGGTGGCCGAAAGCGCAAGAAGAGCTGGTCATTGGAGAATTGGTCATAGTCGAAGCCTGCCAAGAGACGATGCTCAAGCGCGCCGGTTTCAAACCGCCCGCTGATTTCAGCGCGGTAAACGGTGTGTTCGGCCTCATAATCGCGGAAGCGGCGTTGGCGGGACAGGGTTTGACCATCGACAAATAGGCGTTGCCGCGCGGTGGCCAGCTCGGCTTCGGTGGAAAAGCCTTGCAGATCGGTGGTGCGATAGCCTGCTCCGACCAAAAGGCTCCAATCATCATTGAAATCATGTTGAAGTTGCAATTGATGGCCGGTTGCATCGGCCTGAAGTGGCCCATCACCTGGCTCGCCGAGGAAACGCGAGGTTGGAACAACACCCAGCTTGTTATTGAGTGAAACGACGCCGCGATCAAAGGGCAGTTCTTGGCGTGTAATTTCGCCTTCATAGGTCAGGCTGGTCTTCGGAGTGATCCGCCATTGCGCGGAAGGAAAAATCCCAGACCGTGTGGACTCAAGCGTATCGCGGAAACTATCGCCCTGCTCGTAAAATCCATTGAGGCGCACCGCAACTTTCTCGCTCAAAGGACCCGTCCAATCGCCATCGACGCGGACTTTGTCAAAGCTGCCGACCGCGACCCCAATCGCGCCTTCAGTCTCAAATTCAGGCTTCTTGGTGACCAGATTGACGGCACCGCCCGGCTCGCCACGACCGAATACGGCCGCGGTGGGACCTTTTAAAATCTCGATCCGTTCGACGCCGACAATGTCGCGTGGTCCACCAAAGCCACGACCGGCATTAAAGCCATTGACGAGATAACCGCTGGGCAAATTCTCGTCGCCTGCAAAGCCGCGCACCGCGAAATTATCCCAGAGGCCACCAAAGTTGTTTTGGCGCGCCATGGATGCCGACAAGTCCAACGCATCGGAAAGACGGGTGATCCCGACTTCCTCCAATGTGTCTGCTTCCAGAATGTCGACAGATTGGGGCGTCAGCTTCAAAGGAATGTCGGCCCGATAGGCTTGACGCTGCGCGGTCACGACAATGGTTTCTGATTTGGCTTCCTTTTGTGCGGGATCGGCAAAAGCCACAAAAGGCGTCAATGTAGCGCCAATCAAGGCGCTAGATAAAAATGAAAGTCGTCGAAATGTCATTGTGCCTCAGCGCGTCTATAACGGGTCAACCTGGGTGTTCAAAAAGAACTTCCCTTTTTTGTTATATTATCACATAACAGATGGAAGGGGGGAAATGCAGCGAGTAGGCTGAAATCTTGTGTGCTTTTCAATAATTTGAACAATCCTAGGCCGAGGTTCAATCTACGAAACCCGCGCATATTTCACTTATCATCGCCTTCATTAGCTTTTGCCCCGGGCAGAATGTGCACCCTGATCAGTCGGCTGTCGACGAAATAGCGTTGCGCTAGGGCTTGAAAGTCCTCGCGCCTTAAGGAACGCAAGGTGGGCAAATAGTCCGTTTGAGACTGCCAAGGGCGAACCTCGCGCTCACCAATGTCGCGTTTGGCCAGCACGTCAGAGATTGTCGACACCCAACATTCGTTGGCTTCACAGTCTTTGGGCCAACCAGTGCCAGTCTCGAAGACACCAAGGTCAACTATCTGGCCAGAAGTCTACCGAGACGGTTGTGGGGCCTTTTGGTCAACAGAGGGCGTTCCCCAAGGTGGCGGCGGTGCAGAGATCTTTTGGCTCAGATCAAATTCAAAGCGCACATGCCGGTTTGGTCGCGTGACCTCATAAATGAAACGCTTTCCGGGCTCAACTTCCATCCCCCAAGTATTGAGTGATGAATTTGGTCGCCCAATCCGTTCAAAAAGCGCCTTTGAAAAGGCATCAGCAGGAAATTCTTGGCGGTTAGCGGTGCCCGGTGTCAGGGTGCGACCGCCATATTGTGTGACTTCATCTTCGGTGCCGTCCGCATGACGATGGTCGTGCTTCAACTCAATCCCCGCCTCGGCCCCCCCAGCTTTGCGTGTAAGCACCCATGTGCGCGACCTGTCATCTTCGACATGTAGGGGGATTTTGATGGTATCTGCGGTGCAACTGCGAACATGCATGACCATCGCCTTTCCCTTCAGATCTGCATCCATTGGATGGTCCGTTACCATTTTACCGGCAAAGGCTTGACCACATAGTTTAGACACAGTGTCAAAGAATCGATCGTGATCGCTCTTTGTGACACGGGTTTGGGGCGACAAGGCGCAAGCGGCCAAGAACCCAGTCATTGACAAAAGAAGCAAGAAACGCGGCATCTATGAATCCACCCCAACTCATTCCAGTCTAACCAGACACTGAATAGCTTTGAACATCAAGTGAAAGCTTTGTATTGAACTTTTCTGTCTTAGAAAATGAAACATACAAAAAGCCCGCCATATTTTAGTTGGCGGTGCAAAGCGGCCGACATTCATCTTCACCATCCCAAGCGATTTGCCGCAAACGATTTGCATGCGGCAATCTATCGCATAAGGATCATGCAAAAGGCGTTACACGAATGGCCACGGGTGCTTATGCTGATCGCATGGACAGACTTTCGAAAGATCAAGAAATTATCGCGGCGGCTATTGCGGTCAATGCGCCCTTTGTAGGCCGCCTTCGATCGCGAACCTTGGTTAGTTCGCGCTGGTTTGCTCTGATTGGCCAATTCATCACCGTTTTGGTGGTGCATTTCGGCTTCAAGTTCGAATTGCCCTTACTGGCTTGCCTTTTAACGATTGCGGCGAACATCACGCTGAATATCATGATTACCGTTGGCCTGCCGCCACAACGTTTGGTGCGGCAGTGGGAAGCAGCGGCACAACTAACCTTTGACGTGCTGCAATTGGCATTTTTGCTCTATCTGACTGGCGGGATTGCCAATCCATTCTGTCTGCTTTTGATCGCGCCAGCCACGATTGCGGCCTCAACGCTGCAGCCGCGCTGGACGCTGAGCATTATTGCGGTGACGGTTTTGAGCGTTTGCGTACTGGCGCTTTACTCCTATCCCCTGCCCTGGCTTCCAGCCGCCACGTTCGAACTTCCAGCCCTTTATCAATTCGCAATGGCGTTTGCGATTATCATCGGCCTGATCTTCACGGCGAGCTATGCGTGGCGCGTGTCCTTGGAAGAGAGCCAGTTGGCGGATGCCCTGATCGCGACCCAAGAAGTGCTGGCACGCGAACAGAGACTGGCGGCCTTAGGTGGCCTTGCGGCTGCGGCGGCGCATGAATTGGGCACGCCCTTGGCGACAATCCAAGTCACAGCAAAAGAAATGTTGCGTTCGCTACCGCCCAATAGCCTCGATATGGAGGATGCCGAACTCATCTTGTCCCAAGCCCAGCGTTGCCGGGAAATCTTGCGCAATCTGACCAATCAGAAGGAAATCTCGGAATCGATGACCGACACCTTGCCCTTTGGGCAATTGCTAGAGGAAGTAGCCGAACGACACCCCGAAATGGGCCAGAAGGCCGTCCTGTTTGATATTCAGGGTCCTGAAGGCATGGGTGAGCTGATGGTTATTCGCAAACCTGCCATCCTCTATGGACTTGGCAATATGTTGGAGAATGCCATTCAATACGCACGGCAAGCCGTCACGGTTTCTGCCAAATGGGACGAGCGAAGTGTGCGCGTAACCATCACCGATGATGGGCCGGGCTTTGATGAGGCCATATTGGACCGTTTGGGCGAACCCTATGTGTCCACCAGTCTGCAAGGCTCTGCCTCTGCGAACGGGCGTGAGGGTATGGGGCTTGGTTTCTTCATTGCCAAAACCCTGCTGGAGCGCTCAGGCGGGCAGGTCTCGTTCTGGAATGGCTTAAGGCCGGGCGAGGGTGCCGTGGTTCAAACGGTTTGGCCTTTGTCGGCGATTGCCGCGAAATCCTGACCCTCAACGCAAAAAGGCCTGCGACGTCTTGTCACTTGCAGAGTGGGCGGTTTGGGTCCAAAAAACGCCATGGCCGTAGACTTAGTCATCGAAGCACTACCCGATCGCTCCCTCCTCGTGATGGACGACGACGCGCCCTTGCGCAATCGCTTGGCCCGCGCGCTGGAGAGCCGCGGCTTCTCTGTCAAGACAGCGGCAGGGGTTGAAGAGGCCCTGATCATTGCCCGCACTGACCCGCCAGCATTTGCCGTTTTGGACTTGCGCCTTGAAGATGGCTCCGGACTTTCAGTGGTGGAAGAATTGCATGTTCGTCGCCCCGATGCACGGGTGGTCATGCTAACTGGCTATGGCAATATTGCCACGGCGGTTGCAGCCGTTAAAGCCGGTGCCATTGATTATCTGTCCAAGCCAGCGGACGCCGATGATGTCGTCAAGGCCCTTATGGCACAAAGCGATCATTTGCCAGACCCCCCTGCCAATCCGATGAGTGCAGACCGGGTACGCTGGGAACATATTCAACGGGTGTTTGAGCTTTGCGGACATAATGTGTCTGAAACTGCGCGCCGCTTAAACATGCACCGGCGTACATTACAGCGCATTTTGGCCAAACGAGCCCCGCGCTAAAGCTTTATTCCTTGACGTCGACAGCGCGCTCCATAACGATGGGGCAAAGGGATCGCGCAACCAGCGTAGAATCCAAACCATGCTCATAGGATTGTCATCTTGGAACATCTCGACGTGCTAATTGTTGGTGCCGGCATTTCAGGCATCAGTGGGGCTTACCACTTAAAAAGCCAATGCCCCGGCAAAAGCTACGCGATTTTCGAAGGTCGATCTGCCATTGGCGGCACTTGGGACCTGTTCCGCTATCCAGGTATCCGGTCTGACTCCGACATGTATACGCTGGGCTTTTCCTTCAAGCCTTGGACGGAAGCCAAAGCGATTGCAGACGGGCCTTCGATCCTGAACTATCTGCATGAAACCGCCGACGAGCATGCGATTAAGTCCAAAATCCGATTGAACCACCGCGTGGTTTCCGCAGCCTGGGATTCTTCGAGCGCGCGCTGGACGATTGATTACACCTCTGGCGAGAGCCAAGACAAAGGCCAGCTGACCTGCAGCTTCCTTTATATGTGCACCGGCTATTATAATTATAGCCAAGCCCACCGCCCGGAATTTGTGGGCGAGGAGAGCTTCAAGGGCCAGATCATCCACCCACAATTCTGGCCAGAAAATCTTGATTATCGCGGCAAGAAGGTCGTGATCATTGGCAGTGGTGCCACAGGTGTCACCTTGGTACCTGCCATGTCCGGCCAAGCTGCACACGTCACCATGTTGCAAAGGTCGCCCACCTATGTGGTGTCGCGGCCGGGCGAAGATGCCTTTGCCAATAGCTTGCGCAAAATCTTGCCGAACAAGCTGGCTTATGGCTTGATCCGTTGGCGCAATGTGCTGTTCCAAATGTATTTCTACACCATGGCGCGCAAGCACCCGGCACAAGTTAAAGAACGGTTGTTGGGCCTATTGAAAGAAGAATTGCCTGCCGATTTCGACATGGCAAAGCATTTTACGCCAAGCTACAATCCTTGGGATCAGCGTCTGTGTTTGGTACCCGATGCAGACCTCTTCACGGCCATTAAGGCCGGCAAGGCCAGTGTCGTGACTGATTATATTGATCGCTTTGACGATGCAGGTATTGTCCTGAAATCTGGTGAGCGCATCGACGCCGATATCATTGTCACGGCAACTGGGCTGCAGCTGCAAGTCTTGAGCGGCGTGCCGTTTCAGGTGGATGGCAAAGCCGTCGATTTCTCCAAAACCTTCTCTTACAAGGGTATGATGTATAGCGGCGTGCCGAACCTCGCCTCTGCATTTGGCTATACCAATGCGTCTTGGACCCTCAAGGCTGATCTAACGGCAGAATACATGTGTCGCCTGATCAAGCATCTCGATGCGACCGGGCAAACGACGTGCCTCCCAGAAAAGGGCATTGAGGCTTTAGAGCCTGCGCCTTGGCTCGACTTCTCATCCGGTTACGTCACCCGCGCCATGGAGAGCTTCCCGAAGCAAGGCCATGTCGCCCCATGGAAAGTGCATCAAAATTATGCGCTCGATCTGATGGCGTTCCGATTTGGAAAATTGGAAGATGACGTGATGCATTTCTCCAAGCCAAAGGCCGCCTAAGAGGTCTTAGCGGCGTCTGGATGGACAGGGCTGGCCAACACCTGCCATGATTGTGCGATGATCGAGTCCTCCATCGAAGTCCCTCCCCTGCCCGTTATTGTCATCGGTGCAGGCCCTGCCGGTCTATTTGCCGCTGAATATCTGGCAAAGGCTGGCCACAAGGTGCATGTCTATGACGGCATGGCATCGGTGGGTCGAAAGTTTCTGTTAGCAGGGCGTGGCGGCCTAAATCTCACCCACAGCGAAGCACTCGTACAATTCAAACCGCGCTATGGTGCGTCGCGGGAGTGGACGGGGCCTTGGCTAGACGCGTTTCCGCCCGATCGCCTTAGAGCTTGGGCTGAAGATCTCGGCCAGCCCCTATTTGTCGGGTCCAGCGGGCGCGTATTCCCCCGAAGCCTCAAGGCATCACCCCTTCTGCGCGCATGGCTTCGGCGACTTCAAGACCTTGGCGTCACCATCACCACCGGCGCGCGCTGGACAGGTTTCTCAGAAACCGGAGCCGCTCAATTTTCCCATCGCGACGGGTCAAGCAGCGAGCAAGTCGGCTCTGCCATCCTGTTAGCTCTCGGAGGCGCGTCTTGGCCAAAGCTCGGCGCAGATGGTGCTTGGACTTCTGTTTTAGACCAAGTTGGCGTGGGCATTACCCCGTTGGAAGCTTCTAATGTCGGCGTAAAGGCAGCATGGACAGAGACTTTGAAGTCAGGGTTTGGTGGTGCAATTTTAAAGAATGTCGAAGTTCGTCTCGGTGACGCGCGCGCGCGTGGCGATCTGGTCATCACAGAAACCGGCCTTGAAGGTGGACCCATTTATGCTTTGTCACCTGCCCTTCGCGAGGCCTTAAAGCACAGCACGTGTCAAATCCAGATTGATCTGCGACCCGATATTGAGACAGAAGCACTTGCCCAGCGGCTCGTGAAAGCCAAAGCCGGTCAGTCGATTTCGACGGCGCTGAAGAGCCATTTGAAGCTGGCACCTCCTGCCATTGCCCTGATGCGTGAGGCTACCGGCAATAAGCTACCCGTCACCGCTGTGGGTCTCGCGCGCTTGATCAAATCACTCCCCATCGAGCTTACAGGTCTTGCTGGACTAGAGCGCGCCATTTCAACGGCTGGCGGGATTAATCCGGATAGTGTCGACGAGCAGCTAATGCTGACAGCACGCCCGGGGGTCTTTGTTGCTGGCGAAATGCTCAACTGGGATGCCCCAACCGGGGGCTATCTTTTGCAGGCCTGCTTCTCAAGCGCCGTCTTGGCAGCCAAGGGGCTCGACGCTTGGGTCCGAAAGGGTGTGGATCAGAGCTGAACGCCGCCCTGCCATACCTGCACCAGATTGGCATCGCCATCCAATTGCACAAAGTCAGCCCGCGCGCCCACCACCAGCCGACCAACATGGCCTTCTAGGCCCATGGCCCGCGCCGGGGTATGGCTGGCCATCTGCAACGCCCCGGCCAGTTCAACACCGACCTGGCGCATCATGACGCCAATCGCATCGTTCAGGGATAAGTTCGAGCCGGCTAACACTCCGTCGGGGGTGTAACACGTCAGCCCGCGCGCAAAGATCTTCTCGCCCTTCAACTCAAACCAATCTTGGTCTGAGCCCAAAGTTGGCATGGCGTCACTGACCAAAACCGCGCGCTCGGGTCCAAGCAAACGGGCCACAAGAGCCATGTTGGCGACATGAACATGCACCCCATCGGCAATCAAGCCCGAGAAGGAGGTTGCGCTCAATAGGGCCGCTCCAACGACACCCGGAGCACGGCTGGATAGCTGGCTCATCGCATTAAAAATGTGGGTGAAACCCCGAAGCCCTTCGGCCTCTGCTGCGACGATTTGCTCATAACTCGCATCAGTGTGGCCAGCAAAAACGATCGCACCTCGCCGAACCAGTTCTGCAATCGCGCCCTTTGGCGCGGTTTCTGGTGCCAAGGTGATTAAAGTCTTTCCCCGCTTTAAGCGGGTCAGTAATTCAATCGCTTGTTGGTCGAGGACTTTAAACTTCGAGGCGTCATGCACGCCTTTTCGGCCGGCATTCAGGAAAGGCCCCTCAAGGTGAATCCCAAGGATCCCCGGCACCCCGGCCTCAATCGCTGCATCGACGGCCTCAATCGCTTGCGCGATCTTGTCCAAGTCATCCGAGATCAAGGTTGGCAGAAGCGAAGTTGTACCAAACTTAGCATGGGCTCTTGCGATGGTCGCAATGGTTTCCACGCTCGGCGCATCATTAAACAAAGCCCCACCACCGCCATTGACCTGAATATCAACAAAGCCTGGCGCGAGGGTGTCCCCGTTCAGATCAACTCGATGATAGCCCGCCGGTATGGCTAAGTCGGGCCCAATCGCTTCAATTCTGCCGGCGGACGCCAGCAAGGTCTGACCCTCAACGAGGGTGTCGCCAAGAGCCAAACGACCATTCTGGAAGACGTAAGTAGTCATTGTGTTTCTGTGACTTTATTCAGCCAAGGTGGCGCATCGGGGTTTCGCCCACGTGCGCGGGCTAAGGCCTCTGCACAGGCATAAAAGGAAGAGACCTGGCACAATGGCGCAACCAGTGGATGAAGCCCCGACAATGTTGGTAACTCAATGGCACCAGGAAGCGGCCCACCCGAAGCAAACACGCGGGCTTGGCGGGCTGAGAACTCCTCGCTTAAGGCCGGGAAACTGGCTGCGGCTTCATCCATGGGGGAAATCATGATCACGGGGAAGCCCGCCCCAACAATCGCCATGGGCCCATGGCGAACTTCGGCAGCTGAAAAGGCTTCCGCATGCAGGGCGCTCGTCTCTTTCAGTTTGAGGGCCATCTCATGAGCAATCCCAAAAGTTAAACCTCGACCGATTACAAACAGACTTTTGGCATCCAAAAGCGCATCACCGAGCTTGGACCAATCGCGCGCAAAGGCGTCGCTGATGTGATCACCAGCTTGTTCTAACGCGCTAAGAAGCTCTTGGTCCTCGCTCCACTCAGCGACTAAATGAACGATGGCAGACAGCGAAGCAATGTAGGATTTGGTAGCAGCAACCGCCAATTCAGGACCGGCGTGAAGCGGCACGAACACATCAGCGGCTTTGGCAGCAGGGGATTCTGCATCATTGACCATCGCTACAACAAAAGCGCCCGCCTCCTTTGCGAAAGCGATGGACGTCAAAATGTCCGGGCTCTTCCCGGACTGCGAGATGACCAGAAACAGCGCGCCATCTAAGTCGCTGAGCGGTTTGCCAAAGATCGACGAGGTGGAAGGCGCATGCGAGGCGACCAGGACGCCAAGTCGTGTTTCAATCGCATATTTGCCAAAGCCTGCTGCATGGTCGGACGACCCGCGCGCGCAGGTCAGAACAAGGCGGGGCCTGTTCGCGCGCAAACGCGCGCCCAAGCTTCTCATCAGGACCTTATTCGCTTGAAATTGGCGGCGAACAACCTGACCGGCATCATGTGCCTCAGACCACATCAAGGTGCTGGAATGATTCAAAGGGGCTCTCCTAATGTAGCCTCATGTGACGTGACTCGCCACAGGAGCCCAGCTATCTGCTAGATGGTCTTGATAAAAGTTTTTTGAAGTGAGGAGCTATAACCATGGCCTATTGGCTGTTGAAGAGCGAGCCCGATAGTTTCTCATGGGCTGACCAAGTGGCGCGGGGCGATGCGGGTGAACCATGGACTGGCGTGCGCAATCATCAGGCCAAGAACTTTCTGAAACAAATGGCGGTTGGGGACTTGGCCTTCTTTTATCATACCGGCGATGAGAAGCAGATCGTCGGCGTAGTCGAAGTGATCAAGACCGCCTATCCAGACCCAACGGATCCTGCGTGGTTTGCAGTTGATGTTGTTGCGCGCGAGCCATTGAAGAGGCCTGTCTCGCTAGCGCGCATCAAGGCCGACCCAGCCTTGTCAGAGCTCGCTTTGGTGAAATCGCCCCGTCTTTCCGTCCAGCCCGTATCAGACGACCATTGGCACCATCTCTTCAGCATGGCCTAATTGGATTTAGCTTTGAATATCCGTCCATAGGCTAGGAAGTTGAAGGTTGACGCCACAATTGTGCCAGCTGCCATTGCAAACAGCAGGGGAAGGGTCGCGAAAGTGGCACCGACAAAAACCAGATAATTGATTAAAAGGCCAATCAGGCTTGCGGCCACATAAGCAACCACTTCCTGTAGACTGGGCCAGCCTGTTGCGGCAAAGGTTGCTTGCCGGTTGAGCACAAAGGTGAAGAGCACCACCACAATCAAAGACAGCGCGCGGCTGAGATAGACATCAAGGCCGAGGTGAACCAAAGCCAAGACCAGACCTGCATCCAAGACAAAAGCCAAACCGCCCACCACCACAAATCGGAAGATGCGGGCCGAAGTGGAGGAAGCTGTAAAGAGATCTGATAGCTTCACACCGGAACTTTCTTGCAATTTGGCCGATTAGGAGCCGACGGAGAGTAGCAGCGACAAAGCCGCTGAGACATAAGATTGTATCAGCCCCCGTTCTTCATCGCAGATTCAGGCTTCTGTGTCAGATGGAATTCCCACATGCCAGGTTCTGTTCATAAACCGCAGCGCACTTTATGCAGTTCTGGTGCGACGTAACCTGCGGTGTCCCAAGTCGATGTCTCTTGCTGAATCTTCAAATCCGACTGAACAGCCCCCTAAGACTTCACCAGTCAGGCTTTTATTTCGCCTCGTTCTTGTTGGCGCGATTCTGATTGCGTCCTATCAGATGCTTAGTCCCTATTGGACGCGCGTTTCGACGTGGAACTTGTCCGATAATGACGATGCCATGCGGGTGCTTCAGGTACGAGACTGGTTGGCTGGGCAAGCCTGGTTTGACGTCTCCCAACACCGGTTTACCGAGCATCCTATCAGCAACATCCATTGGTCTCGCATTGCCGACCTACCGCTTGCTTTGACGACGCTGATTACCAGCCTGATGTTTGGCCAATCCATGGGTGAAAAGGCTGCAGCCTTCTTCACGCCGATGTGGCTGGGTTTGGTCTATGTGATCATTGCAGCAAAAGCGTCAGTTGCCTTGGGCGGGAAAAAGGCATTCTTGCCCGCGATCTTCCTCATAAGCTGTGCGCCCGCCGTTTTGCCTTATTTCTTGCCCGGGCGGGTTGATCACCACGGACTACAGCTTCTTTTTCTTTCGGCAGCCTTGTGGGGATTGATTGCTGGTGGCGCACGGATGGCCGTTTTGAGCGGGATCGCCATCGCCTTGGGCATTGGCGTTGGCTTAGAAGCGCTACCGTTACAGATTGTGTTGATCGGCTGGGTCGCGCTGCGCTGGGCCCTGCGCGGGGCAGCCGTACAAGATGAAACGCGCTGGTTTGCTGCTAGTCTCGGCCTGGGCCTCGCCATCTGTTTTGTCGCCACCGTGCCAGAAGCGAAATGGGCCGCCCCGGTTAATGACGCAATTGGTCGGGGCCATGCCGTTTTGGGCTTGGTTGGTGGTCTCCTCTTGGCCGTTGCGACCTTTTTCCCGACCGCACGTCTAGGCTCTAAAGACGGCATTGTTGTGCGCCTTGTCCTGCTGATAATGATTGGTGGCATTGTACTGGCAGGCGTGCGCTACTTCCCAGAAGTCATTGTGCCGCCTTATGACCAGATTGACCCGCTGTTGAAGCGACTTTGGCTGAATAATGTCACCGAAGCCGCACCAATGATGAAGGCGAAGTTGAGCGCGATCCTCGGGGTGACTTTGTTTCCGGTCTTAGCCGGAATTGCCAGCATAATTGCGCTCCTTTGGGCGAAGGACAAAGAGCGGGACTTGTGGATCCTGGCTGCGTTGACAATTTTTGTTTCCGTCGCCTTGGCTGTTTTCTGGCAAGGAAGAGCGGCTGGTCTTGCGACCACGGTTTCTGGGATCATGGCCGCCGCCCTGATTGGCAAACTGATGGAGCAGGTCAACTTCAAGACAGCACTCATCGCGGCTCTCATTGTCAATCCAATTATCCCGGGCTTTGTTGGCTCAAAAGTCGCCGAATATTTTGAGCCCAAGATCAGCAAGTTTTCAACCGGCGGGGGCTCAGGCTGTTTTACCGAACGGGCCTTTAGCGGCCTTAAGGCACAGTCTCCCGGTCTGGTTGTGGCTCCCATTGATATGGGCTCGCGCATTTTGTTGACGACCCAGCACCGGGTTCTTGCTGTCCCCTATCACCGCAATAACAAGGGCAATTTAGCCTCCTACCGCTTGTTCATGGCCCAGCCAGATGTCGCCAAGACCATGGCGAAGGATCTTGGTGCATCTTATTTGGCGATTTGTACTAAATCGGCAGAGGTCGCTATTTTGTCGCGCGAGGCGCCTAAGGGCTTAATGGCTGAACTTAGGGATGGACGTGTTCCCGCTTGGCTAACCCCGATTGAAAAGCCGAAAGGCTCGAACGTGCAAGCTTTCAGGGTAAATCTTGACTAATTGGGAATCGGTGGTTGATCCCCCGTCATTGGGCAGGCTCGGCGTCACTTGCAAAGATCCGAGCCCAGAAAATCGTTGATTCTATAAGCATTATTATCCAGCGAGCCGTACGCCCTTTCCCGCCTGAGCTGATTTGATTCGGGGTATTGCACACCGCCGCCCGATTGTGTTTGAAGGTATAGACAGATTAGGAGACGCCAGTGTCAAAGCGCCAGAAAGGGCCCCTGCCCTATCCTGCCCCAGGAATTGGTGCCGCCTGGCTGGGAGATAGCCCTGCCTTTGGGTTTGGCGATGGGATGATGAAGTTGGGCGAACAATACCTCACCTGTCATCAGGGCGGTATGCTCGCCATGCAGGCCAGTCCCGACGGTCAATCCATCTGGACGGCAGGGGATGACGGCAGGCTCGTTCAAGTCGATCTTCAGGGTCAAGTTCATGAACGTCTTCATGTCCCGCGCAAATGGCTCGACTCGTTGGCGATCTCCTCAGATGGCAGCTTTGTCGCCGTCGCGGCGGGCCAGACCGTGCATGTCGTTGGCCAAGATGGCACATCTCAAGAGTTGCGGCCACCGAAAGGACCAACAGCTTTAGCCTTCGCCCAGGACGGACAAGAGCTTGCCGTTACCCATAGCGGGGGCGTGAGCCTGTTTGAGCTGTCGTCTGGAGAGCTAGTGCAAGAAATCCCATGTGCCGGTGGTCCCATCTCTGTGGCCTATGGCGCAGATGATACGTTTTTGTATGTCGGCCTGTCAGAACCGGCTTTGGCTGGATGGCGTCTTCAAGACGGGCAAGCCTTTAAAATGGGTGGCTATCCGGCCAAGCCCCGCCACCTCGTGCAGAACAAGACGGGCTCTGTCCTTCTCACCTCCGGCGGCCCTGCTCTGCTCGCTTGGCCGATCGTGGCCGGCAAAGGTCCGATGGGACAATCGGCTGGCCTGTACCGGCCACGGCTAGGGCTAGTGACTTGTGTTGCCGTTCATGAAGCGCGGGCATTAGTTGGCTGGTCGGATGGGGGGGTGGACCAAGTTGATCTCTCGTCAGGTAAGACAGGCTTCTTAGCAGGCCCGCGCCCTCGCACTGAGCTTTTGGACGATCCCCGCAAGATGCGCCGCTCGATCCTAAGTCTCGCTTTCCATGCGTCTGGCAAACGCTTCGCCTATGTGGGCGAAGATGGTAGTTTTGGCCATCAATGGCTTCAATGAATCGGGTAAGCGCCTTAAACTGGGCTTGGGCACATCTTGATGTGTGCCCAATAGCCCACTTATAAAGACTCTTAATAGAAGAGTTAAAGAGTTAAGTGCCTCAAAAGTGCCTTTTTAGGTCTTATCTTCAAAGGGTTGCAGAGACCCCTTGCGGGCGTTCCCCCGTGGATTAGCGTCCGATACCCCGAAGCCCCTGTGGGTGTTCCACCGCCAGTCCGGCGCCCGTTCCCCCGACAAAAAGTGGGTGTTCCCCCGTTGGTTTGGGGGGCCATAAGGTGGATTGTGTTTCTTAGGATAGATGGCGAAAGATGACTTGCTCGAAGCAAATTCAACGACTCTTCTCAGAAACCAATTCTCGGAGCACGACGCCGCCGGTTTCTGTTACAGAAAGGATCGCGCGGATTGGGCACCTGCTTTCTTCACGACTGCCAATCATGATTTGGTGGCCATCCTTCACAAAGTCGAATGCGCCAGATTGATCGGACAGGATGAGGAGGCCGATGGGCTGACTTTCCATGTCGCGGGTTTGAATGAGCGAAAAGCCGATCGCGGTTTTGGCAACTTTTTCCGGTTGCGTTCCGGAATCAACGGGCCAAAAGGTCATGGCGTAATTGCCTTTAGCAAGATTTAGCTCTGGCCCAAGCTTGGAAAGGTCGCCAACAGGTAAGTTCCTTATAGGGAGTACTTCCAGCGCGTTTTGGCAATTGGCGTTAGACGTCGAGGTTATTGTGGTTTGGGACCATGCGTTTGAGCTCCAGATACTCATGGAGAGCGCGCAGTAGATGAAAGTCTTCAAGAGTGATTTTGACATGGTGAGTACCCAGGGCTCCTATACTTAGCAAACGATACCTGTTTCCGTCGGTTCCACGTCTTCTATGTCTACTCGTGACACCCCCAAAGTGGGTGATCCCCCGTCAGGTCACAGAAGCAAATCGCCTTGCTTTTTGGCGATGGTGTCGGCGTACAATTGGTCAAATTCAACGATGGCGTCGGATATGGCGGTGCGTTCGCCAGCATCTCGTCGGATGAAGTGGGCGGCAGGGGAGCCGTCGGCGGCTTTGACGATGGTCATGCTATATTCTGGCAATTCATCGCGTAGCGCGATCTTGCGCATCATGCGGGCGAACTCTTTGGGTTCGGAATCAGAGCCTGTTTTGTCTTTCAGAACCGAGAAGCGGCAGAGCCAGCCCTTCTTTTGATCGCCCGCATGCTTGCGCGCAATCCGGTAAAGCGCTCTCTCCAGCCCACCGGTTAAGCTGAAATAGTCGGGGTGCATGGTCAGCAATTGCTTTTCCTGCGTCACCCCTTCGTAGATCCAGTTGGACAAGGTAATGCGCAAGGCGCGCGGCTGTTCGGTGATGGGGTCAACCTCAATGTCCCATTCATCAATCCAGGAAAAGCGGCGGTCTCTGCCTCGCTTGGCACGTAGCGATGTGAAGATGGTGGTCGAGGCCAAACGGTCTAGGGCAGCGCGCAGCTCTTGATAGCCCTTGCCGCCAGTGTCACGCTTAATGGCGCGCAGAAGGTCGTAGGCGGTGGTGCGTAGCGTGCGCGGCAGATCATTGACGCCCTGCTGCTTCAACCGGTTCAAGGCGCTTGCTGCCCAGATCAATATATCGGCGTCCCAGATCGTGGCCATGCCATAGGCGGGTACGGCTTCAACCTTGACCCAAACTTCGCCATCGGGGCTGCGGTAATCGATAGGCTTCAGGCGTTTGCGCTTTTGCAGCGAGAAGAAGGGCCGCTCCATCGTCTCGCGTTGATCCTTCAACGGGATGTCGTGCACCATCGGGATGAAGAAATCGAACTGAGGATCATCTTTGCGTCGCGCGGACATAGCTGTCTCTCTCTTTCGAACATCGCCCTCTATCTCGCATGCGAGAGGGCAAAAGCGTGTCCCCGGTGACGCACCGCCATGGTGCATGGAATGGAGTGTCCCGATTCGAGGGCCCAACCAAGGTAAGGGGCCCTTTTCGGTGGTATCTAGATGATCCTATCTGATTCTGCGCATGCAGAAGATAAATCTGGGGTGCGCTACCACACAGGTGGAGCTGTCGACCCGTCTGCATGTGGACACGTCTTCAAGTCGTCACGGGGTCGTGACTAGGCCACCCTGCCCTATTTTGGGAGTGGGTCTAGCGCTCACCCATCGGGTGCTTGCCATAATGGCGCAGGACGAAATCGAGGCCCTCACCCACCAAGTGTTGCACGGTGACGTCCCGCTCTGCCGCGAGAATACGCAGCGAGCGTGAGAGTTCTGGGCTGAAATAGCCCGCAACCATCACCCGGCCATCGCGAGCTTTGGCCTTTTGAGGCACGGGCATCGCAAAATTGGGAGGCGCAAAGACCGGCGCGGCTGCCATGGGTTCGGCTACCGCGACTGGGGCTGGCGCAAACTGCGGCTCAGCAACTTGTTGGCTATCCTGATTGGCCGGAGCCGTCATTTGGTATGGGCTTGTATTTGGTTGTGCAGCTACGGCGGCGAGACGCGCTGCGAGGCTTGGTGCTTTGGCCATCTATGTCCCCTTCCCTCTCGTTAGAATGTGATGATTAAGCCGCTTGGGCGACGGTTTGCGTTTTTGTGAGGCGGCCCATCATCCAGTCAAAGACCGCATCGACTTCGCTGGCGGCCTTACAGCCTGGCTCATATTCACTGGCGGTATGGCCATCGACCACGGCGTGACGGAAAGCGGCGCGTTCTGTCAGGCAGACCGGGGCCAATGGCATGCCAATGCCGCGGACAACAGCGGCGGCATCTTCGACCAAGCTGGCAGCGCGCGGTGGGACGGCGTTAAAAATCGTATAAGCGGGCTTTTGCGCGATGCGCATCAATTCCCCGGTGGTCTTGATGGCATGGAGGTCAAAGGCGCTGACCCGTGTCGGCACCAAAACTAGATCAGCAGCGCGTGCGGCTGAGACGGCTGCTGCGTCTGCGGCTGGTGGGCTGTCTAGGATGCAGAGATCGACGCCGGCTTGCGCGGCTTCCTGCAACGTTGCCTCAAGGCGGGTGTAAGGCGTGGCCACGACGGCTGGATTGTCCCCTCCCCGCCAATCGCCCCATTGGGCGGCTGTGGCTTGCGGGTCGAGGTCGATCAAAGCGACTGACATACCCTTGCGGGCACCTGCAACGGCGAGGTGAACCGATAAAGTGGTCTTTCCTGCCCCACCTTTCTGGCTGACTATGGCTACTACATGCATCTTTCTACCTCCTCGTGTCCACATGCTGTCATGTGGTAAGTCCGGCGCGTCGTCATCTGGGGGCGCCCACATTTAGAGGGCCCCACAAGTGGGCATGAGAGACATGGCGCGGTGTCGCCCTGTCCGAAGCTGGACTTGTTGAAGAGTCGCCGCCTCCCCGTGTCCACATGTTGAAATCCTAGGCTCTAAACCTTAACGATTCCTTATCGACCATCTGAAAATTCGCCTCAGAGGCGATTATAGAGGCGGGACGGTTGTCCGGCCGTCTTTGAGCAGAGAGGGGCCTGCTTGTCGATTTCTAGGTCGAGGAGGGGCAGGTGAGGGGGCCAGTCGCAATGTAAAGCCGCGCTGGCGCGCGCTGCAGCGCAAATTGGTCCTGTGTTGTCCAAATTCTAGCCTGAAGCGGCAAGTTTGTCGGGTTGTGGGCGTGTCCACATCACGACGCTTCCCCGTGCTGAGATGTGGGCTTGTCAACGTTTCATTGTATCCGACTGAGGACAAGGGGAGACGTGGGCACGTGTACAGGTCGCCCTTGTTGATTTGTCCACACGCAGACATGACTTCTGTGAGGACGTGTCGACGCAAAAAAGAGCTGGACGGGGAGGCGCAGAGCGTAATTCTGCCGTCAAGGGCTCGCGCACGGACAATTGGTGGTCAAGCTGACGGCGAGGTACCACTCAGGAAGGGCTCGAGTAGCATCCGCAAATCATCGGGGGATCACACACAGCCCGGCAAGGCCGCTCACCCTGCGCGTACTAGCAAAAAGCTGGTTCAGAAGGGGCTTTATACTTTTCACAGCAGGCATAAAGTGCCAGCGCCATGGTCTGTGCATCGGCATGGCGAGCCATCGCCCAAACAGGACCCGCTTGCTTCCAATCTGGCTCGCCATTGCCAGCGTTACGCCAAATCCACGCCACGGCGTCATGGATCAGATCATCGAGAACAATGTCCTGATCAACCCGATAGTCCGGATCACGCTCGTGCCGGTTAGCCAGGACATTCAACGCTTCAAGGCAGAAGGTGCGATAAGCAGGGTCGGGGATTGTCTCCAGACGAACCTCAATCTCGAGGGCGAAATCCTTCTCCCAAGCAGTGAGGTCGGACCTGGCAACAGCGGCATCTAGGCGATTGTTGGCCCCAAACACGATGCCAGGGCACACATGGAGTAGGGACCACAGCCGTGCGAAGAAGTCACTGCCGACACGGGTCAGAACGCCCAAACGTACCCGCCATTGTTCCCAGTCGCTGCCAATTGCCTGTGCAGAAGGGGTCAAGGCGAAAGTCGGGGCAGGGGAGACCACCGCCCGCACAGAGGGTGTCTCGAGCAAGATCGCCTTCACGCGGTCAAACAGGACGCTGGGCGGTTCTGCCACCAGATTCTCCATCCCGCCGATTTCTTCTTGACCCAAGCGATCGACAATCTCTGCTAGCCTAATGGTCCGCATGCCGCGCACCGCATTGGAGTCTGACTTACTAAACAGACCCAATGCCTGCAGTACCTCTTGAGCGATGACTGCATGTAATTTCGAATGAAGACCCTCTTCAATCATGGTCACCAGCTCCCCCTCAGGAACCGGACGTGTGATAACGCGACCCTCGCCAAGGCCTAAGCGCCTTAGGCGCACCACAATGTCCTTGGCGGAATCCTGCAAGCGCGGATCGGTACGGTTCAGCCACGCGGCCCCCCGCCGCGCTGTTGCCCAATCCCCGGCTCTCCCAGCCGCTTCATAAGTCCGCTCAACTTCTGTCGGGTCCCCTGAAGCGATCGCATCATCGAGACCTCGACCAAATCCATTTTTCTGGGGTTCTGGCAAACCTTGGTTGTCATCCGCGCGCAATTCCGGTGGCAGAAGAGAGCCAATTGACTGTGATTTGGCTTGGGCGCGCAGGGCTTCCTCAATCCGAACCAGCTTGGTGCGCGCAAAATCGACCTGACCTCGCTGAACTTCGTGGAGGAGATCAATCAGGCGCTCGACGCCAGTGCCTTGCATGGCGGTTGCATCGACACATAGGATGAAGACCGGATTGTCCTGCCCGCGCCAATGCCGGGCGACATAACGTAGATCGCCACGTAAACGGCGCGCCCGAGCTGCGGCATCATAGCGAATATGGTGGTCGTGGGCCTCTAGCAAGGTCGCAGAGAACAATACGTGCTGGCCTTCCGATTCATAGACATAGGCATTTGCAAGTGGCCCAAGACGCTTTTCAGGGCGCCCGGTTAGACCCAAATGCTGATTCCTGCCGATCTGAGTCCAAACACTGACCAGGTCTCCTGCCGGGCGAATGATCACCTCCGAACCAAGCTCTGACATCTGATCTGAGATCAGGCCAAGGCCTTGGAGCTTGGCAGCGGTTTCTGCATCTTCTGCGACAATGACAAAAGCGACCTCTGCCTGATGGGTGCGGTTCAGATGATGGCGACGACCTAGCGGATCAATGTCTTCGGGCGCTAGCAGGCCTTCTTGTAACATGGCCCCCAGCGCCCAGAGTGATTGTGCCCAAAGAAGTGGCAGATTGGCGTTGGCAACCCGGTCTTGACTACCTGGAGCAGCGGCTTCGGCTTCAACGGCATCGGCTTCCACGTAATAAAGCTCTGGCAAAAGTGGCAGGCCATCGCGCATCTGAAACAGCGGCTCCAGCCGATCCGCCCAAGCGCCCGCCCCCCGCTTATCCCCGGTCATCTCTGCATCGACGAGAAGGTAGGTAAAGAAGAGTGGCCATTCGGACTCGATATTGGCAAATTTTGAAAGCTCACCGGCATGATAGTGCAAGCGATGCTCATCTTCCACGGTCGTTTGGTGGCCATCGCGCAAGAAACGCTTGCAGCCATACCTGCCGGCAAGGCGATCCAAGATCCGACTGCGTGTATGGGCGATCATCACCTTGTCGTCGAGGGCAAAAGCTGGCCAGCCAACAACGGCTAGAAGTGCGGCATCGGTTTCTTTTGAGGCAGATTCTCCTGGCAGCAGAACCTGCAAAGTCTCTCGTGCACGGGCGATGTCATCAGCTGGCACGCGGATCGGTCCACGAGCGCTACAGCCAAATTCGAGGCCGTCTAAGGCCTCCAGCGCCGCTTTGGCGATTCCGACGGAGCTGGCGTTGATTTCAACCACGCCGTCATTGGATTTGCGCCCGCGTTCCCAAATACCGTAATCGGCAATTCGGTAGGCCGGCCCAATATAATGCACGAGGTTTTGGACAAAATCGACTTCATCGGCGGTTTCAACCACTTTGAGGCCACCGGCTGTCATTTGCGCTAAGAATAACAAGAAAAGCGACGTGGCATCAATTTGCAGATGACCCCAATGGGCGTCGCCGACCACGGGCTTACCGCTCGCCGCATCATATTTGGCGTGCAGGCCATCGAGCGGGTCTTGGGTGTATTTGAACTTTTCAACTTTGTCGGCCTGACCCATCATGGCCGACAAGAGGCCGCGCATCAGCCGGACGACACTGGCCTCTAAATGGGCAGCGCGCTCTGACCTAGGATGATCTAGGCGCTTATAGGCACAAGCAAGGCCCCATGCGCCAAGAATGGAATAGACATTGTCGCGCACCCACGCATGCGCATAGTCCCCGTGGACAGTTTTGGCCGTACTGGCAGGCAAAAGCCCAGCTTCAGCGCTCAATCGCTTGAGAAAGATCGCGTCAATATGGTCATACCAATGACTAAGACGCGCTTCCAAATTCGGGGTCAATGCGCTCATGTGGGTCAGCGTCCGTATTCTTTCGCGAGATCAAACAGCTTCTTACGGGCCGCCGGCTTAAAGTCGGCCGCCTCAAATCGCCAGTTCCAATTATCTTCAATCGTGCCGGGCGTATTCATGCGGCCGTTGCCGTCTAGGCCAAACACATCCTGTAACGCGATAATGGCGAGGTTGGACCCCGATTGCATAGCCAGTTCAATGAAGCGCCAATGAAGGTCAGTGCCGTCCCCGCCGAGGAGCTCTAGGGCAGCGGCGGCTTCCCGGGGCGCATCATTGGCGCGCTCTGCCGCCTCCCGACCATCATTCTTGAACCAACCAATCACCGTATTGTTGTCATGCGTGCTGGGATAGCAAACGGTCGCAGCGGGATAGTGGTAAGGGTGGCGCTCATTGTGCGGGGGGCCATCACCAAATTCAAACTCAAGGATTTTGAGGCCGGGAAAGGCAAATTTGTCGCGCAGGGTGATAACGTCTTCGGTAATATGCCCCAGATCCTCCGCAATCACTTTCAAGTCCGGTAGGGCTGTCATAATGGACGTGAACAGGGCATCGCCCGGAACATCGACCCATTGACCGTTAATCGCTGTGGTCTCGCCAGCCGGGGTTTCCCAACAGGATGCAAAGCCACGGAAATGGTCGATGCGCACCGCATCAGCAAAATCGAGCAAGCGACGCATGCGCGCGACCCACCAAGAAAAGCCATCTTCGGCCATCTTGTCCCATTCATAAATGGGATTGCCCCAAAGCTGACCCGTCGAACTGAAATAGTCTGGCGGAACGCCCGCCCCGACGCGGGTATTAAAATCTGCATCCAGTTTAAACAAATCGGGACGCGCCCAAACGTCGGCAGAATCATGGGCGACGAAGATAGCCATGTCGCCAATGATCATGATCCCCTTCGAGGCGGCATGAGCGCGCAAGCGCTGCCAGCGAAGATCAAACAGGAATTGCAGGGCCTCAATTGCCGAAATCTCAGAGGCGAGCGACTTGCGTGCCTCTGCTAAAGCCTTAGGCTCTCTCCGGCGCAGATCATCAGGCCAATGCATCCAACCTTGGCGCTGACGCGAAACCGAAATGGCTTCAAATAACGCATAATCATCCAGCCATGCTGCACCATGCTTGGCCTTAAATGCCTGTAAGCCGCTGGCCATAGGATGGTCGGCTTGGGCTGCCAAGCGACCGCCCGCTAAGGCCAAGACTTTCAAACGGGCAGGGACGGTGACGTCATAATCAACTTTGATTTGCGGTAGGGCTTTAAGATGTGCGACTTCGTCGACGGACAAGAGCTTGGCTTCAACCAAGCCGTCGATATCAATCAGAAGCGGATTGGCAGCAAAGGTTGTCGTAGCCGAATAAGGGCTTGCATTATTGCCGGTCGCATTAATCGGCAGGATTTGCCACAGCTTTTGTCCAGACTCCGCCAAAGCATCGATGAAGGCCATCGCGTGATCGCCGATTTCACCAATCCCATAGGGGCCAGGCAGGCTGGTTGGATGGAGCAAAATGCCACTAATGCGATCAAAAGCCATGTCCGGTCTTTCCAATTGTTCTAGAGGTGTCACGCGAAAACACGATAAGTGTTCGTGTTGGAAGTCGAATTGTTTGGCCGCCCGCTGCCACTTGATCCTGGGTTGGACGAATGGGGTCGGCAGTCGTCAATGCCATCCGCCAAACACCTGTCCCAGTGGGTGGCAAGATAAAGGCTGCATCCTCAAGGCTTGCATTAAACAGGATCAGCCAGCCACGTGGCTCATACACTGCGGCAAAACATTGGGTTTTGTGATCCATCCAGTCCTTATGGGTCATAAGATTGCCCCATACGCTCCACCAAGCAATCGTCGGCTCACGCTCACCTGGACCATTGGGATGGCCTTCGGGGAAGCTTGCGAACATCTCTTTGCGCAGCATGATCAGCTGCTTGGTAAAGGCCAAACGTTGTGCGCCAAGGCGCGAGCTGGGCAGACGCCAATCCAGCCAGCTGATGGCATTATCTTGCGCATAAGCATTGTTGTTGCCGCCTTGCGTGCGACCCATTTCATCGCCTGCCAACAACATAGGCGTGCCGAAGCTTAAAAAGACGCTGGCCAACATATTGCGCGCTTGGCGTTCGCGGAGCTCTTCAATCTCACGGTCAGCTGTTTCGCCTTCGACACCATAATTGGACGAGAAGTCATGATCACCGCCATCGCGATTATTCTCGCCATTGGCGTGATTGTGCTTATGCGCATACCGCGTGAGGTCTAAAAGCGGAAATCCGTCATGGCACGCGACGAAATTAACGCTGGACTCTACCGGCTTGCCCTTATTGCGAAATAAGTCTGGGGAACCCGCTAAGGCTTTGGCGAAGTTGCGTGCCATATCCTGATCGCCACGCCAAAACTGCCGGATTGAATCGCGAGCTTGGCCGTTCCAATCTGCCCATTCAGGTGGAAAGTCACCGACATAATAGCCCCCTGCGGCGTCCCAAGCCTCAGCAACGAGTTTGACGTCTTGGAGACGCGAGTCTTGCCGGACCGCTTCAAAGAAGGGAGCCTCCCGGCTGAACCGGCTCGCCTCATCCAAGCCAAGTGAAGGGGCAATATCAAAGCGGAAGCCGTCGAGGCCATAGCATTGCACCCAATGGGCCAAAGACTCCACGATCAGGTCGCGGACTTGGGGGTGTCCGGCATTGAGCGTCGCGCCACAGCCACTGATATCGGCATAGCGGCTTAAGTCCTGCGGATCTAGGCGGTAGTAAGAAGCATTGTCGATGCCGCGAAACGACAGTGTGGGGCCATGCCGATTGCCTTCACACGTGTGGTTATAGACCACATCCATCCACACATCGAGATTGCGTGCATGGGCGTTTTGAACAAAGGCGCGCATTTCGGCTATTGGATCGCCTAGCGCGTAATCTTGGTGCGGCACAAAATAACTCAGGGTGTTGTAGCCCCAAAAATTGTTCAAGCCTTGATCAACCAAGAACCGGTCGTGGATGAATTGATGAACGGGCAACAGCTCAATCGTTGTGATCCCAAGCGCACATAAATAGTCGAGAGCCGCTTGACTGCCGAGACCCGCAAAAGTGCCGCGCTCTTTGTCCGATAGGCTCGGCAGTTGCATGGTAAAGCCTTTAGCGTGCAACTCGTAAACCAGAGTCTCGCGCCAAGGCCTCGCGCCATGACGGGGCAGGGGGGTCAGTGCGACAGGGTCCACGACCACAGCTTTTAAACAAGTCGCAGCATTGTCGCGATGATCGGGCATGCCATCGGGATCATGGCTCTCGTAAAAATAGCCAAAATGTTCTGGTCCCCAGCGGAATTGCCCTGCAACGGCTTTTGCATAGGGATCGAGCAACAGCTTATGGGGATTGAACAAATGGCCTTGATCAGGCCGGTAAGGGCCATGGACGCGGTAGCCGTACACGGTACCCGCTCCAAGCTTAGGCGCAAATCCATGCCAGATGTCGCCTTTGCGAGCCGGAAGGTCGGCGCGCGCAATCTCGTGCTTTCCATCGCTTGAAAACAAGACCAGCTCAACCCGCACACCATGGGCACTAAACAGCGCGAAATTCACGCCACCCTCACCGAGCGTCGCGCCCAATTGATTTGGGTTGCCAGGTTCCAGTCGCAGCACCATTGCGTTACCGTTTCCTATGCCGGAACGAGATAAAGGCCAGCAAGTGGTGGCAGGGTCAGGACGATGGAGGCCGGTTGGCCATTGAAGGGCACTGCTTCGGCCTCAACTTGGTTTGGACCGTCAAAATTGGACCCGTCATAGGCGGAGGAGTCCGTGTTCAGAATCACCTTCCAAGCCCCGCCATGAGGCACGCCCACCCGATACTCAACACGCGGTACCGGTGTCATATTGATGAGGGCGAGAATTTTCTCTGAGCGATCATGATTCCAGCGCAAGAAGGCAAAAACCGAAACATCGGCGGCGTCTGCTTGCACCCATTCAAAGCCTGATGGGTCACAATCGCGCTGGTGCAGGGCAGGGGTGGACCGATAGAGATTGTTCAAGTCCCGGACCAGTGACTGAATGCCCTTGTGGCTTGGCTGATCTAACAAGTGCCAATCAAGGCTGCCTTCATGATTCCACTCAGCGACTTGGCCAAATTCCGCCCCCATAAACAACAGCTTCTTGCCGGGATGGGCCCACATCAACGCATAATAGGCGCGTAAGTTCGCGTAACGCTGCCAATCATCCCCGGGCATGCGCGAGAAGATAGAGCCTTTGCCGTGAACGACTTCATCATGGCTGAGTGCCAGCATGAAGTTCTCAGACCACGCATAGGCAAGCCCAAAGGTGATCTCACCATGGTGCCAAGCGCGGTGGATGGGGTCGCGGCTCATATATTGAAGCGTGTCATGCATCCAGCCGAGGTTCCACTTGAACCCAAAGCCAAGCCCACCGTCATAGGTTGGCTTACAAACACCAGCCCAGGCGGTGGATTCTTCGGCCACCATCATGATGCCATCGGCTTCGCCATAGCACATCTCATTGAGACGACGCATAAATTGGACGGCTTCTAAATTGATATTGCCGCCGTAAATATTGGGGATCCATTCGCCATCGGCACGGGAATAGTCGAGGTAAAGCATCGAGCTGACCGCATCGACGCGTAGACCGTCAATCTTGAAGCGGTCGAGCCAAAACAGGGCCGATGAGACAAGAAAATTGACAACTTCGGGCTTGGTGAAGTCATAAATATTGGTCTTCCAATCGGGATGGAAACCAAGGCGCGGATCGGCATGTTCATAGAGCGCCGTACCATCAAATCGGTTCAAGCCATGGCCGTCAATCGGGAAATGGGCCGGAACAAAGTCGCACAGGACGCCAATTTCAGCTGCGTGCAAGCGGGCGACAAGGTCACGAAACTCGTTCGCGGTGCCAAAACGGCTGGTGGCGGCAAACAGCCCAACTGGCTGATAGCCCCAAGATCCGTCAAAAGGATATTCGCTTAGGGGCATGAATTGGACATGGGTGAAGCCCATGTCGCGGACATAGGGGATCAGCCAATCGCCGAGTTCTGCATAAGTAAGCGGGCGATTGCCTTCTTCAGGCTTACGCCGGAAAGAGCCTGCATGAACTTCATAGACCGAGATGGCCGCATCGAGACCATGGCGACTATGGCGTGTTCTCAGCCAATCTTGGTCTGTGTCCACGCTTTTAGGCGGGTCTACCAAGCGGCTGGCGTTGGCGGGGCGAAGCTCTGCCGCCTGTCCAAATGGGTCCGACTTCAAAGGCTGAAGATCGCCGTTTGCGCCGATGATCTCGTATTTATAGATGTCGTTGGCAGAAAGGCCGGGGATGAAAATCTCCCAAATGCCAGCATCATGGAGCTTGCGCATGATGTGGCGACGTCCATCCCAATTATTGAACGGGCCAACCACCGACACCCGCTGGGCCGCAGGGGCCCAGACGGCAAAGGCAAAGCCTTCGACATGATCTAGGGTGACCCGACGTGCGCCCAGACATTCCCAAGCCCGCCAAAGCTGGCCTTGGCGAAAGCGCAAAATTTCTTTCGTGCTTAAAACGCCGGCAAACCGATAGGGGTCCTCAAGGCGGACGACTTCGCCATCCCAGTTCGCCAGATAATGATAAGAAAGTGGCTGCTTCTTGGGTTGGGCAATTTGGGCCACAAACAGTCCGTCTGGATGCACCTTGGTCATGCTGATCGAGAGCTTTTGACCCTCGCAAATCAAGGTGACCTCATCGGCTGCCGGCAGAAAGCAGCGCACCAAAATCTCGCGTGTGCCATCATCAACATGCGGGCCCAAGAAGGCGAATGGGTTCGCGTGAGTTCCCTCTATCAAGGCCAACACGTCGTTCTGATCCGCCAGTGCAGGACCCAAAGCCGCTGCGCCGTTTGAAGGTGCCTTTTGTGCTTTTGCCCGGGTCGTCTTTGGGGCCATTAGCGCGCATCCTCATAAAAAGTCGTGTCGTCCAAGCTGGCCTTTTGCGCGCTCTGCCGGTCCCGACGTCGTGCGTCAGCATAGGCATTTTCGCGCTGCGACTGCAGCATTTCGGAATCTGCTTGCGAAAAATGTCCGCTTTTGGAAAGCCGCGCCTCGATCCCAAGACGGATGGCCTCAATGACTGCCGCATAGGCTAGGAAGTCGCTCAAGCCGATATCAAATTGGCCAAGAGCAATGGTAGCAGGCAAGCCCGCATGGCCGATCAGAGCAACCCGCCCACCTTGTGCGCAAATATCTTTAAGGCTTTGCTCTACCTCTGGGATCCGCTCGCTCGACTTCAGTGCGATCACCAAAACGCTGTCGCGGCGCCCACTAATGTCTGCTGTGGTTTGATCGGACACTTCTAGCCCACAGCTGCGCAACGCGCCCACCAGCGTGTCCGCAAACAAGGTTTCTGCGCCAGAATGGAGCACGATGATTCGCCCGCTGCCGGCGCAAATCTCCAAAAGCGTATCAATCTCATCAAGGGCTAGGCCAGCACCCTTTTGTCCAAGGGTCTTTGTGACCTGCTCAAAGAGCGCCTGTCCAAGGCCACTTGGGCCCTTCACATGCGGGTTCTGCCGGCTCATGGACAAGGTGCGACGCTCTAGGTCGCGCGCAAGGCTGAGCTTGAAATCCATAAAGCCCATGCAACCAATCGCCTTACAAAAGCGCATAATCGTAGGCTCTGAGACATCGGCGCGCTCTGCCAGATCGGCGATCGACATTTCAACCACCACCGTGGGGCGGCCCAGAACAAAGCGGGCTACACGCTGCTCAGACGGGCGTAGTTCGGCAAGATGAGAATCGATCTGACTGATGATCATCGCTTTTTTCCCTCCCGCCCTTTGGTTGCTGACTTGATTTATACGAATATTCTGCGCCCAATGCCAGCCTTGAACGCGTGTTGCGCAGGTTTTGTAGTTTTGCTACATCAAATGTGCAATACCAAAATCAAAGAACGGCAGGGCGACCCTACACAGGGCGGAAACTGCAGTCGGGGAGAGAAAAAGACCTAGTCGGGTGTTTATCTTGGCTTGGGACCGATATTTGCCTTAACGGCAAAGGCTTGTCGGTTCGATAAATGGGTCCTCCGCGACTGAAATTTTCCTGCGTCCGCCACTAAAGCATGGGCAGGACAGCGGCATGGCAGGCATCACTTTTGAAACCGTCGCAAAGCGATATGGCGAAACGGATGTCATCAGAAACCTTTCTCTCGACATCAAAGATGGTGAGTTCATGGTTCTGGTTGGGCCATCGGGATGTGGCAAGTCGACCGCCCTGCGGATGATTGCGGGCCTCGAATCGGTCTCAGCGGGCCAATTAAAAATTGCAGATCGGGTGGTCAATGATTTGAAGCCCAAAGACCGTGATGTCGCCATGGTGTTTCAATCCTATGCCCTTTACCCACATATGACGGTTCGCCAGAACGTCGCCTTTGGTCTTGAAGTGCGCAAAATGCCCAAGGCCGAAATTGAAAAGCGCGTTCAAGAAGCTTCGGCCATTTTGGGCCTCGACCCGTATCTGGACCGCAAGCCAAAGGCGCTGTCAGGTGGTCAGCGGCAACGTGTGGCGTTGGGCCGTGCGATTGTTCGCGACCCTTCAGTCTTTTTGTTCGACGAACCCTTATCAAATCTCGACGCTAAGTTGCGGACGGGCATGCGGGCAGAGATTTCGCGTTTGCAGAAGCGCCTAGGCACCACCGCCGTATACGTGACCCACGACCAAACCGAAGCGATGACCATGGGCGATCGGATTGCGGTCTTGGCACCATTGGCAGAGGCAGGCGACAGCAATCTAATGCAAGTCGGCACGCCTCTGGAACTTTATCACCGACCCAGCAGTGTTTTTGTGGCTCGCTTCATTGGTGCGCCCAGCATGTCGATTTTGACGACCCATTTGGCAGGGCGCGCGATTTCCCATGCAGCCTCGCCTGGCTTCGCCATGCCAGAGCGTTGGGAGCCATCTAGCCAAGTCGGTGACAGCGTCCTGCTCGGCTTCCGGCCTGAGGACGTCCGTCTGGTCGGCCAAAATAGCTTTGTGGAGGCTGCCCATTTCAAGGGTCGGGTGGAAATGGTCGAAACTTTGGGGCACGAGGTCCTAACCCATCTCGACGTTGACGGTGCCACTTTAATCGCGAAGAGCCATGGTGAAGCGCCCCTCCCGAAACTGGGCGAAATGGTCGAAGTTGAGGCTGATTTGAGCAAGGCTCACTTCTTTGATGTGTCGACAAACTTGCGCCTGACCGAGAAGGCTTAAGCGATGGCCTCACACGAAAGTCACGGGGGATCACCCACCAAACGAACATTTCTTGCGGCCTCGCTAGGTCTGTCAGGCGCAGCGCTATTGGCGGCGTGCGGTAAATCCGCAGATAGTAGGCACCCGGCACTGGTGGTTTGGCATGCGTATCGTGGGCGCGAGAAATCAGCCCTTGAGGAAGTGGCAGCGCTTTATTCAGCCCAAGTTGCCGGAAAGGCCCGCCCTGTCCGCTGTGTTGGCGTGCCCAATGATGCCTTCGCGGACAAGCTTTCTGCAGCGGTGCCCCGCGGGAAGGGGCCAGACTTATTTATCTTTTCCCACGACCGCTTGGGCGGTTGGGTCGAAAGCGGCAAAACTGTTGCACCGATCGATTTCTTCCTGAGTGACGAAGATCGTCAAGGCTTTTTGCCGGGCATGCTGGATGCCACGACCTATAAAGGCGTAACCTATGCTTTGCCGCTGAATTTTAAATCAGCGGCTCTGATCTATAACAAAAAGATGGTGCCCAATCCGCCGCGCACCACCAAAGAGCTTGTCGAGATTGCGACCAAGCTGACGGATAAAGGTCGCGGTCGATTTGGCTTTGCCTATGCCTATGACGATTATTTCTTCCATGCCGGCATTGGCAATGGGTTTGGCGGCGGTGCTTTTAATGCAGCAGGCGATTTGATCTTGAATGATCCTGCCAATGTCGCGGCCTCTGATCTGGTACGCAAGTGGCGATCTGAACTCAATCTCTTACCAGATGATCCCGCCAACTCTCTTGTGACGGCCCTATTCAATGAAGAGCGCGCTGCGATGGTTATGAGTGGGCCGTGGTTCTTAAGCGAGGCGTCTAAGTCGATTGATTTGGGTATTGCGGTTCTGCCAATGATATCTGAAGCCGATGATAAGCCAATGCGGCCCTGGATGACGATTGAGGCCATCTATCTGGCTGCGGGTACGGCAGACGAACATGAGGCCTGGCAATTCGCAAAGTTTCTCGCAGGCCCACAGGCTTCTGCCATTATGGCGCAAAAGGGCGGGCAATTGCCGGCCTCGCAGGCGGCCTATAGCGTCCCTGCCATTGCCAACGACCCCATCATCTCCGCCTTTAAGGCCCAAGGTGCTTTGGCCGTTCCTATGCCTAATCTGCCAGAGATGACGCTGGTTTGGTCACCCGCTGACAAAGCGATGAAGCGGTTCACCAAAATGGAAACAACCTCCAAATCGGCCTGGAATGATTGTCAGACAGAGGTTCAGGCGGCCATCGATGCCTTGCGGGCTTCCCAAGCTGGGGGGCGGGCATGAAACGTAATCTAAGCGCTGTATTCTTTGCCCTGTTGGTCGTTATATCCGGGGCTTTATTCTTTCTCCAACAAGCCGCCCAGCATCGCGATCAAGCCGCGGCGGGCGCTATTGCGCTGGCCACCGCTTCTGATTTGGCCAACCTTGGCTCAAAAGGCCTAGAAGCGGGCTTGAGCGAGCAAGTCGTCGGCACCATGATGGCAGATGTGCTCAAGCGCTCTGGCCGGGAGGGGGACCGTTTTCGCCTTGTCCTGCGAAACACCAAGCAATTATCTGCCAGCAATTGGCCGGGCGACGCCGCGCCACGCCCTTTGGAAATCAGCGAAAAGCCTCTGTTCGATTTGATTCTGGGCTTGCCTGTGGCTGGGGCGAAGCTTGACCCCACCGCCGAAGGGGCCCGTGCGGCCGCACCGCTGGTCGTGGCTGAACAACGCGTTGGCATGGTCGAGATTATTCACACGTCACAGGTCGCTGGGCCGCCTCTGATTTCCCTGCTTCAGTGGGGAGCGATTGGTATGGGCGTGTTGGCCATCTTGGGTCTTGCCCTTGTCCAACCAAAGTTGGGCGCGTGGGCGGGTGTGGTTCTGCCCCTTGGTGTAGCTTTCGTAATTGGGCAATTGACTGGGGCTAATTTGGCCAGCACGGCTCAAATACTGCTCGATCATCTCAACACCACCGCGCGCGCTGTGGATGAAGCCATGCGGGCGGTAGCTGTTTCAAACGGTGTTGCGCTTACGGGTGATGCCATTCGTCTCGACACAGCACGAGTTGCCGGTGCGGTAGATGGGGCGGCGCTCAACACATCGCTCCTTTTCCTAGGTGGACTTGGTGCCATCATTGGGGCCTTTATTAGCTTTGGCGCAGCCTCTTCCACCTGGCGTGCGCTGAAAGAAAACCCCACTGCCTATGTTTATGTCGCGCCAGCCTTGATTGGCATGTTAGCGCTGGCCTTCTTCCCCTTCCTCTATGGCTTTGTTCTGTCCTTCACAGACACGACTTTGTTGAACCAAGGGGCTAGCTGGAGTGATCGCTGGGTAGGGCTGGCAAACTACGCGAGCATCTTGGGCGACTTTAACTTTGGCGGGGCCGGTGCCGCGGTTAACTATCAGAACTTTTATTGGACCCTTGGTGTCACCATTGTTTGGACCGTTTCAAACGTTGTTCTTGGGGTGGCAATTGGCCTCGGGATGGCGTTGTTGCTCAACATCAAGGGGCTACGCGGGGTTGCGATTTATCGCACGCTTTTGATCCTGCCTTGGGCCATTCCAAATTATATTACCGCCTTGACGTGGAAAGGGATGTTCCACCCGCAATTTGGCGCAATCAATCAAGCCATCCAAGCTTTTGGCGGGCAACCCGTGCAGTGGTTTGATGCTGTGGGGCCCAGCTTCGTTACAGGCCTTGCCACCAATGTGTGGCTGTCCTTCCCCTTCATGATGGTGGTGGCGCTTGGTGCACTACAAGCTGTCGATGAAGATATGTATGAGGCGGCCCGCATTGATGGGGCTTCGCCTTGGCAGCAATTCTGGTTGATCACCTTGCCAAGCCTGCGGCCCGCCCTTTTGCCCGCCATTATCGTCTCGGTGGTTTGGACGTTTAACATGTTCAATGTGATTTATCTGGTCAGCGCCGGCCAACCCTCGGGGGCCAATGAGATCCTCGTGACACGCGCTTACCGGATCGCGTTTGAAGAATATCGTTACGGCTATGCCGCAGCTTATTCGGTCGTGATTTTCCTGATTTTGCTGATTTATGGCGTGTTCCAGATCCGCGCGACTTCCGCCACGGAGGCCAATAACAAATGACGTCATCCGATCAAAAGCGCGCGCCCCTTTGGCTACATCCTATTTTGATACTCATCACGCTGTTTGCACTCTATCCGGTTTTCTGGGTCTTGGCGTTGGCGTTCTCAGGCACCCAGAATATTGGCTTGGCGGACTTGCCAGCCAATCCTGGCTTTTGGGATCGTATGCGGGCGGCAACGCCGGTACCGGCCCAATGGTCAATGGAAAACTTTGTCGGCGTCTTGCGCGATCAGCCCTTCCTTCAATGGATGCTGAACAGCTTGTTGGTTGCGGCACTGACCACCGTGTTTGGCGTCGCTTTGGCTTGTTCGGCCGGCTATGCCTTCTCGCGCTTTCGCTTCAAGGGCCGCGAAACGGGCATGACCTTATTCCTCGTCACCCAAATGTTTCCGGGCACCCTGATGCTGATCCCGCTCTATGTGATCATTGTGGATTGGCTGGATCTCGACAATTCGATTTGGGCTCTGGTGATTGTCTATTCAGTTACCGCCATTCCGTTTTGTGTGTGGATGTTGAAGGGCTATTTCGACTCCATCCCCATCGAGATTGAAGAAAGCGCGATCATGGACGGATGTTCCCCGTCACGCATTTTCTTTCAAATCGTCTTGCCTTTGGCTCGACCCGCCGTTGCCGTGACGGCTCTATTCAGCTTCATGACGGCGTGGAACGAGTTCATCCTCGCGGCCACCTTTATGGATGAAGAGGCGCTTTATACGGCCCCGGTGGGCTTAAGGTTCTTCGTCAGCGAATATTCCTCTCAATGGGGCTATTTCGCTGCGGGTTCTATCTTGGTTTCCCTGCCGGTAGTTGCCCTATTCTTGATGTTGCAAAGGTTCCTTGTGTCAGGCCTAACAGCCGGTGGGGTGAAGGGGTGATCTGATGAGGTGCCTCGCTCTTTGTGCGCATGTCCTTCTAGGCTTAGCCTTCGCCTCCGTGGTCTGGGCAAAGCCAGCCCCTGAGCCAATCGTGATTTCCAAGCCCATGGGCCAGACTGAAGCCCGTCTGCCCTGTAACCGCGGTGGAAGCCCGTTTTGCGAGCTTCGCCTCTATCAAGTCATGGTCGGGACGTTTGTCGATGGCACGCCAGATCACGATCCGATTGGCGGCTATGGGCCCGGCCCGCATACCGGGGACATCAAGGGTGTTATCCAAGCTTTGGATACCATTAAAGCCATGGGTTTTAATGCCGTCTGGCTCACGCCTATTTTCGATAGCGCCGCCGGCAGCCCACAGCATCGTCATTCCGGCGAGAAAGTGGTCAATCCCCGCCTTGATGGCACCGGCTATTATCCGCGGGACTATTTCAAAGTTGATCCTCAATATGGCACGGCGCAGGATGTGCGCGATCTGATCGCGGCCGCCCAACAGCGTGACCTGAAAATCATTTTCGACGGTGTCTTTGGTCACCACAAAGGCAATCCTACCCCGTCACCCTCTGGTCTTGTTCCTGCGGCCTCCCAGCGTACTTCGGATTATTTTAATAGCCCTGAGACCTATCCCGGTGAGGTGGTTGATTTTGCCAATCCCAAGTCGTTGGCTCTTTACGATGAAGTCGCCCGCTATTGGATCGATGTTTATGGCATTGATGGCTGGCGCTTGGATCAAGCCTATCAAGTGCCCAATCGGCCGATGGCGAGGCTGGTCAAATCCATCGCGCAGTCGTCGAAGGATCAGGGCAAGCTTGGCTATGTCGTCGGCGAGATTTGGGGCACGGCGGATAGAATTCGCGCCTCTCTGGGAACCAATGAAGAGCCTGCCTTACCCAGCGCGTTTGATTTCCCCACCCGTTATGCCTTGGTCCAAGTCTTGGCGACGGGTGAAGACGGCACGAAGGGCAAACCTGCCACGACTTTGCAGGACGGCTGGGCGATGGGCGCGCATGCCAGCTATCCTGACCACGCCATTTTGAATTTGATGCTGGGCAATCACGACTTGGTCCGTTTTGGCGACTTAATCCAAAGGGCAGGGAAGGGCGACCTGAGTTCTGAGGCCTATTGGGCCCGTCACCGTTTGGCTTTTACCTTCATGGCGGCTTGGTCTGGGCCGATCACCACTTATTATGGGGAGGAGGTGGGCGCTGAAGTCGCGGGATTCTCGATGAGATTGCCCAAAAATTGCGGCGAGGTTCAAAAGTGTGACGACCATATTGCTCGAAATATGGTCAAACTCCCCGGTATGAATGCAAAAAACACCGATGTTCTGCCCAAAGCGCTTGCACTGCGCGACTACCTGACCGAGTTATTGGCCTTACGTAAGGTCAGCCCGGCGCTTTATGCCGGTTCGCGGACACATCTGTACTCGGATCAGCATCTCTATGTCGATCTCAAGGCGCTGGGCGCGGAGAAGTTTGTATTTGCTATGAATGTTTCTGATCTGCACCAAACCATTCGCTTGGCTAGAGGCGCGCTGTCTAACGAAGATCTCAGGGAAGCGCGACTGATGATTGGCGATATCAAGGTTCAAGGGACCGATCTTGGCCTTGAGATAGACTTGCCGCCGTTGAGCTCAGGCATTGTGCGCATCCAAACATCAGGGGACGCTGTACGTCCTTGAGATAAAAACACTGATTTGGCGCTGTATTCCGCGACAAATCCCTTTAACCTTGAAGTTCCTATGGAGCGCTCCGATGGCTGAATTCGTCCCCGTCCCCAGTTTTGATTTGGTAGTTTTCGGTGCGTCCGGGGATTTGGCACTGCGGAAGTTGTTTCCTTCGCTTTTTCATCGCTTCAAGGATGGGCAGATTCCAAGCGACAGCCGCATCGTTGGTGTGGCTCGCCAAATGATGACCAAGGACGCCTTTCGCAAGACCGTCAGCGAAGGCTTCGCGAGTCTGGCGAAGGGCGATCCCTCTACCGAAGCGTTTCAAGCGTTTTTGAGCTTGATTGATTATGTGGCGCTGGACGCTACCAAGGCAGATGGTCCGTGGGATCATCTTGTGCAATCGTTAGCAGGCGGCGACGATAAGGTCCGCGTGTTTTATCTTTCGACGCCGCCATCTGTGTTTGGCGGCATTTGCGCCCAATTGCGCGATGCGGGCTTGGTGTCCCCAGCCTCGCGCGTGGTTCTTGAGAAGCCACTGGGTCGGGACCTTATGTCTGCCAAGGCAATCAATGATGCGGTGGCGGAGGTCTTCTCCGAAGATCGCGTTTACCGGATCGATCACTATCTCGGTAAAGAGACGGTGCAAAACCTTTTGGTCCTGCGCTTTGCCAACGCGTTGTTTGAGCCTGTGTGGTCGCGCGCGTCGATTGATCATGTGCAAATCACGGTTGCCGAGACGATCGGCGTCGGCAGTCGTGGCGATTATTATGACAAGTCGGGCGCGATGCGCGACATGGTGCAAAACCACTTGCTACAGCTTCTGTGCTTGGTGGCGATGGAGCCACCTAATTCGGTTGATGCCGATGCCATTCGCACCGAAAAGATCAAAGTGCTGCAAGCACTTGTCCCGATCGGCCCAGCCGACATCGCCAGTCACAGCGTGCGCGGCCAATATCGTGCAGGCCTTGTCGAGAATGAGCCCGTAAAAGGCTATTTGGAAGATCTAGGTCCAGACCGCACGAGCTCGACCGAGACTTATGTCGCGCTCAAGGCCGAGATTTCCAATTGGCGCTGGTCTGGCGTGCCGTTTTATCTGCGCACCGGCAAACGTCTGCCGTCGCGTCGGTCTGAGATCGTCGTGACTTTTCGCCCACCGCCCCACAGCCTCTTTGGCAATGGGGGCGAGCCCAACCAACTCGTGATGCGTTTGCAGCCCGATGAAGGCATGGAGATGTGGCTGCAGATTAAGGAGCCAGGCCCTGGGGGCTTGCGTGTTAAATCTGTGCCGCTCGACTTGTCCTACGAGACGGCTTTCACGCTGCGCTATCCCGATGCTTATGAGCGCCTATTAATGGACGTCGTACGCGGCAATCTCTCGCTCTTTATGCGTAAGGATGAGGTGGAATCCGCTTGGGCGTGGGTCGATCAGGTGATTGCGGCATGGGAAAGTGCAGGCACGCAACCCGATCCCTATGCTGCCGGTAGCGACGGCCCATTGCAGGCCGCATTGTTGATGGACCGTGACGGTCGCAAGTGGCGGGACCTTATATGACCTCCACGATGACAACCTTTCCGTTTTTGAGTTTCCCAAGCCGACCAGCGGCTGAAGAGGCCCTAGCTGCGGCTTTAGAGGCTGGCGTCCGCGATGCCCATGCCGAAGGGCGGCGGGCACGCATCGCTTTATCCGGCGGCTCTAGCCCTGAACCCGCCTATCGCGCCTTCGCTGCCAAAGACCTTGATTGGTCAAGGGTCGATATCGCGCTGGTGGATGATCGCTGGGTCGATGTGGATCAGGCGGGCTCCAATCAGGCCATGATTCAGCGTGCTTTTGCTTCTGCGACCGGGGTCACAATTTTCGGCATGAAGCTGCCAACTTCCAGCCCGAAGCTGGCTGAAGCTGAATTGGATGGCGTGTACCGCGCCTTGCGCCCGTTTGATGCCATCGTGCTGGGCATGGGGCCGGATGCGCATACCGCGTCTTGGTTCCCGGCCTCGCCTGATTTGGCTGCTTGTCTTGATCGACAAAGCCCTGCGACCGTTTTGGGTGTAGATGCCAGCCTCGCACCCGTGGCCGCACCCTATCTGGAGCGCATGACAGTGACTTTGCCGGTTGTCAGCGAAGCCCAGCAAATTCTGATCTTGGTGTTTGGGGCTGACAAAAAACAAGTCCTTCAACAAGCGCTTGATGCGCCTGTCACAAACGCGCCGATAAAAGCGGTTATTGATGCAACTGGAGCCCGATGTGTCGCATTGTGGGCCGAATGATTGAGAGTGATGACAATGTCTAAGTCCCTTCATCCAACTATTGCTACTGTGACTGCCCGCATCGAGGCACGCTCTAAGGCACGCCGGCAACGTTATTTGGATATGATCGACTCTCGGCGATCACCTGATCCGGCGCGCGCCCGTTTGGCTGCCGCCAATCAGGCGCATGGCTTTGCTGCTTGCCCTTTGCAAGACAAGGAGATGCTGAAGAACAGCCGCTGGGCCAATATCGGCATTGTGACGGCCTATAATGACATGCTGTCGGCCCACCAGCCGCTGGCGGCCTATCCCGACATCATCAAGTCCGCGGCGCGCAAAGCCGGGGCGACCGCGCAGGTCGCAGGCGGGGTGCCTGCTATGTGTGATGGTATCACCCAAGGCTTTGAGGGGATGGAGTTGTCGCTGTTCTCCCGCGATACCATCGCGATGAGTGCGGCAATTGCATTGTCGCACGATACCTTTGATGCGGCGATTTATTTGGGCGTGTGCGACAAGATCGTGCCGGGCCTTTTGATTGGCGCCCTTCGCCATGGCTGGCTGCCATCGATTTTCTGCCCCGCCGGGCCCATGCCATCTGGCCTGCCCAATCCGGAAAAGGCGCGTATCCGGCAGTTGTTCGCCGAAGGCAAAGTCGGCCGCGAAGCGCTATTGGAAGCAGAATCCCAAAGCTATCACAGCGCTGGCACCTGCACTTTTTATGGGACGGCGAATTCCAACCAAATGCTGATGGAGATTATGGGCCTCCATGTGCCTGGCACTGCTTTCATCAACCCCAACACGCCTTTGCGCACGGCGCTGGTTGAATCCTGTGCCAAGCGGGCCAGCCAGATCACGCAATTGGGCGATAGCTATATCCCCATCGGCCATGTGGTTGATGCGCGCAGCATTGTGAATGCCATTGTTGGCCTGTGCGCCACCGGTGGCTCTACCAATCAAATGATTCATATCCCAGCAATCGCTCAAGCTGCAGGCCTGATTGTGGATTGGGACGATTTCAATGATCTTTCGTCAGTGACGCCGCTTCTATGCCGGGTCTATCCAAATGGGATCGCGGACGTGAATCATTTTCACGCTGCCGGTGGTATGGGCTTCTTGATTAGGGAATTGTTGGACGCTGGACTCCTGCATGGCGACGTCTTGACCATCGCTGGCCAAGGGCTGGAAGCCTATACGAAAGAGCCCTTCTTGACCGATGCAGGTCTTGAATGGCGCGAGGCCCCCACCATCAGCGGCGATACATCCGTTTTGGCACCTGTTTCTGAGCCCTTCTCCAAGGATGGTGGGCTTCGGGTCTTGCAGGGCAATTTAGGCCGCGCCTGCGTCAAGGTTTCAGCGGTGAAGCTGGAGCAACGGATTGTGGAAGCCCCCGCCCGGGTCTTTAAGGATCAAGCTAGCTTGCATGTCGCCTTTAAGGCGGGCGAGCTTGACCGCGATGTCGTGGTGGTCGTGCGCGGTCAAGGCCCAGCCGCAACCGGCATGCCCGAACTTCATAAGCTGACCCCGCCACTGGGCGTTTTACAGGACCGTGGTTTCAGAGTCGCCTTGGTAACCGATGGCCGCATGTCGGGTGCTTCTGGCAAAGTCTTGGCGGCCATTCACGTCAGCCCGGAATCAAAGTCTGGTGGCTTGATTGGAAAAATCCGTGACGGTGATCTGGTTCGCGTCGATGCTGAGGCTGGGACCTTAGATGCGCTGGTGCCCGATGAAATCTGGCAGGCTCGCTCGATCGACACCACTGTTGTTGAGGGCGTCACCCGCGGTTTTGGCCGAGAGATGTTCTCTATGTTCCGTGCCCTTGTCAGTCATGCCGAGCAGGGGGCAATGCCCTTTGGCGATATGGACCCAGATGAGGCCATCTTAGACCCAACCCAAGACCAAGCGCTAGAAGCAGCCGAGGCAGACGCATGAGCTCACAAGCTATCCTCGTTGGCGATGTCGGCGGCACCAATGTTCGCCTTGCCATTGCTCATATTGATTCCAACAACCAAGTTGAACTCTCGCATGTCGAGCGAATGCCCGTCTTGTCTTTCCCAAGTTTGGAGGATGCAATCGAGGCGTGGCAGAAGGACGGACGGACCTTGCCGTCTTCGGCGGTATTTGCTCTGGCGGGGCCGACAGGCGCCGACGAAGTCCATTTTACCAATTCTTCTTGGGTGGTTTCGGCTTCGGCAACTAAAGCCCGCTTTGGCTTTCAGAGCGTGACTTTGGTCAATGATTTCGCCGCCCAAGCGCGCGCCGTGCCCTCCAACAATGCGGATGCGTTTGAAGTTCTGATTGAGGGGGAGGCGCGGCCAGATGCCCCAATCGTCGTCTTGGGGCCGGGTACTGGCCTTGGCATGGCACTTCTGGTGCCCAATGGCCAAGACTGGACCGTCATTTCTACAGAAGGTGGCCATCAGGCCTATGCGCCGTGTTCGGAGCGTGAACGCCAGATTCTGGAAGTGGTCGCCGAGGACTTGCCATATGTTAGCTATGAGAATCTCGTTTCAGGCTTGGGTCTGGACCGGCTTTACAAGGCCATCGCCAAGCTAGAGGGGCGGGTCGCTCGCCTCAAAGGGGGTGACGAGATTGGCCCTGCCGCAATCGCAGGCGATGATCCCTCTGCGGTTGAAGCGGTTGAAGTCATGATCCAATCCTTGGCAACCTTTGCCGGGAACGCCATTCTGGCGACCGGTGCTCGTGGCGGATGCGTGATAGCGGGCGGGGTTTCTGAAGCCCTAGCGCCCTTCATGCGAACCTCAGAATTTGTCGCCCGCCTGCTAATGCGCGGCCCGATTAGCGGCTATCTGGATGGTATTCCCGTTCGTAGAGCCCGCAACGCGTTTGCCGCTTTAGAAGGTGCTGCCTTCTTTGCCCCCAAGCATCCTTTGTAATCTTTCGTCTAGGAGAGGTCGATGACCAGCTTTGCATCCCAATTGAGAGCCGCCCCACTTATTCCGGTCTTGACAATTGCCGACCTCGACAAAGCCGAGGGCCTCGCCTTGGCACTCCAGGCTGGGGGTTTAAGGAACCTCGAAGTCACACTCCGCACCCCGGTTGCGCTTGAAGCGATTGCCTTGATGAAAGCCGCCGCGCCAGACTTGTTGATTGGTGCGGGGACGGTTCTGAGCGAGGGTGATGTTGAGGCCTGCTTCAAAGTTGGTGCCGACTTCATTGTGACACCGGGATCAAGTCCGGGTCTGCGGGCCGCACTTCTAAAAGCCGATGCCAATGTCATGGTTGGTGTGGCTACAGCAACCGAGATCATGAGTCGCTTGGAAGAGGGCTTTGGCGTGTTGAAATTCTTCCCGGCAGAACAATCTGGCGGGGCAGCCGCGCTGAAGAGTTTTGCTGGACCACTGCCCGATGCCCGCTTCTGCCCAACAGGTGGGGTGACGCCAGACAAGATCGAAAGCTATCTTTCGTTGCCCAACGTAATCGCTGTCGGCGGTACGTGGATCGCAACGCCGGAAATGATCAACGCGGGCGACTTTACAACCATTGAAGCAAATGCTCGCATCGCAGCTGGATTCAAAAAATCATGATCCGTAACCGCCGCACACGGATTGTGGCTACTTTGGGCCCATCCAGCCGTTCGCCCGAAATGACCTTGGCTTTGGCGCAAGCCGGGGTCGACGTTTTCCGCATGAATTTCAGCCATGGCAGCCATGAGGATCATGCTGAAGCCTATGCAAGTGTGCGTGCAGCAGAAAAAGCGACTGGGCGACCTATTGGGGTCCTGGCTGACCTTCAGGGTCCAAAGCTCCGCCTCGGGACGTTTGCGGAAGGCAAGGTGCAGCTCTTGAAAGGTGCGTCGTTCAGGCTTGATCGCGATCCAACGCCGGGTGACGTGACGCGCGCCTGCATGCCACATCCAGAAATTTTTGCGGCGCTGAAATCAGGCGATGATCTATTGATTGATGACGGGCGGGTGCGCTTGCGGGTCCTCGAGCATGGCCCTGATTGGGCGCATACAGAGGTCATTCAACCCGGCACGGTTTCCGACCGAAAAGGCGTGAATGTGCCGACGGCAGTATTGCCGATCTCGGCCATGACCGAAAAGGACCGCAAGGACCTGATGTTCGCGCTCAGCCTCGGTGTGGATTGGGTTGCACTCTCCTTTGTGCAGCGTCCGGCCGATATGGCAGAGCTACGCAAGCTGGTGAATGGCAAGGCTGCCTGCTTGGCCAAGATTGAAAAGCCAGCCGCTCTTGAGAGCTTGGCTGAGATTCTCGACTATTGCGACGGCGTGATGGTGGCGCGTGGCGATTTGGGCGTGGAATTGGCTCCAGAAGATGTGCCGGTTGCTCAAAAGCTGATCCTTCGCATGGCGCGAGAGCGCGGTGTGCCAACCATTGTTGCAACCCAAATGCTCGAAAGTATGATTTCTGCTGCGGCTCCGACGCGCGCCGAAGCCAGCGACGTGGCCAACGCCGTCTATGAAGGCACTGACGCTTTGATGTTATCGGCCGAAACCGCCGCCGGACAATTCCCGATGGAGGCCGTTGCCGTCATGAGCCGGATTGCGGAGCGGGTTGAGGCCGATCCACGTTGGCCGGGCCTCATGGATGCCGAGCACGCCAACCCTGAAAGCGCGGTACCTGACGCCGTGTCGGCTGCTGCTCGTACCGCGGCCAACGCTTCAAAGGCCGCCTGTCTGGTCGCCTTTACCGCCACTGGCACGACAGCGCTGCGTGTGGCACGGGAACGGCCTTTGCAGCCGGTTTTGGTGCTGACCCCGAGTATCCGCACGGCCCGCAAGCTGGCCTTGGTCTGGGGGCTAGAATCCCGCGTAACCAAGGATCCCAAAGACGTAGAAGATATGGCCACAGTCGCTTCGGCTATGTCATCGAAAGTGGGGACCGCCAAATCGGGTGATCGCATTGTGATTGTCGCCGGTCTGCCATTTGGCACCAAGGGCGGCACCAATCTCATGCGGATCGCCCGGGCGACTTAAGGGGCTTTCATGACAGCCGAGCTTCTGAACCTCTCCGCTTACGGTTTTGACCTGGCTGTTGCGCCCTTGGCGGGCGGGGGTATTGCGCGGCTGGATTGGCACGGTAAGCCCGTGTTGCGACCAGCTGTCGAGGGTGCCGTGGCAGCGCGTGATCCACTGGGCCTGTCGTCTTTTCCGATGACGCCTTATGCCAGCCGCATCGTCGACGGGGTATTTGAGTGGGGCGAAGTCTCGACCCATATTCCGCCCAATATGGCGGGCGGGGCCCATCCCCTTCATGGTATTGGCTGGCGTACGCCTTGGACCGTGGTCGCACAGGATGAAAACGCGATCGAGATCGCGCTGGTACATGATGGCGACGCGAACTGGCCTTGGGCTTTCGAAAGCCGCCAGCGCTTTAATCTGCTTGAGGACCATGTCGAGGTCCAATTGTCGGTGACAAGCCGTGACCCTCGGCCATTCCCGTCTTCCCTTGGACCCCACCCCTATTTCTTATCCGAAGGGGCGGAAATCCAATTTGATGCCGCCCAACTTTGGGAGATTAGCGGCGAGGCATTGCCCAGCCATTTGGCCCGTCCAGCAGTTGTCGATCATTTGGCAGAAGGGGTGGCCGCGACCAGCCTTGATCTCGATCATTGCTTTGAAGGCTGGAATGGCCGTGCACGGATTAAATGGGCGGAACATGGGGTAGAGGTTGGTGCAGCGGTCCTGGTGGGTGATACCCCGTGCCCTTGCACGCGCTTGCAGCTCTATACCCCCCCTCAAGCGGGCTTTTTCTGCTTAGAGCCCGTGACAGCCCGCGGTGTGTCCTTCACGGCCGCCAACCCTTACGAACTGGGCGTTGTAGAGCTTGTGGATCAAACCTTGACCATCATTACGACCCTGACGCCGTTCCGGGTCGGCTAGCGGTTGAGCTCAACCAGTTCGTACCACGTCTGCATATAGCCGCCCACGCCGCCTTGAACGAAAATGGCGTCGCTATCATCGGTGATCCAGACGTCATAGACCGGATGTTCGCTGCTCATGCCGCTCGATCCATCATCCAAGAATTGGAAGTGGCGGGTCTGGAAGGTGCCAGCCTGGACTGTGATTTCTTCCTTGCCGAGATAAAGCCCATCGATGCGAACTGGGGCCAAGAAGGGCGGGGTTGCGCCGCGATGATCGGGGGAGGGCAGATACATGTTAAAGGTATGCCGCTTTTTGGCTTCCCAATCATGCAGGCTTAAGAAATAGCCGTCTGCTACAATGGGGTGGGTGCCAAAGCCATCAATCGGAGTGGCAAGGTCCACCCGTTGAGAGACCCGGCCAATGGTTGGCCCATAGCTCTCGCACTCAATATAGTCGTCGCCAAAGCGGAACCAGCCCGTGCCCATGAACTTATCGCCCACGGTTAGGCGGACATGACAGTCCATCGGCCGACGGTTGGCATCTATGGAGTAGATAATGTCGCGCATCACGCTGGGGTCAGGTTCGGCGATAAAGCAATGAGCCCGTAGGGTGGTTTTGCCATCGCTATGATGGGTGAAACGAAAATCCTCTTCGCCGCGCGCCTGATCCATCATGTGCGGCTTCTTTGACGTATAGGCAATCTTGCCGGTGATTGTACGATGCGTCATCCCATCCTCCTCTTGGTGTGCACAAAGCCTATAGGAAGTGCGGTAAGAACCAAAGTGGCATTTGCTGATGCTTTTAAGGTTAGGGCTGGATTTCCTGCCCGTCCCAAGCAAAGATCTTTCCGGTCTGCGCTGGCGTGAGGCGACCCAATACAGAGAGCAGCGCAGTAGCAGCAGTCTCAGGCTCAAAGATCTCATTCTTGGTATAGCGCTGAAGGAAAGGCTCTGACATGGCGCTTCGCACCGTACCAGGGTGCAGGCCGACGCAAATGACCTGCGGTCGGCGCGCGGCTAGCTCAATCGAAGCGGTACGGATCAATTGGTTCAGCGCTGCTTTCGACGCACGATAGCTATACCAACCCCCTGTCTTATTGTCGGCGATAGACCCAACCCGCGCCGAGAGCGAAGCGATGATGGCGGTCCGGTCGCGGGCAAGCAAAGGCGAGAAATGCTTCATCACCAGCGCGGGGCCAATCGCATTAACCCGGAACAAGCGGGCCATGGTTTCGGGATCGAGCTCCCTTAACCCCTTTTCCGGGCGAATGGTGACGCCTTCATGGAGGATACCAATCGTATTGATGATTAAATCAACGCCACCTTCGACTTGGCAGGCACTGGCGGCTTGGATCAGGCTGGTTTCACTTTCTAGATTGATGGCTAAGGCAGTTACACGTGGATCAGCGCTCTCAATTGCCTTGCGGCTGAGGGCAAAGATGTGTCGTGTGTTCGCGCTTTCCAGCAGTATGCGGATGAATGCGCTGCCGATTGTGCCGCTCGCACCCAGCACGATGATGGATTTAAACTTTGTCTCAGTCATAGAGATGATACGCGATGTCCGCTTGCATGGACTATCGCTTAGGCAGTTAAGCCGAGCAAAGCCTCAACTTCGTCACGGCTCGGCATAGAGGTTTGTGCCCCAGCCTTTAGCGTCGCTGCCGCGCCTGCCGCACACCCATAAGCCAAAGCGTTGGCGACAGAGCCCTCAGAGAGAAATGCAACGATGAAGGCCCCCACAAAGGTATCACCAGCACCTGTTGTATCGACGGGCACAACCCCGGGCGAGGCGCTGCGCGCAATCTCCTTGCCATTCTGGAAAGCTATCGCGCCATCGGCCCCGAGCGTGTGAATGATCAGAGCTTTCAAGCCATTTAACTGGTCACCATAGAATGCGGCTTCCGTTTCATTCACCACCAGAATATCTGCCCGGTTGAGAACGTCTTGTGGCATCGGTTTTGCCGGCGCGAGATTGATGCAGAAGAGGCCTGTCACTGTGTCTGCAAGATAGGAGATGGTCTCAACCGGCAGTTCAAGCTGGCACAAGGTCGCATCATAATCGCCTGACAGATCTGCCAAAGTGCTTGGCGAAACAGAAGCATTTGCACCCGGTGTCACGACGATTTGGTTCTCGCCTGCGGCATCCACGACAATCAGCGCGACACCTGTTGCCACGCCGTCCAAGATGGTCACGCCCGTCAGATCAACATGGTTTGCTTTGAGCAGGGATAAAGCCTGACCGGCGGCGCTATCGTTTCCTACGCAGCCAAACATGGCCACTTCGGCTCCAAGCTTTCGGGCGGCGAGCGCTTGGTTTGCGCCCTTGCCGCCCGGATAATGCGCCAGGACGCCGCCACTGACGGTCTCGCCAGGGCTGGGCAAGGTGTGGACGCGGGCAACAATATCAAGATTGACCGAGCCAATAACGCGGATGCGGGGCGGGTGCTTCATGCCAAATACCTCAACATCAAGGACAGGACCGCTTCTGGATTGGCTTTCCAAACCCAGTTCGCATTGAATTCCCCAGCTACGGCCTTGCGGAACTCAACCGCCGTGTGTCCCCGTGTTAGCGTGCTGATGGTCTCTACCTCAATCCGGCAGGGGCGGAGCGAAAAGGCTTCTGGCGCCAGCAGATAAGCAATCACGCATGGGTCATGCAAAGGTGCGCCCGTAGCTGGTTGATCTGGGTCAGATGTATCCATCAGATTGGCTGGCAAAGCGTTCGAGAAGGCCAACATTTCCGCGACCAACTTTGCACCGGGTGTGTCTAATCGCGCAATTGCCTCCACCCAAGCCGGGGTACCACGGACCTGATGGGTGGCATCTAGGCCAAAGGCCACGATGTTACAGCCGCTTCTAAAAATGATGTCCGCAGCTTCTGGGTCAGCATAGATATTATATTCGGCAGAGGCCGTGATGTTGCCGCCTTCCCGTCTCGCCCCACCCATCAGGACGATTTGACGGAGGCGGCGGGCGGTAGCGGGTGCTTGTTGGATCAAACAAGCGATATTGGTTAGGGGCCCTGTAACCGCGAGGCTGATGGTGTCAGCTGGCGCTGCCTCAATCGTCTGTATCAGGAATGAAACAGCGTCAGTCGATTGCGGCCCCAGGCTTGGCACACACACAGGATAATCACCCAAGCCCTCTGGCCCGTGAAAATCATCGGCAATGATAGGGTCCCGAGACAAAGGCTTGGCAAGTCCTGCGTGAATGGGCACGTCTTCGCGACCCATGATCTGGCGGATCAGGCAGGCATTGCGAGTGGTTTTCGCGAGGTCGACATTCCCAGCAGTCGTCGTGATCCCGAGTAAATCCAGACGCTGGCGCGCACCAAAGGCGAGCGCCAGAGCCACCGCGTCATCGACACCTGGATCACAATCGAGAATTAGCGGGATAGGCTTCATACGGTGCGCGCGGCCTTATCCTTGTCATTGCTGGCTTTGATCATGCTGCGCACTGCTTCCCACTGAGCATCGTCCCAAGCGCGCAGGCCAGAGAAATTGCCGCCCGTGGCCTGATAGGCCGCGCCATCAATCGCAATCGTCTGCCCATTCACATAATGGGCACCCTTGGCCATTAAAAACACCGCCAGATTGGCAAGCTCCGTCATTTCCCCAACCCGGCCCATGGGGTTTGCCGAACGCTCGGCACTTTCCATGCTGGCCCCCGGCGACAGTCGCTCTGTCATGCCCTTAGTGGGGAAGGGGCCGGGCGCGATGTTGTTGAAGCGAATGCCATAGCGGCCCCATTCTACGGCGAGGGATTCTGCCATGGCACGAACGCCAGATTTAGACATCGCCGACGGGACCGTAAACGCCGAACCATTCCATACCCACGTGGTGAGGATGTTGATCACATTGCCCTTCTTGCCCTCTGCAATCCAGCGTTTGCCGATATCCAAAGTCATATAGAAGGTGCCGCGGAAGACGATATTAGCAATAGCATCAAAGGCGCGCGGCGAGAGGTCTTCGGTCTTGGAGATAAAGTTGCCCGCAGCATTATTGACCAAGCCCGTCAGCGCGCCACCGTCGGCCCAAATTAGGTCAATGGTTTCGCGAATGGCTTCGGCGTTACGAATGTCACAGGGCAGGGCAACGATTTTGCCGCCATGACGGCCCATCAACTCATCGCGTGTCTCCTCTAGCACCGCGCCGCGGCGACCGAGAATATAGACCGTCGCGCCAAGTGCGAGGAAGGCTTCCGCCAACTCTTTGCCAAGGCCCGTGCCACCGCCTGTTACCAGAATACGCTCACCAGCCATCAGACCGGTACGGAACATCAGTTTTTCAACGTCCATTGGCGCTTCGCTCCCCTTTTTCATTATGATTGAGATGAGCATATTGCATTTATCAGGCTTGGGAAGGCGTACCCCCACGGCTCGCAGCAAAAGATACCGTGAAGCTAGGGAGCTTAGCCCATCAGGAACGCGAGTGGTTCATGCAGTCGCACCCGCCAGGAGGCCTCATTGTGGTCTGCACCTTCATAGACCCGGCTTTCGAAGTCTTTGCCGTCCTGCCAGCCTTGCGCCTTAAACACCTCATCCATCGCCATTTGATAGGGTTGGTAGAAGCTATCCAGATTGATCGTGCCATGGTCCATCCAAATCTTGTTCTGGCCGGGCTTTGGTAACTTCCGCTTCAGGTAAGTCGCAAAGGCTTGGATCATTGCCGGGGTTTCGAGGTCTGGCTTGCTAAAGCTTTCTGCAGCACTCAAAAGCGGCCAATGGGTTGAAAGACAGCCTGCTGCGCCGAACACCTGCGGGTATTCGCAGATTCCGTAGAGCGAGATCAGTCCACCCATGCTCGACCCCATAATGTAGGTTGAACCCTTGTCCGGTCTGGTACGATAGTCGCGATCAATCATCGGCTTTAACTCGTCGACCAAAAAGCGGAGATAGCCGTCACTCAGCGCGGGGCCGCCGTGCTCCACTTCCGTCCGGGCACGGAGCTTTGCATCCATCGCCGCTTCAACGCCTGCGGGGGAAAAGTCCTGCCGTCTTGTGGACGTATTCCACACCCCCACCACAATGGCGTCGCTGCCGGGAACCGCGCGTTGACGCGCTTCCATCGCGAGATCTACCCGCCAGGACTGCCCACCAAAGGCGGTGCTTGCGCCAAAAATGTTTTGGCCGTCATGCATGTAAAGGACGGGATAGCGGCGCTTGGACTTGCCATAATCTGCTGGCAGCCAGACGCTCACAGTGCGAGCGCCGGTAAACCGGCTCGGCATGGTTTCATAGCGGACGATCATCGCCTCGCTGGCGTCAGATGGATTAGGGACAAGAGCACAGGCCATAAGCCCACCTGTTGCCGCAATCAGGGTACGACGATCCATGGTGTCATCCTTTCAGTCTGTCTGGCGTACCCAGATTTGTAGGGTTTGAGCGGGGCTGTCGAGGGTAAGGCTTTGGCCGCCGACGAGTTTGGCATCCTTGCCACGCACGCCTTTGAGGTGGTCTATGCGTTGGCCGTCAGCAATTTTCTGCCAGCGTCCGGCAGGCAATTGCACCGACGAGAAGGTCGCGGCTTTGGTACCAATATTGGCCAGGACCAAAACCTTTTGGTCGACCAAATAGCCCAAGAGATTTGGGTCTTCTGGCGTGATCCAATGGATATAGTCTGGCGCAGGGGCCTTGGCGGTGCGAAAGACACGGCCAAGCTCACTGTTGCGGAAAGCAATAAGACCCCGCCACCATTGGTTCATGGCAACAAAATCATTTGGCGCACCGGTCTTCTTGGAGCGGTCGAGGTCTGACCAGACAAATTCATTCGGTGTACGGACGTTGTAGGTGTCTTGGCGGCCTTTGAAATAGATCGGGCCTGTCGCAGTCTGGCGGATGATTTCCTCAGTACCGACCATACCCTTCGAGCGAAGCATTTCAGAACCACCATGAAGAACAATTGGTCCTAGGCTGGTCAAGAGGAGACCCGCTGCCACGCGGTACGGGCTTTCTTCGACCCCTTCGAGACCATTCCAGTCCTTGATTGCAAAGCGATCGGCCAAGGTCCAATTGTCATGGATGTCGGCGTAATTGATGCCGCGATTGGTCGATTGGGCTTCTTCTTTCCAACCATTAGCAATCGCCAACATGGCTTGGTTGCGTTGGCTGGCATTGCCGCCAGCATAGCCGCGATCTGTCGCCTTATCCTGTAAGCGGAAAGGGGAGCCGACTAAGGCATTGCGGGTATCATCTTGGAAGAAGGTGATCGGTGCATCTTCCTTGTACCAGTCCCAATCGGGATTGGCGCGCACAATTGGGTCAGAAACATCGATCCAGGGTTCGCCATAAATGATGACATCATCGCCAACGGCCTTGCGCAGCGCGATCAGGGTCTGCTCGTCAATCTGGCCTGCCAAATCGATGCGGAACCCGTCAATGCCAAACTCGTCAATCAAGGACTTGGCTTGATCGATGATCCAACGCTGGGTCATTGGGCGATCCTCGGTCTTCACCTCATTGCCAAAAACGCCAATGTGCTGACCTGAATCGCTGGTGCGATAGTAATAGTCACGGTCCAGCACGTTGAAATTGAACAACATGTTGCGGCCGTCCATGTTCTCGCCTGTATGGTTGGGGACGATATCCACGATCACAGCAATGCCGCGATCATGGAAGGCTTGGACCAGATCGCGGAATTGCTCGCGCTCTGCCCCAAAGTCGGTGCCCTTTTTCCGGTAAGTGTTTTCAATCGCAAAGGCGTGGGTGGTGCGATAGCCCCACTCATAGCTGAGGTCGGCCACGCCTAAGCGCTTCATCTCTGGATCATTGCCAAAGGCTGCCTGCCATTCGGGCTTTGGGTAATGCAGGAATTCCTGCATCGGCAGCAGATGGACGACGTTCACGCCCAAATCTACAATGTGATCAAAGCCGATCTTCTGACCAGTTTTGCTGCGCAAACCCGGGATGGTGAAGGCTGGGATCGTACCTTTTAACTCGTCGGCGACCGGCAATTGTCTCGTGAAGTCTTCAATATGCACTTCATAGGCCACCACGTCTTCCATTTTTGGACGACCTTGGGCGAGGGGACGCGCTGGCGTTGTTTTCGCCATCACCCGACTTTTCCCATAGGATTCCGCATTGGCGCGCGCGTAGGGGTCCGAGATATGGACTGGGTTGGTTTCGTAAAAGTACCGGCCGGGCCCGGGCTTTCCATGCACGGTGAAGTCATAAAAGCTGCCCGCCAGATCGCCTTCTAGGGTAGCTTCCCAAAGCCCAGAGTCATCACGCACCATATCGACCACGCGCTTCGCGGATTCAGGCTTGGCATCGGCCTGATCATAGAGATAGAGGCGGACTTTCTCAGCACGTGGGGAGAAGATGGCAAATTGCGTCGACTTACCGTCTGCCGAAATATTGGCCCCTAATGGCTTGGGCGAATAGAGCGTGCGGAACCACGCATCAGGCCGCACCCGGGCACTGATGCCCGTCGTCTTCAACTCTAGACGATAAGATGCACGGATATCAATCGGCTGAGCCGGAACCAAGAGGGCGGTCTCAAGATCATTGGGCAGGATGGTGGCGATGGCAACTTCCTGATTGGCTTGGTCGAGCAAGCGCCAGTCGGCTGGATTAAAAGTCCGCTCAGCCCCTTTCAGATGCAGCCAAATGGCCGACGGGCTGGCAAGTTCAGCACGCAGGCTGGGTTTCTCTGCTTCTTGGCTGAAAGCGGGTGTCGCAACAACGCCCAAGAGACAACTGAAACCGATCCAGAGACTTTTTTGGAGAGATGGGCCGAACATGTTAGCGATCCTTCTTGGGCTAAAATTGAACTCTGTATTGATAGTAAGATTAGGCGGCTGGTGCCCGGCAATTGCGGGCAATGAAGTCTTCGTGGCTTGGCATCTGATCCACAGCCTTCGAGATAATCGTGGAAACATTCCCTAAGAAGCCGTCGAGATCCTCCTCAGATAGATCGCGCGCGAGAGCATGATAGCTTTCAGGGCGAATACCTTGCCCGATCAGGACTTGCAGCCAGCTTGGTTCGGCAAACAAATCATTAGCGCGCCGCTCAATCCGCCCGGTTTTGCGGAAAAGCTCGATCTTGTGGCTTAAGCTGTCAGGGATCGCCATGTTTTGGCAATGCAACCAGAAGGGCGAGTCGGTGCGTTCATTGGCGTGATAGTGCAGGATCAAGAAGTCGCGGATCAGCGCGTACTCCTCAATTGCTTGCTGATTATATTCATCGCTCAGAACCGTGTCACAGGCCTTCGTCGGAAAGAGGGTGATGAGGCGGCTTACTGCAGATTGGATGAGATGGATGGAGGTGGATTCCAGAGGTTCCATAAAGCCGCTGGCAAGCCCGACCGCAATACAATTCTTGTTCCAAAGCTTTTTCCGACGGCCCGTAACAAACTTGAGAGGTCGTGGATCGGCCAAGGGCTTACCGTCGAGATTGGACATCAGGACGCGCTCAGCTTCCTCATCGCTGGTAAACGCACTGCAATAGACGTGGCCATTGCCAATCCGGTGTTGCAAAGGAATCCGCCATTGCCAGCCAGCGTGGCGGGCAGTCGCGCGCGTGTAAGGTGTCAGTGGCGAAACAGACTCACACGGCACGGCCAGGGCACGGTCACAGGGGAGGAAATTCGACCAATCCTCATAGCCTGTCTTTAGCGCCCCTTCGATCAAGAGGCCGCGAAAGCCTGAGCAATCCACGAAGAGATCGCCAGACACCACTTCGCCACTTTCCAGCGTGACGGATTGAATGAAGCCTGAGGGGCCATCAAGCTCTACCGAGCGTACCTTGCCCTCTGTCCGCTTCACCCCGTGATATTCGGAATAGCCACGCAAATAGCGGGCATAGAGGCCGGCATCAAATTGAAAGGCCCAAGTCGGGCCGGGTAGGGGAGAGGCACCTAAACGCTCTAGCCGATCAAATCGGTTGGCATAGGCAGCCTTGGTTGCTGCCGAATAATCCCAAAGCGAGGTCTCTTTGCCAGAGAGGTTCTGCCGCATCCAATAATGATGGAAAGGCACAAAGCCGAGGTTACGCCCAATGCCACCAAAGGCATGCATATAGCGCTCACCCTGACGATGCCAATTGACGAACTCAATCCCCAATTTGAACGTACCATTGGTCTTGGCGACGAAGTCATTTTCATCAATCCCAAGGATCGAATTGAAGATATTGATCTGGGGGATGGTGGCCTCGCCCACACCGACAGTGCCAATCTCTTCGCTTTCAATCAGGCGGATGTTGACGCGTGGGCCGAGCACTTTCGACAGCGCACTGGCCGTCATCCAGCCAGCGGTACCGCCACCCACGATTACAATTTTCTCAACAGCCTGAGATTCCAACCTAGTTCTCCTCGCCCCACAGACACGTGCCTGACACAGGCCGCGAGCACGGGCAAATCACAACATAGAAAACCCCCGCCAGCGCAGGCCGACGGGGGTTATCGAGTTACCGATCTCTCAAGATCAGAACTTGTAGTTCACACCGACCAAGAAGGTGCGACCATATTCTTGGTAGTCCTTCACCAAACGCTCATCGTCGTTGATGAGGGTGGTGAATGGCTCGTCAGTGATGTTGTTAACTTGGAACAGAACCGACAGATTGTTCAAAGGGCCGGATTGGAAGGTGTAACCAATCTGACCATCCAGAACCGATTCAGCTTGAATGCTGCGGGTTTCCAAGTTGGCACCAAAGGCCACGACCGAACCGGTAAAGTCGGAACGATAGCGGTTGCTCAAGCGGGCTTGGAAGCCATAGCGCTCATAATAGACCGAGGTGTTGAAGATCTTTTCAGACAGACCAGGCACCTTGGTTGCTGGCTGACCAGCGATTGGCTTGATGCTGCTGTCATTATAGGTCGCGCTGAAGTTTGCACCAAAGCCTTCCAGAGCTGGCACAAACTGATCGAACGGGAACGAAGCCGTAAATTCGAGACCCCGGATGAAACCACCCTTCACATTGCCTGGCGAGCTTGCAATACCAATGTTGGTGGGGCTTGGAGGCGCGCCGGTTGGAACGATTAGACCGGTTGCATCGAATGGACGCTCAACGCTGTCGACAATCCAGGATTCCAAGTTCTTGTAGAAGCCTGCCAAGGCGAAGTAGGCGCGACGACCGAAGTACTTTTCATAGCTGACGTCCAAAGCTTGGGCCAAGATTGGCTGCAGCAATGGGTTGCCCGAGTTTTGGAACCAACGCGTACCGCGGTTTGGAACGATCGAGCTATCATAGCTGTAGCTAAAGGCCGCATTCATCTGGTCCATACGAGGACGCGACATCGTGCGAGCCAAAGCGACGCGAATTTTCGCATCATTGTCCAAAGCGAAGGCCAAGTTCATGCTAGGCAGAACATAGGTGTAGTCGGTGCCTTCGGTCTTGGTGACCAAGGTTGCGGTTGAGTTGCTGCGGCCACGAGCGGTCGAGCTTTGATCGGTATTCACGACTTGGACGCCGAAATCACCTGTCAGAGGCACGCTGCCAACTTCAGTATCGACATTGAACTTCGCAAATGCGGTGATGAGGGTTTCTTCAACCAACCAGCTCTTGATCGCAACGTCTGCGGCGGTGTTCGCGCGCAACGAATAGATGCTGCCCAAGAAGCCACGTGGGTCATAGCTGACGACATTGCCTAAGCCCAACCAAGAGAGGTTGGTTTGACCGACGCGCGCCGAAGTTGGGATAGCGACGCTGTTTGCACCACCAGCCAAATCCAAGAACCACTCATTCACGGTCTTTTCTTTGCTGCGATCCGAATAGCCGATGCCATAGTCTACCGACTTAATCGCCTTGTCGCCGTCGAACTCGTGCTTTGCAGCGATCTTCAGCGTGTTCAGTTCGTCAACCGTACCTGGTGCCTTGTAATAGCCAGCTTGGCCCCAGCCACCTGGATCGGTCAGGCTGATCGTGTTGTAATCGCCATAGTTCAGGCTTGGCTTGAACACCAAGCGGCCTGCTTCAGCGGTTGTGAATGCCAGATTGTCAGTTGCACCGGCCGAACCACGACCGGTACCAGAGTAGGATTCAATGTCGGTGTCGGTGCGATCACCCTTCGACCAGCTAAGGTCGAAAGATACTGAGTCTTTCGGGCTGATCTGCCACTCAACCTTACCAGCCAAAGCAGCCAGTTCAGCTTCACGTGCGCGGATGTCGTTGCGGATGATGCCCTTTACGCCATTGAACTGGCCGGAGGTGGTGATGCCATTGGTGACAACTGCGCCTGGCTGCAATTGCGCACCCGACCACCAAAGTGGCAACTCGATGCCGCGCAAGATTTGATCGTCATTGAACTTCGAGTAGTAGCCGTCCAACGACAGGGTCAATGTTTCAGATGGCTGGAATTCAATCACGCCCATGTAACCATCGCGCGTGATGTTGCCCGACAAAGCATAAGGCTTAACACCGCCAATGATGAAGTTTGCGCCATTGGTTGGATAGCCCCAAGCTTCATAGCGGTTGGACTGATAGGGCGATTCCATATGGGCATAGCCCAAAGCCACACCCAGCTTACCGTCCATGAATTGGTCGATATAGGCGAGCGAGATGCGGTTGCCGGACTCTGAAGTACCTGCGTTCAAAGCGCCCAGATCGTTCTGCTCATAGCGCGCACCGACTGCGATCTGGCGGCGGCCGAATTTCAGCGGGCGAATGGTTTGCAGGTCAACCGTACCGGCAACACCTTGTGCCAAAAGGGTTGCGGTTGGGGTTTTGTAGACGGCTGCACCGCCCAACAATTCCGATGGATATTGGTCGAACTCAACACCGCGGTTGTCGCCAACCGAGACTTGCTCGCGGCCGTTCAACAGGGTGGTGGTGTAGTCCGGGCCGAGGCCGCGAACCGACAATTGCGAAGCGCGACCGTCAATCCGTTGTGCAGCTACACCTGGCAAGCGCGCCAAGGATTCCGCGATGGAGACGTCTGGCAGCTTGCCGATATCTTCAGCCGAGACAACTTCGGCGATGACGCCCAAAGTTTTCTTTGCGTTGATGGAGTTTTCAATTCCGCGGCGGATACCGACAACCACGATGGTCTCGACATCTTTGTCGGATGCTTCAGTGGTGGATGCCGCTTGTGCATGGGCTGTCCCGCTCATAGCTGCCAACAGGGCAACCGAAGACACTGCACCAGCCAATAAGCGAGCGCGCGACACGCCGAGACGTGATTCTGTGTGTATATTCATCGCGGTTCCTCCCAAATAAGCAGATCCGACCGCAACGGACCCGCTTGTGATTCCCTTCAGAACACGCCGATTATCAGCCAATTAGCAGGCCGCCCGACGATATTCCGCGCCTAAAACTGACCCAAAAGTCTTGAATCAGCATTCAAAGTACGTCCAACAATCATTTATTTGTGAACGTGTAGGAAAGCTACATGACAAAATCACAACGATTGTGCAATGGGAAAGTGGGCGCGTATGCAGGTAAATGCGACAAAGTTGAAAAACTGGTGCAGGCTTGCAACAACGCAGACTCGTCATCTCGACTGATGCGGTTATATCGGAACATAAGAAAAGGTCGGGGGCCATAATGCAGGGTCAAAGCCAAAAACTTGAGCGCTTGGTGATTGTTGGCGGCGGGTCTGCTGGCTGGATGGCGGCTGCCGCCATCGCTAATGCCGCTGGGCGGGGGTGCTTAATTACCCTGATTGAATCCGACGAGATTGGAACCGTCGGAGTCGGTGAGGCAACTATTCCGCCCATCAAAGTTTTTAATCGCACGCTTGGCCTCGATGAGAAGGACTTTGTCGTTCGCACCCAAGGCACGTTTAAGCTGGGTATTGAATTTGTGAACTGGGGCCGTCAGGGCCACCGCTATTTCCATCCGTTTGGAACCTATGGCGCGGACTTTGATATGGTGCCGCTGCATCAATATTATCTGCGCGCACGCCAATCAGGCTGGGATCCTGGCTCGCTGGATGATTTCACCATGGCCTGGCAGGTTGCCAAGCGCGGCCGCTTTGCTCCGCCAACTCAAGATCCGCGCTTGATCCAGTCGACATTTGACTATGCCTATCATTTCGACGCGGGCCTCTATGCCCAGTTTCTTCGAAGCTATAGCGAGGCGCGCGGGGTCGTCCGGATGGAGGGCAAAATTGCGGATGTAGGCCTCGATGGTGAAGATGGCCGAATTACCCATGTGACGCTGGAAGATGGCCGCAAGGTGGAGGGCGACTTCTTTATCGATTGCTCTGGCTTCCGTGGCCTTTTGATCGAAGGCGCGCTCAAAGCTGGTTATGAGGACTGGAGCCATTGGCTGCCCTGTAATCGGGCGATGGCGGTGCCGTGCGAGCATGGCGGCGAGTTTACGCCCTATACCCGCTCGACCGCGCGGGAGGCCGGCTGGCAATGGCGGATTCCACTTCAGCACCGCATCGGCAATGGTTATGTCTACTCCAGCGGCTTTATCACCGATGAAGAGGTGGAGCGGACTTTGTTGGCTAATTTGGACGGTAAGCCCTTGGCCGATCCGCGTCCTTTGCGCTTTACGACGGGCAAGCGGAAGAAGATCTGGCACAAGAATTGTGTCGCGATTGGTCTGGCCGCGGGCTTTATGGAGCCGTTGGAATCAACCAGCCTCCACCTCATTCAGACGGGCATCACGCGTTTCTTGGCGCTGTTCCCCAACAAGACGGTCGACCCCGTCTTAGAGACAGAGTTTAATCGCTTGAGCACCTATGAGTGGGAGCGTATTCGCGATTTTCTCATCTTGCATTATTGCGCGACCGAACGCGATGATAGCGAGCTCTGGCGCTATTGCGCCTCTATGAGCCTGCCAGACCCCCTGACCTATAAGATGGCGCACTTCCGCAAATATGGGCGGATGGTCTCTGATGGACCCGAATTGTTCCTCAATCCAAGCTGGTTGGCGGTCTATTTAGGACAGTTTGTCGAGCCTGAGGGCTATGATCCTTTGGTGGATACCCGCACCCATGTGGAAGCCGATCGGCATCTGGCCAGCCTCAAGACGCTTATGGCGCAAACGGCTGAAACGTTCCCAACCCACCGCGACTTTATCAACCAAACCTGTAGGGCAGGCTAAACCTTAGCTGACCATCCGCAGGCGCGGGCCTTCTTCGCTGGCTTTGATGACTTCAGTGCTGGACTTGGGCTTGCCGAACAAATTGCCTTGGGCATGGGTAATGTCGAGTTCGAGGATCTCCACAATCGTGCGTTCAGTCTCAACACGATCGGCAATCAACTCAACCCCATAGCGCGAGAAGAGGGCAGAAACGTCTGTTGGTTCGAATTGGCGATTGAGACCGGTGACAGGCACTGTCTTGGCTTCGACCAATTGCTGCACCAGTTTGTCACCGGCAATCTTCACATAACGCACACCCATGCGCTCCAGCTTGCGCAAGTCGAGGTCTAGGGTCTCGCAACGGTCAATCGAGAAGCGGAAGCCCAAATCAAACAAGCGGCCCATATTGCGCTCAGCCGCCATCGGGATTTTTTCAAACGAGTCGCGGGTGAGTTCGAAAATGATCGAACCAGCGAGATCTTTGTTATCGCGTAGGAAGGCGATGAATTGAGGGAAGAAGGTCTCATCCCCCAAGCTCGTGGTCGAGATATTGCAGAAGAGCCCGATGCGTCGGTCATGCTTCAAGAGGCGACGGGCGATCTGAACGCAGCGCAGCAAGAGGAGGTTGTCAATCTCACCAACCAAGCCCGAAGGCTCCGCCACGCGCAAGAATTCGCTCGGCAGAATCACAGCACCAGATGGGTCACGCAGGCGGGTAAAGCCTTCATAATAGACGGTCTTGCGCTGAGGTAGCGCGACGATGGGCTGCAAGTGCAACTCGATCCGGTTCTCCTCCAAGGCGGAGCGAACAGCCGCCAAGAGGTTTTGATCAGACCGGCGCGGCGAGAGCTTTTGGCCTTCAATGGCTGTTGCCTCGCGCCGACGCTCATTTTTCTGCACATAAGTCGTCAGAAGCATCGCGATTTCGCGGACTTCTCGCGCCAAGGCAGCCTCGCGGGCCGCAGCATCTTCTGCCAGCGTGGTCTTCAGGGTTTCAATCTCGTTATGGGTTGCGCCCTGCATATCTTTCAGAGATTGGAATTCATTATCGATCCGGGTCTTTTCAGATCGTGATAGTTTCGCTTCCCGCGGCGTGAAGGCGAGATGGAATAAGCCGCAGGCAACGCCCAGCAAACCCCCCATGCAGATGGAGACCGCAAGGCTGGCTTCTTGAATATAAAAGGCAAACGCCCCCAACCCAACCGAGGCGATGCAATAGACCAAAAAGAGGATAAAATTAGCGACGGCTAGCACGGGCTTCTCCCGAGGATGCAAGGAATTTTCACCTGTAAATCATGGACGCTGAACTGGTTAACGTTTAGTTTACCATAGCGAAATCACAGAAAAATTTCAGTCGGACTTACCATCGACTTTGCCGTCGACTTTGATTGCAGTTGATATCGTCAGATCCCGGCCAAAATTGGGTATGGCGGTGTCTTGTCCTGCCTCAATAACTTCGCGACGCATGGTGCGCGCGCGTTCAAAGGTTGCGAATAAGGTATCGCCATCACCCCAGCGTATGGCGCGACGCAAAGCGGTCAAATCCTCTGAAAAGCGTCCAAGTAGATCCAGGACTGCATCCTTGTTGAGTAAAAACACATCGCGCCACATGGTCGGGTCAGAGGCTGCAATGCGGGTAAAGTCCCGGAAGCCCCCTGCAGAATATTTGACAACTTCACTATCGGTCACCGCTTCCACGTCTTGAGCGGTTGCCACAACGCAGAAAGCGATCAAGTGGGGCAAATGACTGGTCATGGCGAGGACTTGATCGTGGCGGACTGGATCCATAAAATCAACCTTGGCACCCATGGCTTCCCAGAAGTCCGTTAGTCGAACGACCGCAGCTTGATAGGCGGGGCGCGGGTCAGACAGGGGTGTGATAATTGCCCAGCGGCCATTAAACAGGGCTGCAGAGCCTGCATCTGGGCCAGACTTTTCACCGCCAGCAATCGGGTGGCCCGGGATCAAGAAGCAGGCTTCAGGCAGAACAGGTTGTAGCTGTTGCACGATGGCTTCTTTGACAGAGCCAACATCTGTCACAATAGCACCGGCTTTGATGTGCGCCCCAATTTGGGCCCCGATAGGCCCCATCGTCGCAGGCGGTGTACAGAGGATAATCAAGTCCGCGCCGGTCACGGCGGCTTCGACCGTCTCAGCCACGTCACCAAGCCCTAGTTCCAGCACGCGGCCCCGAACGCTTGGGTCTAAGTCATAGAGCACGATCCGTGACGCCAAAGCGTTTGCTTTAGCGGCGGCAGCCAGCGACGAGCCGATCAGGCCGACCCCAATAATCGCTAAGGTGTCAAAGTGACTGGCCGCTTCCGACATCACGATCCCATGAAATCTTTAAGGGCCGCGACCGTGAGGCGGTTTGGCTCTTCAAGGCCGATTGAAATGCGCAAATAGGCGTCCAAGCCATAGGCACGAACGGCACGCACAATGACCCCGCGCGACCGCAGATAGGCGTCGGCTGCTGTAGCGTTCTTTTCGGGCTCGCTTGGGAACTTCACCAAAATGAAGTTGCCGACGCTGGGGGTCACTTCAAGGCCCAGAGCGCGAATTTCGTGCGTCAAAAAGGTCAACCAATGGGCGTTAAAGGTGATGCTTTGGTTGGCAAAGTCTTGGTCGAGTATGGCGGCTTCTGCTGCCGCTAGGCCCGGCGCGCTGATATTGAAAGGCCCACGTACGCGATTGAGCGCATCGATCACGACTTGTGGGCCATAGCACCAACCGACGCGGGCAGCAGCAAGTCCGTAGATTTTGGAGAAGGTGCGTGTCATCAACACGTTACTGGCTTCTCCGGCCAGCTCAAGACCAGACGAATAATCATTGGTCTGCACATATTCACTATAGGCTGCATCGAGAACCAAAAGCACGTTGTCAGGCAAGCCCGCATGCAGGCGCTTGATTTCTGAATAAGGCAAATAGGTGCCGGTTGGATTATTGGGGTTGGCCAAAAAGACGATCTTGGTCTTGGAGGTGACACAGGCCAAGAGCGCATCGACATCGGCGGTCAAATTGGTTTCAGGCGCGGAGACACAAATGGCACCGGCTTGTTGTGCAGTCAGTCGATAGACCAAAAAGCCATGCGCGGATTGGACGATTTCATCGCCTTGATCGAGGAAGGCACGCCCCAAGAGCTGGAAAATCTCATCAGAGCCGTTTCCACACATGATACGGCCTGCATCTAGGCCATAGCGGCTAGCAATCGCTGCGCGCAGGCTTGCATGGTCGCCGTCTGGATAAGTTGCTAAATCTCCCGCGACGGCTTGATACGCGAGACGGGCAGCTGGGCTGCAGCCCAAAGGATTTTCATTGGATGAGAGCTTCCAAGGTTTCTCAATCCCCGGAATCTTTGCTTCGCCTCCCTTGTAGGGCACAATATCGAGAATTCCGGGCAGGGGCGCGACTGACATTTTCATAGCCTTCATCGGGTAATCTATTGTTGGGTGGGCATGACCTTCTGACCCGTTTTGGTCAAGGGGGCTTTGTGTGCAGTTTTCTGCTCTAGGAGTGTCCCATTTTAAGTCACCCTTTACATCCTGCGTGTAGAAGGAGCGGTGAACAGACGCAAAAGCCTCAAATCTCGGTTTGAAATTTTGGTGTCATGACCGGGAAAACCCGGCAACAAAGAATTTGGTGGGTAGAATGAGTAAGACTGTCCTAATCGTTGATGACGATCCGTCGCAGCGTCGCCTGTTACAGGGTGCTGTAGAGCGTCAGGGTTTTGCAACGCGAACCGCAGAGGATGGCGCGCAGGCCATTGCGCAAGCCATGGACCCAGCCGTCGATGTCGTTCTTTTGGATCTGATCATGCCCGGTGTCTCGGGTATGGAGGCACTCGCAGCCATCCGCGCTAAACGTGATGATTTGCCTGTCGTTGTGCTAACGGCATCAGGGGGCATCGATACGGTGGTGAAAGCCATGCAGGCCGGCGCAACAGACTTCTTCGTCAAGCCTGCCAGCCCCGAGCGCGTGATGGTTTCTATTCGAAACGCGCTGAAAGTTGGCGAATTGTCGGGTGAAGTAAAACGCCTCAAGAAGAAGGCTGCCGGCACCTTTACCTTTAGCGATATGGTTGCTGGGGCTTCGGCCATGCGCCAAGTGATCCGTCTGGGTCAACGCGCGGCCACTTCCAATATTCCTGTTCTAATCTTAGGCGAGAGCGGCGTTGGTAAAGAGGTCATCGCGCGCGCTATCCATGGCGAGAGCGAGCGTTCGGGCAGACCAATCATCGCGGTAAACTGCGGTGCGATCCCAGAAAATCTGGTGGAAAGCATTCTGTTCGGTCACGAAAAAGGTGCCTTTACCGGCGCGCATGATCGCCATTTGGGTAAATTCCAAGAAGCTGATGGCGGTACTTTATTCTTGGATGAAGTCGGCGAGCTGCCTCTCGACGTTCAGGTCAAGTTACTGCGCGCGCTGCAAGAAAGCGAAGTCGATCCTGTGGGCTCAAAACGGCCTGTCAAAGTGGATGTCCGCATCATTGCAGCAACGAACAAGGACTTGGCCAAGCTGGTTGGTGAAGGTCGCTTCCGGGAGGATTTGTTCTACCGTTTGAACGTCTTCCCAATTGATGCGCCGCCGCTGCGCGAGCGCATGGAAGATATTCCAGCCCTGATCAAGCATTTTGTTACCCGCATCAATGCCGAAGAGGGCAAGCGGGTCTTGGGTGCAACGCCACAGGCCTTGGCCATGCTGCAAAGCTTTGATTGGCCGGGCAATGTGCGCCAGCTTGAAAACACAGTCTTCCGGGCTGTGGTTTTGTGCGATGGCGACTTCTTGCAGCCAGAGGACTTCCCCCACGTTCAAGCCGCATTGCCGCAGTTTGTCTCTGATGCGCCCACCAGTGGAGCTGTAACCCCTCCAGCACCTGAGGCGGCGAACCTATCAGCCGTGATCGATATGCCAGCCCTGCCGACCAATAGTGATCTGTTGGTTGCGGCGATTGAAGCGGGTAATGGCGTTGCTATCTTTGACCCAGCAGGTCATTTGCGCACGCTAGAGCAAATTGAACGCGACTTGATCGAATATGCCATCGACCTCTATGCCGGACATATGACCGAGGTTGCACGTCGCTTGGGCATTGGCCGTTCGACGCTCTACCGCAAGCTCAAAGAATATGACTTGGAAGAGCATATGGCACGCGCAGCTGGCTAGGCCAGTTGCATTACATAATTGCGCTTGGTGGTTAAAGTCTGGCGATAGCCAGATTGCGTGAGTGCACCCATCAGGTCGCTTGCCCAATCCCTTTCGCTGCGCTCGAGAATCAGCAGGCGTGGCCAGAGGCTTTTAGCGGCTTCAGCGAAGAAGGGTAAAAGGGCGCGATCTTCATAGCCCTCAATGTCGATTTTCAGAGCGTCTATCCGCTCTAAGCGGGCTTCTTCAATCATGTTAAGTAGAGGGCGGACGGCGATCTCCACTTGATCTGCGCCGCCGCCAACTGTGGCCAACGACGCGCCGCCTTCATTGTCGCTGCCGACAGACAGCGTCATGACGCCATTAGAATCGCCCGCGCCGCAGGGAAAAATCTGTGCATTAAACTCCGGGTTTAGGGCGAAGTTGGCACGCAAACGGGCCAAAACGCTCGGCTGAGGCTCTATGGCGACAATTCTCCCGCTAGGTCCAATGATTGGTCCGACCCAGAGGGAATAGGCCCCCACATTGGCCCCCACATCGACAAAGACGTCCCCGGCTTTCAGTTCACGTCGCAGCAGGTCGCGCTCTTCGGGCTCAAAGCGGGAAGGGGAGAACATGAGGCGTTTTTCTGTTACGTTGCGGCGGGGGTCGATACGGGTCTTGATGCCCCAGGTCATAAGGTCGAGTGGGCCATCAAGTCCCGGAAGGATAAGTCTTTTTCCAACCGACGCGGCAAATTTGCTGAAAGGGCCTGGATCAAAGCCTCGCGCTAAGGAGATGATACGGCTCTGAAACGCCGACGGGGAAAAGGTGCCGAAAGGACTGACTTCGTTTAACATTGTTGTGAGTTGCCATGCGTTATCTGCATTTGCAAGGAATTAGCCGCACGAATTGACGTTACGTACCGCTTCCCCTCAGCCTCATCCCGGTCTAGTAAGGATTCACCGCGTTATCCCAAGCTTTTTCAGGGATGCGCTCAGGGAGGAATAAATGGATCTCGCGACAATTACTGCTGGCATGAAAGAACGTGTCGAAGCCAAGCCAGCTTTCGGCAACACCGTGAAGTTTGATTTCGGCGATGCCGGCAAAATCCATATCGATGGCAAGAACGGCAATGCCGTCACCAACGACGATGGCCCAGCAGACTGCACCTTGAAAATCGCCCTCAGCGATTTCGTCGACATGGTTGAAGGCCGTCTCAACGGCATGAACGCTTTTATGGGCGGCAAGCTGAAAGTTGATGGCGACATGTCGATCGCTATGAAACTTCAGTCGATCATCGGCTAAGCGCGCCCGATGCAAGTGGTTCAGGACCCTTTGATGGAGGCGTTACAAGGTCTGGAGACCTTCCGCGTCCTTGGGCCTGACGACAAAACAATCCGCGCGGCTTTTGTTCCCTATCAGGGGGATAATCCGCGCGGATCTGTTGTTTTAGCACCCGGTCGGACTGAATATATTGAAAAATATGCGGAGACGATTTCCGATCTCCTCGCTCGGGGTTTCAATGTTCTAACCGTCGATCATCGCGGTCAGGGCTGGTCTGATCGATTGGGCTCGACAGCCCACGCAGGTCATCTCGATAGTTTTTCCAAAGCAACCGAGCATATGGCCTTGGCGGTTGCGGCCGTTGCTGATCGGCTGACAGGTAAGCGTATTCTGTTGAGCCATTCTATGGGTGGCACGATTTGCTTAGAGGCGTTGTTGACCAACGCGATCCCCAATGTGGTTGGAGCGGCATTTTCAGCGCCCATGTGGGGCATTTTGGCACCCCCGGGCATGAGCTTGTTGGCCAAGTCCTTGGTGGCGACTGGCAAGGGCAAAGACGTTGCGCCATCCCTGCCCACGACTTGGCAACCCGAAGCTTTCGCGGCCAATCAAGTTACCCATGATCCAAAGCGCTTTGCCCGCAATAATGCCTTGATGCTTGAAGAGCCTGCCTTGCAGATTGCTGGCCCAACCAATGGCTGGTTGGTTGAAGCCATTAAGACTATGGCCTCTTTCACGCCTGCTCGCCTCTCCCAAATCAATATCCCGATCTTGGTTGTCAGTGCCGAAGGCGAGACCATTGTGGATAATGCCGCCCATGTCCGTATCTGTGGTCAAGTGCCCCATGGCCAGCTTCGCGTGGTAGCAGGGTCTAAGCACGAACTTTTGCACGAAGTGGACGCCATACGAGCCGCGTTTTGGGCTCATTTTGATATTTGGGCAGAGCAAGTCCTAGCCTAAGGCGTCTAAAGTCCAGTCAACTACACTGCCGTGTGCATTGATGGCTTGCTTAGTCTGCCATGATGTTTATACCCGCGCCTTCGAACGGGCAGGTGGCCGAGTGGTTGAAGGCGCACGCCTGGAACGCGTGTATGGGTGCAAGCCCATCGAGGGTTCGAATCCCTCTCTGTCCGCCAGTTCGACCGATTTTACTTTATTTTTCAATAACTTAAAAATCGGACTACCCCGTACCCACACCGGTACCCACATTTTATCTTTAAACAATTTGCAGTTTTGCCCGCCCGATGCGCAGTTTGTTTGTTCGGTTTCGATCTGTTTCGAAGCGGCGCGCGTTTGTTGTAAAAGCTAAAGCTTGTGTGAGTTAACCGGAAAAGTGCACAAACTTCTGCATTGCGTATTTGATTCTGGCCTTAGCTCTAAACGAGAAGATAAGTGCTAATCGATTGAGAACTTTCGTTCTACGTCTAGCAAGTAGGTGTACGGCGAAGCGCGACGAGCTTTGTTGCGCGCTAGGTGCGTCTTTATCGCAACGTCGGTCACTGCTATTGCGGCCCCGGCTGCCAGCAGCATGTTCCCTGTCAATCCTGTGAAATAGGCAAGAGCACCACCTGCAGGAGCGGTAACCGTGACAGCTCTTTGCATACCCTCCCAAACCGATTGAATCGAACAGTCTCTCAACTCACCTTTGAGTGCCGCAAGCTTTGGATGAATGCGCGTAACGTATGCATCTTTCGCAAGTTCTTGAAGCTCTATTCCAGATTCGCTGGTTGTGATCTTAGAGGACAAGTCTTCGAATTGAGCTGTAAGTTCAGCAAGTTGGTTCTTATGTGATCGTCGGAAAGCCAGTAGCTTATCGATTCGAGTGTTTGGATCGACCTTGATTGCTTGCATGACGAACGAGACGAGTGCACCCTTCTTGTCAGAGTGGGCAGACGGCTTCACATCGTCAAGCAATGATTGAAGATTGACACCCATAGACGGCTCTTCACTGGTTAGGGCAGCCAAGCCCGCTTCTTTCGACAAAATGGCTGCGAGCGCGGACATATAGACTTCGGCGAACTGGCTATCGACCAAAAGCCATTCACCGTCATTTTGAGAACTTAGTCTCGAGCGCCTCATAAGGTGCTGCAATTTAAGCGAGAGTTTTTCGGGATGCATTCTGGAAAATGAAAGCTCACTGAGAAACTCCTGCAGCGCTGGGGAGAGCTTCTCTGAATGTATATCTGCAAGCCCGGCACGCATTGCTAGGCTTCTCATCTCGGGAGACAGCTTGTCGGGGTGGATATGTGCGTTTTGAAACTTCTCACGAATCCTCATACCGACCTTGTTTGCATGCAAAAGGACCCCTGCATTTGGATCGCGTTGTAACCTTTCGGAACTAGGGTCATTTCGAAAAAAGCCACTGTCCATAAGGCCAACAACGCGCTTGCCCAGCGTATCAAGCAATTCCGGATGTAGATCGCATCTTAATGGCTCAAGGAAGCCCTCCTGCCACAATATGTGCGTATCTTTGTTTTGGTAGGGTTTAGCAACGGCTTGAGGGGCGATCGTTTTAATCTCATCCCAGAAAAGAACTGCTGACCGAAGCCATGTCGGATCGTGGATATCAATGTGCGGATAATAAAGCGCCGAGCCAAGCATTTGAATTCACTCTCCGATTAAAATGAATAAGCTGGTAGCATTTAATAAAAGGTGGGAATACGCAAGTTCCTTCTTGAGGTGGTCCATTCTCAGTTTGGTTATCTGCAATCTACTAAGCAATTCTGACGGTTCAACGCTCAACGCCCATTGCACGCCCAACCGCTTGTCCGATCGCCAGTTCCTGCCCCGGCTGTACCGCCATGGCGGCGTAGCCCATGCCGCGATTGATGATGGCGTGTTTGCCAAGGCTCGTGTAGACGTGACCTTCAACGAAGCCCTCCGCCTGGCCATAACTTAAATGACCGGACGTCTTAATCCCAAGATCGCGCGACATGACGTGCTTCAATTCTGCCTCGCGTAATTTTGCCCATGCGTTTGGCTGATAGCCAAGGCCTTGTCCTTGGGTCATGGCTTGGCCAGACATCACTAAGTAGCTAGCGCGGGCTTTCAGAGCAGTTTCGACTTCTTCCCCCATGTGCGCTGTGGTGGCAGCGTTTGCCCTTAACTGGCCACGCCGCATCAATTCAACATCAAGCGGTGTCAGTCGCTCTATGGTTGGGTCAAATGCCTTGGCTTGGGTTGTCCTTTCGTTGGGCGTCCCTGTTTGGACAATGTTTTCGGCAGGCGGCTTTGCCACTTCAAAGGACTGTTCTACTCTGGCCCCAGACAAGCCCGCTAACGCCCCCAGTCGCTTAGCGGCCCAGTGTGACCGGATTTGATCCTGAGCGGCCTGTAAGCGATCTAGACGGGCCTTTAAGTCCTCTGAAAAGCTCACCCCGTCCCGCGTATCTGCAGCCACCAAGTCAAGACGCGCGAGATGGGCAATGCGCGCACGTGTGACCGCACCGAAAGTGTCGTGTCGGTCAATTTCGGCGCGAGCGATAACACCGTTGTTTGCGTTTGCGACTTTCTCAAGCTTCATATCAATGTCTGTCCAGCGGTCGGCTGACGTGCGTGCAAAAAGGCCGCGCTCGGCTTCGGACCGCGATTGATCCCCCAATAATTCCTGAGCGCAATCTTCGGCGTGGCCACGAATGCCATAACTGATGACTTTACGCGGAATAACTAAATCCCGCCCATTCGAGCGCTTGCCACGGATTAAGATGTGGGTGTGCGGCTGGTCCGTATCATGATGGTTGATCGCCACCCATGCCATCTTCGGCTCACGGAGGTCACCCGCAACGCGCTCCATGACATCGCGGATATAGGCATCCATATCGTCAATTTTGTCGCTATGCTCAGGGCTTATGATCAAACGGAAATGATGACGATCGCTGTCCCAAGATGAGCATGCCTCATGAACATTATGGCGCTCCAGCCCGCCGTCTGGTCCGTAGAATCCAGTCGGGGTTTCATCCACTCCCATACCTTCTCGTGCCAGATAGCGCAAATGCCGCGACACTGCTTGGCCTGCATTCTTGGCACCGCCAGCTCCGCCGTGACGTCCAACAAAGGCCTTAACCATAACCCGTTGTCGTGCGCTAACAAAGATAGCTGGACTCCCAAAAGAGCGTCCATCGGAAGCACCGAGAGAACCACCACGTGCGCCCCCACCAAACATCTTTCCAGTTGCCAAGCGGCGCGCAATGGACGCCTTCACGCCTGTGCCCGACGCAGACTTTAAGCGGTTGGGCAATTTAGGGGAAAGGTCCTCTGGATCTTCTTGTAAGCGGGCGGCAATCATTTGGCGCAAGGGCAGGGCGTCCAGTCTGGCTGGTCGATCAGCACCGCTCTGTCCTGCCACCTGACGCACTGCCAGATCCTCCAGATTACCCCGAAAACTAAGTCACCCAAGGCTGCTTTGGAGTAAGTCACGGCAAGTTATCGGGTGCAACTGAAAACACCTAAAACACGAATAATATCATATAGATGTGTGCATCGTGACTTACTCTCTTTTATCTTGCCCCCGTTCCTGTTTCAGTCCGTTTCATAAGTCATGATCTGTTGGAGGTAGTGGGCAAGCAATCACGGCAGGGGCGTAGCTGGCCTAACGCCACCTTGCACTTACCTGATCACACCGAGGTGCCTTCCAGGCCGGAAAGTTGCCTGCCAACGTATAAGCATGCGAAAAGGGCGGAGCTGTTAGGCTCCGCCCTTGGGCTGATATGTTAGGATGAAGTGACTAGGCGGCGGTCTCCATCGGCAGGTCTGCTTCGGTGCCAGAGCCTTCAGCTTTGGCTTTGCCGCGGGCGAGGACTTCAAGTTCGCTGAAGGGGCCGAGCACGAACTCGATGACGTAGCGGGTGCGGCCTTGATCGTCGTCGTAGGAGCTGGGGCGGATGCGACCGAGGAGACGAACGCAGGTGCCCTTTTGGACCATCGTCTCGATGCGGGCGATGATGGCGGGGGCAAAGACGGTAACGCGG
>JAPZTJ010000057.1 GCA_027532555.1 Aquidulcibacter sp.
TCAAAAGGTCTTCATGTACAGGCGGGGGCAATGTCACCACCGAGGAGGGCTCATGATCCTCCCTTGGGCACACAGACTTATTTCAGCCGGGGCGCACGGTTTGCGTCGTATTCCGGGCCAGTCCGTTAATCTGGCCCACCCCCTATTTGGCGCGCACCACGCGCCCCGGCCCCTCTGCTTCTTAACGAGGCAACAAGGTGCACCCCCACTGGGTTTTTCCAGATGGGGCTACAGGTGTTGGGGGTGAGCGCATGTTCAGTCACGGTCCCCGCTCTGCGCTATCGCTTCGGCGGGGATGACAGGGTTGGTTGAAAGAAGTGTTTAGGTGAAACATGGTTTCCACCAAAACAGGTTCAGACGAAGAGGAATCTATCCCGCGTGCTCAATTTCCGCAGAAAGAATTGTCCGACCCAGCCTACATTACCCCGGCACGCAACAAATCATGCAGATGCAAGATGCCGACAGGCCTCTCTTGATCATCAACTGCAAACACGACCGAACGGCCAGATTGGTTCAGTTCGGCGAGCGCTTCGGCAGCTAGCGCATGAGGGCTGACGACCATGGGACTGGCTGTCATGACGTCGCCCACTTTCAGGTAAGCGAAGTCGGCACCGGCTTTGCGGCGCACGTCGCCATCGGTGACGATGCCGATCAAGCGGTCTTGATTGTCGATAACGCCGGTGCAGCCAAAGCGCTTCGCGGTCATGATAAGGAGGGCTTCCATCATCGGCGTGGTCTCGCGCACAAGGGGCAGTTCGTCGGCCTTGTGCATCAAGTCAGCGACGGACTTCAGCATCGCACCCAATTTGCCGCCGGGGTGATAGACGCGGAAGTCGCTGGCGGTGAAACCTCGGCGCTCCAACAGGGCGACGGCCAAAGCGTCGCCATAGGCGATCTGCATGGTAGTCGAGGTGGTGGGAGCGCGCGTCTCGCCACAGGCCTCGGGTGCTTCTGGCAAGAGCATCAGATAATCGCCGGCCTTGCCCAGCACGGATTCGGCATTGGCGGTCATGGCGATGATGGGGATTTTAAAGCGCTTGCCATAGGCGATCATGTCCGAAAGCTCGGGCACTTCGCCGGACTTGGAAAGGATTAGCAAGATGTCATCGGTGCCAATCATGCCCATGTCGCCATGGCTGGCCTCCGTCGGGTGGATGAATTGGCTGGGCGTGCCCGTGGAGGCCAAAGTTGCGGTGATCTTGCGCGCCACATGGCCCGACTTGCCAACCCCTGCACAGATCAAGCGGCCCTTCATCGTGCCGACCTTTTCAACGATGGCGGCAAATTCCGCCCCGATCGAGGCTTGCAGACGGCGCAGACCCTCCATCTCTACGTCCAGAACGCGGAGGGCAGCAAGAATGGCGGGTGATTGGCTCATGAGAAAAGCTTTCTTGCTTTTTGGTTCTAGTTTGGAAGGGCGGGGGCAGTGTCGGCCTTGGTGAAGATGATGGCTTTGACCTCAATGCCACCTTCGCCACCTTGCGCGCTGGGCCAGATCGCAAGGGCGCGTGGCTTGGTGTTGGTTGCGGGTAAGGTAAAGGTCACACTGGTGAAGGCTGGACCAATGGCCTGCTCGCTCCACGTGACGGGACCTTCAGTGACAAAGCCAATCGCCATGGACTTAGCAGGTAGCCGCGCGGTGGACTTGACGATCACCCGCACGGTCGTGGCACCCCCGGCAACATGGGTGGCCAAGGCGTCGCCAAAGTTCAGGCGGACGCCTTTTGAAAATCGGGCATCGGGGGCCAAGGCACTGGTCGCCGTCATGCGGACACCCTCGAGGTCTCCGCGTGGTCCAGGAGGTGCCATAATTGGGAAGCCGTCTGCAGGCCGGACTTGGGCCAATTCCGCCCCTTCAACTACCCAGCCCAAATTGGTCTGCCGACCATCCACGGCTTGGCCCTGCTGTTTGGCCAAGGGTAGGGCTGCGATACCGATCAGTGCCGCTGCTATAACAGCCATCAGTGCGAAGAAAAAAGGAAAGCGTTGCATGAGATTGTTCTTGCCTGTGCGCACTTCTCCCTGCAAGCCTCAAAGCCTGCGAGGTCTTTCCCGTGTGGCGTTAGACTATGTCGCACCTTGGTTGCAAGAAAGGCGAGAGCGTGACCCGTTACCCCATCGACCGTTTGCCGGTCACCTTGATGTTTCAGGACCAGTCTGGCTTCAAAGAAACCTATGGCGGGAATCAGGATTGGGTGCTGTGTGAGGGGCAGTTCTTAAAGCCCAAGGATGGCCCTCCATGTAAGACCATCGTCTTGTTCATGCACCCATCAGGCACGATGAATTATCTGCCCATGCCAATTGCTCTGGCTCATGCTGGTATCCCTGTCATGACCTGCGGGTCGCGCTATCCCCATAATGACACGGCCTTGATCATGGAGAAGGTATTGATTGATCTGGGACGCTATGTGCGTCACGCCAAGACAGTCCTAGGCTTTGAGAAAGTGGTGCTGGCCGGGTGGTCCGGTGGCGGCTCGCTCTCACTCTTCTACCAATCCCAAGCCGAAAACCCGACGATCGAGGCAACCCCAGCTGGCGATCCGGTAGATATTGTGGGGGCTGACTTGATCCCCGCCGACGGGGTGATGCAACTGGCGGCCCATGTGAGCCGCGCCATTACTTTGTCGGAATGGATTGATCCTGCCATCGTGGACGAACTTAATCCAGACAAGCGAGATGCGGCGCTGGATATCTATGCGCCAGATGCACCCCATCAACCCCCCTACTCAGACGCCTTCCAAGCCGTCTACCGAAAAGCACAACGCGACCGCATTTCCCGCATCACGGCGGACGTGCGCCAAAGGCTGGAGGACTTTAAGAAGTATGGCGAGGTCAATCGTGAGCACTGCTTTGTGGTTCACGGCACCATGGCGGATCTGCGCTGGCTGGATCCTACGATTGACCCCAACCAAAGGCGGCCAAACTGGTGCTATATGGGCGACCCAAAGACGGTGAATATGAGCCCCGCGCATCTGGCGCGCTACTCAAGCCTCCGTTCTTGGTTGTCGCAATGGTCTGAGGAAAGCCGGGCCGATGGCCCCGCCTGCGCGGCTCACGTGACGGTGCCCGCCTTGGTGGTGGAAAACTTGGCCGATGATGCCTGTACGCCGTCGCATGCGGCACGGATCCGGGCGGGCTTCACCCAAGTCACGCCGCGCTGTCATGCCATTGATGGGGCGACCCACTATTATCTCGGCCAACCAGCCAAAGTTGCCGAAGCGGTTGCGGCGATCCAAGACTGGATGGGCGAGCACGGCTTTTTGTAGGGCTTAGCGGCTCTTTCGCCAAGTCATCCAGATCTTAAAAATCTTTGGTCCCTCAACCAAATAGCGCCGCCATAGCTTTTGAGGCTCGTCCAAGAGACGGAACAGCCATTCGAGGCGCGACTGCTGCATCCATTGGGGGGCGCGCTTGCGACTGCCCGACAGGAAGTCGATTGAGGCACCGACGCAAAGACCAATACCGACGGCACGTCCTTGTGTGTGGATCAATTTGGCTAAAATTTCTTGTTGGGGCGCGCCGACACACAGGAAGGTGAACCGGGCAGGATTAGCAGCAACAAATGCTGCAGCCTCTGCCATCGCGTCTGGATTGGTGCGCAAGCCATATGGCGGTGCATGCCAGCGTAGATCGGACAAGCCATAACGCGTACGAACAGCTTCAATCACGTCCTCTGTGCCACCGATAACAACAACGGGCTCACAAGGGTCAATACAGCTTTCAAACAAGGCTTGGGTCAAGTCAGAGCCCGGGCAAGCGGGCAAGGCCAAGCCGGATAGTTCGGCCAAAGTCTCTAGAATTCGGCTATCATTCACATTCGCCCAAGCGTTCGCATAGAGGTCATATAGCTCTGGCTCATGGTCTAGGCGTACCAAATGATCGACATTGGGGGTGCAGAGATAGACAAAGGGCCGCTTGGCTTTGCCTATTTCTTCAACGCGTCGCAGCAGATTCTCTGGGCTAAAGCTTGAAAAATGGATCCCCAAGAAAGCCTGAGCGCGTTCATCGCGCCGCCGATCCAGAAAAAGTACATCGTCTGGCAGGGCCTCCGAGTCCTCTTCATTGCTGGGAAAAGCCAAGTTTGTCATGGCCCTAAGTCGCAGAAATTTCTTTCCAACCAATTACGGATGGCAGACACCAACCTAAGGTAACTAAATTTTGACATAAATTGACTTTAGAATTACTAAGGGTTGTGAAAATTCCGGTTGAGGAGAAACCATGGAAGATTTGATGCGATCCCAACAAGTTGAAAACATCCTTGAAGTTGCAGGAGATCTCTTTTTGGAATTTGGCTTTGTGAATACGCGGGTCAGCGACATTGCCGCCCGCAGCGAAATCTCAACGGCGTCGATTTATAAAGCGTTCCGCTCCAAGGACACGCTGTATTGCGCCGTGTTGGCGCACGGCATTGAAAAACTAAAAATACTTGCTCGGCCCTCGGCCTTGGAGGGCGATCCGGTGAGTGAGCTCTTGAAAGCCTGTGATCACTATCAAAAGCTTTGTGCTTCGCCTTTGTTTCGAGACTTGATCAGGGCTCCAGTTGAGCACACCAGCATTCCGATTTCGTTCCGGCGAATGATGTGTCGCCAACTCCGGTCTTCTCTTGAGCAAATGTGCATGCCCGCCCTAAAGGCCTGTGCAACTGGGGGGGTGCTGGACCCCCGTCGGGTCAAGGAAGCCTTCCGCCTACTAAGCGCCTATATCGAACATCAGACAATTTGGTATGGGCTATTCATCAGTGCGACAGCGAGAAAGTCAGTTGAGAAAGTTCGCATTGCTGACGAGGCTGTACGTATCGTTTTGGCGGCTTACCCCTCTAAAATTGGCGAAGCGTTTGACCTCTCTGACGTCGTTGTTCAAAGCGCATAGGCGCTACCGCTGCGGCCACGTCCCGCTCCAGCGGACTAGGCTCACCACAAGCGAGGGACGCGACATGCTCTGCCAACCAATGCGCAGTGGTAAACCCGCGCGAGCCCAGCGCCCCCAGCACAAAGAAACCTGGTCCCTCTTGGCCTGTTTTTGGTGAAGCGGCACCGGCAATTGGCAAGCGGTCTTTGGCGGCAACGCGCACGCTGGAACGGCCAAAGGCGGTGGCAATATCAATGCGGGCGGAAAGTTCTGGCGCGATGCTGGACAGGGAGTCTAGGTTCTGTTGATGGCCCGATGCGAGCACGCTGGGCTTGTCTGATCGGCTCAAGTCCCATGGGTCAAAGGTTGCGCCAAATAAGAGTTGGGTGTGAAATGACGCAGCGTAAGGACCGCCCGCTAACGCTGTTCCGGGCAGCGGACCCTCGATTTGAGCTAAGCTGATCTGGCCAGCACGCCCTTCCAATTCTGTGTCCAGCTTCACAAAACGGTCTAGTTGCGTGCCAGAGGCCATGACGCAAACCTCCGCCTCGGCCAAAACCTCGCCTACTTCATTTAAGGCCTGCCACAGACCAGACTGATAACGTAGTCCGGCCATCGTCACTGGGTGACGGGTGGCATTTTGGCTTAGGCAGGGCAACAATAGATCTGGATAAACCAAACCGCCGGTTCGATGCAGCAAGCCACTATCAGCAATCTTGCTGAGGAGTTGTGGCGGTAAGGGTGGGTTCTGGGCCAAGTCTTCGAGACGCACGCGGTCGCGGTCATCGCCAGGCAACTCCTGAACTTGCATTTGCGCAAAAATCTCCCCGCCCAAACCCGTGTAGAGGCTGGTCGCGCAAAGATACGCGGCCCGGAAAAAGCGCGCTTCGCGTGTGTCGCCGCGGTCCAAGCGGGGCATGACCAGAGCTGCCGGATTATGGCTAGCCTTGGATTGGCCGCAAGGGTCTCCGTCCACAAGCTCAACCAGAACGCCTCTGCGCGCAAAGGCAAAGCAAGCTGCGGCCCCGGCAATGCCACCACCGATTACCATGACAGAGGCTGGCTTGGCAGGTGCGCTTTCCGGCTTACCTGGCCAAACCGCTTCCAGTCGTTGGCGTTTTAAGCCAAAGCCCGGCTGACGGCAGACGCTAAAGCCGCAGGCCTCAAGACCACGGCGGACGGCCCCAGCAACAGAATAGGTCGCAAGTCGCGCTCCGGGCGCGCACAGTCGCGCCACTTCTTTGAGAAGCTCTGGCGACCACATGTCTGCATTGCGGCTTGGTGCAAATCCATCCAGGAACCAAGCATCGGCCTTAAAGTCCATCGCCTGCAAGCTACGCAACGCGGGCCCGATTAGGATCGTCAAGCAGAACCCATCATCCTCGAACCAGATGCGCTGGTTGCCAAAGGCCCGCACAGGCCAGCGCGCCAAAATTCGCCCTGAAAGGTCGGCTAGTTCTGGCCAGTGACCGTGGGCTTTTGCTGCATGGTTTGCCGCCATCAAAAAGGCTTCAGTGGTGATAAAGTGGAGTATCTGGCCGGGCTGGCGAGTCTTGCGCCACAAATCCCAAGTTGCCAGCACATTCAGCCCTGTGCCAAAGCCGAGCTCTGCAATGGTGAAATGTGACTGCGATTGCCAAGCCTCAGGCAGACCGCAACCCTCCAAAAACACTTTACGCGTTTCTTCGAGGCCATCATCGCGGGAGAAATAGCTATCTTGAAAGGCTTCACCCAAGATAAGCCCTCTGTCGTCGAATGAAATGTCGGGCTCAGGGGGCAGGCGTGATGCAGGGGTGGTCACGATGTTTCGACACTCCTTGATCTAAGCGCCCGAATATTCAGAGGGCTCTAACGCAAAAAGGCCGCCCATTGGGCGGCCTTCGCGCATCTACTTTCGCGTGAGCGAAAGTAAGTGACTTACTTCTTTTCTTCGGTGACTGCGTTCACAGCTTCACCAGCTGCTGCGTCAACAACGTTAGCTGCTTCGGTAGCTGCTGCGTCAACTGCGTTGGTTGCTTCGGTAGCTGCTGCGTCAACTGCGTTGGTTGCTTCGGTAGCTGCTGCGTCAACAACGTTAGCTGCTTCAGTAGCTGCTGCGTCTACGGTGTTGGTGGTTTCAGCTGGCTTGCCGCATGCGGAAACGCCGAGAACTGCTACAACTGCTGCTGCTGCGAAAAGCTTCTTGAGCTCGATCATGTCTAAATTCCTTCTTTGCCCTGAACGCCTCGTCTCGGGCGCAGTGACCGGTTCATTAGAAGGTGTCTCGTCATGAAGCAATAGCGTTCCATCAGCAACTTTTGCCAAGTCTGCTATGCGATTTTGCCGTAACAATGCCATGTCCATACCCGCAACGGCATAGCTGCTGCGGGTGGAAATCCTTGTTAACTAAAAGCAATATCAATCGCTTAACACTAACGACCAAGCTGGAAACGAGCGCAGCATAGGTCAAATCGACCACAAGTAAATCTAGTTTTTCTGAGGAATTAGATCACTTACGCATCGTTCGGCATATTGTTGAGGGCCTCTTCTAGCTTGGCAAAAGACGGTGCGAGCGGGCTGGGAACGCTGCCACGACCAATTTCTACGGACACCTGCGCCGCGTTACCATGCAAGTGGGCAACGAGAACATCCATAATAATTTTGTAGAATTGATGTTCCTCATCCAAGACCTGAACCAATCGGCTCGCCATTGGGCCAACGATACCATAAGCCAAGAACACGCCGAGGAAGGTGCCGACGAGCGCTTTACCGATCATGCCACCTAGAACTGCTGGGGGTTCGGTAATGGCACCCATGGTCTTCACAATACCCAAAACGGCAGCCACAATCCCCAGAGCAGGCAAGCCGTCCGCCATGGATTGTAGGGCATGAGATGCGCCATGAGCCTCATGATGGTGCTTTTCCAATTGCTTTTCCATCGCAGCTTCGACCTGATGGGGGTCATCAAGGTTCATCGTCATCATCCGCAAGGTGTCGCAGATGAAGTCAGTTGCGTGGTGATCCTTCAAGATCTTGGGATAACGCTTGAAAATTGCGCTATCTTCTGGCTTCTCGATGTGGGCTTCCAAGGCCACAACGCCCTTAGCCTTCATGGTTTTGGTCAATGCAAACAAGAGGACCAGCAGATCCTGATAATCCTGCGCTTTCCACTTTGGACCACCGGCAATTTTACCGATGCCAGCGCCCGTCGCTTTTATGGTGTCAAGTGAGTTACCAATGACGAATGCGCCAATTGCGGCACCAAAGATCATCATAAACTCGAGCGGCGCTGCCGCGATAATAACATCAAAGTGGCCGCCGGCGAGCGCAAACCCACCAAAGACCATGCCAAAAACGATCAGGAGACCGACGACAAGAAACATAGTGCTTAACCCATTCTGGAGTAATCGAACGGTGCTAAGTCGCACCAGACACTCAAACTGCTTGCTCGCATCCATACAGGACAAGACTTAACAGGCGGTGCAAAAAAGGTTTTTGAAGTCTTTAAATGATCGATCAAATGCCGAATTGACTTGGCCTTTGCGGAGAAACGTCGCATGGAAGAATGACCCTTCGAGGCTTTGGCCCGCTCCACTCCGGCTTCAATCAAACATAGACGAGTTGCCGCCTCATGGCCGACCAAAGTCACAGTCCAAACAATCCCAAACAGACCTACCGGCTTTTGTTCGCATGCCTCGCAATTGTTGGAATTGGGAATTCGATGTTGTTTGCGGTTCTACCGCCAATCGCGCGCGAAACCGGTATGCCGGATTGGTCTGTCTCCGCGATCTTCACTCTGTCGGCCCTTCTATGGGTGCTGACGAGTCCTGTTTGGGGTCGCATGAGCGACAGCAAGGGCCGCAAGCCGATGATTGTGATGGGTCTAAGTGCTTATGCGCTATCAACCGGCACCTTCACCGGGATCGCAGCGATTGGTTTGATGGATCATTTCCATTGGCTGACCCTTTTTCTGGGTTTGGCGGCAGCGCGCTTAATCTTTGGTGCTTTTGGCTCTGCAACCAATCCAGCCGCGCAGGCTTATGTCGCCGATACCACCACCCCGGAAATCCGGACCAGAGAAATTGCAGCCGTTACCTCTGCCTTTGCTTTTGGCTCCGCAGCCGGTCCTGCCTTAGCAGCAGGCATGATTGCCAATATGGGCTTGTTGGCACCTTTGTTCGCCACCACGACCTTGGCGATTATCGGCGCCTTATCGGCCCGCTTTTTCTTGCCGAATATCGAAATTACTCCAGCCGCTAAAAGATCGGCGGCCCCTTCTTCAGTCTGGCGGTTGGCGCTCAACCCTTCTGTTCGTCCCTGGTTGCTGTTTGGTGTGATTTTGTCTGCCGTTACCGCCGTTATGTTTCAACAAGTCTCCTTCTATTTTATTGACCGACTGGGTGTAACGCCCCGAGAAGGGGCAACACTCAGTGCCGTAGCCTTGGCTCTTGGGGCGATGGCGCAAATCATCGCACAATTGGTTCTGATCCCTCGCCTTAGTCTTTCCCCGCGCGGATTAATTGTTTGGGGTTGTTTAATAACCGGTGCGGGCGCTGCTTTGACCGCTTTTGGTGATAGTTTTGGTACCCTGTCGGTCGCGCAAGCCTTGGTTGGACTGGGCTTTGGCTTGGCCCGCCCGGGATTTACCGGTGGGGCTTCACTCGCCGTAAGCCAAGATGATCAGGGAAGTGTCGCAGGGCTGGTGGTCGCGGCCAATGGGGCTGGATTTGTCGTTGCACCTTTATTCGGCGCAGGTCTTTATGCGCTCGTCAGTCACCAAGCACCCTTCGTCCTATGCGCATTGGTGCTGTTCATGTTGGCAGGCTATGGCCTCACCAGCAAACAATTGGTGGGCGCACCGATGGACGAAAGCCCACCGGATCAGCCTGGGGTTTAGTCTTCCGCTTCTAACCGCTCCATATCAGCGTCAGACAGGCCCATATGATGGCCAATCTCATGCACCAGCACGTGGCTGACCATATCTTGAAGGCTAACATCGCCGCGTGTGCGCCATTCATTGACAATGGCTGCCCGATAAAGCCAGACTTCTGGCGGTGGCAGGAAGCCTGAATTGGCTAGGTCTGCACGGACACTTGCCCCGCGATAAAGGCCGGCTAACTGCAATGGGTGGCGCAGGCCAAGACCGTGCAAGGTAGCAGGATCAGCGCCTTCAGCTACACGAAACACCACCCGCCCGCACGCAATACGGAAGGGCTCCGGCAAGCGCGCAAATGCTTCTTCCGCCATCAGGGAGAGATCATCAAGGCTGGGTTCACGTGGGAATGAGCCCGGGAATGAGAAAGCGAAGTTTTGCATCAACCCCATATGGGGAGGCAGGTCCCTGCGCGAAAGTCCCTACTTTATACCAGAGAGTGCGAGTTCGGCGCGCGAGGCGGCGGCCGTCACCGCAGCGGTTGCAGCCGGGGCTTCGGGAATTGTTACGCTCGGAAACAAAGCCACCAAGGCAACCACATCCTTTGCCAATTGCGCGGTGCGCTTCTCATCCATGCTGCCAAGTTTGCTTTGTGCGCTTTTGAAAGCCTGTTCTGCCGCCAAAACAGCCCCGTAAGCGTGCTGATACTCTGTTGGGTCATCGCCATCTGGATGGACAACGCCGCTATAAAGCCCAGATGCAATGCCTAACATGCCCTTGATCACGTCGCTGTCGGAAGCGCCGGCGCTGGATTGGGCAGCTTGTGTAACTTTAAAGGCCTTCGCAAAGGCTGCCTCGATCTCGGCTTTGCTTTTCTTGCCATCAATGGCTGCAACCACTGCTTCATAGCTCGGCTTCAAGTCTTTGACTTTGCTATCAAGTTCGGCGGCGTCTGGCTGATAAACTTCCAACAGACCTTGGGCAATCAGGACCGAAGCTTCATCGATTTGCCCAGCCTCAAAGGATTTCTGCGCAACCAACAAGAAGCCACTTAGGTGGCTCACACGTAGGCCCAACCAAGAAGCTGGGTCTACGTTGGAATAGGCGTTCGCGGCACCGGCCTCCCCACTTTCACCACTTGCACGGGCGGCCGCCGGAGCCGAGGCGGGCTTTGCGCCTTCCCCTTCACCTTCCCCCGCCGTACTAGATGCCGCAGCCTTTTCACCATCCGCTGTGGAGGTTCCAGCTTCACCACCTGGTTGGCATGCCGCAGCACCGACTAAGGCCATTGCGCTGACACCCATCAAGGTCCACATGCGGGGCTTGAACTCAATCATGGTCTACTTCCTTGCTGCGTAAATCACTATTTCGTGAGTGTGGCTGAGGGTAGATGAAAATGCAAGTCGTTTGCAGGTAGGGTGCTGATGTTGATCGTTATGGATCAGATACTGGGATCTGAAGACCTTGAGCGCGCGCGTTCAGAGGTCGAAACGCTGTCTTTTGTCGATGGCAAGGCCACGGCTGGAGCTTTGGCGAAGTCGGTGAAGAACAACCAGCAGGCAAAGGGTGGTGCAGCAGACGCGCTGATTGAGTTTGTCCAGCGTGCGCTGGAACGCCACGAGATATTTCAAGCGGCGGCACAGGTGAAGACCTATGGGCCGATCCTAATCTCCCGCTATCAACCCGGCATGGCTTATGGCCTGCATGTCGATAATGCCTACATGAATGGCGTGCGATCGGACCTTTCCTTCACGCTTTTTCTGTCAGAGCCTGACAGCTATGATGGCGGCGCGCTCTGCGTCGAACAACCGGCCGGTCGCCAGATCATCAAATTGCCAGCGGGCAGCTTGGTGCTTTATCCCTCAACCACGCTGCATGAGGTTGAGCCCGTCACGCGGGGTGAGCGGTTGGCCGTCGTAGGCTGGATCGAGAGCAGGGTCTTGTCCGCCGAAGGCCGCGAGGCTTTGTTTGATCTGGCCCAAGTACGCGCCAGCCTCGCTACTGTGCCAGAGGTTGATCCCATCGTGCGCCTGACGCTACAGAAAGCCGAAGCCAATCTGATACGCCTGATGAGCCGATTGTAATCCTATGAATGCCGCTGACCTGTTCTATAGCTTTCCTCGCAAGATTGACCTGGGGCTTGCCCGCGTTGCGGCGGCATTGGAGGCATTTGGCCGACCTCAGGATTTGATCCCACCGGTCATTCATGTCGCAGGCACCAATGGCAAAGGATCCACGGTAGCGTTCTTGCGCGCCATGGCAGAGGCTGCTGGTCTGGCAGTTCACGCTTATACTTCGCCTCATCTTGTATCGATTCACGAGCGCTGGCGGGTGGCTGGGCGGTTCATTGAGGAAGAGGCGCTTCTAGACATTGGCAATCGGATCCTGGCTTTAAGCAATCAGATCCCTTTGACGGTCTTTGAAGCCGAGACAGTCGCCGCCTTTGTCGCCTTCAATGAGACCATGGCTGACCTGACCTTGTTAGAAGTCGGCCTTGGTGGGCGCTTGGATGCGACTAATATTGTGACCAAGCCAAAGCTGACCATCATCACCCCGGTTGATTTTGACCATAAAGAGATGCTGGGCGACACTTTAGCCAAGATCGCGGGCGAGAAGGCCGGTATCTTGAAGCCGCACGTCCCTTGCGTCGTCTCGCGTCAAGCCGATGAAGCTTTGGCCGTGATTGAACGTCGCGCAGAGGCATTGGCCGCACCTCTCTTGGTCTTTGGTCGCGACTGGGATTGCTATGCCGAGCGCGGGCGACTGATTGTACAAACCCAAGACCGTTTGCTGGACCTGCCCTTGCCGGGCCTTGCCGGTCATCACCAGCTTGAAAATGCAGGGGCAGCTGTCGTGGCCATGACTCTTTATGGCTTGGATGAAGCTGCGATCGCTCAGGGCGTTCAAAACGTCAGCTGGCCTGCCCGCATGCAGCGCCTACAAGCTGGGCCGTTTGCAGAAGTGGCAGCCTTAGCGGGGGCAGAGCTCTGGCTTGATGGCGGGCATAATCCCCATGGCGCAGCCGCAGCGGCAAGCTATATGGCGAACCTGCAAGCAAAGGACCCCCGCCGCTTGGTGCTGATCACTGGTCAATTGGCCACAAAGGACCCGACGGGCTTCTTCCAAGCCTTTCAAGCGCTCAAACCGGAGGTCATCACCGTGCCGATCCGCACGTCGGATGCAGGTCGCCCCCCCGCCGAGTTGGCAGAGTTGGCATGTGCCATGGGCTTTGACGCCAAGCCTGCGGATACGCCGTTAGAGGGCCTGAAAATTGCTGTGACTCAGATAGAAGGCCCAGCGCGCGTACTCATCTGTGGCTCGCTCTATCTGGCAGGGGATGTTTTGGCTGAGGGCCCACCCCTCACTTAATCCGCCAAGCTGCGACCCCTGCTGCTGGCAAGTCTGGCCCGCCGATGACGTAATCGAATTTCTCCGCATCGACCATATGGTCGCTAAGTCGCACCGGCTCGGCCTCATAATTGATCGCGAACATGAACGCGCCGCGCTGGCGCAAACGCAATCCATCTGGCAGGCTAAATGTGGCTAGGCCTAATTGTTCGCAGCGCCGTCGAAGCACGGCATCCAACAGCTCTGCGTCTGGCCAGCAGGCCAGATAGTCGACCTTGTCCGTGTGATACCAAATCCCATGGCCGCTGGCGGTAGAGGCCTCTGGCACAAGCTCGGACTGGATATGCTCCAGCCAGCGCGTCACCTTAAACGCCCCGGCCTGTTCCACATGGCCCGGCCGAAGGCTTTCAACGCGGTTCACCACTAGCGGGATCAAGCCCTGCGCCAAACCGGGCGCAAGATTGGCGGGAATCTGGAAATCATCGGTTTTAGAGCCCGCACGAGGCCCCAACACACAAACGGCCCCGCTGGCCTTGATCCTCGCACTCAAGTCCTCTGGCCAAAAAATCTGCAAGGGGCACAAGATCAGCTGATAGCCAGTTAAATCCGAACTCGGATGCACGATATCTACCGACAAGCCCAAGCGTCGTGCAGCGCTATAGAAGTGGATGAGGAGTTCAAGGCCGCGATAATCCCGGCCCTGCGGTTGAATCTGATTTGCCCAAATCGCTTCATAATCAAACAAAAGCGCCACGGGGGCTTTGGTCGTTGTTGCTCCGGCAACCGCAGCCAACTCAGCGGCCACCTGACGGGCTTCACCAGCTGCTTCTGCTTCGACGCTGTCAGACCGCAACAAGCCAGCATGCATTTGCTCTTGCGCAAAGGGGGCTTGTCGCCAGCGGAAGTAGGAAACGCATTCAGCGCCATGGGCCAACGCCTCCCACGTCCAAACCCGCACCATACCAGGCAAGGGGGCGGGGTTCCATGGTGCCCAATTCACGGGCCCCGGCTGTTGTTCAATCACTTGCCAGCGACCGCGGCCCACACCGCGATAGAGCTCGTGGTGAAAGGCGGTAAAGTCTGGATGGCCTTGGCGCAGAAAGCGCTCTTTGATGGCGTCTGGCCACCAAGCCTGTTCCAGAAAGCCAAGCGGGTAGGAATCCCAAGCAGCAACATCGAGCTGCTCACCCAGTTTAAAATGATCAAAGGCCGTGAACATGCCCATATAATTGTGCAGCACATCCCGGCCCGGACTATGGGCCCGCAAAATCTCTGTCTGTACACGGTCAAAAGCGGCAACTTCATCGCTGGCAAAGCGTGCCCAGTCTTGGCGATGGGCTGGATTGGCTTCCGTGACAGTCTCGACCGGCGGGTCGATCTCGTCAAAGCTCAGATATTCCATACTCCAAAACACATTGCCCCACGCCTGGTTGAGGGCTTGGATCGAAGGATATTTGGCCGCTAGCCACGCACGAAACCCCGCGCGAGCCGCGTTGGAGTAGGAGATAATCGTATCGTGACAGCCATATTCATTGTCGGTCTGCCAAGAAGCAATCCCAGGATGGGTGCCATAGCGTCGAGCTAAAGCTTCCACAATCCGCGCGCACTGGGCCCGATAGGTTAGGCTTGAGAAACAATAATGACGGCGGGAACCGAAATGGCGCGGCCTGCCGTGTGCGTCCAAGGCCAAGATATCTGGATGGGCATCGATCAGCCATTTGGGCGGAGTAGCCGTCGGTGTTCCCAAGACAATGTGCAAGCCCGCTTGATGCAAGGTCTCAATCGCCCGGTCGAGCCAGCCCCACTCAAACACACCCGGCGTAGGTTCAATCCGGGTCCAAGCAAACTCGCCAATCCGCACTTGGCTAATACCAATCTCGGCCATGCGCTTGGCGTCTTCCGCCCACATGGCTTCGGGCCAATGTTCAGGATAATAGCAAACGCCCAATTTCATGTCCGTGTCCCATCTTGGCAGCGGGCCGAAATAGACCTAGCGGTGTTGCCATGACGACAGCACCTCAGTCTCAGATTGCCCTCGCACGCTTTAAGGATGCTTTTGGCGGCACGCCAAGGCTTTTTCGTGCGCCGGGCCGGATCAATATCATTGGCGAGCATGTCGATTATGCGGGCGGCAAAGTCATGCCCGCCGCGATAGACTTTGCCTGTTGGGTAGCAGCCCGTCCAAACGGGCTCAATGTTCTCAGAGTCAGCAGTGACCTCGGCCAAGGCGAGCTGCCGCTTGATCACTTTATAAAGCAGGGCGATTGGCGCGACTATGTTGCTGGGGTAGCTTATGCGCTGCGCGATGCAGGTCATGCGGTGCAAGGCTATGATCTCGCAATTGCCTCTGATGTCCCCATGGGGGCAGGCGTTTCTTCCTCTGCCGCCCTGGAAGTCGCAGTCGGTCTAGCGCTGAGTGGCGGTGCTCTGACTGGCAAGGACCTCGCTTTGATCGCCCAGGCCGCCGAAAACAACTATGTCGGCATGGCCTGCGGCATCATGGACCAGTTTGCCAGCGCCTGCGGTGTAGAGGGCCATGCCCTAATGTTGGATTGTGCGACTTTGGCGTATCAGCCAATCCCGCTACCCACTACGGCTTGCTTCCTGATCATCGATTCAGGCGTCAAACATCAGCATACCAGTGGCGGCTACGCCAGCCGTCGCGCTGATTGTGAGGCGGCGGCGCACACCTTGGGCGTGGCTTTGCTGGCTGAGGTAACCGACCTCAGCGCGCTCGATCAGTTGAGCGGCAATCCGCTCAAGCGCGCGCGCCATGTGCTGACAGAAATTGCCCGCACCCAGAAGGCTGAGGCCGCGCTGATAAAGGGTAACTTGACCGAACTCGGCCAACTTCTCAATGCCAGCCACACCAGTCTGTCGGCAGATATGGAAGTCTCTACCCCCGAAGTAGATCGCTTAACCGCTTTGGCCCAAGCCACGGAAGGCGTTTATGGTGCGCGCATGATGGGTGGCGGCTTTGGTGGGTCCATCATTGCTTTGGTGCAGACAGACCGTGCTGCCACCGCGCTGGAGACGATTTTGGAGGCGTATTCTGCCTATTTGGGCCAAAGACCCGGGGCCTTTGTCGTGCGGGCAGCAGCCGGTGCCGGAGAAGTGCTATGACGGACCACAAGCCACACCGGCGGCAAAATTTGCTGACGGGAGAATGGGTGCTCGTGTCCCCCCACCGGATGGGTCGCCCCTGGCAGGGGGAGACGGGAAACAACGCACCTGCTGAAGCTCTGACCTATGATCCGGCTTGCTATTTGTGCGCCGGCAATACGCGTGTCGGTGGGGTGGTTAACCCCGCCTATGAGGGCGTTTGGGTATTTGATAACGACTTCCCGGCGCTCTTGGGACCTGACTTGGAAGCCAGCCCTCCCGCCGATTCCATTCTGGTTGCTGAACCTGAAACCGGTGTTTGCCGCGTCATTTGCTATACGCCCGACCATTCCAAAACCATGGCCAGCATGACGCGTGCAGAGATTACTGCTGTCGTGGAGATTTGGACTGCGCAGTGGCAAGAGCTATCGGCGCGCACCGACTTGGCTTCTGTCACCATCTTTGAAAATCGCGGCGCGATGATGGGGGCCAGCAATCCCCATCCCCATGGTCAAATCTGGGCGACCTCTAGCGTACCCAATGAACTCGCGATTGAAGTCGAACGGCAAGCGGCTTGGTTTGACAAGAACGGCTCGCCCCTTTTGATCGATTATCTGGAACGAGAATTGGCAGATGGGGCCCGCATTGTCTGCGCTAACACCCACTTTGTCGCACTGGTGCCGTTTTGGGCGGCTTGGCCGTTTGAGACTTTGGTCCTGCCGCGCCGTCCAGTGGCCGCCTTGGATGAATTGAGCGCAGAAGAACAAGCCGATTTGGCCGATATCTTGCGGCGGCTGACGGCCAGCTTTGATCGTCTTTTCAACGCGCCTTTCCCTTACACAATGGGCTTACATCAACGCCCAACGCACAGCCCTGCACCTGGCTTTGTGTTCCACATACATTTTTACCCGCCGCTCTTACGCTCTGCCACGGTGCGCAAATTCATGGTGGGCTTTGAAATGCTAGCCATGGCCCAGCGAGACCTCACACCGGAGGCCGCCGCCGAGCACTTACGGGCTGTTTTGGTCGATTAAGCAGAAGCGAGAGCAGCTTCGGCGTCCAAAGGTTCTGCCAAGCGGGTCAGCATCTCCTTCGGCACCACTTGCCAAATGTTGCCGATCTCGTTCGCCATATCATCCAAAATCCGCCGCCCTAAAGGTGAGCCAGTGGCTTGGACATGGCGTTCCAGCAACTCCGTGAACTGGCTTTCCCAATGCGGGCTACCAATCCGCCGCCAGACGACGCTGTCGGGGTTGATCAGCTTGGGCAAGCGGTTTGCGGGGTCCCAGACATAGGCCATCCCGCCTGTCATGCCGGCCGCAAAATTGTCGCCAACGGGGCCGAGTGAAATCACCAAGCCGCCGGTCATATATTCACAACCATTGGCCTCCATGCCTTCGACGACAGCTGAAGCACCTGAATTGCGCACGGCAAACCGTTCCCCCGCTTGGCCCGAGGCCAAGAGTGCGCCTGAGGTTGCTCCGTAAAGGCAGGTATTGCCAATGATCGCGTTCTCCTCAGGTCTCAGGCCAGAGCCCGAAGGCGGCCGCAAGACAATTGTCGCGCCCGAAAGGCCTTTGCCAACATAATCATTTGCATCGCCCACCACGTCCAAGGTCAGACCTTGCACGCCAAAGGCACCTAAGGATTGCCCGCACGAGCCTTCAAGGCGCACGGTCAAGCGGCCTTCGGGCAGCGCGCCCATGCCAAATTTGCGCACAATGGCGCTCGATGACCTTGTACCGATGGCGCGTTGTACGTTGCGGACGCCATAAGCCAATTGCATCTTCTCTCCCCGTTCAAAGAAGGGGGCCGCATCGCGCAGGATTTGGGCGTCCAGCGTATCGGGCACTTCCACGCGTGGCTTATCAGTGCCAAAGCGGGTTGGCTTGGCCCCTTCAACGCGGACCAGAAGCGGGTTGAGGTCTAGGTCATCCAGATTTGCCGCCCCGCGGCTGACTTGCCGCAACAGGTCGGTGCGACCGACCACTTCGTTCAAGGTCTTAAAGCCGAGGCTGGCGAGAATTTCGCGCACGTCTTCGGCGATAAAGCTCATCAGATTGACGACCTTCTCGGGCGTACCGGTAAAGCGTTGGCGCAGCGTTTCATCTTGGACGCAGACCCCCACGGGACAGGTGTTGGAATGGCATTGACGCACCATGATGCAGCCCATCGCGACCAAAGACGCCGTACCGATGCCAAACTCCTCAGCCCCCAGCATTGCGGCCATCACGATATCGCGGCCTGTCCGCAGACCACCGTCCGTACGCAGCACCACATGGTCGCGTAGATTGTTGAGCGTCAGAACTTGATGGGCTTCAGCCAGACCTAATTCCCAGGGGATACCGGCAAATTTGATCGAGGTCTGGGGCGAAGCGCCGGTGCCACCGACATTGCCTGCGATTAGAATGATGTCGGCCTTGGCCTTGGCCACGCCTGCAGCCACCGCACCAATGCCTGATTGGGCAACCAGCTTCACGCAAACCTTGGCTTCGGGATTGATCTGCTTCAAATCATAGATCAGCTGAGCCAAATCTTCGATCGAATAGATGTCATGGTGTGGTGGTGGACTGATCAAGGTTACGCCAGGTGTGGCATGGCGCAGGCGCGCGATCATCTCGGTCACTTTAAAGCCGGGCAATTGCCCGCCTTCACCGGGCTTAGCCCCTTGTGCGACTTTGATCTCAATCTCGCGGCACTGGTTCAGATATTCCGCCGTCACGCCAAAGCGACCTGAAGCCACCTGCTTCACCGCGCTGTTGGGATTATCGCCATTGGGCAGAGGCTTATAGCGCTCACGGTCTTCGCCGCCTTCGCCTGAGACGGACTTTGCGCCAATGCGGTTCATCGCCACGTTCAACGTGCCGTGCGCCTCTGGGCTTAAGGCCCCCAGCGACATGCCCGGGGTATTGAAGCGCTTGCGAATTTCGTTGAGGCTCTCAACGCCTTCTAGGGCGACAGGCTTGCTGGTCGTTTGGAAGTCCAAAAGGTCGCGCAATTGTATTGGTGCACGCCCGCTTAGCAGGCCAACATATTTCTGATAGGCAGCATAAGAGCCCGTATTACAGGCTGTCTGCAGCTGGTGGATTTGTGCGGCCTCCAGCGCGTGTGGCTCACCCGAAGCCCGCGCCTTATAAAGCCCGCCGATGGGCAGGCTGACAACGGCTTCTTCCCAAGCTTTGGCGTGTATCGCTTGGGCTTTGAGTGCAATCCCTTGCAAACCAATGCCGGAAATGCGCGAACTCATGCCCGGGAAAAAGTCGGCAACCAAAGCCCGTGATAGGCCCAAGGCTTCGAAATTATAGCCGCCACGATAGGAGGAAATTACCGAAATCCCCATCTTGGACAAGATTTTCAACAGGCCCGCTTCCACCGCCTTTTTGTAATTCACCACGGCTTGGTTCAGGGTCAAAGTCCCTAACAAACCACGCGCATGACGGTCCGCGATCGCTTCTTGTGCCAGATAAGCGTTGACGCAGGTCGCGCCGACGCCGACCAGAACAGCGAAATAATGGGTGTCGACGCATTCCGCTGCACGCACGGTGATTGAGCAATAAGACCGCAAGCCTCGGGCAACCAAATGCGCGTGCACGCCGCCAGTGGCCAAGATCATCGGTGCCGCGATCCGGCCGGCACCCTGATGCTCGTCCGTCAACACCAATTGGCTTTGACCGGCGCGAACAGCGTCCTCGGCTTGCGCCTTAATCCGATCTAAAGCTTCACGCAGGGCGGCACCAGCAAGATCAGGATCTTCTGGCGTCTCATAGCTGCAGTCGATAAAGGCGACGCCCGCACCCAGCATGGCAACCATACGATCATACATGCCGTTGGTCAGCGCCGGGCTGTCCAGCACGAACACATCTTGCTGAGTCGCATCTTGAGCTAAGATATTACCCAAATTCTTGAAGCGGGTCTTGAGGCTCATCACCCGCTCTTCCCGCAATGGGTCGATGGGTGGGTTCGTCACTTGGCTGAAGTTCTGCTTGAAAAAGTGCGACAACGGCCGATAGCGCGAGGAAAGCACGGCCAGCGGGGAATCGTCGCCCATCGAACCCAAAGCCTCTTTTCCCTCTTCCGCCATAGGGGCGAGGACGACTTCCAGTTCTTCCAAAGTAAGGCCTGCAGCCACTTGCCGGCGCAGCAATTCTTGACGCGAATAGAGCTTAGGTTCTGGTCCCGGTCCGATGCGGGCCTCCAAGTCCACGACATTGGAGTTCCACTTTACGTATGGATGCGCACTGGCCAGTTTGTCGATGATGGCTTCATGGGTATAGAGCTTGCCCTTCTCCATATCGACGGCGAGCATTTCACCGCGTCCGACGCGGCCCTTTTTAGTGATGATGCGGCCATCCAGCGGACACATGCCGGTTTCAGAGCCAACGGCCAGAATGCCATCTTGCGTCACAGAATAACGCATCGGGCGCAGGCCATTGCGGTCCATCCCGGCTACCGCCCAACGACCGTCATAAATCGCCAGAGCGGCTGGCCCATCCCAAGGTTCCATCACCGCATTGCAATAGGCATAAAGCGCCATGTGGCTGGGCTTCATGATGTTTTCTTGCTTGGCCCAAGCCTCTGGAACCAAAAGCGCCTTTGCCATTGGGGCAGAGCGGCCCGCGCGGACGAGGACTTCGCACACATTGTCCAAGGCAGCGGAGTCTGACCCGCCAGCTTGCACGATTGGCTTTACATCTTCCTGATAGTCCCCAAAGGCTTCAGACGCCATTGGGATCTCATGGCTCTTCATCCAACTGATATTGCCTTTAACGGTGTTGATCTCACCATTATGGGCCAACATGCGGAAGGGTTGGGCCAAGTGCCATTGCGGGAAGGTGTTGGTCGAATAGCGTTGGTGATAGATCGCCACAGCCGACACAAACTTCTCATCCTGCAAGTCCGGAAAGAAGCTGTCGATGCTCTCAGCCAAAAACATGCCTTTGTAGATCAAGGACTTGGACGAGAAGGAACAGACGTAAAACCCTGAAACACTCGATGCCAAAGCGCGCTTTTCAATACGGCGGCGGCAGATGAATAAGGTGCGCTCCAGCTCTTCCGCGCTGCGACCACGGGGGTCATAGAACAGGATTTGCTCAATCTCTGGCCGGGTCGCATTGGCCTTTTCGCCGATGACAGAGACATCGACCGGCACTTGCCGCCAGCCATAGATGTAAAAGCCAAAGTTCAGGATTTCGCGCTCCACAATCGTGCGCGCGGTTTCTTGCGCGCCAAAATCGGTGCGCGGCAGGAAGATCATGCCCACGCAGATGGGGTCGTCGGTCGGACTGTGGCCCGTGCGCGCCACTTGCTCACGGAAAAAGTCTTGCGGCACATCGACCCGCACACCCGCGCCATCACCAGTCTTGCCGTCTGCGTCGACGGCCCCGCGATGCCAGACGTTTTTCAATGCCTTCAACGCCATCGCAACAATGTCGCGCCGTGGCTTGCCGTCAAGCGCACAAACAAGACCGACGCCACAGGAATCCTTCTCATCCTCAGGATTATAGGCATGGCCATCGGTTAGAATCTGCCGGTTTTTGAGATACAGGTCGATTGCGCTGGAGCCGCTGGGAGGGAAGGAAGAGGTCATGAATTGGTGCCTTTGGCGGGCCGAAGCCCTATCTTTATCTGCAAGGTGAAGGGCGACTTACTGGGCAGCGAATTTGGCTGCGGTGGCGCGCATGCGAGCCTGTTTACGCATCGCCGTATGCATATGTTCGGCGGCCTCTCGGCCGTCTTTGATCGCCCAAACAACCAATGAAGCCCCACGAACAATGTCGCCGGCAGCAAAGACGTTCGGAATGGAGGTTTCCCCCGTGATGGCGTCAGCGCGAATGGTGCCCCAACGGCTGACTTTTAGGGCAGGCTCGTCGAACAAAGTCTGCACATTCTCGGGGTCAAAGCCCAAGGCCTTAATGACCAGATCGGCAGGCACATCAAACTCTCCGCCTGCCACTTCTTCAGGGCTTTGGCGACCTGACGCGTCGGCCTCACCTAGGCGCATGCGCGCTGCGAGAACAGAAGTAACGCCCGCCTCGTTTGAATGCACGGCTTTGGGCGCGGCCAACCACTCAAACGTTACGCCTTCATCTTCCGCATTACTGACTTCGCGTGCGCTGCCTGGCATATTGGCGCGGTCACGACGATAGAGGCAGGTAACTTTTGCGGCACCTTGGCGGATGGCGGTGCGAACGCAATCCATCGCGGTATCGCCGCCCCCAATCACCACCACGCGCTTGCCAGCAGCATTGAGAGCACCGCTGTCAAAATCCGCGACAGAATCGCCAAGACCGGTGCGGTTAGAAGCTGTCAAATAATCGAGAGCTTCGACAACACCGGGGCCGCTAGAGCCGGGGCAAGGCAAAGCGCGGGCCTTATAAACACCAATAGCGATCAGCACGCTGTCATGGGTGCCGCGCAAGTCAGCCAAGGTGCCGTCCCGACCGACTTCGTAATTGAGCACAAATTTCACGCCCGAAGCTTTCAAATGCTCCACACGGCGGTTCACCACTTCTTTTTCCAGCTTAAAGCCAGGGATGCCATACATCAGAAGGCCACCCGCACGGTCATAGCGGTCATAGATGGTGACTTGATAGCCCTTGTTGCGCAAGGCCTCGGCTGCGGCCATGCCGCCGGGGCCTGCGCCGATGATGCCGACATGCTCTGCCAATTCCTTCGTTGGAACGATCGGCTCAATCCAGCCATTCTCCCAAGCGGTCTCGGTGATATAGCGCTCGACGGCACCAATGGTGACGGCACCATGACCCGATTGCTCAATCACGCAAGCGCCTTCGCACAAGCGGTCCTGCGGGCAGATGCGGCCACAGATCTCAGGCATGGAATTGGTGGCCGAGGACAGCGCATAGGCTTCCTCAAGGCGACCTTCAGCCGTCATTTTCAGCCAATCAGGGATGTTATTCTGGAGCGGGCAGCCCGTTTGGCAGAAGGGCACACCGCATTGTGAGCAGCGCGACGCCTGCTCATTGGCCTTTTGCGTGATGAACTCACCATAAATCTCATGAAAATCCGCCGTACGCGCCGAAGCAGGCCGCTTCTCCGGCGTCTGTGGGTCAATGCTGACGAATTTGAGGAGCCGTTCGGCCATGATGTTCTCGCAATTCCAATGATTCAGGAGGGACGTGCTGCGCCCTACTGGGGTCCGTTACAGACAAACCCACCCTTTGCCAAGCCAAAACTGCACAAATAGGTAATTTTATATACCTATAACGAAAGAGGCTCTTGAGCTAACTGCGACTTAGTCGCGAATCGGTGATGTATTGTGCGCTCATTTAGGTACTATTAAGTACCTATTTGTGAGGTGCATCCTCGGCTGGTTTTGCGCGAGAAGCCATGCCATGAGGCGTTTAAGCGCGCTTAGAGTTGAATGGACGTCATGAGCGATTATTTCGTAGCTATCCTGCTGGGCATCATTGAAGGCCTGACAGAGTTTTTGCCAATTTCCTCGACCGGCCATTTGATCTTGGCGGAGCAATTTTTGCCAGGTGCCGTGCCCGACACCTTCGAGACCATGATCCAGCTGGGTGCTGTCCTTGCGGTTGTCGTCCTTTATTTCGAAAAGCTGTGGGGGGTCTTCATCACCTTGCCGTCGAGCTCCGCCTCGCGCCAGTTCGCAGCGGCTGTCATTCTCGCCTTTTTCCCTTCGATGTTTTTGGGTGCGCTGTTGCATGACTTCATCAAGGGCGTTTTATTTAGTCCAGTTGTCGTTTCTGTCACTTTGGTTGTCGGCGGAGTCTTGATTTTGCTGGCAGAGCGCTTTCGGCCTCAGCCCCAGATCCTAGACGTTGATGATATTTCGGTCAGCATGGGGTTGAAGATTGGTCTGTGCCAGTGTTTGGCGCTGATCCCCGGCATGTCGCGATCTGGCGCTACCATTATTGGAGCCATGATGTTGGGCGTGGACCGCAAGCCTGCGGCGGAGTTCAGTTTCTTTCTATCCATCCCCACAATGGTTGGCGTCTTTGCCTATGAAGGCTGGAGCAATCGCGAAGCTTTGCTGGCGCAAGGTGGGCAGGATTTGATCTTGGTCGCCATAGGCTTCCTTGTCTCCTTCATCACCGCGATTTTCGTGATCAAGCTGTTTATTGGCGTCGTGCAGCGCATGGGCTTTGCACCCTTTGCCTATTACCGCATCGTCGTCGGGCTGTTGATGCTAGGCATCTTCTGGCCGTTCTAGGCTGTTGCTACGCCGAAATGGGTTGCGATTGCTGCAACCAGCCGCTCGGCAATCTGACCCTTTGGGGCTTCGGGCCAGCTTTGTTGACCGTCTGCGGTAACCAGCATGATTTGGTTGCTTTCCCCGCCCATGACGTTGCCAGAGACATCGTTCGCCACCACCCAGTCACAGCCTTTTTTGGCCCGTTTGGCAGTGGCATAGGCCAAGACGTCATGGGTCTCAGCGGCAAAGCCGATAACCAAGTTTGGCCTGTTCGACCCTACTTGGGCGATGGTGGCCAGAATATCTGGGTTCTCAATCAAGGTCATGGCAGGCGCTTTCGCGTCACCTTTTAGCTTGAGCTTCACCTCAGCCTTGGTCTCGGGTCGCCAATCGGCGACGGCGGCAACCGCGACAAAAATGTCGGCAGGCAAAGCCGCTTGGCAGGCGGCCAGCATATCCCGCGCACTTTCAACCCGCGCCATGGTGACCCCAGGCACGTCGTTCAGCGCGGTTGGCCCTGACACCAAAGTGACCTCTGCACCAGCTTCAGCCAGCGCTTGGGCAATGGCATAGCCTTGCTTGCCAGACGAACGGTTGGACAAGAAACGAATGGGGTCCAAGGCCTCTAAGGTTGGCCCGGCTGTCACAATCGCACGCTTGCCCTTCAAGGGTTTGTCCGCCGAGGCCTTCCGCCAATATGCTTCCACCGCCGCAGCTATCGCATCAGGCTCCGCCATCCGGCCTGGCCCATATTCGCCACAGGCCATTGCCCCGCTATCTGGTCCAATGAAGTGAACGCCATCCTCGCGCAAGGTGGCCAGATTGCGCTGGACGGCGGGATGCTCCCACATGCGCACATTCATGGCGGGCACCATCAAAACGGGCTTATCGGTCGCTAAAAGAGCGGTTGAGGCCAAATCATTGGCCAGACCATTGGCCACTTTGCCAATCAGATCCGCTGTCGCCGGGGCCACAAGAACGAGGTCCGCACTACGCGATAGCTCAATATGGCCCATCTTGGCTTCATGGGTCAGGTTGAACAACTCTTGATGCACATCGTCCTTGGTTAAGCTGGCCAAGGTAAGCGGCGTCACAAACTGGCTACCAGCATGAGTCAAAATGGCGCGACAGCCGATGCCACGCTTTTCCAACGCCCGCACCAATTCCGGGGTTTTATAGGCAGAAATCCCTCCACCCACGATCAAGAGGACGCGCTTTAAGCTCATACCTGCCATTTAGACCATAAAAACTTGTACCAAAAGCTAAATTCGCAAAGGCACAGCGGTAGTAAATTTGATGGTCTCCATCGCGAAGCTGGAACTGACATCGCTCAACTTCGCGCTGCGGATCAATTTCTTATAGACCCGGTCATAATCTGCGATGGAGGCGACTAAGAGTTTGAGCAGATAATCGGTATCCCCACTCATGCGGTAAAACTCTACCACTTCAGGAATGGCGGAGACAGAGCGGGCGAAGTTTTCCAGCCATTCATCGGAATGATCGGACGTTTTAATGGCAACAAAAACTGTCATACCCAGACCGACCGTCTCTGGATCGATCAAAGCAACCCGCTTGGCGATGATACCCGCCTCTTCCATCCGCTTGATACGCCGCCAAGCGGTGTTCGCAGACATGGCGGTACGTGACGATATTTCCTCTAAAGATACAGAGGCATCGGTTTGAAGTATGGACAAAAGCTTAATGTCTGCTTCGTCAATTTTTTGATTTTCTGGCTTCATGGTCGAAGAAATATATCAAATCGAGGCTGATTTTCAATAAGAAAGTGAAAATTTACCATAGAATCTGTGAGAACCTTTGCGTACAAAAAGGGGAGACTTAAACCATGTTCAAAAAACTATTTGTCGAGCATCCAGAGAGCGTCGGCGAAAGCTATTTTGAACATTTAGGCGTAGCTTTCAGTTTTGGTTTCCAAATGTTGGGTGCAGCCTTCGCCTGCATCATTCACGGCCTAATTCCCGGTCTGTTTAAGTCTACCGGTAGCCAGACCATTTGTTGTCTGCATGACCGCATGGTCCTGCACCGAAACCGCAAGCATGGCGCTGCATCTGGCGCAATTGCACAGTCTGGTGAAACAGCCCTAAGCTGAGTTATCGGCGCGTTGGGTAGGCGCGCCTGATTGTGGGGCCTCATGTTTAAATCGCTTACAAAGTTTGGCCCCGGTGTTGGCTTGGGCCTCTTTCTGGCGGCTATCGCCTATTTTCCAACCCAAGGAACGCGCGTCCCCACCCTGTTGATAGCCCTGCTCCTGGGCATGTTGGCCGCGATTTTTCTAACCAAGCCCACGTTTAAGCCAGGCAATGATTTGTTGGCCAAGCCTTTGTTGCGGGTCGGTGTCGCCTTGATGGGCTTTCGCATCACCATTTCGGACTTACAGGCTTTGGGCTGGCAGCCGGCTGTTATCGCGGTCTCGGCGGCTTTCGGCACCTTATGCTTAGGCTATTTGGCAGGTCGTGCCTTAAAGCTGCCGCGTGCAACCGCATTTTTGACCGCCACGTCTGTCGCCATCTGCGGAGCCTCTGCGGCTTTGGCGATTGCAACCGTCCTTGCACGGCGACCAAATTCTAATGTCGAGCGCGATGTGGTGGCGACTGTGGCCAGCATCACCATTATTGGCACCATCGCTGTGGTGGCTTATCCGGCGCTCTGCCACTTCTTCAACATCCCGATGATCCCGTCTGCAGTGTTTCTGGGCGCGTCTATCCACGAAGTGGCCCAAGTAGTGGCGGCGTCGGATGTCTATGGCGAAGCGGCCACTCCGGCTGCGACCACCGTTAAAATGATCCGCGTCGCCATGATGCCAGTTGTGATCTTTGGCCTCTTGATGATTTTGTCTTGGCGCGACCGCAAAGAGGGCGAACAGGAAGAAAATGAAGCCACTGTCCCTGTATTTCTGTTAGGCTTTGTGGCCGCAATTGTCGTTGCCAACACCGGTTGGCTAACGCCCACGGGCATTGCTGCATTGACCAAATTGTCCAGCATCTGCCTGATCATCTCTATGGTCGCCTTGGGAGCCAATACGTCGATCAAAGGGGTGATGCTCTTGGGGCCACGGGCTGTGGGCGCACTTTTGATCCAGACCGCCATTATTGCCGCCATCTCCGCAACCGGGGTTGGCCTCATGATGATGGTGAGTTAACGGCTGACGGCCATCGAGTATGTGAAATGTTCGCCCGGATGGATGCTAATGCTGGCCTGATAGGCCTGACCAGAGGCATCTAGATAGCGCCGCCGTGTCCGCAAGGCGGGGTCGCCCACATGCTCGTGCAAGCACTTTGCCAGCTCGCGGCTCAATTTGATTGCGGAGATTTCTTGTTCAATCGTCGCAGCCAGAACCCCAGCGTGGCGGGCAATATATTCTGCGATGGCGTGCGGCCAGTCATCTAGGGCATCTCGCGGTGGCGCAAGGTCAGCTCGTACGCAGATGCGGGTGTGGGCAAGGGGCCGGCCACCGGCAGTGCGGACGCGCACGCCATCGATCCCGATCCAAGAGAGGGCCGTGTCGAGACCCATAGCCGCAATGTCGGCTGCATCCGCCGCGCCATAGCTTAAAATCACAAGGCGTGTATCGCGCGCATATTGCAGAATATCACCAATTTCACCCCAGCCTTGCGAGAAGGGGCCAATCGGCTTGGCGGCAATCACGACCGAGCCTGCGCCCCGGCGGCGCTCAATCAGGCCTTCGTCTGTCAAGATGCGCAGCGCGTCACGGGCAGTATGGCGCGAGACTTGGTGGGTGGCGCATAGATCTGATTCAGTGGGTAAAAGGCTGCCGGTTGGATAGTGACCTGACGCAATGGCTTTGCGCAGATCGTCCGCTAAGCGGCGGTAGAGGGGGTTGGGTGCGCTCATCCTTTGGCACCTCTTTGCTGTGCCCAAGCTGACATCAAGTCGGCTCGATGTTGGGGGGCAGCCAGCGAGATGATCGCTTGTGCGCGGGCATCTTGGTCTAAGGGCTCTAAGTCAATGGCCCCCTGCTCGGTCACCAAGATCGGCGCATCCGAGCGGGCGATAGAGACACTCGGCGTGGTCAGTCGGGGCACAATCCTAGCCTCGCCTTGCTTGCCGACGCTTTGCACCATCACAATCGGCTTGCCGCCCGGACTGAGGCGCGCGCCGCGCAAAAAATCGACCGCTCCGCCCACACCTGCCAGCGTGCGCGAGCCTGCAAACTCACAATTAATCTGGCCGAACAAATCCACCTCCAGCGCCGCATTGAGGCTTACAAAGCGCTCAATCGCACCAAGCTGGGCCGCACCGTGGGTCTCGGCAATCGGGATCAGCTTTAGGCGCGTTTCCTGCGCCATTTGGGCCTGCAGTGTCTGACTGCCCAGAATAACTCCAGCCTTTAAGCTCTCTGCCCCATCCGCCAGCGCACCCGCCCCTAAGAGCGGCAGAATCCAATCCCCGATCAGGCCGGAGTGAATCGATAGCCCGCGTCGCCCAGTGAGCCCTGCCATAATCGCGCCAGGAAGCTTGCCAATCCCGGCCTGCAGGGTCGCGCCATCCTCAATCAAGCTGGTTACGTGATAAACGATCGCATCTATGTCGCCTGAAGGCGCAGGAGTAGAGAGTTCTGGCGGAGGCGCATCGGCCTCCACCCACGCATCCAATACACTCAAATGAAGCTTTGGTGCGCCTTTCACTACCGGCAGGCTCGGATTGATCAAGCCAAGCTTGAACACAGCGCGGTCCAAGAAAGCGGGGCTCGCATCTGCTGACAGGGATAGCGAACAAAAGCCTCCCGCATCGGGGGCCGCGACATGAAACACCGCCGCCTTGAACGGGGCCGTCCTGAAATAGCGCCAAGCCGCTGAGTAATGACAAGGTATGACGCGCGTTTGGCCTGCGGCAATGGTGGCAGCAAAGTCGGGACTGGGCAGGAAAACCTCTGCCGAGGCCTTGGGCGATAAAGTCGCCCAGTCAAAGCGATTGAGACCCGGAATGAACAAGCCGCAAAAACATAAGTCGTCTGCCAGCCTGGGACTTGCCCGAAAGGCCTCTGCCAAGCGCAACGGCTCGACTGGCCCCGCAGGAATAAAAACCCGCCCACCGCATGCCCGTTCAGCCAGAAGGGCAGCCGCGCCTGTCAGCGACGACAGCTTCACGGGATGGGCACTTTGGGCCGAAGAAGTCATGGTCTGCACGTTTTTGCGGCCTCTTTCGGCAAAATGGGTCAGAGTGATTGCGCTTCTCTCATAGCATGATATGTCCCCAATATGTCCGGCCAAAGCTCAGAGTCTATACAGGCACGCGCGCCACACACAGCGGCCCAGAAGCTAGCTCTGCACGTGGCTTCGACTACTTTGGCGACCCTGCCCCCCGAAGCGGTTCAGGCTGTGCGCAATTTCACTTTGGACTTGATCGGTGTTGGCATTGCGGGCACGCGCTCGCCTTATGCTGAAGGTGTCCGGCAGGCAGCGGCCAAATGGGGTAGTGGGGCTGAGGCCCATGTCTTTGCAACCGGTGAGGCTTTACCCGCGCCGCACGCGGCTTTCGTAAATGCATTTCAGGCCCATGCTTTAGAGTTTGATTGCGTGCATGAAGGGGCCGTGCTGCACCCATTCACCGTCGTGATCCCGGTCCTCTTGGCCGAGGCGCAGCGGACAGGTTTGACCGGTGCTCGCTTTGTTTCGGCTGCCGCTGTCGGGGTGGATGTGGCTGCAGGCCTCGGTGTTGCCGCAAAATCGCAGATCCGCTTCTTTCGGCCTGCGACATGTGGCCTCTTTGGCGCGGTTGCGGCTTTGGCGCATGCACGGGGTCTCAACGCCGATCAGACCGCACATGCCTTTGGCTATGCGCTCGCCTTTGCGTCCGGCACAATGCAAGCTCATGTTGAGGGCACCCCTGCGCTCGCGGCCAGCGTGGCAGGTGCGGCGCGGTCAGCCTTTGTCGCGGTAGATTTGGTGGAAGCAGGCCTGCCCGGTCCGATGGCGTCTATCGATGGCCCGTTTGGGTATCTCTCGCTGTTTGAGCTCGAAACCGCGTTAGAGCCTGTGCTGGCAAGCCTCGGTCAAACCTGGCGGGCGGCCGAAGTTAGCTGGAAGCCGTTCCCGAGTGGGCGCGCCTCACACGGCGGGATCGACATGATCCAGCAATTGGTGAGCTTGGGGCTAAGTGCAGATAATCTAGAGCATCTGACGATTTCGGCCCCGCCCTTGATCCACCATCTGGTGGGTCGCCCGATCGCGGCGGCGCCACTCGAAGTCAATTATGCCCGCTTGTGTCTGCCCTATGTCGGCGCGATTGCGCTAACCAAGGGCGACGTAGGACTGACGGACTTTACGCCCGATCGTCTGAATGATGCAGCGATCCACCAGCTAGCCGCTCGCATGCAAGTGGTCGTCAATGATGTGGCCGAAGCGTCTGCGTTCGTGCCACAATCTGCCCGCGCCCTTCTGAAAGATGGTCGGGTTCTGGAAGTGGGAATCGAAAGGCTTTTGGGCACACCCCAACGCCCTTTGAGCCGCGAGGCGCATCTGGCGAAGTTTCGCGCGTGTTGTGCGTTCGGCTTTGGCGACGCCAATCCTGCTCTGGAAGATGCCCTCATTGCGGCGGCTGACCAGCTGACTGAACTCACCGATGTTGGCCTGTTGGGCCGCCTTGCCGCAGGGACCTTATCGTGACGGATGTGCACACCAGCTTTGCCCAAAGCCTCGACTATCGGGCCCTTTTGGCGGACCATCCAATTGGCGATGACTTTGTAAAGATGGCGACCACCATCAGTCGCGACCAGCTGCGCGCCCATCAAGAGCGCTTGTTTCAAAAGCTGGTTGCCCGGGCAGCAAAAACCCATTTCTACCAGCGCCTTTGGGGCAAGCATGGAATCGAAGCGGGTGACATCAAATCGCTCGACGATCTGCCCAAGCTACCCACTTTTGGCAAGCAAGAGATTGTTGAGAGTATCGCGCTTCATCCGCCGTTTGGAGACTTTGCGGGTTTGGATTCCTATCCCGAAGGTGCCCGACCGCCGATGATTTTTCATACCACCAGCGGCACGACGGGGCGGCCTCAGCCGCTCTTCTTCGGGGCCAAAACACGGGAGGTGCAGAACCTGTTGCTCGCCCGTTTGTTCCGTTGGCAGGGCATGCGGCCCGGCGATGTCGTCCATTCCGTCTATGGCCACGGCATGATCAATGGCGGTCATTATATTCGCGAGGCCGTCACCCGCTGGACAAGTGCGACTTTCATGTCAGCAGGCACGGGGATTGAAACGCGCAGTGCCGCGCAAGTGGCGCTAATGCGCGACTTTGGCGCGACCGTCATTCTGGGCTTCACCGACTATATCAAAAAGCTCGCGGAAGTGGCGCGCGCTGAAGGGCTAGAACCGGGTATCGATATCCCCATCCGAATGATCTCAGGCCAATTTGGCCGCGAAGATAAGGACGCGGTCTCCGCCCTTTGGGGAGGGGCGGCTTGCTATGATTGGTATGGCGTTGGTGATACCGGGATGATCGCGGGCGAAGGGCCAGACCGCGATGGTCACTATGTGATGGAAGACGCCCATTGGGTCGAAATCTGCGACCTCGACACCGCCCAGCCTGTGCCCGATGGACAGACTGGTGATCTGATCGTCACCTGTCTGTTCAAGGACGATGTCTACCCGATCATCCGCTTCAACACCCATGACGTCAGCGCATTTCGAACCGACAAGAGCTCAATCGGGGTGCAGTTTAAGCGGATTGAGGGCTTCCTCGGCCGGTCCGACAATATGGTGAAGCTGCGCGGCATCAATGTCTTCCCACAAGCGGTTGGGCCGATCTTGGCCGAACTGCCAGCCTTTGCCGGCGAGTGGATTTGCAAAGTCATGCGCGATGCCCAAGGCCGCGATGAACTTGTCGTGGTGTGTGAAGATCGCGGCGGCAATCCAGAAGCCTATCGCGAGACGTTGAAGCGTAAACTCGGCATTGAAGCGCAAGTCGAATTGGTGCCGCCCGGCGGTACGGCTGCTTTGACCCAGATTGAGTCCAGACAAAAACCCATTCGCCTGCTAGATCACCGCTGATGGATCACTCAACCCTTCTTGCCGCTAATCAGGCGCTGAACGCCTTCATCGCCTTTGATGAAACACCACCTGTTACGACTGGGCCACTGGCTGGCATCAAGCTCGGAATTAAGGGCAATATTGCAGTTCAGGGCCTTGCCAACACGGCAGGGGCTGAGGCGCGGCGCCATGCAATTGCGGCTGGGGATGCGCCTGTGGTGGCGACATTGCGTGCTGCTGGTGCCCAGATCGTCGGCACACTGAATATGCATGAGGGTGCCTTGGGTGCCACCACCGACAACAAGGCCTATGGCCGCTGCATCAATCCATGGCGTGCCAATTTTTCTCCTGGCGGGTCCTCAGGTGGTTCGGGTGCCGCAATTGCTGCGGGCCTTGTCGATGCTGCATTGGGCACTGACACGATGGGCTCTATCCGTCTGCCGGCATCTTATTGCGGTGTCTATGGCTGGAAGCCTTCGGGAACTTTGGTTTCACAAATTGGCGTTGTGCCCTTGTCGACCACCTTGGATCAAGTGGGCCCTTTAGCGAAAGATCCTGAAACCCTGTGGGCCATCGCCAAAGCTCTAGGCGCGCCAGCGCCGCTGACTGACATGCAGGGCCTGCGTTTTGCCGTGGCGCGAGATCGTGTTGGCCCTCCGCCGTTGGTTGGGCCGGTGTTTGAACTTGCCTGCCAACGCCTGAAAGACGCAGGGGCAGAAGTGGTCGAAGTTGATCTGGCGTTGGGCTTCTCTGATATCGACATCGTTTTGGCCTGCCTCTTGGTGTGCGAAATTGAAGGCGCAGGCGAATGGGTCACCGAACTGGCAGACCCAGAGTCGGGCTTAACAAAAGAGTTTCGGGCCATGCTGCTTTACGGCAAGAATTCGCCAAAAGCGCGGATTGATCAGGCCTATGAGACGATTGCGCTGGCCAAAGAGCGCCTGCGCGCTTGTCTTGCTCGTGAAGGATTGGCTGGCATCATCAGCCCTACCGTTTCCCATGTCGCCTTTGACCACGACGTCGGCCCGCCTATCGATCAAGCCTATGCCACCATGTATGCCAATGTCGGCGACCTTCCCGCCATCAGTGCGCCTATGGGCCTGATCGACGGCCTGCCCATTGGCTTTCATGCCATGACGGCACCGGGCCGCGAAGACGTTGCGTTAGGTCTCGCGGGTGTCTTTCCAGCATTAGTTTTGCCGGTGTGGCAGGCTTCAGAGGGCCCCTAAGCACAAAAATATGTCTCGGCGAACAGTGGTTAACCCTTGCCGAATGAGGCCCTTGAGCGCATGTTTAGCTTCGGGACGGGCAAGTGGAGAGATGCAATGAAAACGCTTGTAACTTTAATTGCCCTTGCTGCAACAGTGGGCCTATCGGCATGTGCCACGACGACAACCAAGTCTGGCCCAACGCCATATCAAGCCGCAGCAACAGGTAAATTCGGCTTTACCGATCAACGGATTGAAGCCAATCGCTTTCGTATCACGTTTGACGGCAATACGAAAACCACGCGCCAACAAGTCGAGGATTCGCTTTTGTTACGCGCCGCCGATGTGACCATCGACAATGGCTATGATTGGTTTCAAGTTGTCCAACGCGCGACAGATCCAAAAACCTACAGCCGCCCTCGCATGAGTTCGCGTTGGGCATTTGGCGGGGGCATTGGCTATAGTTCGTTCCGAACCTTTCACCCGCGCTACGGCTGGGTAAGCTATTACGACCCATTCTGGTCCAATGGCTTTTATGACCCGTTCTTCGACCGGTTTGACAATGATGAAATCACCCGCTTTCAAGCTACGGCTGAGATCATTTTGGGCAAGGGCCCCAAGCCAGCGGACCGGGCCGAGGCGTTTGACGCCCGCGATGTGAAGTCGAATTTGGGTGCACGCGTCACGCCTCCTCCGCCTCCAGCGCCACCTGTAGCAAAGCCTTAATGCGGATCATCCTGTTCCGCGATTCCAAAGAGCCTTTTGAGCCTTGGCAACCAGAGCCCGACCGGGTTGTGGTCGCCGGGGCGACAGGCGGCACACAGAACCTGTATGAGAGCGGCGACAGTCGCGTCTTCGCAGGCGTTTGGCACGCGACGCGCGGCTCGTGGCGAGTTGTCTATGACGAGGTGGAATATTGCCATATCACCAAGGGCCGTGCCCGTCTCACTTCGTCAACTGGCATGGTGACCGAGGTTGAAGCCGGCGATGGCTTTGTCATTCCAAACGGCTTTGAGGGCGTTTGGGAGGTGCTTGAAGATATGGAAAAGCACTATGTGATCGTTTTGCCGGCGGGGTAGCAGGCGCGTTTTTAGCTAATCGTCCGGACATGGTTTTAGTGACCCTTCTGGTCCCAAAACCATAGGCTAGATTATTTGGCGGAGCCTTCGCGGGTCAAGGTCGCAGCTTCGCTGCGTCGCGGCGCGACAGATTTCCAAAGGAAATCTGACCTTGACGCACTAAGGCACCTATACAAAATTGAAAAAGGCCGTTGGTGCGGCACTGCCGTCACCAAAGGCCTTCTAGAATAGGTCGTTTGGCAATCCAAACTCTGATTATGGCTTCACCGCTTCAGCATAAAGCTTAGAAACCTGGTTCCAATTGATCACGCTCCACCAGGCATCGACATAATCGGCGCGCTTGTTCTGATATTTCAGATAATAGGCATGCTCCCACACGTCATTGCCAAGGATGGGCTTGCCGCGGAAATCGCCGACATCCATCAAAGGATTGTCCTGATTAGGGGTGGAACCGACTGCCAGCTTCCCGTCTGGTTTGACGATCAGCCAAGACCAACCCGAGCCAAAACGACCCATGGAGGTGGCGCGGAATTGGGTCTTGAAGGCATCAAGCGAGCCAAAATCGCGATTGATCGCGGCGGTCAGCTCTGGCGAGGGTGCGCCGCCTGTGCCCAAGGGGGCCATAATCTTCCAATAGAAGCTGTGGTTCCAATGCCCGCCCGCATTGTTGCGAATGGCGGCAGGGGCTGTTGAGGCGGCTGCCAAAAGCGCTTCGAGGCTCTTCCCCGCATAGGCGGGATTGGCCACGATGGCTGCATTGAGGCCTGTGACTTGCGCGCCATGGTGACGCTCAAAATGGATGCGCATGGTCGCCTCGTCGACGATGGGCTCTAGCGCGCCATAAGCATAAGGCAGGGCCGCTTGTGTGAAGGCCGGTGTTGCAGGTGTCGAGGCTGTGGCTGGTGCGACTGGGGCAGTCGGGGTTTGGGCCAAGGCAGCTGAAGACAACAGGCTGAAGGCGGTCAGGGTCAAAGTCAGGGCTAGGCGCATGAATTCTACTTTCCTTAAGACGTGGCTGAAACATGGTCTGCGGTGTGGCAAGAAACAAGGCTAAACATGCTGACAATAATGTCACCACTCTCTTAGTCTTGCTTTAAGAGCGTGGCACAAAGAGGGCATGAAGATGGAAGAACGCGTTGAGGCCTTGGAAGTTCACGTGATGCATTTGATGCGCACGGTCGAGGAACTGTCGGATCTGTCGCATCAACAAGCTGATGAGATTAAGCGCCTAAATCGTCGGTTGGAATTGATGCTGGAGCGGGAGGCGCAACGCCAACATGATAGTTCAGAACCCCTGCCCCCCGATCAAAAGCCACCCCATTATTGACGGCAGCCTCCATTATGCCCCGTGCCAATGAACGAAGCGGCCATGGGGATCGATGTCCGCCAAAGTCCGTCTTCGGCCAGACGGCCATTCGATCAGCTCCAAGATCATGCTGGGACCCTTTTGGGCATTGCCCAGAGTCCCACCCGGCTCAAAGCGTAGCCAAGCTAACGGTGCCTCCGCTGTGGCGCTTGCGCCTTCGGTCTCGATGGCGTGCGTGATGGCATCGCGCACGCTCTGAGGCGGATATTGGAAAAAGACCGAATGATAGATCACGGTCAGCGCGTCTTTGGCCCGGGTTGCAAGCTTGGCCTTGATCCAGTCCGCCGCGTCGCCCGCATCTGGGGTGATCGCTTGGGCTTCGGCAATTTCCATGGCGGCATTGAGGCGCTCTAAACGCTCCGGCTGGTCTGGCCAGATATAGGACCGCAGACGCAGACGGTCTTCGGCCTTACTGGCATTCAAGGGATTCTGATCGCAGGCTGCGCGATGGCGGATCGCGGCGTGGGCAGGAAAGCGAGGCGCGGGGCCACTCCATTGCGTCGACATGGCAACACGCGGTCCGTCGATGGGGCTGTCCCACTGCCAAGTGCCGCCATCATAATGGAAGCGGTCCATGCTGAGATTTAACCCGGCAGATGCCCCAAGCTCCAACACATCCATCGGCCCCTCAAAGACTTCAGCGGCTGCACATAGGCCAGGCCAAAGGCCTACCGCGCGACGGACTTCATTGGTTTGGGGTGGGGACTTCAAGAACTCGCGCACCCAGCTTTCACGCACCCGCAATGTCTCTGCCGCGACTGGCCAAGCCTCTTCCATGGTCCAGTCGCGGCCTTGTTGCGGCCAGACTTGGGCTAAATCGCCTTCGGGTTCAGTCAGGACAATCGCATGCAGGGCGCCCGCCAGACGCAGCGATAATGCGTCTTGGATCGGGTGTGTGGGCCAATCCCCGGTCAAATGCGCGATAATGCCACTGGCTTCAAAGTCGTCGGCCATGACGTCGCACAGCTCGGCGGTAAAGCGGGAGTCAAACGCTTGGCACCAAATCGCCTGCTGCCGAAGGGCTTCGGGGACGGTCACACCCGTCATCAGATGGCACCTCGCTCCTTCAAGGCGGCAATGGCCTTAGTATCAAGACCCGCCTCTGCCGCTAAGCTTTCAGAATCTGCGCCATAGTCTGGTAGGGTGAGGCGCGCCTGCCCCGGCTCATCGCGAAAGCGGATGGGGATGCCCAAATGCTTGTTGCCTTTGTCATCGGTCAGCACCATGCCGCGCGAGATTGTATAGGGGTCCTCCATCGCATCTTTCAGACTGCGGACGGGTGCCCAGCACAGGTCGACGTCTTTGAGGAAAGCGCTCCATTCGTCCAAGGTTTTGCTGGCAAAAGTCTCCTCGAAATAACGCTTCAACGGGTCTTGGCCTGGGCCGGGTTCCAGCTTGGCATAAGCGAACAGATCAGGGCGACCCAAAGCGTCGAGCAAATTCTTGGCGAAGTGATGCTCTGACCCACCTAGGACGAGGAACTTCCCATCCTTGGTCTCATAAGGCCGATACATCGCCGCGCCACCAAACGGCCGCATTTCTTTGGCGACCGGATGGGCATTGTCGGCAAAGACAGGGCCCAGCACATTGGGTGTCCACGACAAAAGCGCGTCATACATGGACAGGTCGATATAATCGCCTTTGCCCGTTTCCGCCCGGCGATAGAGCGCCATCATGATGGCGGCAAACGCCATGAGGCTGGCGGCCATATCCGCTGCCGGGATGGAGGGGCTGGCGGGTTTGTTATCGGTCAGACCACGGTTGAGATCGACCAGCCCTGCCATGGCTTCCATCGTCAAATCATGACCGGGTTTGTTCACATATTTGCCGTCTTGGCCAAAGCCCGCGATGGAGCAATAAACGATGCGCGGATTGATCGCGGCGATGGCATCATAATCTACACCCAAGCGCTTCACGACACCGGGCCGGAAGGCCTCGACAATCACGTCAGCCTCTGCGGCGAGCTTGAGGAACAACTCCCGCGCTTCGGGGTCTTTCAGATTGATCTTCAGGCTGCGCTTGCCGCGCGCAATGTTGCGAAACCAGACCGACACACCGTCTTCGGTCTTATAGCCAATGACACGGGTCGGTTCGCCCACGCCATTGGCAGGCTCGACCATCACCACATCGGCACCATGGTCTGCCATCATCATGGTCATGTGTGGGCCCGGCAGAAAAGCCGAGAGGTCCAGAACTTTGAGGCCTTGGAGTTTCATGGGGTCACTTTAGGAATTGATTGTGTTTTGGGCTGCGTAAACCAAACTGCGACTAACCCCGCAGCAAGTCCCAAGCATAGCGGTGCATAAAGCATACGATCAAGCTCATAAAATGCTGTACCGCGCGCGCTGAGCACAAGTGGTGAGAGATAAGTGGACAAGCCACGTGCAAGAAATACCAGAGCAGAGAACCACAAGGCTGCCGCTGGAATCCAAGCCAAGAATTTGGGTAAAGCCGGCGTGACTCGATAAGCAATCATCATGCTGGATAAGGCAGGGAGCAACAAGCAAACGGCTACGACTAGGCAAGCCCAAAACGGCGGCACGGGCGTGCCTGAGCGCGCACCAACGACCATATCCACCAAAGATGCAGCGTCATGACCAGGCCAGAATCCACCAATCCCCCAGTACAAGTGTAAGCCAGCAATTGCCGTAAGGGCGCAGCTTACGACTATAGCCAGTCCTTTGTTCACAAGCGCTCTCCCATTTTGGGGGCCCGCTTTCCAGCTGGCCGCTTGCCATTGACCTTGATCGGGCTGGCCAACATCCGCAAGCGGCCATCTTTTGCGTCCGGATGATCGACGACATCCGTCATGGCGATGGCTTGGACATGCTCGCTATCGAGGGCTTGGCCAATGTCGTAGATCGGCGCGACGGGGACATGCCCGCCCAAGATCGCGATCCACGCAGCAGTGGATTGGCTGCTCAACACACCATCAAGGACCTCCGTCAAGTCGGCCAAATTCGCCCGTCTGGTCGGGATGCTGGCAAAGCGGGGATCGGCCAACAGGTCTGTGCGGCCAACTTTGGCACAGAATATCTCCCAGAATTTTGGGGTCTGACACATCAGCATCAGCCAGCCATCTTGGGTCTTAAAGGCTTGGCTGGGCGCGATGGAGGGATGCGCTCCGCGGGGCAAGCGACCCACTTCCACGCCTTCGTTCAAGTACCAGGTGGCTGGATAGGAGAGTTGGTGCAGGGCGGTGTCAAACAAAGCCACATCAATATCGCAGCCTTGCCCTGAGCGGTGCGCGCCCAAAATGCCGGCCAACAGGCCCACGGCCAATTGGCTGCCGGTGTGAAAATCAATGATCGACAGACCACACCGAACCGGTGGCCCATCTGGCTCCCCACTCATGGACATCAGGCCCGCTTCTGCCTGCATCAGATAATCATAGCCCGGCCAAGAGGCGCGATCATTATCCCGTCCGTAGGCGGAAAGATGGGCGCAGACGATCTTGGGATTGATGGCTTTCAGGTCGTCATAGGTGATCGCCATCTTGGCGGGCTGATCGCCACGAAGATTATTGGCTACCGCATCGGCCTCTTTGACCAAAGCCTCAAACTGCGCACGGCCTTCCAGGCTTTTGATTTCCAGCGCGACCGACGATTTGCCGCGTGAGAAAGTCTGATAGAATTGGCTGTCCTGCTCGCCCAGAAAGTACGGACCCGTGGCGCGGCTAACATCACCCCCCATGCTGGGCGCTTCAATCTTGATCACCTCTGCCCCGAGATCCGCCAACAGCATGGTGCCATAAGGCCCTGCGCCATATTGCTCAATCGACAGGATTTTGATGCCCTTGAGGGGGAGGTTAGCCGCCTGCATCAGGGTTGAACCGTCTCTTTGAGGAGGTCTGTGCGAAAGCCGTTGCGCTCTGCGGCGGCATTAAGCGCAGCCCGCTGCTCGGTCGTGATCGACTTGGTGCGGGCCAAAAGCCACAAATAGGCACCATTCGGGCTTCCGACCAAGGCCGTTTGATAATTGGGATCGAGATAGAGTACCCAATAATTGCCTTGCCCTTTTGGCAATGGAATGGGCGCGAAGTTTACTGCTAGTTTCGTATTGTTTGAGCCCGCGATGACGGCCGCTACGCCTTCAGCGCTGCGTGGCTTACCATCGCTGGTGCCCGTCGCACAGGTGTTGGTAACCCCGACCCGGCCATCTGGGCGAAGCGCATATTCAGCGGTGACACCCTCACACTTCTTCTGAAAGCTGTTTGGATAGCGCGCAATCTCATACCATTTGCCCGCATATTTATTGAGGTCAACCGAGGCGACCGTAGTCGGGGGTGCAGCATCTTTCGCTCTCCCCATGGTTCCGGCAATGCAGCCCGATAGTGCGATGCAACCAACCAACGCGCTGGCATAGAGTGAAAGTTTCATGCTGTTTCCCCTTTCGTGGGTGGAGCAGACTTATGCGCCAGTTTGGCGGCATTGGCTTCCCAATTCTGGCCATCAAACGGCACGATTGACAGGGCGGGCGCTTGACCAGGATCAAAGCAATTGGCGTTGACGCTGACCCCATCGGGGTTGGAGCGGGGGGTATAAAACGCCTTCACGCCACATTTTCTGCAAAAGGTATGATTGGCGACGCCGGTATTGAAGCGGTAAGAGGTGAGCTTATCGGCCCCGGCCTCGAGTTTGAAATCGTCTAGCGGCACAATGAGATGCACGAAGCCCGTGCGGGCGCAGATGGAGCAATTGCAGGCCTCCACCTCAACTTGATCTGGGGCCCTCACAGAAAAGCGTATATCGCCACAATGGCAAGAACCGGTTCGCCACGTTTTCACCATCCAAGCACCTGTAAGTCTGTGATTTCTTCAAAGTCTTGCGGATTGAGGGTCACCAAAGTTGCCTTAGCATTGAGGGCTTGGGCAGCAATCATGCGGTCTAGGATTTTACGGCGGGAAAACCCGAAAGACTGCAAGATAAATCCATACCGATCCGCATTTTTCTCCTCGAAAGGGAGGACCGGCATATGCGAAAAAAATACATCAAGTCGCTGACGCCTTAATGCGGCAGAAGTTGGCTCCCGATGAACGCCACCTTCAAGCTCCACCCGCGTGATTACAGAAATCGCAAACCGTCCGTTCAATTGATCTAGCTTATCAAGAATGGCCTGACTGCGATCGCGTACTTCAGTTGCGACACTGGTGTCGAGCAAGTAAAGTCCGCTCATAGACCCTCGCGCTCGGGAAAAATGTCAGATTCGCGTACTTCAATATCGGTGACGTCAGGCAGTTTGCGTAGCTCAGCCATCATTTGCTTGAAACTGATCTTGCCGGATCGCAGCGTTGGCCGAAGGGTAACAACGTCCCCATCGCGTTTCATTTCCAGCTCCGTGCCGTCTGGAAAGGCCAGCGCTTTGGGCAAACGCACCGCTTGGCTATTGCCGCTTTTAAACGTCCTCGTTTTGTGCGTCGCCATACCTGCCTCCGATGCTCGTATATACATGTATATACGAGCATGATCCGCGGTTCAATCAGATTTCAAATCCAGCTCTAATTGCCCCCCTAAATCGGATTGCGGGCCACCAATTGCTTAGCGATGATAATGCGTTGCATTTCATTGGTACCTTCGCCGATGCACATCAAAGGCGCGTCGCGATAGAGGCGTTCGATGACATATTCCTTGGAATAGCCATAGCCGCCATGGATGCGCATGGCTTCCAGCGAGACTTCAACTGCAGTTTCAGAGGCGAAGAATTTCGCCATGCCGGCTTCCATGTCGATCCGCTCACCCCGGTCAAAGGCGGCAGCCGCATCCTGGGTCAGAAGCTCTGCGGCGCGCGTTTTGGCAGCCATTTCGCCCAGCTTCAGCTGAATGGCCTGATGCTCGCAAATTGGCTTGCCCATCGTCTTGCGCATTTGGGAATACTTGACGCTCTCAGCCAAAGCCCGCTTGGCAATCCCGACCGAGCGGGCAGCGATGTTGACGCGGCCGATCTCTAATCCGCCCGTGGCCATAACAAAGCCCTTGCCTTCTTCGCCACCAACCAAACTCTTCTTCGCATCGACTTCATAGTCTTCAAAAATGAACTCACCAGAATCGATGCCCTTATAGCCGAGCTTTTCCAGCTTTTTGCCGTTCTTGACGCCCTTGAGTGGAACCTTGGTTTCAGGATCAATCTTGGGCACGATCAGCATGCTCATGCCCTTATGGCGGGGCTGGGCATCGGGGTCAGTCTTGACCAGCAAGGCGACGCAATGGCCTTCAATGGCGTTGGAGATCCAGGTCTTGGTGCCGTTAACGATGTATTTGTCGCCTTGGCGGCGCGCGACCGTCCGGATGCCTTGCAAGTCTGTGCCCGCATCAGGCTCTGTCAGGCCAAGGCCACCGCGCATCTCACCGGTGGCAAACTTGGGCAGCCAATATTCCTTCTGATAGTCGGTACCAAAGCGTTGCACGACAGTGGCCATCATCAGGTGCGAGTTGAAAATGCCTGTCAGGCTCATCCATTCTTGCGAGATCATGGTCACGATCTTGGAATAGGTGGTCGCGGACAGGCCTAGGCCACCGTAGTCAGGGTGGATGATCGCGCCAAACAGACCCAGTTCCGCCATGTCATTGACGAGGTCGGCTGGCCATTCGTTGTCATGCTCCAGCTTCATCGCCACAGGGGCGACTTTTTTCTCAATCCACTTCTGGATGGCGTCCAGCATCTGGCGCTCATCTGCTTCGCTGATATGTCCAAAATTTCCATCTGCCATGGTCTTAGTCTCCTTCGCAGGCAGCGCCTGACATTATCCAAATTCGATCAGTAGTTCCCGACCTTATCCTCAACGGCATGCCCGCGAGCGGGGATCAGCATGTTGCGCTTGAAGGTGCACACCATGACGCCATCTTGATTAAAGCCCTTGGTGACGATGGTCACAATGCCTTGGCCACGGCGCGAGGCGCTTTCGCGTTTGGCGAGGACTTCGCTTTCTGAATAGAGTGTATCACCAGCAAAGACAGGTGCGGTGAACTTCACTTCATCCATGCCCAGATTGGCGATCGCCTTCTGGCTCGTATCGGTCACACTCATCCCGATGCAGAGTGCCAATGTATAAGGCGAGACGACAAGGTTCTTTTTGAACTCGCTGGCCGCGGCGAATTGCGCGTCAAAATGCATCGGGTGCGTGTTCAGCGTCATCAGCGTGAACATGTGGTTTTCATATTCGGTGATGGTCTTGCCGGGGCGATGCTCATAGATGTCGCCAACGATGAAGTCCTCAAAATAGCGACCAAATGTTTCGCGGTAGCGTTGGGGGCCAACTTCTTTCACGTTACGGACCATGATTAGATCATTCCTGCTTTGGACAAAATGCGCTCTGCACGCAGATAAACGGGGATATCAAGGAGCTTACCGTCAAGCAGTACAGCCCGATTGTCCTGCGACAGGCCAGCCTCAATGACGCGCTTCGCCCAGTCTAACTCCGCTTCAGAGGGGGAGAATACTTCATTGACGATGGCGACTTGGCTTGGGTGAATGCAGGCTTTTCCGTCAAAGCCCAGTGCTTTAACACGCACGCATTCCGCACGCAGACCTTCTTCGTCTTTCACGTTCAGATAAGGCACATCCATCAAGCCCCCATTGGTGACACGCGCCTCCGTGGCCAATGTCGAGCGGGCATGAAATAGGGCTTCCCAGTCCATGCCAGTGCCAATGGCGAGCGAATAGTCGGCACCTCCGAACAACACGCCACCGCGCGACCCGCAAGTTCCGGCAATGTCTGCCGCATTTTTGAGCCCTAAAACGGTTTCGATCACAGCCCAAAGCGCCACGCGCTTCTGATTTAGGTCGCGCAAATGCAGCAATTGCTCGAAGTTGGCGAGGGCTGAATAAGAAGAAGCTTTTGGGATCATAAAGAAATCTGGGCGGCCTTTGGTCTCGCTAAAGGCGATGATATCTTTGAGGCCATCCAAAGTGTCGAGGCCATTCATCCGCACGCCAATGGCGCAATCGGGGTGGCTCTCTGAATTGGCTTCCAGCCAGCCAATGACCCCGGCGCGGGCGGCGGCTTTATCTTCTGGCGGCACAGCGTCCTCAAGATCAATGCAGATGGAGTCAGCCCCTGCCGCCAGCGCCTTTTCAAAGCGGTCTGGCCGGGAGCCCGGAACAAAGAGGAGTGAGCGAAACATTTTCATTTGTCCGGACATTTAACCCGATATAAGCTGACGTCAATTCGAAACCGCGCCAGTCCATGACTTTGTTTTGGCCTTGTTGGGAGCTTTTAAGGTGGATCGACAGCTTAGATTTAGATTTGCAGCCCTTTGGGTGGTGTTGTCGGCGTTCATTGCAGTTCCTGCGCTGGCGCAGCATGCTACTCCCCCGCAAGCCGCAGAAGCTCCGTATGCGGGCTCCTACTATAAGCGCCAACTTTATGTTGTTACCGATATGGAGCGTGCTTTAACCCTGTGGCGTGACGTCATGGGCTTCCAACCCGGTGCAATCACCACGTCTGGACCCAATTCCTATTCTCGCGAAGTGTTCAATATCCCGAAAGAAGCCCAGATGCGCTTTTGCACCTTAAGTGCGGGACCAACCCAAGTGCGCACATTGGCCTTGCTGGAGGTCAAGGGCGTCCCCCTAGCACCCAAGTCCGGCATTCGCACCACTGGCGCAGTCATCAATGCCAATGGCCGATTGGCTGAGATCATTTCCAAGGCCAAAGCCATGGGCCTCACCGTTTTTGGCGCGCGGGTCTTGGCGTCGGTCGGGCAAGGAGATGGGACCGAACAAGGCTTCCTCGACTGGGATGGCAATGTGATCGTGCTTTATGAATATCCCAAGTCTGACCCGCCAAGTGTGCGGTAAGAAAGCCGTTTAGTCTCAAACGCCCGAGATCACTTCCCTCTAGCGCAAGCGAGCACCGAGCTTTGCCGCCGCAGCGATGATCTTTGTACTGACGGCTTCGATCTCTGCATCCGTCAAGGTCCGTTCGCGAGGCTGGAGCGTGACTTCCAGGCCCAAGGACACTTCACCGTCCGCGACGCCTTGGCCTTGATAGCGGTCAAACAAACTAACCTCTGAAATCAAGGATTTATCGACTTGAGCAACGGCGCGGATCAGGTCGCCTGCCGGCAGATCGGCCTTGGCGACGAAGGCAAAGTCGCGCGTCAGTGGCATGAAGGCAGAAGCCTCAAGCTTGGCTTTGGTCTTGCCGACCTTCACCTTGGCGGGTGGCAGAGCATCCAAGAATAACTCAAAGCCATAAACCGGGCCATCGACGCCCAATTCCTTCAACACGCGAGGGTGAAGCTCGCCAAACTCTGCCAAGATCGTCTTGGGACCTAGCTTGAACGTGCCCGAGCGACCGGGGTGCCACCAGGCGCGCGCGCCTTGAACGGCCTGCATGCCGCCGGTCGACGCGCCCATCGCATCCAGCATGGCCAAGACATCGGCCTTTACCGTGAAGACGTCTGGCTTCTCGGTGCCACTCCAATGACGGATCGCCCCGCGCGTGACCCCCGCAATGACCATTTCCTGATCCTTAGGGCCATCACCTTTGTAGATCGGGCCTGCTTCAAACAAAGCGAGGTCGCCAAAGCCCCGGTCTGTATTGCGTTGTGCAGCCAGCAGCAAATGGATAAGCGCGCTAGGTCGCATGCAATCCAAGTCAGAGGCGATGGGGTTGGCCAAAACCAAGGCTCCGCCGCCTTGGGCTGCGCCAAATAACTCACACGTCGCGCGGCTGGCAAAGCTCCACGTGACGGCCTCCATCCAGCCACGGGCGGCCAGACTGCGACGCCCCACGCGGACGCGGTTTTGCGCGGGCGTCAGCAGGGGTTCTTTCCGGCCTTTGCGCTCTGGTAGTTTGGCTGTTGGCAGACGATCAAAGCCTGCAATGCGAGCAATATCTTCAACAAGGTCAGCCGAACCCGCCACATCGCGCCGCCAGCTTGGTACACCGACTTTGCGGAGGCCAGCGCCGGTCACTTCAGGCGAGAAGCCCAAAGCAGACAAGATGGTATCAATTTCACCGTCGCTAAGTTCCAAGCCCGTCAAACGATGCACTTCCTTGGTCGCGAAAGGCACTGATTCAGGTGCGGCTGGTACTTCGCCCGCTACAACCACGTGTGAAGCTGTCCCGCCGCAAAGCTCGAGGATCATGGCCGTGGCGAGCTCAAGCCCATCGACCATGAAGCCCGAATCTACGCCGCGCTCAAACCGATATTTCGCGTCCGATTGAATGCCCAAGGCGCGCGCGGTCTGCGCAATGTTAAGGGGCGCGAACAGCGCACTTTCAACAAAAACATCGACCGTGTCATCGGAACATCCAGACGAGACGCCGCCCATGATCCCACCTAAGCCCAACGGGCCGGATGCATCGCCAATCACGCACATGGCGGCGGTCAGCTCATAGCTTTTGCCATCAAGCGCCACAAAGCTCTCGCCAGTCTGGCCCATGCGCGCAACAATTCCGCCGGAAAGTTTTGCTGCATCATAGACGTGCAACGGGCGCGCCCGATCATAGGAAATGAAATTGGTGATATCGACCAAAATATTGATCGGGCGCAGGCCGATGGCGCGCAAGCGATCAGCTAACCATTTGGGGCTTGGGCCGTTCTTTACGCCCTTGATCAGGCGACCGGCAAAGGCGGGGCAGGCATCAGGGGACTCGATGGTGACTGCGACCGGGCAAGGAAAATCGCCCGAAACAGACTTGACTGAATGATCTTTCAGTTGCCCTAGGCCCGCCGCAGCGAGTTCGCGCGCGATACCCACGACGCCCAGCCAATCGGGGCGATTTGGCGTGACTTCAAAGTCGATGACGGCGTCAGCAAGGCCCAACGCCGCTGCGGCTGGAGTACCGACCGCTAGAGCGTCGTCCAACTCAAGAATGCCATCGCTTTCTTCGGCTGTTTCAAGTTCAGCCGCAGAGCACAGCATACCATTTGACACCACACCACGCACCGCACGAGGTTCCAAGGTGATGCCGCTCCCGGGGATATAGGTGCCCAAAGGTGCATAAACGGTCGTCAGGCCGGGACGCGCATTGGGCGCGCCGCAGACGATTTCCTTCATGCCTTCAAAGGTTTCAACTTGGCAAACTTGTAGGCGGTCGGCATTTGGGTGACGCTCGGCAGAGATGATCTTCGCGACTGAAAAATTTTTCAGTTTGTCAGCTGGGTCCTCCCAATGCTCAACCTCAAGGCCCGCCATGGTCATGGCGTCGAGCACAGCTGACAATGGGGCGTCGGTGGCCAAATGATCTTGCAGCCAAGCCAAAGTGAATTTCATCGGTACAAATCCCTGAGGGAGCTAATTGGTTTAGTGGGCCTCGGCCCAATTGAGTGCGGCGCGTGCCTCTACCACCAAAGGCACAGACAAGGCCACTGCCGGCAGAGCAGCCTTCTCCATCACATCGGCAACCAGAGCGCATGTCGCATCGGCTTGGCTTGAAGGCGCTTCAAATACAAGCTCGTCATGCACTTGCAGCAACATTCTGGCCCGTAATCCCGCATCTTTCAGCGCTTTTGGCAGGCGGATCATGGCGCGCTTGATGATATCGGCCGCAGCCCCTTGCAAGGGCGCATTGATAGCTTGGCGTTCGGCAAAGGCCTGCTCAGCTTGGCTTTTGGCGTTGATGCCGGGCACCCAGCATCGTCTGCCAAAGATGGTCTCGACATAAGTCTTTTCCCGGGCCATGGCCTTCATTTGGTCCATATAGGCCTGAATACCGGGGAAGCGTTGCTTGTAGGTGGCGATGTAATCGCGCGCTTCACCCTGCGGTATCGACAATTGGCGTGCCAAGCCAAAGGCGGAAATGCCATAAATGATCCCGAAATTGATCGCCTTGGCCTTGCGGCGGATCATTGGGTCCATGCCTTCCAGCGGCACACCGAACATTTCCGACGCCGTCATGGCGTGAATGTCATAGCCCTCGATAAAGGCCTTTTTCAATTGCGGAATATCGCCGACATGGGCAAGCAGGCGCAGTTCAATCTGGCTATAGTCGGCCGAGATTAGAACATTTTCGGGCTCTGCTACAAAGGCGCGGCGAATTCTGCGCCCTTCCTCGGTGCGTATGGGGATGTTTTGCAAATTGGGGTCGGTTGAGGACAGCCGCCCCGTAGCCGCGCCCACCATATTGTAAGAGGTATGGACCCGGCCCGTGGTGGGGTCGATCGCATCCTTCAGATTGTCGGTATAGGTGCTCTTAAGCTTGGCCAAAGTCCGCCAATCGACCAAGGTGCGCGGCAATTCGTGACCTTGGGCGGCCAGATCTTCCAGCGCATCAGCCCCTGTTGCCCATTGGCCCGTCGCGGTTTTCTTGCCCCCAGGCAAAGCCATCTTGCCAAACAAGATGTCGCCCAATTGTTTGGGGCTACCTAGATTGAAGACTTCACCTGCTTGTTCATGGGCTTGGGCTTCTAGCCCAATCATGCGTTGGGCAAAGTCAAGCGATAGCCGCGAAAGCTCGGCCACATCGACTTTCACGCCGGCCTGCTCCATCCCGGCAATCACCGGCACCAGGGGCCGCTCAAGGGTTTCATAGACCGTGGTCGATCGTTCCTGTACGAGGCGCGGCTTCAAGATGTGCCACAGCCGCAACGTCACATCAGCGTCCTCAGCGGCATAAGCGGTGGCCCGGTCCAGTGGGACTTGGTCAAAGCTGATCTGCGATTTGCCGGTGCCACAAACATCTTTGAACGCGATGGGTTGATGGGCCAGCAAACGGAGTGAAAGATCATCCATGCCGTGCGAATTGCGACCAGCATCGAGGGCAAAACTCATCAGCATGGTGTCGTCAATCGGGCTAATGGCTATACCATGCTGGGCCATAACCGAGACATCATATTTGAGATTTTGGCCAATCTTTAGGATCGCATCATCTTCCAGAATGGGCTTCAGGCGGGCCAGAACATCGGCCAGCTCTAATTGACCGGGTAATTTCGCCACCGTGTCTTGGCCGCCGCCAAACAGGTCCCCCGTCACACCGACATCGCCCGCACCGCGATGGCCGAGGGGAATATAGCAGGCAATGCCGGGCTCTACCGCTAGCGACAGGCCCACTAAATGTCCGCTCACACTATTTAGGGAGGCCGTCTCAGTATCAAAGGCGACATAGCCTTGCGTTTGAATCCGGGCTAGCCAGTCATCCAAGCGGGCAAGACTTGTAATGGTTTCATAGGCCTTGGTATCGATGGGGCTATAGACTGCAGCGGGGATAGCCGCATGGTTTGTGGGCGCGCTGTCTTCGCTGCGTGAAGGCACAGCCTTTATGGAACTTAGAGGCGCGGGCTGGCTATGTTCGGCCTTATCGGCAACAAAGCCATCGCGGCGAAGCCCGGCTTCCACCCTGCCTGTGAGCGTGCGCAATTCCATGTTGCGTAAGAAATCCAGCAATATAGTCGGCTCTGGTTCGCGCACACCAAAATGCTCGAGATGCTCCAACACCGGCACATTATCCATCAGGGTGACGAGACGTTTAGAGATTTCAATCTGTTCCCGGAATTGGATCAAAGTCTCGCGCCGCTTGGGCTGCTTGATCTCTTCAGCGCGGTCCAGCAGGGTTTCTAGGTTGCCATAAATGCCCAGTAATTCCGCAGCGGTCTTCACGCCAATCCCGGGTGCACCGGGCACATTATCCGTGCTGTCGCCAGCCAAGGATTGCACGTCGATGACTTGCTCTGGGGCGACGCCGAATTTTTCCATGACGGCTTCGGGACCCATAGGCCGGTCCTTCATCGGATCATAGAGGAAGATTTTGTCGGTAATCAGCTGCATCAGATCCTTGTCAGACGACAGGATGCGGACCTTCGCACCCTTCTCCGCAGCCTGCCGCGCATAGGTGGCGATCAGGTCATCGGCCTCATAGCCAGCTAGCTCAATGGAGGGCAGGCCAAAGGCGCGGGTGGCTTCCCGGATCATCGGGAATTGCGGCACTAAGTCTTCCGGCGCTGGGGGGCGATTGGCTTTGTAAGCGGGGTAAATGTCATTGCGAAATGTCGGGCCGGACGCGTCAAAGATCACGGCCAAATGGGTGGGCTGATCGCCATCACGCTCATCGGCCAGCAGTTTGAAAATCATGTTGCAGAAGCCAGATACCGCGCCAATTGGTGCCCCGTCACTTTTGCGCGTCAATGGCGGCAGGCCATGGAACGCGCGGAAAATGTAACCAGAGCCGTCAACAAGGGTTACGCGGGAATCGGGGCCTACAGGATGTGTCATGGGCTGATCTTAGGCCAGCATGCTGCCACTTCCAATCCCAAAGTCGTGCGTCGACACACCTTAGTCTGAAGGCCAGACTCAAGGCCGCATATGCGTACTCACCGGTCCAGTTTGCAGGACGCGGCGGGCAAGGCCTACCCACTCGCACAAGAGCGGTCGCGTGTCGCGCGGGTCGATAATCTCTTCGGCATAAAAGCTCTCAGCCGTGCGGAAGGGACTGCGCAGCCCTTCCATCCAAGCTTTAATCTCTGCCAAGCGGGCGGCTGGGTCTGGATGGGCTTCCAACTCCCGCCGGAACGCTGCTTCTACCCCGCCATCCATCGGTAAGCTGCCCCAGTCACCTGACGGCCAGCAGAAGCGAGCCTTAGCGCGCGAGGGGTTGAACATGGCAGAACCCGCAAGCCCATAGGCCTTGCGCATGACCACCGCACAGAAAGGCACGCGTGCTTGATAAATCGCACTCATCGCCCGGATCCCCGCACGGGTGACGCCTGCTTGCTCATGCTTACGACCGACGGCAAAGCCTGGGCAATCGACGAAATGGACGATAGGCAAATGGAAGGTGTTCGCGAGGTCAACAAAGCGCTCGACCTTGTGGGCGGCATCCGCCGTCCAAGCCCCGTCAAGTACGTAAGGGTCGCCCGCCATAATGGCGACGGGCCAGCCATCGATGCGCGCAAGACCCGTAATGATTGAACGGCCCCAGGCTTTACCCATCTCAAAGAACGTGCCGGCATCGACGCAAGCTTCAACGATCTTCCGGCTCTTGTACGGCGTTACCCGGTCGCGCGGCACAATGGAGAGGAGGAATTCTTCCTTACGATCGGCGGGGTCTAGGCTTGGTGCACGCGCCGGCAAATCATCCACAGAGCCCGGCAGGTAAGAGAGGAAGCGCCGCGCATAGGCCATGGCTTCGGCTTCACTGTCGACTGCCTCATCGACGACGCCATTGCGCGCTTGGATTTCCCAACCACCAAGACCCTCTTTGTCGATGTCCTCGCCAATGGCCCGCGCCACAGGCGGGCCTGCGACAAAGACTTGGCTGAGGCCCTTGACCATCACTGAATAATGGCTGGCAGCCACCCGTCCGGCACCAAGTCCAGCACAAGGCCCTAATGCCAGCGACACGACCGGGATCTGGCCCATATTGGCGACCACAACTTCCCAGCCCGGTGTCTCCGGGATGTAGGTGCGCGGGTCCTTTTCCAGCATCTTCACACTGCCGCCACCGCCTGTGCCATCCACCATGCGGATCAAGGGCATGCGATACTCGCCGGCGAACTTCTCGGCCTGCACCATTTTTTGCCAGATGGCAGCATCGGCCGCTCCGCCGCGTACGGTGAAATCATCGGCAATCACGCCAACCGGACGACCGTCAATCCGTCCACGACCTGTCACCATATTGGACGGCAGAAAGCTCTTGAGGGAGCCATCTGAATTGTAATCTGCGACACCGGCAATCTTGCCAATTTCATGGAAGCTGCCGGGATCCAACAGGGCATCAACCCGGGCGCGGGCGGTGGATTTGCCTTGCGCTATTTGGCGGGCCACCCGTTCTTCCCCACCCATTTGTTCGGAGAGGGCCTCGCGGGCACGGAGTTGTTCGATCTCAGGTTTCCAGCTCATGGTCCGACTGTAACCAGACTTTTCAAGCGTGCAAACATCTAACCCATCAGGCCGTCAACAAATAATCCGCTAAGGCGCGCTTCTTGGCGGCATCTACGCCGAGGCGCTCCAAATAGCCATCAAGCCCGCCATCGCGTCGTGCCATCTCGGCCCAAGCTTCAACTAAGAAGTCCTGATGCACACCGACCATGGGCATCAGTGCGTCTGGGTCAATATGCTTATCAAATTGGCTGCCCATCATCATGGCATATTGGGCCAACAAATTGGGGTCGTGGGCAACGTGATTGGTCAATAGATAATCATGCTCAATCCGCTCCAAATCGACCCCCAGCGCATAGAGGATCAATCCGCATAAGATGCCCGTCCGATCTTTGCCTGCTGCGCAATGGATAACGACTGGGCCTTTTCCCTCAGCCAAGCGGTCGAAGGTTTCGGAAAAGAGCGTCAGATGCTGGGGCTCCCACGGGATGCGCCGATAGGACGACATCATGTGGTCGTGGGTGGCTTGCTGCGTCAGGTCGGTATCGCGGATGAATTGCAGATGTGGTGGCAGCGTCACCCCATCGCCATCGCCCAAGTTTGACGATAGAATCTCAACCTCTAGCCCGTCCAACTGGCTTGGTTGCATCTCGCGCTCTTGGCTACGGCGCAGGTCAACTACGACCTTAATCCCCGTCTCGCGGAATTTCGCCCGGCCTGCGTCCGTTACTTGCGCATAATTGGCAGAGCGGAAGAGCTTTCCTGCTTGCACAGTCTGGCCGGATTGGGTTGGATAGACGCCAAAGTCGCGGAAATTGCGAACGCCTTCGACAAAAATGAATGGGGGCGGCAGAGGTGAGGTCATCAGACGGACATGGACTACAGAACCGCGCGCTTCAAGACGTTTGACGGCCTAAATCTGGCTTGGACTGAAACTGGTTCGCCAAATGGTCGGCCAACACTGGTTCTGCATGGCTTCTTGGCGAGTGCCCAGCTGAATTGGATTGACCCCGGCCTCGCCAGCGCGATGGCCTCAACCGGGCGACGCATCATCTTGCCAGACTTGCGCGGTCATGGGCAATCCGACGCGCCTACGAGCCCAGCCGCTTATCCCAAAGATGCACTTCCTCAGGATCAAGAAGTCCTGTTGGCCCAACTTGGCATCACGGACTTTGATCTCGTCGGTTATTCCTTGGGTGCACGCACAGCCGTGCGGATGCTGGCGCGCGGCCATAGCCGTCCTACCAAAGTCTTTCTAGGTGGCATGGGTGAGGCAGGCATCACAACGGTCGGAACACGTAAGGATTATTTTGAGGACGGCATCAGAAATGGCCCTAACGCCAAAGATGCGCGGGCTGGCGCCTATATCCAAACGATCCTGAAACAACGCGGCATGAGCCCAGAGGCGGCCCTGGGGGTCCTCTCTACCCAAGTCTCCACCTCACGTGAGGTTTTGACCACGATCAAGACCCCTGTCCTCGTCGTCAATGGCGATCAGGACCGCGACAATGGCGACCCAATGGCCTTGGCTGCTGCACTCGGCAATGCCACCTGTCAGCTGGTGCCCGGCAATCATTTGAGCGCGGTGGCCGAACCCGCATTTCGGGACGCCTTGGTAGCGTTTTTGAGCTAACCTGCGCGCTGGCGCATGACCCATTCACTTGACTTGGAACGGCGCGAAGCTTCGCTTTGCTCGCGATAGCGCCGCCCGACAATTCTGATTGCGTGAACACACTCGAACACGGCCTTTGCGGAGGCATAAGCCCGCTTACCCATCCCCAACCGGTGTCGCCGTTGCAGCAACAACGCCCTCTCGTCGGAGATGGGACTAGGTTATGCGAGGCTTTATGGGAGGGGGATAAGTTTTGTTTTGTCCCTGCTGAAATAGCCCTACAAGTTAAACAGTCGCGGGTCGCCGCCTTGTGCGGCACGGTTGATGGTTTTGGTGCGCTCGGTGGCGAAGCGGTGCAGATAATGGGGTCCGCCCGCCTTTGGGCCGGTGCCCGATAGGCCTTCGCCGCCAAAGGGTTGAACGCCGACCACCGCGCCCGTCATCGTACGATTGACGTAATAATTGCCGGCAGGAACAGCCGCCTCAACCTCTTCAACAAAGCTATCGAGCCTTGTGTGGCAGCCCAGCGTGAGGCCATAGCCCTTGTGCGCCAAGGCCGCACCAACGCTTTCAATCGCTTCGGGGTGATAGCGGATCACATGCAGGATCGGGCCGAAGACCTCGGTCTCCATAACATCGAGGCTATCGATTTCGACTAGGCACGGGCCATAGAAATGCCCCTGCTCAGCCAGCGCGCCGGTATCGATCTTCTTCAAAATCTTGGCCTCTTGCGCCATGCGGGCTTCATGCGCCTCTAGAATCGCGCGGGCGTCAGCATCAATCACGGGGCCGATGTCGGTGGATAGGAGCGCAGGATCGCCCAACACCAGTTCATCCATGGCACCCATCAGGCAGTCTAGAACCGCATCAGCCGTTTCATGCGGCAGGAACAATAAGCGCAGAGCCGAACAACGCTGACCCGCAGAGCCAAAGGCCGAGACGATGACATCATCCACGACTTGTTCCTTCAAGGCCGTGGTGTCAACAAACATGGCATTGAGGCCCCCTGTCTCGGCGATCAAGGGCACAATCGGCCCGTCCTTGTGCGCCAAAGAGCGGGCGATGAGGCGCGCGACGCTGGTGGAGCCGGTGAAGGCGATGCCTGCGATCTTTGAATTGCTGACCAAATGCGCGCCTGTTCGGCCATCGCCCAAAACGAGGTGCAGCACATCCTTCGGGACACCGGCTTGATAGAGGATCTCGCAGGCGGCTTGGGCAATGAGTGGGGTCTGTTCAGCGGGCTTGGCAACGACTGAATTGCCTGCCGCCAAAGCGGCAGCGACCTGGCCTATGAAAATCGCCAACGGGAAGTTCCACGGGCTGATGCAGCCAAATACGCCGCGCCCATGCAGGGACAGCACATTGGTCTCGCCTGCCGGGCTAGGAAGCTCAAGTGGTGTTTGAAACTCTTGGGCGGCTTGGGCGGCATAATAGCGCAAGAAATCCACGGCTTCGCGGACTTCATCGATACAATCCTGCAAGGTCTTACCGGCCTCCGCCGAGCACAAAGCGATCAATCGAGCGCGGTCAGCCTCCATCAGATCGGCAGCGCGCAACAGGATCAAGCTGCGGGCGTAGCCGCCCAAACGGTCCCAAGCAGATTGGGCCGTATGCGCCATCTCACAGGCGGCATCAAGCGCTTCAAGGCTTGTTTCCTCGATATGGCCGACGATGACCTTGTGATTTTGCGGCGACGTAATGGCGACAGACCCTTGGCCTTCGCTCTTTTGAGCTTGGACTGTGATGGCTTGCTCTAACGCAAGGACGTCGGGGGCGAGTGTCAGATCAAGGCCTTTGGAGTTGGCCCGTGCATCGCCATAAAGCGCAGGCGGCGCGGGCACTTTTAGATGCCGCCGTGTCCCTGCTTCCAGGGCTGTCAACGGGTCCCCTGCGACGCGCTCCACCGGCACATCTTCATCCAAGAAGGCATGCACAAAGCTGGTATTGGCCCCATTCTCCAACAGGCGACGAACCAGATAGGGAAGCAAATCTTCATGTGCGCCGACGGGGGCATAGACGCGCACATTCATGTCGCCAAACAAATCGCGTGCGGTGGCATATAAGGTCTCGCCCATGCCATGAAGGCGCTGGAACTCATACGCCTCTTGGCCTGCTGCTTGGGCCAAACAGCGGACAGCGGCCAAAGTGTGGGCGTTATGGGTGGCAAACTGGCTGTAGATCGCATCTGGCGCGCGCAGCATCAGGTCGGCGCAGGCGAGGTAGGACACATCTGTCGCGGGCTTGGTGGTAAAGACCGGGAAGTCCGGGCGACCCGCCATTTGCGCCCGCTTGATCTCCGCATCCCAATAGGCACCCTTGACTAAGCGCATCATGATCCGCCGCCTTGACGAACGGGCAATGGCGATCACCGTCTCCACCGTTTTGGGCGCGCGCTTTTGATAGGCCTGAACGGCGAGACCAAGACCATTCCAGCCTGCTAGCTCTGGCGCATGGGCGAGACGATTGAGGATTTCTAGCGAAATGACCAAGCGATCTGCTTCTTCAGCATCGAGGCAGAAGCCGATGTCATAGCGCTTGGCGATCAGGGCGAGGTTGAGGACCACCGGATAGAGCGCCTCATGCACTTGGTGGCGCTGGCGGGCGTCATAGCGTGGGGAGAGCGCGCTGAGTTTGACGGAGATGCCTGAGGCTTTCTCAGGCCCGAGCCCGCCAGAGGTTTTGCCAACCGCCTCAATGGCTTCGGCATAGGCCTTGGCATAGCGGGTGGCATCTTCTTGCGTGCGTGCGCCTTCACCCAACATATCAAAGGAGAAATGACTGGCGTGCTGCTTGCGGATCGCGCCTTGGCCCCGTTTGATAGCCGCTTCAATCGTGCGGCCCAGCACAAATTGTTCGCCCATGATACGCATGGCTTGGCCGACGGCGGCGCGAATGACAGGCTCACCGGCTTTGCGCGTCAGACGGTGCATGAAAGCGCCTAAGTCTTTGCGCGCTTCTGCACCAACATCGACGACTTTGCCGGTCAACATCAGCCCCCAGACTGACGCATTGACCAAAGTGCTGTCGGACTTGCCTGCCCGCCCGCCCCAGTCACCGCTGGTGATTTTTTCTGCAATCAAACGATCAGCCGTCTCCTGATCGGGCACCCGCAACAAGGCCTCGGCCAGACACATCAGGGCGAGGCCTTCTGGTGTTGTTAGGCCGAATTCTTCCAAGAAAGTTTCCAACATGCCGACAGGTTTGGCCCGCTCGCGCGCTTTGCGCACGATGGCTTGAGCGTCCATCAGGGCTTGCGAGCGCACCGCGCCGCGCAAGGGGCTTTGGTCGATCAGCGTCTGCACCATGGCAACTTCATCGCCATATTTGGTGGCATCCATGGCTTCTATGTCTGTTTGGGTCAGCATGACGGTCTTTCTTCAGGCACAGGTGGTGCAGGCCTTATTGGCCTTTTGTGGCGGCACACTGTAAGGACACCACGGAAAAAACAAGGGCCTCTATATGCGCATCATGCTGGTAACAGACGCGTGGGAACCACAAGTCAATGGAGTCGTGCGGACGCTTTCGCGCACCGTGCAGGAATTACGAGAGATGGGCCATGATGTGATGATGGTCACGCCCGGTGATGGCTATAAAACCATTCCATTGCCGACTTACCCCGAAATCAAAATGGCTCTATTTGCCAAGGATGATATTGAAGAGCGGTTTGAGGATTTTGAACCCGAAGCGGTCCATATTGCGACCGAAGGTACCCTAGGTCTGACGGCGCGCCGCATCTGTATTCAGCATCGTTTTCCCTTTTCCACCTCCTATCACACGCAATATCCCGAATATGTCTCGGCGCGTTTCCCAATCCCGGTAAGCTGGGGTTATGCCTATGTGCGCTGGTTTCACCACATGGCAGGTCGGGTCATGGTAGCGACCCCTACGATGCATGATCTGTTGGTCTCGCGCGGATTTAAAAATCTCGCACTTTGGACTCGTGGCGTCGACACCGAACAATTCAATCCACGGCTGCGGGTTGCAGACCGTGGGCCGCTGGCCGGCATTGAAGGCCCGATCTTCCTGTATGTCGGACGGGTTTCGGTTGAGAAGAATGTGGAAGCCTTTTTGGCGTGCAATCTCAACGGCACCAAAGTGGTGGTCGGCGATGGCCCGGCGCGCGTTGACCTTGAGACCCGCTTTCCAGAAGCCAAATTCTTGGGCGCTAAATTCGGTGAAGAACTGGCTGCCTGCTATGCCAATGCGGATGTATTTGTATTCCCAAGCTATACGGATACATTTGGCCTCGTGATACTTGAAGCCATGGCCACGGGCACCCCGGTGGCAGCCTTTGTGGCACCGGGGCCAAACGATATCATTCCGGGCTCTAACGCTGGGGTGATTGGCGATGATCTAACTGCCAGCATCGAGGCCTGCTTGAGCTTAGACCGCGCCCAAGTGCGGAAGTATGCGGAGGGTTTCTCGTGGCGCGCTTGTGCCGAACAATTCCTCGAGAACCTTGACCCCTTGCCCGTGATGGAACGCTATAAGGTTTGGAACCGCGTCAAAAATGCCCTGCGTTTGCGGCGTAAGCGCAAGCCGCTCTAAAGGGGCAGCAGGTAAGGCGCTAATTGGGCTTCGAGTTCTTTAAAGGGCCGCTTTGGCCGACCTTGAAGGTCAATCGTCACGGCCTCTACCGCGGCCGTGGCAATCACCTCTTCGCCGCGGAAAATCGTCTGCTGGATGATTAGTCGCACGCCCTTGATCGCATCATAATGGGTTTGCACGACCAAGCAGTCATCAATGCGGGCAGCCTTTTTGAACTTGATGTCCATCCCCGTAATGGCAAAGGCCAGCGGCGGATCGCGCTCGAGCAATTGCTTGTGGTGGATCCCGGCTAGCCTGAGAAAGTCTGACCGGCCGCGCTCAAAATAGCGCAGATAATTGGCGTGATAGACGATGCCCGACATGTCGGTATCTTCGTAATAAATCCGTACGGGCAAAAAATGGGTGCGGCCTTCAAAGCGGCCTGCGCTCGGTTGATCGTGCACGCGTGTCCCTCCCCGTCCCCAACAAGTACAAAAGCCGCCGCTAGGAGACCCCAGCGGCGGCTTATGACTACTCAAGCCAAAAAGGCCTTAGCGCTTCAGAACCAAGCCTTCGCGCTGCGCACGCTTGCGCTGCAGCTTGCGCATACGGCGCACGGCTTCGGCATCTTCACGAGCACGCTTCTCAGAAGGTTTTTCAAAATGATTACGACGCTTCATTTCGCGGAAGGTGCCTTCGCGCTGCATCTTCTTTTTCAGTGCTTTCAACGCCTGATCGACGTTGTTATCGCGCACAAGGATCTGAACCAGGGGAGCCCCCTATAAATTGGACGAACGACCAGAAAACTGGCCAAGTGAAAGTAGAGGGGGGGACATACAGAAATCAGTCCCGATTGTCCACCTCATGATGTCGAATCATGTCAGTTGCGAAAACAGCGATGGACCATAGGCCATCCATGACCTATCTTAAGCCTTATGACCGTTTCCGCCGACCTCACAAACCCAGCTTCCCGCCACGACCCGATCCAAGCTCTGCGCGACCGCTATCTCGATGCTGCCTTGGATGAAGCGGGCTTCTCGGGCTGGTTACCCAATGCGTTGGAGCGCGCGCGTGAGGCGGCTAATCTCAGCGAAGGCGAAGCTTTGCTGGCGGCCCCGCGCGGTGCGGTGGACCTGATAGACGCTTGGTTTGACCGGGCGGAGCGCGCGATGGAACGTGCGATTGAAGATTGTGCGCCGGGGACAAAAATTCGCGCGAAGGCGACCTTAGCCGTGCGCGTGCGGCTAGAAGCATTGTCCACCCACAAGGAAAGCCTGCGCCGCGCCGCCATCTATCTGGCTGTGCCCAATAATGCCCCAGATGCTGTGCGGATTGGCTGGCGCGCGGCAGACCGGGCGTGGGTCGCGATGGGCGATCCTTCGACCGACTTCAATTATTATACCAAGCGCACCATTCTTTCTGGCGTCCATCTAGCGACCCTGGCCTATTGGCTGCAGGATGAGAGCGATGATAGCGCTGCGACTTGGGCCTTCTTAGACAAGCAAATTGGTCGGGTGATGCAGTTTGAGAAGGTGAAAGCCCAAGTCAATCAATTGGTCGATAAGATACCCGACCCCTTGGGCATTTTGACCCGCCTACGCTATGGCGCTCAACCCAAGCCTTAGATCTTAATCACATGGCCCATTTTTCGGCCATCGCGCACCGCCCGCTTGCCGTACAGATGGACGAAGGTGTCAGCCTGGTCAGCCAGGTCCGCCCAAGCATCCACATCTTTGCCGATCAGATTGGTCATCACCACGCTTGGCGCGTGGCGTTTGGTTGAGGCCAGGGGCCAGTGGACAACAGCGCGAATATGCTGCTGGAACTGATCTGCCGCACAGCCGTCTTGCGTCCAATGGCCGGAATTATGGACCCGTGGGGCGATCTCATTGATCACCAATCTCTCGCCAACAACGAAAAACTCCACCGCCAGCACGCCAATATGGTCCAAGGCTTCAGCAATTTGGGCCGCCGCCGCAACGGCCTGATCGCCCAAGGCGTCAGAGACCTGTGCCGGAACCGTGGACGTGCGAAGTATGCCGCCTTGGTGGACATTTTCCGTCACATCATAGGCGGCAAAACTACCATCGACAGCCCGCGCGAGAATGACTGAAACTTCGCGGTCAAACGGCACAAAGCCTTCCAAAATAGCGGGCGTACCACCTAGGGCGGCCCACGCTTCTGCCGCATCACTTGGCTGGCTTAAGCGGAACTGACCTTTCCCATCATAGCCCAAGGTGCGGGTCTTTAGGATAGCAGGCAAGCCAATGGCCGCAACCGCACCGTCGAGATCCTCCAGCGTATTGCACACTGCAAATGGCGCAGTCTCAAGACCCAAGCCTTGGATGAATTGCTTTTCAACCAGACGGTCTTGCGTCAATTGTAGCGACTTTAGCCCGGGGCGGATAATGGCGCGCTTTTCCAGAAAGGCCAAGGACGGGGCCGGCACATTTTCAAACTCAAAAGTGACGACATCCACGCAGTCGGCAAAGGCGGCCAAGGCTTCTTGGTCGTCCCAAGCCGCAGTAATGCATCGGGCAGCGACGCGACCGGCAGGGCAATCGGCCTCAGGCTCATAAACCACGCAGTCAAAGCCCAATTCGGCGGCGGCAACAGCCAGCATTCGGCCTAATTGGCCGCCACCTAAAATGCCAATGGTCGAACCGGGAGCAAGGCGGTCAAGTGTGGCTGTCATTCGCGCGGATCATCCCCAACCGCTTCGGTCTGGGCTTCGCGCCACGCAGTTAAGCGCGCGGACAGAGCGTCATCGTTTAAAGCGAGGATAGAAGCCGCCAACAAAGCAGCATTGGCGGCACCAGCTGGACCGATCGCGAGCGTGCCGACTGGAATGCCCTTTGGCATCTGCACAATCGACAACAAGCTGTCTTGGCCAGACAAAGCAGCCGAGCGCACAGGCACACCGAGCACGGGCAAAGTTGTCATCGCGGCGACCATACCGGGCAAATGCGCAGCCCCGCCGGCACCGGCAATAATCACCTTTAGGCCACGACCCTTGGCTTCCTTCGCATAGAGGCTCATCTTGTCAGGGGTGCGGTGTGCAGAAACCACTTTGGCCTCATAAGGCACGTCTAAATGGTCAAGAATCTTGGCCGCCTCAATCATGGTTTCCCAATCCGAGCGGGAACCCATGATCAATCCAATTTGTGGGCCAATTTGCGGGCCAATTTGCGGATTTGAGGCCATCGATTGTGCTTTCCAACAATTGAGACGGGGGCACCCTGCAAAAGCGTGCACGCCCGTCACCACCCAAGAAAGCGGGGCTTCTAGTCGCAAAGGGGCCGGAAGGGAAGGCCTGATCGGAACTCCATGCGTATAAACACCTTATTAACCATTCGCGCGCACAGCCTAGATGCCCGATTTTCAGATTTTGTGCCCTTACAAGATGCGCCTATATCTGGTAATTGGACTGAAATTAGCGACCGTGTGAGGCGGTTAAGATAGGAGCTTTGGGCGGTGTCGTTTGCACAGCATCATTCTGATGGAAAGCCAAAAGCGACCTCGCCTTCCTTGCAGCCGAAGTCGGCGCTCGAACGGGCCACTCTGGCTGCTGCTGCTGCCAAGCGAAGCCCTGTGGCGGAACCTAGCCCTACCCCGCGTGCCGCAGCGGTTTCTCCAGCCACCAATCCCGAGGCACCTGCGGTTTTAGGCATTCCACCCCAAGAATTGACCCCGCATGTCCGTCGGGCGCTAAAGCATTTGGCCGATCAAGTAGCAAGTCTGAAATCAGATCGTGCGCGCTTGGTGGATCGGTTGCGACGTTCGGAAGAATTGGCGGACCGAGATACTCTGGTGCCGGTTTTCAATCGACGCGCTTTTGAACGTGAATTGAACCGCGTGATTAGCTTTGCCCAACGTTATGAGGTGCAAGCGAGCCTCATCTATTTCGATCTGGATGGCTTCAAGCAGATTAATGACCGCTTTGGCCACCCCGCTGGCGATGCGATCCTGCTGGCGGTAGGGGAAACGCTAGCGGCTAACATTCGCGAGAGTGACTTGGTAGGCCGCGTGGGCGGGGATGAGTTTGCCGTCATTCTGGCAAAGGCTGGCCCTGAAGATGCCCGCCGCAAAGGCGCGCAATTGGCCGAAGCAATTTCACGGACAGAAATCACCTATCAGGGTCATCGCCTGCAAGTCGGCGCCGCTTATGGCTCCTATACGTTTGATGCGGACGATACGGGTGAACGGGCTTTGTCGCGGGCCGATGAGGCCATGTATGCCAATAAGGTTGGCCGCAAAATCCAAAGCCTCTGATTACAAATCCTTGATGTAATGGATAAAGCCAGCATGGCGTGCGACGCGATCATAAAGACTACGACCGGGCGCATTGGTTTCATGCGTCAGCCAATAGACCCGGGCGGCATTTTGGGCGCGTGCTGCCTCCGCCACGGCTTCAATTAATGCCTCACCCACGCCGCGCTTGCGCGCAGCCGGGAAAGTGAACAAATCCTGCAGATAACAATAGGGCCCAATCGTCCAAGAGGATGGATGATACAAGAAGTGGACGAGGCCCAAGACTTCATCGCCATCAACGGCCACAAGGCCATGCAAGGGTCCATTTGGATCCATCAAGCGCTGCCAAGTGGCTTCAGTCACTTCTGGGGCAAATTGGCTGACCTTATAGAAAGTCAAATACCCGTGCCAAAGCTCATCCCAAACAGGTCGATCGGTGGCTTCCAAGGGCCGTACGCGAATGTCTCCCATGCCTCACCTCGTAAATGACGCGCCTATTTTTGAAATGTCTTTGGGGCGACTTGCACAACTTTGCTGCCACGGGCGACGACTTCATTCACGGCCATGCCGCGCTCAACCACATGGCTTCTGAACCGGAACAACCCATCGACACCGATGAAGCCATCTTGGGCCTCAATGGCGCGGGCCGAGGCACCCGATTTACTGCCTTCCCGCGTCATGCGGGCCAGCATGGCGGTCGCATCATAGCCCATGCCGGCCAGGCGGGTTGGTTTACGCTGATAGGCTTGGCTGAAGCGTTGCTCAAAGGCGCTGCGGGCTGCCACATCTGGCGTCACAAACCAAGCACCGATCATCCGGCTGTCGTTTAAAATGTCAGGATCGTTCCAGAGACCTGTTCCCAAATAACGAACCTGGCGAGAGCTTGCGCCCGACTGGCCTAGGGTTTGAACAATGGCGCGCAACATGGCACCCCGCTCGGGGATCAAAACAGCAGTCTGCCGGCTGGCATTACCGCCGGAGACCCTGCCCGCAACACGCTTTGCGACTTCTAAGGCGGAGGTCATTGATGTTGATCTCGGATCATAGCGCTCATCGCCCATGAACTCGAGGCCGGCTGAAGCGGCCGTTTCCCGTGCGGCCGCTGCTACCCGGTCACCATATCGGCCTTCCGGTGCCAAAACGACCAGCCTTTTGACGCCCTGCTCGGCCGCGTAGCGGACAATCTGGCGAGCCTCATCCTCGGGCAAGAAGGTCAATACATAAATGTCCCGGCCTGCCTCGGACGTATCGGTCGAAAAGGAAAACATCGGCACATCATTGGCGCGCGCATAGGGGGCAATAGCCGTCACGCCGCTGGCAAATAAAGGGCCCAAAATGAAGTCTGCGCCAGAGCGCATGGCATCGACAGCCGCGTCACGTGCAGACTCTGGAGTATCACCAGAATCCTTTGGAATGAGGAGCATAGACGCATCTCCATGCTCAAATAACGCAAGTTCGGCCGCACTTTGCAGCGTCTGGGCTTCGTTGCGGATGGCCGGATTGTCGCTGCTGAACGGTGCCAAAAGGGCGACACGAACCAGTTTACGACCAGCCGTATGGGGAGGTGTCAACCGATTGGTTGCTTTAATCAGATAGGGGTTGACCGGCTCTTGCACCACCGGCTTAGGCGGTGGTGGCGGCGGCACGGCTGTTTGTGGGGTGGAAGCACACGATGCTAAGCCAAACAACATAGCTGCGCAGAGGCTTGCGCCTAGCGCGTCTTTAAGGCTTGGTATCTTTGTCGGAAAGTACAAACCTTCTGTCCTAGAAATGGATGACATGGCCAACGTTACTCCCAATAAGAGGCCTAAGTCTAAGCGCGAGGCAGGGCTGGTGCAATCGCATCAACTGGAAACGCCCGTAAAAATGCTGTTAGAATCGGGACTTTACTTGGTTGCCACGCCGATTGGTAATCTGGGCGACTTTACGCCCCGTGGGGCCAAAACCCTAACTGACTGCGATCTGATTTTGGCCGAAGATACCCGTGTAACCAAGCGCTTGATGGGGCTGCATGGTATCAGCGGCAAGGTCGCGCGATGCGACGAATCGGCAACGGAAAGTGGCCTCATGCAAGCACTGAGGATTCTTGAACACGGTGGGGCGGTTGCGTTTTGCTCCGACGCGGGCACTCCGGGCGTCAGTGACCCAGGCGAGCGCTTGGCGCGCGGCGTGATTGAAGCTGGGCATAAGGTTCTGGCAGTCCCCGGCGCGTCTGCCGTTTTAGCGGCCTTGATTGTTTCAGGCCTTCCTTCCGCCCGGTTTTTCTTCGCTGGGTTTGCCCCCTCCAAAGCTGGGGCTAGAGCGGACTTCTTCCATGAATTTGCCGCCATCCCCGCCACGTTGATCTTCTATGAAACCGGGCCGCGTCTCGCGGAGAGCCTTAGCGCCATGGCCAAGGTTTTTGGCGACCGACCCGCTTGTGTCGCGCGCGAACTGACCAAGCTCTATGAGGAGACCCGACGCGGCAGCCTTTCAGCCTTAGCGGCACATTATAGCGAGGCCGATCCACCGCGCGGCGAGATTGTCGTTGTGGTCGGCGGGAAAAGCCAGGACGCCGATACTGCCGAGGTGCCTGATTTAGATGGTGCCTTGGAAGAAGCCTTATCCCGCCTCAGCGTCAAGGATGCGGCCGCGGCCGTGGCGCTTCAGACTGGGATTGCTCGCCGTGATGTCTATAGCCGTGCTCTAGCTTTGGTTGCTGCGCAGAAGCGAGTGGCTTCATGAATTTGACCCAGCGCGCTCTTGCAGAAAGATCTGGGCGATGGGCCGAGAATTGGGCGGCCTTTGTGCTGCAGCTCAAGGGATATGCCATTCTGGGGCGGCGGGTACAGACGCCGGCAGGTGAGATTGATCTGATCGCGCGGCGCGGCAATGTGCTGGCCTTCATCGAAGTGAAAATGCGCCAACAGGCCGTTGATGCCGCTGAAGTGCTGCGGCCACGACAAATGTCGCGCATTGTGCGGGCGGCAACAGGCTGGACGTCCAGACGCGCGTGGACTCAACATTTCTCTTGGCGCTATGATCTAATGGTCGTCTCCAAATGGCGTTGGCCGAAACATGTTCGTGACGCTTGGCGACCAGACGTCGACCCCATGCTAAGTGGCCGGGGTCAGTCAGACAATGTGATTTCCTTTCGGGCGCGGCGAAAATGATCCCGAGGACACGACCAGACGCGGAGAGCGCGATTAAAGTATGCGCAAACATGCCAGTGGACCGCTTTGACTTAACGGCTTGCGCGTTAGCTTGCGCCATTCATGAAAACCCGGACCGCGATCTTTCCGAAGCCCTCAGCGTCCTTGATCAGCTGACAGCCTTAGCCCAACAACGAAAGCCGCAATCTGCATTGGCGCTCTCGCAATTGATTTTTGGCGAAATGGGATTTGCAGGCTCTACCAAAGACTTTGATGATCCCGGCAATGCGGACTTGATTAGCATTTTGAAGGCACGGGCAGGCTTGCCTGTCGGGCTGGGGATCATTTGGCGCCATGTCGCCCGCCTGTCACACGCTGCGCTTCATGGGGTGGATTCACCGGGGCATTTCTTGCTGCGGCTTGAGGCCCCTGATGGGCCGATCTTTATTGACCCCCTTGCTGGCGGCGCGATTGTGGATGAGGTCGGCCTCTCAGAAATTGCCAATCGTGTTGGGATCAAGGCCTTGAGCGAGGCGATGCTCGCCCCGGTTTCGGATCGGGTGATGGCGGTTCGTCTGCAAACCAATCTCGCAGCCCGGGCGCGTGCTTCTGGCCAGATTGACGCTTGGTTGCGGGCGGCATTTCGCCGCGCTCTCTTGGCCCCCGACAATTATCAGGTCGCGCTCGACTATTCCCAAGCTGCAGAAGCCGCAGGACAAATTCATATTGCCCTTGAATGGGCGCAACGGGCTAGCCAACTTCAAGGCTACACCCAAGCTGATCGCGACAGAACCCAAACTCTCCGCCAAAAGCTCAATTAGCGAGTTCATCCCGTGTCTGATTTACCTGTCTCAAAACCCCTGCGTATTGCCATTCAGATGGACCCGATTGAGCACGTCAATATTGAGGGCGACAGCACTTTTGCGATGGCCGAAGAGGCGCAAATCCGGGGGTATGAGATCTTTGTCTATCAGGTTGAGACCTTGAGTTGGCAAGAAGGCAAAGTAAGCGCGCGGGCCAAGCCTGCTAAAGTCCAACGCGTCAAAGGCGACCATGTCTCGTTAGGCGAAGAGGTGGTTTTGGACTTGGTTGAGGACGTCGATGTCGTCCTGATGCGGCAGGACCCGCCGTTTGACATGAGCTATATCACGGCCGCTCACATGCTGGAGTTCCTGAAGGGCAAGACTTTGGTGGTGAATGACCCCTTCTGGGTGCGCTCAAGCCCCGAGAAAATCGTCCCATTGCTGTTCCCAGACTTGATGCCACCCACTTTGGTCTCACGCGATGTTACCACCATTAAGGCGTTTCAGGTCGAGCATCAGGACATTGTGGTCAAGCCTTTGTTCGGCAATGCCGGTGCGGCCGTGTTCCGGATTAAGCCAGAGGATGGCAATTTGGGTGCTCTCTTGGACCTGTTCTTCACCACCAGCAGAGACCCAATCATGGTGCAAGCCTTTGTGCCCGGCGTTTTTGAAGGCGATAAGCGTATCATTCTGGTGGATGGTGAGCCTGTGGGCGCGATCAATCGTGTGCCGAAGGGCAATGACATTCGCTCCAACCTCGCGGTCGGTGGTACCGCTCATCCCGTCGATTTGAGTGAAGCCGATCTGGCGATCTGTCGTGCCATTGGCCCAACCCTGAAAGAGCGCGGTCTTTTATTCGTCGGCATCGACGTGATCGCTGGACGTTTGACCGAGATCAACGTCACCTCTCCAACCGGTGCCTTGGCGCTCAAGGCTTTCTCTGGGGTTAATGCCGTTTCGCTGATGTGGGATGCTATCGAGCGTAAATTGAACTAGGGATTACTTTATGGTAATTAAGTTGTACACAACCTTTCAAGGTTGAAAATCACAATCTAGCGCTTGAAATTTTCTTTTGTTCGTTTTTTGTTCGTTTTGTGTTCTAATTTCTAGTTGGAATGTGGATAGTTCGGAAGCGAAACGATGGTTGCTCGATTGGTAACATGGGCCTTTGATGGGGCCGAGGCACGCAGGGTAGATGTTCAAGTACAAATAACCGACGCCGGAGCGAACCCTTATTTCTCCATTGTCGGCTTGGCAGACAAGGCCGTTGCCGAAAGTCGGGAGCGCGTACGCTCTGCGTTTGCGGCCATTGGCTTATCCGTCCCTGCAAAACGCGTCTTGGTCAATTTAGCACCAGCGGACTTGCCCAAAGAAGGCTCTCACTATGATGCGCCCATCGCTGTGGCGCTTTTGACAGCCATGGGTGTCCTGCCGTCCGACGCGTTAGACGGCCTCGCCGTCCTTGGTGAGTTAGGGCTGGATGGTGATTGGCAGCCCATTGTTGGGGCGTTGCCTGCGGCCATGGCGTCTCATGGTGAGGATTTGACCTTAGTTTGCCCGGCCGCGTCCGCCTCGGAGGCCGCGTGGTCCGGCGGGCGGGTCATCGGGGTGTCCAGCTTGATGGGCTTTATCAATCATGTCCGTGGTGCGCGCCCACTTGAACTGGCCCAACCCGGCGCCCTCCTTGAAGCGCCGCCAGTGGCAGACTTGAAAGATGTGCGGGGACAAGAGCAAGCCAAGCGCGCCCTTGAGATCACAGCGGCTGGTGGGCATAATTTGTTGTTTGTTGGCCCACCAGGCGCTGGCAAATCCATGCTGGCACAACGTCTTCCGGGCCTATTGCCGCCCTTGAGTGCGCGGGAACTGCTCGAAGTGTCGATGGTCCACTCCGTAGCTGGGATGCTTGAACGCGGTTCATTGACGCGCACGCGGCCTTTCCGCGCGCCGCATCACTCTGCCAGTATGGCCGCTTTGACGGGTGGTGGTATTCGGGCGAAGCCGGGAGAAGTATCTTTAGCCCATCACGGCGTTTTGTTTCTGGATGAATTGCCAGAATTTTCCGCCCAAGCACTCGATGCGCTTCGCCAACCCTTAGAGACCGGCGAAGTGGTGGTGGCGCGCGCCAACCGGCATGTGACGTATCCGGCGCGCTTTCAGCTGATTGCCGCGATGAACCCATGCCGCTGTGGGGCGGCTGCCGGGCGGACATGCGGGAAAGCGCCGCGCTGTATGGTGTCGTATCAGTCGCGCATTTCTGGGCCATTCCTCGACCGCATAGACCTGCAAATTGACATTCCCGCCGTGACCGCTGCGGACCTCGCCCTTCCCGCCAGCACAGAAGGCACACAAGAAGCCGCCGCCCGGGTAGCCTTGGCCCGTGCTGCTCAAGCGGAACGATATCAAAATGACGGGTTGGTGATTGCCACCAATGCCATTGCCAGCGGAGCCGTATTAGACCGCGTCGCGGCTCCCGACGGGCCTGGGCGAGACTTGTTGGGAAAGGCAGCAGATGCGCTACGTTTATCTGCGCGGGCCTATCATCGCACGCTGAAAGTCGCACGGACGATTGCAGACCTTGATGGGGCGGACGGGGTAAAGCGTATTCATATTGCCGAGGCTTTGGCTTATCGGCGGGTGGAGCCTAATCCGGCGCAAGCCATCTCGACACCCAGCTTCCAAAGGCCTTAACGCTTGCCCATTGGCACTTTATCCGCCGTTGTCGCGCCTTTGGAGAACAAAGGTGTTGGCGCTTCGGTCTTGGATTTCTCCGCCTTAGGTTTGCGGATTTCCTTATTACTTTTCTTTTGTCCCTTGGCCATCTGGTACTCACTTCGGTGAAAGATTAATGCGGGGACAGGGCGAAGGGCCCGAGGATGCGGCCAATGCTGAGGCACCGGCCGCACCCATTTGGGCTTATCACTTAGGCTTCAAGACGAAGCCTGGTTTTTAAGCGCGATCTTGCAGGTTTTCGGCAGACATTTTGCCGCTCTTGCGATCTGCCACGAGGTCATAGCTGACCTTTTGGCCGTCGCGCAGGTCGCTCATGCCCGAGCGTTCCACTGCACTGATGTGGACGAAGGCATCAGGGCCGCCGTCATCAGGAGCGATAAAGCCAAAGCCTTTTTGGCCGTTAAACCATTTTACTGTTCCGGTAGTCATTAGAGTAGTTCCGTTCATAGAGAGATGATGCCTGCATGTGCAGGCATTTTGGCGTCGACATTTCAGGAGGTATTTTTGAGAGCAGCGCCGAAGATCTCAGCGAACAGACAAGCATAGACCCGTCATTAGACGCGTGCCCTATGCGCCCTTCCCAGCCAATTAGCAAGCAGTTTCGAGTTGGAATGCATTTTAGCTAGCGCCGAAGCGAAAGCAGCAATCTATCCTCAATGTGAGCATAACCCCTTCCCCTATGCCGCTCTCTCCCCTAATCCTGACCCATGCGATACGCGCTACAAGCGCCGCGAGGGATAAAAGTCGGGCTCCTCGGTGGTTCTTTTGATCCTGCCCATTCTGGCCACGCCCATGTGGCCGAAACAGCCCGTGCCCGGCTGGGCCTGACTTGTGTCTGGTGGCTGGTCTCCCCGCAAAACCCGTTGAAGCCGAAATCCACGCCCCTTAAGAACCGTTTGGCCTCGGCACGCGCAGTGGCACGCGGACGGCACAACATTGTCACCGATATTGAAACGCAATTGAAAACCCAATTCACCATCGACACACTGAAAGGCCTCAAGAGGCGGTTTCCCGGTGTACATTTTGTCTGGCTGATGGGGGCGGATAATTTAAGCGGGTTTGAGCGATGGCGCGGCTGGCAGGATATTGCGCGCCTAATTCCGATTTGTGTGGTGTCCCGACCAGGGGCAGGACCACGGGCTCGACTAGGGCGATTAGCACAACGTTTTCCGCATGCGCGGTTGAATTTGACCGATGCCACAGCTTGCCCGCGCGCGGCACCACCCGCTTGGGTCTATATACCTGCGCGTTGGAATCCATTATCTTCAACCGCGCTGCGTGCTAGCGGTGCCGGTTTGTCATTGGCTTGAGTTGGTTTGAATTGAGTTGGTTTGAAGATTATTTCTTGAGGTGAGAATTTAAATGCTTGAAGATTTGGTGCGACAACACCAGCAAGATTTGTTGGATGGTGGACGGACTGTGCCTATCGCTTTGGGGTTGCATAATCCCGCCGCCCATATTGAGCGTGCCGAGCGTGAAGTGCTGGATCGGCTCCTGCCCCAGCTAGGTGAATTGATTGGCCCGGCGGCACGCCTGATCGACCTCGGCCCTTTTGCGGGGTTGCGGACCGCACAAGTTCTGATGGCGCTGGAGCGCCCCAAAGCCATTGTATTGATGAATCGCGAGATCGATCCCCGGATCTTTGATACGCTCACCGCAATAGACTCAACGGCAGAGATCAGCTTGGCCCCAGCCAGTGCCAGCCCGTCATCGTGGGACTTACCCGCAATCGGTTCGGGAACCAGCTTAGCCTTGATTGCGGGTGGTGGATTTGGGTTTTTATCAAGAGCTGAGCGGCGGAACCTCATCGCCGGGGCTGTCCAAACGCTGAAGTCCGATGACTTCCTTCTGTTGACCATTGAGCTGGCCCAGGATGCCGCTGTGGCAGAGGCGGCTTATCAGGACTTTGGCTTGCATCTGGTGCGCACCTGTTTAACCCGCTTGGGCAAGAGCCACGGCCTTGAACCGCGCATCTTCCATGAAGCTGCAAGCCAACAAGTGCAATTTGGCGCAGTCGCACAGAAAGAAGCGAGCATACAGTGGCATGACGCCGGCTGTCTCTTTAGTCCGGGCGACTGGCTGGCGATGGGTGCGGCGCAACAATTCACAGCCGAGACCCTGAGCTTAGAATTCGCTGAGTTTGACGTTCATGAGACCTGGCACGCCAGCGATGGCCGGGCTGATGTGGTGCTCCTGAAGAAAAAATAGCATGGCTTTGTCGTTCTGGTTATGTTCTGTTAAGGTGCTTGGGTGCACGAAGGCGGCGATTCGCTTTACAGGACGAAAGACATGTCACTCCAGACGATCCTTCTTGGCATTGACCCCGGCCTTCAGCGCACCGGTTGGGGCGTGATTGCTTGCGAGGGCGCGCGTATTTCCTGGGTCGCTCATGGCGTTATCGCACCGCCGACAAAACTAGCTTTGACGGAGCGTTTAGGCCTCCTTGCCATTGGCATTAAAGACGTGCTTGATTTCTACAATCCCACCGAAGCGGCGGTTGAAGAGGTTTTCATGGCGAAGAATGCGCAATCCGCCTTGCTTTTGGGTCACGCCCGCGGCGCGACCTTGTCGGTTCTTGCCCAACACCGCGTGGCGGTAACCGAATATGCCACCCGACACATCAAAAAGGCGCTGGTTGGCACAGGTGTCGCTGAGAAGGACCAAGTCGCCTTCATGGTTCGTCGCTTGCTGCCTCAATCTGGCACCGTTTCTGCCGATGCCGCAGACGCGCTGGCGGCTGCCATTTGCCATGCAGCAGAACGGCGCAGCCCCACGCATTTGATGGCAGCTAAAGGATGATTGGATCGCTGAAAGGCCTAGTGGCAGCAACGGGTGAAGATCGTGCGCTGATCGAAGTTGGTGGCGTCGGTTATTTGGTCTTTGCGGGAACCCGGACATTGTCTCGCCTCGGACACGGGGCAGCCGTGCATCTATTCATTGAGACGCAACTGCGCGAAGATTCCCTCAAGCTCTTTGGGTTTTTGTCGGACACTGAGCGGGCTTGGTTTGCCAAATTACAAGAGATCACCGGGGTTGGTGCCAAAGTGGCGCTGGCGATTTTAGACGTTCTCTCGCCCCATCAATTGATGGAAGCGGCAGCCCTAGAAGACAAGGTCAGCATTGCACGCGCCAATGGCGTTGGGCCAAAGCTGGCGGCACGCATTGCCACCGAACTTAAGGGGCGCCCACCACCAGCCAGCCTGATGGGCCAAACCGGCACCTTTGGCTTTAGCGAGGGCGGAAGTCCTGTCACCTCAGCGCCAGAATCCCCCCGAGCGCCCTTGGTTGAAGGCCCGGCCATTGCAGATCGATCGCAAGCTGTCTCTGCCCTCCTCAATCTTGGTATTGCCCAGCCTGAAGCTTTGCGCGCAGTGGCCCTTGCCAGCCGCAGCCTTGGCGATGAGGCGAGCGTTGGAGCGCTGGTGAAGGCGGCCTTGAAGGAGATTGGCCGATGAACCAAGAGGGCGATGGCATTGGCGGCGAGCGGCTGATTTCGTCGGAATTACGGGCCGGTGACACGATCGACCGCGCGCTGCGCCCCTCTGGCTTTGACGAATTTGTTGGCCAGACCGAGCTTAAGGCGAACCTTGAAATCTTCGTCCGTGCCGCCAAAGGCCGGGGCGATGCAATGGACCATTTGCTGCTATTTGGTCCACCTGGCCTTGGCAAAACGACTTTGGCGCAGATTACGGCGCGCGAACTGGGTGTAAATCTCAAGACCACATCAGGGCCCGTCATTGCCAAAGCAGGCGATCTTGCCGCCCTTTTGACCAATCTTGAACCGCGCGATGTGCTGTTTATCGACGAAATCCACCGCCTGCCGGCTGCGGTAGAAGAAATTCTCTATCCGGCCATGGAAGATTACGCCCTTGATCTGGTCATCGGCGAAGGGCCCTCGGCGCGGTCGATCCGGATTGATCTTTCGCCCTTTACGTTGGTGGGTGCAACCACGCGGGCAGGCCTGTTATCGACCCCTCTGCGCGATCGGTTTGGTATTGTGTCACGCCTCGACTTTTACAGCGTGGCTGACCTTGAACTGATCCTAAGGCGCGCCGCTGGCAAACTAGGTGCGCCCTTGACCCCAGATGGGGCAACAGAAATCGCGCGCCGAGCGCGAGGTACCCCCCGCATTGCGGTGCGTCTGCTGCGGCGGGTGCGCGACTTTGCCGACGCCTTGGGAAGCCCGCTTGATGCCCAGACCGCCGCGCATGGCCTTGCCCGCCTTGATATTGATCCAGATGGTCTGGATATGCTCGACCGGCGTTATTTGCGTGCTTTGGTTGAAACCTATGGCGGGGGGCCGGTTGGTGTGGAAACCCTTGCCGCAGCAATCTCAGAAGCCCGCGACGGCGTGGAAGATGTGATTGAACCTTATTTGATGCAGCAAGGCTTTATCATGCGCACCCCGCGTGGCCGCGTTGCTGCTGCACGTGCCTATCAATTGTTTGGCCTGCCTGAACCCAAAGCACCGCCCCAATCCGGCCTATTTGACGATTCAGCGCGCTAAATCACGCCTGCATTTTTGAGCGTCGCAATTTTGTCGGCATCATAGCCCAGCATGTCGGCGAGTACTTCATCTGTATGACTGCCAAGCTCTGGCCCGGTCCAACGCACATTGCCGGGCGTGCTCGATAGTTTCGGGAAGACGTTGGGCATGGGGAATGGCCCCAATTCCGGATGCTCGACCGTCACAATGGCTTCGCGCGCGGCAAAGTGGGGGTCGGCCATCATGTCTGGCGCGCGATAGATCCGCCCGCACGGCACACCATGGGCCTCACAGACCGCCTCTAAGTCGGTGCACGTCATCTGAAGGCTCCACGCGCTCACCAAAGCATCCAGTTCGGCTTGGTTCTCGCCGCGCGCGACATGGGTCAGAAAGCGCGGATCGTCGGCAAGCTCTGGTTGGCCCATGGCTTCTGCCAAGCGCCGCCAAACGGTATCCTGATTGGCGGCCAAGATCAGCATGCCATCACTGGCTGGATAAATGTTGGACGGTGCGATTTTCGGCAGGAAAGAACCTGTTCGCTCGCGAATATAGCCGCCAAAATGATAGTCAGGCACCAAACTTTCCATCATCGCAAAGCAGGCTTCATAAATGGCCGAATCCACGATCTGACCGCGCCCGGTATTGCGGCGATGTTCAAGGGCTGCCAAGGCGCCAATCGCGGCATAGGTTGCCGCTAAACTGTCGCCAATGGAGATACCAGCCCGAGACGGCATTCGATCAGGCTCCCCCATCACATAGCGAAGACCGCCCATCGCCTCGCCCACGCTGGCATAGCCTGCCTTGGGACTGTTTGGCCCTGTCTGGCCATAGCCGGAGACCCGGATCATGATCAGGCCGGGATTGATAGCCGACAGGACGTCATAGCCTAGGCCCCATTTCTCCAGCGTACCGGGACGGAAGTTCTCCAGAAGGAAATCCGCCTCTTTGATCAGATCTTTCAGGACTTCTTGGCCGTCCGCTTGGCGCAAATCCAGCGTGATGCACTTCTTATTGCGGGCGACGATCGGGAACCAGACGCCATGGCCGTCCTTCTTGACGGTACCCCAGTCGCGTAGGGGATCGCCTTGACCGGGTGGTTCGACTTTGATCACCTCAGCACCGAGATCACCAAGGATTTGTCCGCAGAAGGGGCCAGCCAACAGCACGCCCAGTTCGATGACACGCAGGCCTTTTAGAGGTCCAGTTGCTTCAGACATGGTAGCCCCTAAGCCAAAGCTGTTTGCGGCGGGAAATTGCCGGCTTTGGTGACCATAGCGGGCAAAGGTCGGCCCATAATTCCTGTCAACCACTGACCAGCTTCGATCATCGCGTCGAGGTCAATGCCTGTCGCAACGCCAGAGCGATGGAGCAGATATAAGAGGTCTTCGGTCGGAATATTACCGGTGGCCTTGGGTGCAAACGGACATCCACCCAAGCCCCCCAGACTGGAATCGAGCGTTACAGCGCCTGCCTCATAAGCCGCCCACGCATTAGCAAGGCCCGTATTGCGGGTGTTATGGAAGTGCGCACGAATAGGAATATTGCCAATCACGGCTTGGACGCGGGTCACCAAGGCCTTCACTTGGCTGGGGACCGCCACGCCAATCGTGTCGGCGAGTCCGATTTCGCGCGGGCCAGCTTTGGCCAAAGCCTCGGCCATCGCCACGACATGATCTGGGTCAATTTCGCCTTCAAACGGACAGCCAAAGGCCGCCGAAATCGTAACTTGGCCCGACCGCCCTGCTGCTTTGGCCATGCCGACAATGGCATTGGCGATACCGATGCTCTCAAAGCTGGTTTGACCTTGATTGCGCATCGCGAAACTATCGCTGGCAACAGCAACGGCCCCCAGTTCATGCACGCGGGTGGCAAGCGCCCGCTCTGCCCCGCGTTCGTTCAGGACAAGGCCGATATAGGTCACTTTATCGCTATCTGGCAGGGCCTCCATCACAGCTTCGGCATCAGCCATCTGGGGGACGCGGCGTGGATTGACGAAACTTGCGGTCTCAATCCGGCGAACGCCTGCGGCAATGGCTGCTTGGATCAGAGCGACTTTTTTCTCCGTGGGCAGAATGTCAGGCTCGTTTTGCAGCCCGTCGCGGGCACCAACTTCAATGATTTCAACGCCATTCATTCGCCTTACCCCGTGGTGCATCCGTAACTCTGCGCCTCCAAACTAAGCCTAAGCGCAGCTAAGGTCTATGGTTAGCTGCGCTGCTAGAGCAAATCACCCGCTTGCATTAAAGGAAAGGACACAAGGTCAAAGTGTTGCGAGAATGGCACCCGTTTCTCAAATCGGAAGCTTCCAACACAAACGCCACTTGCATTTCACGACGAGAACGTGATTTTGACGTCAATCGAAGGATCCTTAGAGATCCATCATCACTGAGGGGATAATATGCGTCATCGATTACTCGGGTCAGCTGCGGCGGCCACACTTTTCTTTGCAATGGGCACCAGTGCTTTTGCCCAAGCAGCAACCGAAGCAAAATCCGATGATGGTGCTGAAGTCATCATCGTGACGGCACAAAAGCGCGTTCAGAACGTGCAAGAAGTGGCAGCTGCGGTTTCGGTTATCGGCGGGGAGCAAATCGCCCGCGCAGGTGGCTACAACATTGAAAGCGTGCAAAGCCAAATCCCAACCCTGAACTTCCGTAAGGGCGGCACAAACCTGAACTCCTCGCTATTCTTGCGCGGCGTTGGCACCATCAACTTCTCCATCGCGGCAGAGCCCAGCGTTGCAGTGGTTTTGGACGGCGTTGTCTTGGCGCGTGCCGGTGAAGCCTTCGGCGATCTTTCTGACATTCAGCGCATCGAAGTCCTGCGCGGCCCACAGGGCACCCTGTTTGGTAAGAACTCGTCGGCCGGTGTGGTCAACATCATCTCGAACAGCCCAGGCCGCGTGCATAGCGGTGACGTCCAACTGACCGCAAACGACGGCAATGAGTTCAAGCTGCGCGCATCGGTCGACATGCCTTTCAGCGACACCGTCCGTTCGCGCGTCACCGTGTTTGGTGGCTCCTATGATGGCAACATCACAAACCTGACCACTGGCGACAAGATCAATGGCTATGAGCGTTATGGCGTTCGCGGCATCTTGGACATTGATGCGTCTGAAAGCCTGAAGCTGCGCTTGATTAGTGACTACCGCAAAGCAGACGACAATTGCTGCGGTGAAGTCATCGGCACAGCACCAACCGGTGCCAACGCAGCAGCGCTTTTGACGCTTTTGCCAGGCATTACTTTTGCTGGCGATGAGACCCGCGCTGTTCGCAACAACCTTGTTACCCGCACCGAAGAAGAATCTTGGGGTGTTTCGGCCCAAGCCGATTGGGATGCTGGCGACTTCACCATCACCTCCATCACGGCCTATCGTGGTTGGGACAACCGCGAAGTTCGCGAAGGTGACTGGTTGGACCGTCCAGCCGCTTATGTCGGCAATGGCTTTGCCCAGTTGCATGATGATGGCCCACAAACCTCGACCACGTTCAGCCAAGAATTGCGCCTGACATCACCTGCGGGCAAGCCGTTGGAATATGTGGTTGGTGCTTATTATGCAAATGCTGAGACCGAGCGTGACTTCCGTCGCGACGTGATCGTCTGCAGCGCTTCGACCTTGGCGATCGACACCACCGGTCAACGTCCTTGCTCGACAGCAACCGGCGTCTCGACCTTTGTGTCGGCCTTCTCCAGCGCCAACTTTGGCTCTGAATCGCGCAACGTCGCTTTGTTTGCCGACGGCAGCTATCAAGCAACCGAGCGCTTGTCCGTTGTCGGTGGTGTGCGTGTCACTCAAGACAAGCTCAGCTACTACCACAACCGCGTCCCTTCACCGATTGGTGGTCTGCCAGGCATTCGCAACGACACCAGCGGCTTCAAGGGCAACACGAAGGAAGATAATGTTTCGGGTAAATTGGGTCTGAAGTATCAGGCAACCGACGACATCAACTTCTATGTGACCCAATCGCGCGGCTATAAGGGCCCTGCCTATAACGTCTTCTTCAACATGAACCCAACGGGCTTGAACGCGATTGAGCCTGAAACCGTGGATTCGACCGAAGGCGGCGTGAAGACAGCCTTTATGGACAACCGCATCATCTTGAACTTCGCAGTCTTCCGCGCGGTTTATGAGAACTTCCAAGCCAACAACTTCGACACCTTGAACGGTGTGGTCATCACCCGCTTGACCAATGCGGGTAATGTTTCCACCACGGGTCTTGAACTTGACTGGTTGATCCGCGCTGACAGCGGCCTGACCATCAATGGTGGTTTGGCCGTCACCGACGCGCAGATCGAAGAATTCCGCGATGCCAACTTGGTTCTGTCGTCCGCCCGCCGCGGTGAGCGCTTGGCCTTGTCGCCTCGCTTGAAGGCTTCGTTGGGTGCCAATTATGAGTGGGAGCCTGAAGCACTTCCAGGGATCATTCACTTGAATGGTCAGGTTTCCTATAGCAGCGACCAATTCTCGGATATCGGCGAGAACCCATTGCTGCGCATTCCTGAAACCACCATCGTCGATGCGTCGATCGGGATCAGCGACAAGCAAGATCGCTATCGCTTGACCTTGAACATCAAAAACCTGACCGATGAGAAATATGCTTCGTTGGTCACGCCAGGTGGCCCAGGTGGTGCATTGCGCTATCTGATCCCACGCGATGCAGACCGTTATGTCGGTTTGACCCTGCGCGCTAAGTTCGGGGGTTAATCTCATGACAGCGATTGCGGACAGGTTCTCGCGTCGCGGTCTCTTGGTAGCAGGGGCAGCTTCGGCTGCCCTTGCCGCCTGTGGCCAAGGCAGCGGATCCACAGGCAAGGGCGTTAATCTCGCTTTTCAAAAAAACGGGGTCATGTTGGTGGCCCAAACACGTGCCTCATTGGTTGAACCCCTGAAGACAGCCGGAATCACGCCGCTGAATTGGGTTGAGTTCCCTTCCGGACCACCCCTCTTAGAAGCCATGGCCGTCGGCTCTGTCGATTTGGGCCTGACTGGCGACACCCCACCCATTTTTGCCCAAGTGGCCAATGCACCCATTAAATATGTGGCCCAAGTCCGCCTTTCAGGCAAAGCTGGCGGCATCATCACCCCGAAAGGTTCGTCGCTTCAGTCCCTAAAGGACCTGAAGGGAAAGAAACTGTGCTTCACGCGCGGCTCGTCGGCCCACAATAGCGCCGTGATCGCCTTGCAGAGCGCTGGTCTCACGCTCGCTGATGTGGAAGCCATAAATCTAGGACCGGCTGACGCTGCAGCAGCCTTTGCCCAAGGCGGGATCGATGCTTGGGTAATCTGGGACCCTTATTACAGCCTTGCGATCCGCGATCAGGGCGCGCGCGTTTTATCCGGCCTCGACCAATTGGGCGGTGGCGCGAGCTTCTTATTGGCAAACGCGAAATTTGCCGAAGCGCGCCCTGAAGATTTGAAAGCCTTGCTGTCTGCCGTCGCTAAGGAAGGCGAGTGGTGTGCTGCCAATACCGATGCCGTTGCCGAAATTTCGGCCAAAGCATCGGGTCTTGAGCTGGCGCTTCTAAAAGACACGATGAAGCGAACGGACTTTAAGGTCGAGCCCTTGACCGACGATGTGCTGGCGGCACAACAAGCAACAGTTGACCGGTTTGCACAAATGGGGATCATACCCAAGAAGGTTATCATTAGCGATGCCGCTTGGCGCGGCTGGACAGGGTAGAAGATGGCAGCAACGGCCTCCGAAGGTCCTTTAAGTCGGGCACTTCCATGGTTGGTGCCTTTGGCACTGATCATTCTCTGGCAAGTTTCATCCAGCTTGGGCTGGCTGCCGCCTAATATCCTGCCTGCCCCTACAGCTGTGCTGCAAGCGGCTTGGCTCAAGCTGCAAGACGGCAGTTTGGTTGATAATCTAGGGGTCAGCTTTGCCCGCGCCATGAGTGGCCTGATCATCGGTGGTGCCATTGGCTTCAGCCTAGGTCTGCTGAATGGTCTCAGTAAGCGGGCCGAAATGCTGCTGGACCCGACGCTTCAGATGATCCGTAACATTCCGCATTTGGCCCTGATCCCACTGGTCATCATCTGGTTTGGCATTGGTGAAAGCGCACGACTGTTCTTGGTGGCACTGGGCGTGTTCTTCCCGATCTATCTCAATACCTTGCATGGCGTCCGCAATGTCGACCCGCAATTGATCGAGATGGGCCGCATTTACGGCATGAACAATCGCACCTTGTTTTTAAAAGTCATTTTGCCGGGCGCCTTGCCCTCCATCTTCGTTGGCCTTCGCTTTGCCCTAGGTGTCATGTGGCTGACCCTGATCGTGGCGGAAACCATCGCGGCAAACTCTGGTATTGGTCATATGGCCATGGCCGCGCGCGAGTTCATGCAGACAGATATCGTTGTCCTGTCGATCGTCATTTATGCAATTTTGGGCAAGCTTGCCGATAGCGCCACCCGCGCCTTGGAACGCAAATTCCTGGCGTGGAACCCAGCCTATGCGAAGGTCTAAACCATGAGCAGCCAACCAACCGGCGGGTCACGCGTTAGCTTGAAAGATGTGAAAAAGGCCTTTGGCGACAATGTCGTGTTACAAGGCATCGATCTTGAAATCCCTGCAGGTCAGTTTCTATCCATTGTGGGTAAATCTGGGTGCGGCAAGTCTACCCTCTTGCGCCTGATGATCGGCTTGGACTCCGTCACCGCTGGCGTCTTGGACGCCCCTGCCCTGAAAGAGCAAGCTGCCCGCATCGTGTTTCAAGAGCCACGCTTGCTGCCTTGGGCCAGCGTGAAGGATAATGTGGCCGTGGGCCTAGGTGAAGGCCAATCGGGCCAAGCTGCGGATCAACAAGCCGCCGCTATTCTAGACGAAGTGGGCCTTAAGGGGCGCGAAGGCTTGTGGCCATCCCAACTTTCGGGCGGCATGCGGCAACGTGTGGCGCTTGCCCGCGCACTGGTATCCCAGCCAACTTTGTTAGCCTTGGACGAGCCTTTGGGCGCACTCGACGCTTTAACCCGCATTGATATGCAGGCCCTGCTCGAAGGGGTGTGGCAAGACCTTGGCTTTACCGCCTTGATGGTCACCCATGATGTGGGTGAGGCTGTGGCCCTTGGCGACCGTGTGATCCTGATTGATCACGGCCAAGTGGTGTTGGACTTGGCCGTGGATCTGCCCCGCCCTCGCAAACGCGGCACGCCAGAATTTGCCGCCCTTGAAGGCCAGATCCTCGACAAGCTATTTGGCGATGATCCGCGCGCGCGGGAAGCGCATTAGCCCCCGGCGATTTCACTCATCTCAATCGCACGACCGGTCGCAGCAGAAAGTTCTGCTGCTGAACCCATACGCACGGCTTGTAAGCCGTCTTGGGCGGTCACTTGCACCGGCGCGCCGTTCAAGATCGCATCGATCCAAGCCCGCTGCTGATAGAAAGTGGCACCAAAGTGTGAGCCGGCTTCTAAAGCGACAGGGTCGACATGGATGGTTTCGCGCGTGACTTGCTTGGGCTGACGGAAGCCAACACGGGGGCTCAGTATCATGTCGCCGGGCGGGATCAACACGTCGAGACGCGCCTTGTCGCCGGTTGCCGAAATCTCTTCTTGATGCTCTGCGCCATCGGCAAACATGCACAGATCCAGCATGGCGCGCGTGCCATTGGCGAAATCGACGACGGTGAAACTGTTATCAAGAATGTCGGGCTTACGACCATCATAGCGCTCGTCCTGATGGTTCGCATCCATATTGCCCGAGCAATAGACGCGCGTTGGCTCTGACTGGATGATATGACGCATCAGATCGAAGAAGTGGCAGCATTTCTCAACCATTGTCCCGCCGGTATTGGCCGAGAAGCGGTTCCAATCATTCACCTTCTGCAGGAAGGGAAAACGGTGTTCGCGGATAGACACCATCACAAGGCGACCGACATCGCCGCGATGCACGCGGGTGACAAACTCTGTCGCGGGCGGCATGAAGCGATATTCCATCCCAACCCAGAAAACGCCCTTATAGGCGGCAGCTTGGTCGCGGATGCGGGCGGCGTCTTCTGCCGTCGTGCACAAAGGCTTTTCGCAGAGGACATGCACGCCGCTTTTGAACACGGGCTGGAGCACATCGTGGTGGGTAAAGTTGGGCGAAGCGATCACTACCGCATCAACGAGACCGGAAGCTAAGAGCTCATCCCCCGTCGCGAAGGTCGCAGCCGAGGCACCCTCGGGTCCCAGCATGCCTTTGCCCAATGCCAGCATCTTTTCGGTCGGGTCAGCCAAAGCAGTGATTTCAACTTCGGGCATCAGCTTCAAATTATTGATGTGCTCATAGCCCATCATGCCTGTGCCAATGACTCCCACCCGTAATTTGCCGCTCATGACCACTCCCCGAAGCTGCGGTGACTCGTTATAAGGCATCATAAGCATAATGGCGGGCGATACACGCCCTCTTGGCAGTATGAGGAATTAGCTATGGCCCGTAATCCCGTTGAAGTCAGTTGGTTTTCAGCCCTGTGCGATGATGATTATGAGTTTCTGGGCCAGTCAGAGCCGGCCCTGCAGTCCAGTTGGGAACATTGCCGTAATATCGCCCTGACCGCCGAGAAGAACGGCTTTGACAATATCCTGCTGCCCTCAGGCTATCAGCTTGGCATTGATAACACCGTCTTTGCCGCTGGCATTGCAGGTCTGACCAGCAAAATGCGCCTTTTGCTGGCCATTCGGGTCGGTGAAATGTGGCCGCCACAGGTCGTGCGTCAATTGGCCACGCTGGACCGGATGATGCAGGGTAGACTGGCTGTGAACTTCATTTCGTCCGAAATGCCCGGCGAAACCATGGGCTCTGCCCCCCGTTATGCCCGAACGTTAGAGGCCATGGAAATCCTGCGCGCGTGGATGAATGGCGAGACGGTTAAGCACGCCGGAGAATTCTTCCAGTTTGACTTGGCCCCTCCCCGCATCACCACACTTTCGGGTAAGTCGCCCTATTTTTACTTTGGCGGTCTTTCTGAAGACGCCCGTGAAGTGGCAGCAAAGGCGGCCGACGTATACCTCATGTGGCCTGACACGGTGGCCAATTCCAAAGCTGTATTGGACGATATGAATGCGCGGGCTGCCAAATATGGCCGAACCCTTAAGCACGGCTTCCGCGTCCACGTCGTGGTGCGTGAAACCGAGGCCGAAGCGCGCGAAGCCGCTAACCGTTTGCTCAGCAAGTTGGACGCGGCCACGGGTGACGCGATCCGGGCCAAGTCTTTGGATGCCACCTCTGTCGGTGTGCGCCGCCAAGCTGAGCTGCGTGAAGCAGCAAGTGGCAATGATGGTTATGTGGAAGACAATTTGTGGACCGGCATTGGCCGAGCCCGCTCTGGCTGCGGCGCTGCGATTGTCGGAGATCCAGACCAAGTGCTGGCCAAGATCAACGCCTATCGCGACGTCGGTTTCGATGCTTTCATCCTGTCCGGCTACCCCCATGCAAGCGAGTGCGATCTGTTTGGCCGCTATGTGCTGCCAAAGCTCGATCACGGTCTTCTGACGATTTAGCCCTTAAAGCGAAATGGTCGCGCTGAGCTGATCGGCCAGCGCGGCCGATCCTCCGACAAAGACTGTATGGACGCCGGGCTCCAGCTTCCATGTATGGGTCGCTGGGTCGCGGTAGCGCAGATCATCTGCATCCACGTCAAAGCGGATCACTTTGGTTTGGCCGGGCTCTAGGGCTACACGGGTGAATGCTTTCAAAACCTTGGCCGGGCGATCCACCACACAGCCCGGGAACCCGACATAGAGTTGGGCGATTTCTTCCCCGGCCCGGTCGCCGAGATTGGTGATGCTGACTTGGGCTTGGAAGCCCAGCTTTGTCCGGCGCAGACTCAAGGCGCGATAGCCAAAACAGCTGTAGGAAAGGCCGTGGCCAAAACCATAGCGCGGCTCAATTTGTTCGCGCTCAAACTTGGTATAGCCATGCCAATAATCGTAAGTGATGACATTGGCGTCCTTGTCAAAGAAGGGATAATGGGCTGGATCCTTGGCCACGGTGAAGGGCAGTTTACCGGAGGGGGCGACTTCACCCAATACAAGCTGAGCCAAGGCGGTGCCGCCCTCCATGCCGGAGTAGAAGCTTTGCAAAATGGCGCTCGCGTGGCCCTGCCAACCCTCTACCAACACGGCAGAGCCCGCCACCAAAACCACCAGAACGGGTCGGCCCGTCGCGCAGGCGGCTTCAATCAGGGCGGTTTGATCGGCGGGTAGCGACAAATTGGTACGATCACCACCTCGGGCTTCTTCCGCGCTCGGCTCATTGGCTGCCGCTGGCTTGGGCGCGGGCAAAACATCGCTCGCCACACCGAGGGTCATATCTTCGGGAATAAATTCACCCTCTTGCCGCGCGGTATAGCCTGCCACCACAATGATGGCATCAGCGTCGGCGGCGTTGGCCACGGCGGCTACAACATCGGTTTCATCACCCGTTACGATCTCGGTCGCGTCACCCAAGGCGATCTGGAAGCCCTGCAGCGCGGTGACAACATAAGGCGGCCGAACCCGGCTGGAGCCAAAGTCACCGGTATTTTCTTTGTTCGCCAAATGACCCAAAACGGCGAGTTTCTTAAGCTTTGTCCGGTCCAGCGGTAGCATGGCGTCATTCTTCAAAAGCACCGCCGACTTCAACGCTGCCTCCAGCGCCAGCGCGATATGGGCAGGCTGGGCAACCATATCGAGGCTATAGGCGGGGAGTGGATCTTCGGCGCAGGCAAAGCGGTATTGCGTGGACAGAATGCGCCTGCAGGCTTGATCAATCACTTGTGGCTCAACTTGGCCGGCCTCGACGGCTGCCAGCAAGTGCTTGCCAAAAACCAAGGGCTCAGGGTTTTCAATGTCGAGGCCAGCGGATGCCGCATAGACATTGCGCAAACCCATCACCCAATCAGAATGCACAAAGCCTTCAAAGCCCCACTCGACGCGCAAAATGTCGGTCAAAAGCGCTTTGCTCTGCCCACAGTACGTACCGTTCATTTGATTATAGGCACTCATGACGGTCGCACAGCCCGCGTCCAAAATGGTTTTGAAATGCGGCAGATAGACTTCGTGCAAGGCACGTTCATCAATCTGTACATCCACTTTGAAGCGCGCATTCTCCATAGAGTTCAGCGCATAGTGCTTGACGGTGGCAATCACATTGTGGGTTTGAAGACCAATGGCCAAAGCGGCACCCATTTCGCCCAGATGGCACGGATCTTCGCCATAAGTTTCCTGCGCCCGGCCCCAAGCCGGATGCCGCAAGAGATTGACGCACACCGCCCCAGACAAGGTGCAGTCCTGGGCACGAATTTCAATCGACATGGCTTCGCCAATGCGCCGCTCTAGGTCGACATCAAAGGTCGCGCCACGCGCCATGGAACAGGGGAAGCAAGTGGAATTGCCGCGCGCAACCCCGCGTGGGCCATCGGTGAAATAGAGCGGCGGCACGTTGAGACGCTCAACCCCACTGCCTGCTGGATAGGGGTTTGCGCCCCAATGCCGTCCACTTTCGGCAAAGAGCTTAAAGAAGCCCTTGCCAGACATCATGCGCACCTTTTCCGCCAGAGTGGCTTCTGCCAGAATCTGATCCACCCGCTCTGCCACTTGATCCGGCGTGAGGCCCTTGGTTGGAGAGAGGTCGGTCATGAAATGCCTTTCAGGTCTATATCAGCTAGCTTTGGCCTGCAGGACGGCTACAAGATTTCCAGCCCAATGGTCAAGATCGGCTTTGGCTTGATCCAAAGTCCAGCCCTTCACCATAAGGATAGCGATCCGGATGTTACGCCCTGCTTGTTCTAAGGCAACAGCGGCTTGCTCTTCCTCGCAGCCTGTCAGCTCCACAATCATCGCTTTGGCGCGAACCAGAAGCTTGCGGTTGGAGATTTGCATCGCCACCATCCGCCCTTCGAACACATAGCCCAAGCGGATCATCATGGTGGTGGACAGGACATTGAGCGCGATCTTCTGCGCAGTCCCGGCTTTCATGCGGGTGGAGCCAGCGATCACCTCAGCCCCGGTTTCGATCAAAATGCCAATCTCGGCCGCTTGGCACAGGGGGGCTGGCAGCTTATTGGCCAACCCAATCGTTAAAGCACCAGCGGCGCGGGCAGCCTCAATCACGCCAATCGTATAAGGCGTCGACCCACTGGCAGCTAAGCCGATAACGACATCGCTCGCAGTCAGCTGCAGGTTTTGGGCGTCTTCCATCCCCTTGGCATGGTCGTCTTCGGCCCCTTCGACCGCCTGCATAAGCGCTGTTTGCCCGCCTGCCATCAAGAAGACCATCCGCTCTTTCGGCCAGCCATAGGTGGGGCCAAGCTCCACCCCGTCTTGCACGCCAATCCGGCCAGAGGTGCCGGCACCGGCATAAACCAGTCGACCATGCCGCCCCAAACGAGCTGCCGCTTCCTCGGCTGCGTGGGCGAGCTGGGCTGAGACTTTGGCAACCGCTTCTGCCGCGTGGGCTTGATTGGCGATCATTTCCGCCACCGCGTCACGAGTTGGCCAGTCAGCAATATGGAGATAGGCTTTGAGCGCTGCTTCGGTCATGACTTCAATTGGGCCTCTTAACTTAAAACCTGGCTGGCGTGTGACGTTTGGGCGCGCCCGCGAAACGGGTCAAAGCCTAAAAGAAGTCGACCACATTAGCCAATCACAGAATCTCGCAACACCAAAGCGTCTCAGGCCTTGCTGACATTGACTTGTACCCCCAAGTGAGGGCGAGATGGACGTAACCAACGGCTTGCAACCAAAGGACTAAATGCGTGATGACCGACTATGCCAAAACAGTGATCGACCTGATTGGTGGGACACCACTTGTCCGATTGCGCGCTGCGAGCGAGGCCACTGGCTGTGAAATTTTGGGCAAGGCAGAGTTTTTGAATCCCGGCCAATCTGTAAAAGATCGGGCTGCTTTGGGCATTATTCGCGATGCAGAAGCCAGAGGTGCCTTAAAGCCTGGCGGGCTGATCGTGGAAGGGACGGCGGGTAACACCGGGATTGGCCTGTCCATGGTCGCCAATGCGCTTGGTTATCGATGCATTATCGTCATGCCGCGCACGCAGTCCCAAGAGAAGAAGGATGCGGTGAAGCTGTTTGGCGCAGAATTGGTCGAAGTCGACGCCGTCGCCTTTTCCCACCCCGATCATTACACCAAAGTATCCCAGCGCTTGGCCGAAGAGCATGGTGGCCTCTGGGCCAATCAATTCGATAATCTGGCCAACCGCCGCGCGCATGAGGAAACCACCGGGCCCGAGATTTGGGAGCAGACAGCAGGCAAGATTGACGGTTTCATTTGTTCAGTAGGCTCTGGCGGCACATTGGGCGGGATTAGCCGAGCGCTGAAAGCACGAAATCCGAACATTGCGATTGGTATAGCCGACCCTGGTGGGGCCGCGCTTTATCATTGGTATAAGGATGGCGAGCTTAAGGCGACAGGAACCTCCATCACAGAGGGCATTGGCCAAGGCCGCGTCACCGCGAACTTAGAAGACGTGCTTGTAGATTATGCCTATCGCGTAGAAGATGAAGACTGGCTTCCCGTCTTGTTTGATCTGGTTAAAAATGAAGGCTTGGCGATTGGTGGCTCTGCAGCTCTCAATGTTGTTGGCGCGATGCGATTGGCGCAGGATTTGGGGCCGGGCAAGACCATCGTCACCATCCTATGCGATTATGCCAGCCGCTACCAAAGCAAGTTGTTCAATCGAGAGTTTTTGACCTCCAAAGGCCTTCCGGTGGCAGATTGGCTGTGAGTTTGCGCTTTAACTCCAGCTTTTCGGACTTGCCGACCACGATTTTTGAAGTGATGTCGGGCCTTGCCCGCACGCATAAGGCGATCAATCTGGGTCAAGGCTTTCCCGATAGCCAAGGTCCAGAGGCGCTGCGACGCTTGGCATGCGACGGGCTGATGACGGGCAGCAATCAATATCCGCCGATGTTGGGCATTCCTGCCCTTCGGGCCGCCGTCGCCGATCATTATGCCGCCCATCAAGGCCTTGTACTTAGCCCTGATCATGTGCTGGTCACCTCCGGCGCCACAGAAGCCTTGGCGGCGAGCTTTCTGGCGCTTTTGTCCCCCGGCGATGAAGTAATCGTGCTTGATCCCGCTTATGACGCCTATCGCCCTTTGATTGCACGGGCCGGCGGGATTGCCAAAACGATCACGCTGAGGCCCCCGCACTGGCACTTGGAGCTGGCAGAAATTGAAGCGGCAATCACCAATAAAACCCGTGCGATCGTCCTCAATAACCCGATGAACCCGACCGGGCGCAGCTTTAGCCGCGCCGAGCTCATGGGTTTAGCCAACATTTGCCAAGACCATGATCTTGTCGCCATTTGTGATGAGGTTTGGGAGCATGTGCGATTAACAGATCAAATCCATGTGTCGCTGTACGGTTTGCCGGGGATGGCGGAGCGTACCGTGAAGATCGGGTCTGCGGGTAAAATGTTTGGCGTCACAGGTTGGAAAGTCGGCTTTGTGTGTGCTGAGCCCGATATCGCCAAAGTCATAGGCAAAGCCCATCAGTTTCTGACCTTTACCACCCCACCGCATTTGCAAGCCGCTGTCGCCCAAGCACTGGGGTGGGACAAGGCTTGGTATGATGAAGAGGCACAAGGTTATCAGGCGGCTTATCACGTGTTGCGCAGCGGCCTCCAGGAGCAGGGCTTTCACGTCCTGAACAGTGAGGCGACCTACTTTATGTGCCTTGACCTGCAACAATCGGGGATTGATCGGCCCGCACTAGAATTCTGCCTTGAAGCCGTCGAAAGCTACGGCGTTGCCGCGATCCCCTTACAGAGCTTCTATGAAAAGCCTGAAGAAGCCCCACCTATCATCCGCCTGTGCTTTGCCAAACAAGAAGCCGTTTTGCGCGATGCCATTGGCCGTCTTGCCCAAGCGCGACGAGCTATGGTGACCTGATTGTCGATTTGGGGGGCGGGTCTGTGCAATAGTATCTCTAACGACTGGTTGCAGCTTGCATTTCTCGATAAGGTGGAAACAGATGCGTATAGGGCACTTCCATCAGGGCCAACCTTGGAGCGCTTTCTTTGATTGACTTCGTCACCCATCATTTTCACGACATCTGGCCATTCATTTTGGTCGGCTTCGTCGCACAATTGGTCGATGGGGCTTTGGGCATGGCGTTTGGCGTGATCACCAGCACCCTTTTGGTCAGTGTGATGGGTATGCCACCTGCGAAGGCGTCTTCAACCGTCCATATTGTCGAGTTTTTCACGACCGCCGCGTCTGCGGTCAGCCACACCATCCATCGTAATGTGAACTGGAAGCTATTTGCGACCTTGGTCATCCCCGGCATGATTGGCGGGATAACGGGTGCCTATCTTCTCTCCAACATCCATGCCGACACAGCCAGACCGTACGTCATGGCTTATCTCGCCTGTATCGGTGTCTATCTGCTCTGGCGTGGCTGGCGGATGACCAAAGGCCAACCCCATCGGACGGCCAAATATGTTGGGCCCTTAGGATTGGTCGGTGGATTTCTCGATGCCGTTGGTGGTGGGGGTTGGGGTCCTGTCGTGACCTCGAATCTGTTGGTTCAGGGCACAGAGCCCCGCATGACCATCGGCACCGTCAATACGGCTGAATTCTTCTTGACCACTGTGATCTCGGCAACCTTCATCATCACACTTGGGTGGGAAGCCTTTACGCTGGCCACCATTGGCTTGATCATCGGCGGTCTGATGGCTGCACCTTTTGGCGCAGTTCTCGCCAAGCGCGTACCTGCGAAGCAATTGCTTTATTTGGTTGGGACTGTCCTGACGCTGACCAGCCTGTTTTCCTTATCAAAGGCGCTTGGTCTGGTCTGACCTCTTGATCTTAAAGGGCAAGACGCATGATGCGCTCGTCATCCAAAGTATTGCCGACTTTAAAGTGATAGGCACCAACAATCTCAAAGCCATATTTTGAGTAGAGCCGCTTGGCACGCTCATTTTGGGACCATACACCCAGATAAAGCGCCGAGGCCTGTTTGGCACGTGCCCAATCGAGCGCCATGTCCATCAATCTCTGGGCCAGACCCGTCCCCTTTTGGGTTTCATCCAGATAGAGGCGGTAAAGCTCCAGCGCGTCAGACTTTGGGTTCTCAACCGGCAGGGTCAGAGGGCCACAATCGAGGAAGGCCACCAAGTCATCGCCGTGATAGACCATCGTCATGATCCGGGCAGGGTCTCGAATATCCTGTAAGGTCCGCTCCAGACTGAAACGATATTCTAGGAAGAAGCTCTTGTCTTCAGGTGGATAAAGATGGCCAAAGGTCTCAAGAAAGGTCTTGGCACCAAAGGCCGCCAATGCCGGTGCATCGCCATCTTCTGCCAACCGAATGACTAACGCCTCGCTCACGAATTTGCTCTCCCGGCCTTTTCGACAAGGCCTGATGTGCCCCGGCGGGCCTCCAGAACGGCAGCAATTTCGGCACCCGTAACGCCCCGAGCGAGTAGACCAACCGCCAAATGATACAAGAGATCTGCGGCTTCTTTGGCAATTTCGTCGGTCGTGCCGCCAGCAATCGCAAGCGCTGTCTCAACGCCTTCTTCGCCCAGCTTCTTGCCGCATAGGACAGGGCCGCCTTGCAGCAATTTTGCCGTATAACTTTGACTCGGATCAGCAGCAGCCTTGACCGCTACATCGGTCAAGAGCTGGTCTAATGCCTGCCCTAAGGTGTCGCTCATCGCAGGTTTCCTTGAATCGGTTGGCGTACTTTGGCCCCAGCGGCCGCTAGGGCTGCCCGCGCCTCTGCCAGTGTATGGGTTCTGAAGTGAAAAATCGATGCCGCCAGAACGGCATTGGCATGGCCTTGCGTGACGCCTGCCACCAGATCGTCCAGATTGCCTACCCCGCCAGAAGCAATCACCGGCACAGACACGCTATCGGCGATGGCACGCGTTAAAGCCAGATCATAGCCAGACTTGGTGCCATCCTTGTCCATGGAGGTGACCAACAGCTCTCCCGCGCCACGGTCGACCACGTCTTTGGCAAAGGCCAATGCGTCAATGCCGGTTGCATTGCGACCGCCATGGGTGAAAATCTCCCATTGTTCGGGGCCTGTTTGTTTGGCATCAATCGCGACCACGACGCACTGGGCCCCAAAGCGGCGCGCGGCGGCTGTTACCAAGCTGGGGTCTTTGACGGCCGAGGTATTGATCGCCACCTTATCAGCTCCAGCCAACAACAGGGCGCGGAAATCGTCCGTCGTACGAACACCCCCGCCAACGGTTAAGGGGGTGAAACAAACTTCGGCTGTGCGCCGTACCACGTCCAGCAGCGTGCCTCGGCCCTCATGGCTGGCGGAGATGTCGAGGAAGCAAATCTCGTCGGCCCCCTCGCCGTCATAGAATTGCGCCTGCTCGACAGGGTCGCCAGCATCGCGCAACCCTTCAAACTGCACGCCCTTCACGACCCGGCCGTCCTTGACATCCAAGCAGGGAATGATGCGAACTTTCAGCGTCATGCTGCGGCCTTGAGGGCTTCGATGGGGTCAATCAGGCCATCATAGAGCGCACGGCCTAAAATGGCCCCGGCAACAGGTTTGCCCGCACGGGCTTTGAGGGCGACGATATCTTGCACGCCAGCCAAACCACCTGACGCGATCACATCCATGCCCACGGCGTCTGCAATCGCGCCGGTGAAATCAATATTGATGCCCGTCTTCGTGCCGTCGCGACCAACGTCGGTCACAATCAGGGCAGCCACGCCTGCATCTTCAAACTGACGGGCCAAATCCAAGGCGGCCAGATTGGTCGTTTCCACCCAGCCTTCCACCGCCACCATGCCGTCAATCGCATCAATTCCCACTGCAACTTGGCCCGGAAAAGCCTTTGCGGCCTCGCGCACAAATTGGGGTTGTTTCGCGGCAATTGTGCCCAGGATCACACGGGTGACGCCCATAGAAAGCGTCTTCTCAATCGCGTTGAGATCGCGAATACCACCGCCCACTTGCATTGGCAGACTGGTCCGGGCGCGAATGGCGGCAATTGCCTCAAGATTGGCTCCGGCCCCCTTGAGGGCACCGTCAAGGTCAACGATATGGAGATAGCCAAAACCCATCGCTTCAAAGCTAGCCGCGCGCGCGGATGGGTCGGTATCAAACACAGTCATTTGGGCGAAATCGCCCTTGTACAGGCGAACGGCCTGCCCATCCTTCAAATCAATTGCGGGGTATAAGATCATTGCTTTAGCCATTCTTCCAACAGCGCCAGACCCGCCCTTTGGCTTTTTTCCGGGTGGAATTGCACGCCCATGATATTGTCCTTCGCGACAGCGGCGGCAAATCGATCGGCACCATAGGTGCACCAAGCCGCGACATCGGGATTGTGCGCAGCACGGAATGCAAAGGAGTGGACGAAATAGACATCCTGCGCCCCACCCCAAGCGGCGTCAAAAACCGCATTTTTAGTCGGTTCTGCCGTATTCCAGCCCATATGCGGCACTTTCAGCTCTGAGGAGCCCGGCCGTATGACCGAGGTTTTTCCGCCGATCCAACCAAGGCCGGGGGTAGAGCCGAACTCAATCCCTACATCAGCCAAGAGTTGCATGCCTACACAGATCCCTAGGAAGGCAGCACCCTCACCGCGCACGCGGGTCTCTAGAGCCTCGCGCAAACCATCGACAGCGGCGAGATTAGCGGCGCAATCAGCAAATGCCCCCACGCCCGGCAACACAATTTGATCGGCCTTTGCAATACGATCCGGGTCGGCCGTCACACAGACATCGCGCGCACCGGCTGCAACCAACGCTTTCTCTGCGGAGCGAAGATTGCCAGAGCCATAATCGATTAAGGTAAGCATTTCCGTGCCTTAAAGGACGCCCTTTGTTGAGGCGACAGCCCCATTCAAACGAGGGTCAATTTCAATCGCGACCCTTAAGGCGCGCGCGAGGGCTTTGTAACAGCTCTCGATGATATGGTGCGTATTCTCGCCATATAGGTTTTCGACATGCAGACACAGGCCACCATTGCCTGCAAATGCGTGGAACCATTCCTTGAACAACTCTGTGTCCATCTCGCCGACCTTCGGACGCTCAAAATTGACCTTCCAAACCAGATAGGGCCGGTTCGCCAAATCAATCGACGCGCGCGACAAAGTCTCGTCCATCGGGATATAGGCATGGCCAAACCGCCGGATGCCAGAAAAATCGCCCAAAGCGGATTTAAGCGCCTGACCCATCACAATGCCGGTATCTTCGACCGTGTGATGCATATCAATATGCAAGTCGCCCTTCGTAGAAACCGTCAGGTCAATCAGCGCATGCTTAGCAAAGCTTTCGAGCATATGATCAAAAAAGCCAATGCCAGTAGAAACTTTCGCTGTGCCTGTCCCATCCAAATTCATGGTGACAGAGATCTGCGTTTCTTTGGTATTGCGCTGAATGGTGGCCGTCCGCACGATGAAATCTTTCCGCTATTGGTCTGGGTGAGCGCACCAATGTTTGGGGCGAGCGGCCCCTCTTAGCGCGTTGGGAAGGCAAAGGAAACACGTGATCGCGCTGGTTTCAGTCTGCATCTGCGACGCCCAGATTAAGGCGGTGTCAACCTAATGTGTGCAAAAAGCAAGAATTGGTCTGAGAACTCGTTGGCGCTGTCGCCGCATCCAGAACCCATAGGCGTCGTGTTTAGTGAAAGATTGGCTCGAAAACATTCTAAAGACACTGGCCGGGAAGCTAACTTTGGCTTTCCTTGGCCTGATTAGTGTCGTGATGTTAGGCTTAATCGTGATCTTGGGCTTTACCCTCGGCGGACGTGCATTGACATGGGCCGTTGGCGGCGCAACGCTGTCGGTGGTTCTAGCCACGGCAGCCTTCTTTGCATTTGTGAGCCGCATCACAAATCCACTGCGCGATTTAACAGAATTTGCCCAACAGACCAATTTGAAGCGTTTAGGTGTCCGTCTCGACATTCGTTCTGGCGATGAGCTCGAAATTCTTGCCCGTGCCATGAACCGAATGATGCAGCGCTTGGACGCGTCTATGAAGCGGATCCAGCAACTTGCTTTTGTAGACACCATCACCGAGCTGCCTAACCGCGACCGTTTTCGGCAGGAAACCGATGAAGCCGCAAAATCCAATGCTGCTAACAATTTAGTCGGCGCCGTTATCTCGATCGATGTCGACAAATTTATCCGAGTGCAAGAGACCTTGGGCCAGATTGCTGGCGAAGAATTGTTAGGGCTGGTTGCAGTGCGCCTATCGGCCGCGGTCCGGGCGTCGGATCGGATCGTGCGATTGCAAACCTGCATCGCTCGGCCGGCACTTTTGGCACGGACCGGGACTTCTGAATTTGCCGTTCTGATTCCAGACATTGATGATCCAACCCAAGCGGGTCGTTTTGCACAATTGGTCGCAGCAGGTTTGCGCCAGCACTTTGAGCTGGGTGGTCACCACATCGTGTTGGGGGCTTGCGCAGGTATCGCGATTTTCCCGCAAGATGGCGAGACGGGCGAAGAAGTCCTGCGTTCAGCTGACCTTGCTCTCAGCCACGCGCGCAATGGTGGCCGCAACCGCAGCGTCTTCTTTACGCGGAAGATGAACCAGCGCGCGCTGGAGAAACTGGTGCTCGAGAATGAGATTCGCGCCGGGATCGATCAAGGTCAGTTCATAGCCTATTTCCAGCCAAAAGTGGATTTGGGCACGGGCCGCATTCACGGCTGCGAAGCCTTAGTGCGCTGGAACCACCCAACCCAAGGCATGGTGTCGCCGACCAAATTCATTACTGCCGCAGAAGAAACTGGCCTAATTGCGCCTTTAGGCGATTACATCATGCGCGACGCCGCCAAAAAGGCTGCAGCTTGGCTGCGCCGGGGCATCGCGCTGCGCGTGGCGGTCAATGTGTCGGCGATGCAGTTCAACGACGATAATTTTACTACCAAGGTGCAAAATATTCTGGCCGAAACCGGCCTGCCGGCTTCTTTGTTCGAGTTGGAAATTACTGAATCCATCGCGATGAGCAATCCAGATCGGGTGATCCGCCTGCTGGAACCGTTGCGGAACAAGGGCGTTCGGATCGCCATTGATGATTTCGGAACCGGTCACTCAAACCTAGCAGCGCTTACCCGCATGCCGTTTGACGTCTTTAAGATCGACCAAAGCTTTATCAGCGCCTTGGGCAAAGACCGCAATGCGCCGACGATGATTGAAACCATTATCGCGATGGCAGGCGGACTGAATTATGAGACCGTTGCTGAAGGCGTGGAAACCCAAGAACAAGCAGCTTTCTTGAAGAAGCGTGGCGCGACTTTCGGGCAAGGCTACCTGTTTGGCTCGCCCATGTCGGCAGATCAGTTTGAAGCCCATGCCCGCAATTGGGCGGCCCGCGCAGACGGCCTTGCCCCTGCACCGCAGATCGAGGGACTGCGCCGTACCAGCTAAGCTAGAGCGGTGCGCCTTGAAGTCAGCCCGCACAAACGCCATTAAACACTCATGAGCGATTTTGAACGTCCCGCCGCCGACTGGCGCGGCACAACCATTTTGGCAGTACGTAAAGGCGGCAAAGTTGTCGTCGTTGGCGACGGCCAAGTCTCGGTTGGCAATACCGTCATGAAACATGGCGCGCGCAAGGTTCGCACCTTGGCAGGTGGTACCGTGCTGACAGGCTTTGCTGGTGCAACCGCAGACGCCTTCACCTTGTTTGAACGGCTGGAAGGGAAGCTAGAGCGGTTTCCCAATCAATTGCTGCGCGCTTGTGTTGAATTGGCCAAGGACTGGCGGACCGATCGATATTTGCGCCGCTTAGAGGCCATGCTGATTTGTGCCGATAAAGAGGGCACTTATGTACTGACCGGCACGGGCGATGTGCTGGAACCAGACCATGCGGTTGCTGCCATTGGCTCTGGTGGCGGTTACGCGCTGGCCGCGGCCCGGGCGCTTTATGATCAAGACCTTGATGCGGAAACCATCGCGCGCAAAGCCATGGCGATTGCTGCTGATATTTGTGTGTATACCAATGGCAATCTGACCATTGAACAATTGGCGAGCGTAGAATGACCGACCTTTCCCCCCGCGAAATTGTTTCCGAGCTTGACCGCCACGTCATTGGCCAATCCGACGCCAAGAGGGCCGTTGCCATCGCGCTGCGCAACCGCTGGCGCCGCAAGCGCTTGCCTGAAAAGCTGCGCGAAGAAACAACGCCAAAGAACATTCTGATGATTGGGCCAACGGGCGTCGGCAAAACCGAGATTGCACGTCGCCTCGCCAAACTGGCGGGTGCCCCGTTTGTGAAGGTAGAAGCCACCAAATTCACGGAAGTCGGCTATGTTGGCCGTGATGTTGATCAGATCATCCGGGATCTTGTTGAGGCCGCCATCCATTTGGTGCGCGACCGCCGCCGCAAAGATGTGCGCGCCAAAGCCGAAGCCATGGCTGAAGACCGCGTTTTGGATGCGCTCGTCGGGACCGAGGCTAGCCAAGGGACACGTGAGGCCTTCCGCAAAAAGCTGCGCGGCGGCCTTTTAGCGGACAAGGAAATTGAGCTGGACTTCGACGTGAGTTCTCCCGCTGCCTCGATGATGGAATTTCCAGGAGCACCGGGCGGCATGATCGACTTAGGCTCGATGCTACAAAGCCTATCGGGCACGAAGAAGCGTACGCGCAAGACCACGGTCGCTGAAGCCTATGAGCCCCTCGTTATGGAGGAAAGCGATAAGCTATTGGATAAGGATTCCATCACGCAAGAGGCCTTGCTTTTGGCCGAGACTGAAGGCGTTGTCTTTATCGATGAGGTCGACAAAATCTGCGCCCGTGCCGAACGCCAAGGGGCCGATGTCAGCCGCGAAGGTGTGCAGCGCGATCTGCTGCCCTTGATCGAAGGCACCACCGTTTCAACTAAGCATGGCGCGCTAAAGACAGACTTCATCCTGTTTATTGCCTCGGGCGCTTTCCATGTGGCCAAGCCATCCGACTTGTTGCCAGAGCTACAAGGCCGCTTGCCAATCCGGGTGGAGCTTCAGGCCCTGACCCGCGATGATTTCCGCCGCATCTTAACCGAGCCCGAAGCCAGCCTTGTGAAGCAATATGTCGGCCTGATGGGCACCGAAGGCGTGGCATTGAACTTCACCGAGGAAGCCGTCGATGCCATTGCCGATGTAGCCGTTGCAGTAAACACCAGCGTGGAGAATATCGGTGCCCGCCGCTTGCACACCGTCCTTGAGCGCGTGCTGGATGACATCAGCTTCAACGCCACCGACCGTGGTGGCGAGACCATCGAGATCACCGGTGCCTATGTCCGCGAGAAGGTCGAAGGCTTGTCGAAGAACACCGATCTCAGCCGGTTTGTGTTGTAGGGGGATCTAACCCCCTACCGCGCGAACTTCTGGAACTTGATGCGGCTTGGGATGATTTCGGTCAGGCCCAGACGACGCTTTTTGTCTTCTTCATAGGCTTGGAAGTTGCCTTCAAACCATTCCACGTGGCTTTCGCCTTCATAGGAAAGAATATGGGTGGCCAAACGGTCTAGGAACCAGCGGTCGTGGCTGATTACGACAGCGCAGCCCGGCCAGACTTCCAGTGCGTTTTCAAGGGCAGACAGGGTTTCAACGTCAAGGTCGTTGGTTGGTTCGTCCAGTAGAAGGACGTTGGCACCAGAGCGCAGGGTCTTGGCGAGGTGAACGCGATTGCGTTCCCCGCCCGACAACAGGCCGACTTTCTTTTGCTGATCGGCACCTTTGAAGTTAAACGTGCCGACATAAGCGCGCGAAGGCACTTCGCGACCGCCGACATCAATGATGTCGAGCCCGCCGGAGATTTCTTCCCATACGTTCTTGCTATCATCCAAAGCATCGCGGCTTTGATCAACAAAGCCCAGCTTAACGCTCTCCCCAACGGTGATGGAGCCGCTATCTGGCACTTCTTGGCCGGTGATCATTTTGAATAGGGTTGATTTACCCGCGCCGTTCGGCCCGATCACACCCACAATGCCGTTTTGCGGCAGCTTGAAGGTCAGATCATTGATCAACATGCGGTCGCCATAGCCCTTGGATAGGCCATCAAAGCGAATAACATTGGTACCCAGACGCGGTCCGGGTGGGATTTGGATGGTGGCAAAGCTCTGCTTTTCGCGCTCGGCCGCATCTGCCATTTCTTCATAGCGGGCCAGACGCGCCTTCGACTTGGCTTGACGGGCCTTCGGGCTTTGCCGCACCCAGTCCAATTCCTTTGCCATCATTTTGGACTTGGCATCACTCTCGCGTTCTTCTTGCGCGATCCGCTTGGCCTTTTGCTCCAGCCAGCTGGAATAATTGCCCTCGTACGGAATGCCTTTGCCGCGGTCGAGTTCCAGCGTCCACTTTGTCACTTGGTCGAGGAAGTAGCGGTCGTGGGTGACGAGGATGACGCAGCCCGGAAATTCTTCCAAATGGTGCTGAAGCCAAGCGACGGACTCTGCGTCCAAGTGGTTGGTCGGTTCGTCCAACATCATCATGTCAGGCTTAGACAACAAGAGGCGGCACAGCGCGACGCGGCGCTTTTCCCCACCTGAAAGTTTGGAAATGTCGGCGTCATTGTCAGGGCAGCGCAGCGCGCCCATAGCCATTTCGATCTTGGCATCAATGTCCCATGCGTCGGCAGCGTCGATCTGCTCCTGCAAGGAGGTCATCTCTTCCATCAGTTCGTCGCTATAGTCTTCGGCCATCTTCATGGAGATTTCGCCGAACCGATCAAACAAGATCTTCTCCGGGCAGTCTGCAATGACGTTCTCCCAGACCGATTTGGTGGCGTCCAAGTCTGGTTCCTGCGCCAAATAGCCCATTTTGGTGCCTTGGGCAGGGCGAGCCTCACCGGTAAAGTCCTTATCGAGGCCAGCCATGATCTTCAAAAGGCTGGACTTACCCGAACCGTTCACACCAACCACACCAATCTTCGCATCTGGGTAAAAAGACAACCAGATGTTTTCGAATACTTTCTTGCCGCCTGGATAGGCTTTGGTCAGGCCTTGCATTTGGAAGATATGCTGATGTGCCACGCGTGTGTCTTTCTGTCAGTCAAACTAGGGGTTGGCCGGGCTTTTAGCTGACCCGAAGGCGAAGGGGAAGGGTGTGCCATGTTGGGGACTTGTGCTGCTGAAGGGGGATGGCTATCGAAAGGCACGCACGCACTAACCCAAGCCATAGGGTGGGGTCGATGAAGGTTTTGTTCGACACCAATATATTGATCGACCACTTGCAAGGGCATCGGGCGGCAAGCGAAGCCATTTCGAGCCATCCAGGGGCCGCCATCTCTGTCATCACGTGGGTGGAGGTCATGTCAGGCGTGCCTTCTAGCCAAGAAGATGCCATGCGTCTCTGGTTAGACCGCTTTCATCTGATCCATGTCGACGCTGACATTGGTGTCTATGCAGCAATCTTGCGGCAAGAAAGACGGCTTGACTTGGCAGACGCCCTGATTGTCGCCACCGCCCAAGCCAGCGGGAGAACACTGGTCACACGCGACCGTGCGCTTTGCCATGAACTGGACGATCCCCCGGTCATAGTCCCCTATGACCTGCCCGCCGAGGAGGCCCCGTTTTGAAGATGGCCAAGTTCTGAACACGCTGCGGCCATTTTAACGCCAAACTAACCATGTTTGGCTTTAACCAGCCAAGGGGGCGATTTTGGAGCCACATGATGAATAATCGGAAACTTGCTATTCTCTGCGCGGCAGCCCTCGCTTTGGGAACACCTGCCCTTGCGCAAACCTCAGGGCCGACCACCGATGACATGATGACGTCCTCGAATACGGCACCTATTGCCAAAAAGGCCAATCCTGACGGCTTCACCCAGCAGGAGATTATCGATGCGGCCGGAAACTTCTTTGGCAAAACCTCCGGCAGCGTCGGCCAAGCGGTTGAACGCGTGTTCCAAGACCAAGGCAGCCCCGTTGGCTATATCCGGGGCGATGAATATGCCGCCGCGATTGGCGTAGGTGTCCGTTATGGCCAAGGCACCTTGGTGATGAAGGACGGACAAGAGCGCAAAATCTTCTGGCAAGGCCCTTCAATCGGCCTCGACACTGGTGGCAATGCCAGCAAAGTCTTCACCCTCGTTTATAATCTAGAAAACCCTGACGGCATTTACCGTCGTTATCCAGGTGTCGAAGGTGCTGCCTTCTTTATTGCGGGCATTGCAGTCACGTATCAGCGCGCTGAAGGGGTAACATTGGCGCCGATGCGCACAGGCATTGGTTTCCGTGCCGGGGTGAATGCCGGCTATACCGCTTATTCCAAGCGCCGCCGGGCTCTCCCATTCTGATCGCTCACGCAGATTTGAGTGCAAATGCCTGAATAATCTGTTCGACCTGCGCAGCCGTTGGCTGTGCAGCGTCGACGGCCAGCGCATCACCGGGTGTCTCCAAGGTCGAAAATTGCGAGGCTAAGATGCTCGGCCCAGCAAAATGGCCTTGGCGTGCACTAAGACGCGTGTGGGCGAGGTCCGTCCCAATCACCAAATGCACCAGATAGTCGGGGGCTAAGCTTGTGCGATGAATTGCCTTCAGCGCCGAGCATGCCAGAACCGTTGGAATCCCCACTTCATCGAAAACAGGCTTAATCCGCGCCAACCAGGCAGCGCGGTCGGTCTCATCTAACGTGACGCCTGAAGCAATTTTTGCCTTGGCTTCTGGCGAATGAAAATCGTCGGCGTCGAGAAAGCGCCAGCCCAGACGCGCCGCCAAAGCCGAGCCCAAGGTCGTTTTTCCCGCGCCAGAGACGCCCATGATCACCAATTTGGCCATAGGTATGATCTAGACGAGCCTGCCTTGCTCCAGCAAGTCAGCCGCGCAGGACGAAATCGCACCACACAATGATAAGTCAATTGACGCCTGCGCCCATGTCCTCTAAATCCCCGCTTCCGTTGCCCAGATGGCGGAATTGGTAGACGCACTGCTTTCAGGTAGCAGCGCCGCGAGGCGTGGAGGTTCGAGTCCTCTTCTGGGCACCACTTTTATTTGCGCGTTGCCGCCCGCCAACCCAACGCGCTAATTTGACGAAGCTTCCCCTAAATCAACCCAACTGAGCCGTGATCCTCAACCATCGCGGCGGCACGGGCACACATGGCTAGGAACATGGCGTCGCCGCGCGGCGTTTGTGCGACGATCATGGAGGCGAGGACGCCCATCAGGAAGCCTGCTAAGGCGTCGCGGCGATAGGTGTCCCATAAGCTTTGGGTATCGGCTTCGGGCACGCCGGCTTTTACGAGTTGGTCGATCCACAGATGGACCAAAGCGCGCTCATGCGTGCGGCGCCTCTCTGGCGTCAGGGCTGTCCCCAGATAATAGGCAATATCGGTAGCACCATTGCCCACCCCGGCCGTTTGCCAATCGACGATGACAATTGGGTGGGCGGCATCGCCTTCGTGAAACAGCATATTATCGGGGCGAAAGTCACCATGGGTGAGGCAACGCGGGCCCGCTCGCTGTGAAATCCACGCATTAATCCGACCCAAATAAGCCTGGCCCGTCGCGCGGATCTGATCGTTGATCTGATCGCCATAGCGTGCGCAAAAGGCAGGCCACAGCATCTCAAACAAGGCGTCGACATTCATCCCAGAAGCGGCGTGCGAGCCATTTAGCCAAATATGGGTGTCGAGCCCAGCATCGCCCCACCAAGCCGCATGGATACTGGCCGCGGCGACCATCGCGAGCTTTGCCTCTTCCAGAGTCGCGGGCAGAAGTTGGTTTCCCGGCCTATGGCCCGGAAAGTCGTCCATGATCAACGCAAATTCGTGGCTGGCTTCATCAATGGCGGCGTACCTAGCCAAGGGTATCGGCAGGGGCTTGGTATTGCCGTAGGTCTGGTAGAATTTCACCTCTCGGACATAGCTCAATTGCGCAATGCCCGTGGCCCGGCTGACCGGATCCTCCGACATGAACTTGCCAATAAGCGAACCGGGCAGCGAAGCTTGGCCGCGCGCGTCCGGGTCGGTGTCTGCCAACAAGAAGCGGTAGGTCGCGCCAACCTGCCCGGTCCCGACCGGCTTGGCTGTAACGCCTGATACCGACCGCCCCAAATGCTGTGCCAACCAGTCGGCATTAATGTCTGTCGGCGTGGGGATAAGATCAATCTGCGGCAAGGCTAGTCAGTCCTAAGGGTGCGTAGGCGCCAATGATGAATTGTTCGAGGATGCCAGTGCCCACTTCGGTCTGACCATCACCTGACACAGTCACTTTGCAGACCGCTTGGATGTGGAGATGGTCTGGGCGGCCCGGCACGATGTCGGAAAGGTCAATATCCTCTCGTTCAATCACCAGTTCGCCCTTCCAGCCGCCATGCCCCCAAGTCGGGTGTCCATAGCCAAGGCCCCGCATCAGGAAGGTGGTGATTGGCTGGAAAACAGCATGGCGTGCAGGTTGCCCATCAGCCTCTAGGATCAAACTTGCCGAGCTGGCGTGGCGCCTGCCAGGCATCAGCGTCAGGGACATGGACGCATGCTCTGTCTCAATCCTGTCATCGGGACCTGCCTTGTCCGGGCACCACACCGCGCGGCTATTCCAAGGCTTTCCGGCGCCATCAGCATTGATGTGGAAGAACAGGCTGGCATCGGCAAAGTTCACCGGGCTCCAAAGCCAGAAAAATTGCGGTAGCTGCTGGGGTACGGTCGGTTGGGGGTCACTGGCACCAATGGGTCGAACGCCCCAAGAGCGGTCGCGCGTGCCGACACTGCCGCCCACATCTTCCCGCACACCATCAATCTCGATCCAGCCTGCCCAATGTCCGTTTTGGGTCATTCTGGTGTAATCCATAAAGGTGCGCGGCCCAATGCGGCGGGTAAAGCGCGGTTCTTCGACCGGAAATGCGCGCCCGGTAAAGGTCAGATCAGCGCTAAATCCCTCATGTTCACGCACCACAATACGCAGAATGTTGAGCGGCTCGATAATCTCAATTTTGATGGGTCCAACCGAAAGATCCATCCGTTCCATCGCGAGAAGCCGCGACGCATGCAGGCAGTGTTGGACACCGCCGCGAACAACCGAGAAATGCGCATCGGCGACATTTAGATGCGGGTAAACACCAAAAGCCACAGCGAAAAAGCCGCTACCATCTGCTTGGTATCCGTTGAAGAAATACCGATCATAAAAATTGCGATCCGTGCCCGAATAGGCAATCGGTTCAGCGGTTTGATGAATTGGATAGTCGTCACCTTGTGTCAGCATGCTTGTGTTCCAACTCATTAAAAGAGGTGTTGCACTCAAACTATGGCGCATTCTGAACCAAGTTTCCACACCCAACACACGCAGACTGGAAATCACCTTTATTGCTGATCTTCCAAATGCTTGCTTGCCCCTGCACAAGAGCACAACAAGCGCCGCTACCCCGCCACTTTCTGCGCATAGACCATAAAGCCATGATGGCCACCGTGATCGGTGTGTTCCAAGACAAAGCGCGGGCAACCGGCGCGGGTTAGGAGGGCGAGGACTTCGCCCAAATCATAGTCAAACATACTGATTTGCCCGATCTGTGGGGCTGACACTATGCTCGCCCGAACTTGGCGTAACAGTTTTCTCACCGAGCCCGCAGTATCTTGGGACATGAGATGCGCATCTCGAAATGTCGTCACGTGCAGGGAAAGGAAGCCTCCCGGTCTGACTGTCGCAATCAAGTCCGCGATCAACGCCAAGCCTCGGGCAGGTGGAATATGCTGGAGCACGATGAAGGAGTTTACCCAGTCAAACGGGCCAAATTCGGCAGCTTCCTTGGGCGTTGCAACAAGTTTCACTTGGGAAAGACCCAATTCATCTAAGCGCACCTGACAAACTGCTCGCATAGACCCTGCAATATCCACGCCCACAGCAGTGTTTGCGCGCTTAGCCATCGGCACCAATAATCGCCCGACACCGGCACCAAAGTCCAAACAGGCGTCAAAGTGATCAGGTGCAGAAAAATAGTGTTTTAGGGCAAAGTGGAACTGGTCGATATTACCAAAGCCGCTTTCATAAAAAGCTTCTCGGGTGGTCTTATCCATTTTTTCCGCGCGAAAGCGTTCATCCGTAATCACAGCCCAGAAGGGGTCGACCTCACCAAGTTGGTTCCAGTCGGAGTCTGTATCGCGTTCGCTACTCATTAAGTCTCAACCCACATCCATCCCGCCAATTGCGGTTTGCCACAAGCGTAGCATGGCGCTGCCTCTATGCTCGAACTCGCGTCGTTCTAAAAGAGGCATACTAATCCGGCCCTGTAATCAACATTCAACATCTTTTGCGGTGCAGCGCAAAACGGCTTAGAGAAGAGAACGAAGCTTGACGTAGCCCTATCTTGGGCGCGCTAAGACCCAGACTTTATGACCAGATGAGGCTTTAGACGTGACGATTCATTCTTACGAGGGCGATTTACCTGATGGCTTGGATTTAGGGCCCGTTGTGGCTGTGGATACGGAGACCTTGGGTCTGTCCTTAGTGCGTGACGCCTTGTGTGTGGTGCAACTGAGCGCTGGCGATGGCAATGCACATATCGTCCGCCTGAACCGGCCGGCTTATGATTGCCCAAATCTTAAGGCCCTGCTGGCCAATCCAAAGGTGGAGAAGCTGTTTCATTTCGCCCGCTTTGATGTGGCGATGTGCAAGCAGTATTTAGGCATAGAGGTCGGCCCGGTCTTCTGTACAAAAATCGCTTCTAAATTGGTGCGCACCTATACCGACCGCCATGGCTTAAAGGACTTGGTGAAAGAGCTTGTTGGCGTTGAACTCAACAAGCAACAGCAAAGCTCTGACTGGGGCGCGGCGCAATTGAGCGAGGCGCAGCTGGCTTATGCAGCCTCTGACGTGCTCTATCTACATGCCGCCAAGACCCGTTTGGTTGAGATGCTCAAGCGCGAGGGAAGGATGGAAACAGCGCAAGCCTGCTTTGACTTCCTGCCGGTCCGTGCCGATTTGGACTTGATGGGCTGGTCTGAGTCAGACATCTTTTCCCACGCATGACAATGCTCGACACCATCCATTCCGCTAGGCGGCGTATGACGCCGAATGATGCGCGCGTCCGCACCATCCGGGTAAAGATCACGCGCGTGGTGTTCTTGGCTGGGGCGGCTCTTTCAACCCTGCTCTTGGTCGGCAGTGTGATATTGCGGGGGGTGCAAGGGGCCGCGATTGATACCAGCAAACTGGTTCAAGGCGACCAATTTGTGATGGATGCACCAGAATTCGTAGGCAATACACGCGAAGGCAAGCGTCTAAAGGTCACGGGCTTGAAAGCAACGCGCAGTATTTCAGATTCTGCAGGGGCAGTTCGGCTTGAAAAGCCAAAATTGGAAACCGCAGATGGCAGCGTAGCAACCGCAGATGAGGGCATTTGGTCGCAAGATGTCCAGACGCTGTCGTTGAAAGGCAATGTCGTTTTTTCGCGCAAGACGGGCGAACGAGCGACCGGCATTTCGGCCATGTGGTCGTCCGATCCTTCCGTTCTAACGGTAGAAGGCGGGACCCAGATCGTATTGCCCAGCGGCGAAACCGCCACGGCACAGTCGCTGCAGTGGGATGAAGCCAAGGGGGCGGTAGCCTTGATGGGCAATGCACGCGTAACTTTCAAGAACGGCGAGGCAACGTCAGACCGTGCCTATTTCGACAAGGAAACCCGAAACTTGATAGGTACTGGCGCAATCCAAATTCGATCAGAGCTAGGCACGGGGGCTGCTGACCGCTATGAGTACAATACGGAAAGCCGGCGATTGCGCCTGACGGGCAATGTGATCGCTCGACTCAACTGACAATTTTAACACTGGGCTCGTGCGCCTGGTGGCTAGAAGTGTCGAATCTCTATCAATGGACTTGATATGACCCAGTTTAAGAACCTTGCTGTACCCAGCTTTGCGATCCTCCTCAGCCTTGGCCTTATGGGTGGCGCAGCTTTGGCGCAATCAAATAGCAGCAGCGGCCCGATAGAAGTGTCGGCCAATGATTTGGTATATGATCCAGCTGCCGGTGTTAGCACCTTGGTGGGCAATGCATCCGTAGCGCAAGATGGTGCAGTAATCCGTGCGCCGCGTATCCGCGTGACCTATCTGCGCGGAACCAATGGGTCCGACGGCAACATCGACAAAGTCTATACAGAGGGGGAGACCTTCTATGTCACCCCAACTGAAAGAATCCGGGGTGATCGGGCTATTTTTGATGCGCCAGCCAATACGGTTCAGTTTTTCGGCAATGTTGTCGCTGTTCAGGGCCAAAGTGTTCTGAAAGGCTCGATGTTGACTTTGAACACCAAGACACGAGCCTCGACCATGCGTGGCATGGACGGTCGCGTGCGGGCAGTGATTTTTCCAACCAATGGCCAAGCGACCAAGGGCGGCCCAGCCTCCAAATGAGTTCGCAATCCGATCGTGCCAGACGTTAGAAGGATTTTCGACCGTGCGCCCACACCATATTGCTGCCAGCGCTAGATCGCCTGATGAAATGGGCTTGATCGCACGCGACCTTGGTAAGGCTTACAAGGGTCGCCAAGTTGTCAATGGTGTTTCGCTCAGCCTTAAGCGCGGCGAAATTCTGGGCCTTTTGGGACCCAATGGTGCTGGCAAAACAACATGCTTTTACATGGTCATGGGCCTAATTCAGCCCGACTTTGGTGATATTTCGATTGATGGTCAGGATGTGACACTTTTGCCGATGTATGTTCGGGCACGTCTGGGCTTAGGTTATCTGCCACAAGAACCTTCGATCTTTCGCGGGATGAGTGTGGAAGACAATGTTCTGGCGGTTCTGGAAACAATAGAGCCCGATGCTCCCACCCGCGAATTTCGTGCGACAGAGATTCTAACCGAATTGCGAATCGATCGCCTCCGCAAACAGCGGGCAACGTCGCTCTCTGGCGGGGAGAGGCGACGCCTTGAAATCGCGCGCGCGCTCGCAACTGACCCATCTTTTATCCTGTTAGACGAGCCTTTTGCTGGGATTGACCCACTCGCTATCGCAGATATCCGTGATTTGATTGGATTTTTGAAGCAACGCGGCATTGGTGTGCTGATCACTGATCATAATGTCAGAGATACACTGAATATTATTGATCGTGCGACTATCATATTCGATGGCGAGGTCCTGTTTGAGGGTTCGCCAGACGAAGTGTTACACCAGCCCGACGTCCGCCGTGTTTATCTTGGAGCGGACTTTAGGGCTTAACGGGGACGAGTAGAATGGCTATCGCACCGCGCATGGAGCTTCGACAAGGCCAAGGCCTTGTTATGACGCCCCAATTGCAGCAAGCGATCAAGCTGTTGCAAATGTCCACGGTTGAATTGGCTGCCTATGTTGAGCAAGAATTAGAGCGCAATCCGGTTCTAGAGCGCATGGATGATGCTGAAGATTACGGCATCCAAGATACGCCCGAACTCGACCCCCGCGAAGCGGTAGCGGCTTCTGATGGTCCACAAGAATTATGCGCCAATGGCGAGGGACCAGACCCCCATGCTGAGGCCGCCCTTGATGCCAGTTATGAGGATGTCCACAGCGATGCCGACATGCCGGCCAGCGAAGCGATTGGCTCGAGTGTGGACTGGAGCAAAGCGGGCGATGGCCGGGGTGGCTTTGAAGATTTAGAAGACTTTGAAAGTCGTCTCACACAAACGGTGTCGCTGCGCGATCATTTAGAGAGCCAAGCCGTATTGGCTTTCTCCTCACCCGTCGATCGCATGGTTGCGAGCTATTTGATTGATCACGTCGATGACGCTGGTTATTTGCGCGCCGACATGAGCGAAGTGGCTGAGCGCTTGGGGATCGGCCATGATGCGTTGGAGCTTGTGGTTCAAACCTTGCAGACCTTTGATCCTACCGGGGTGTGTGCACGCAGTGTGGAAGAATGCCTCGCCGCACAACTCAAAGAGCGTGACCGATATGACCCGGCGATGGAGGCCCTCCTCGCCAATCTACCACTCTTGGCGCGCCACGACTTGAAGAGCCTGTATGACATTTGCGGCGTCGATGGGGCTGATCTGGCCGATATGATTGCTGAGATCCGGGCCTTAACGCCCAAGCCCGGCGCGACATTTGGCAGCGCAGATTCGAGCGCCATCATTCCCGACGTTTTTGTCCGGGAAGGGCCGATGGGTACCTGGCTGATTGAGCTAAACTCCGACACATTGCCACGGGTGCTGGTCAATATTGCCTATGCGGAGAGCGTGTCACGCCAAGCTCGCTCTCAGGATGAGCGCTCCTATCTGGCCGAAGCCCAAGCTGACGCGAATTGGCTGGTCAAAAGCCTCGATCAGCGCGCCCGCACGATTTTGAAAGTGGCGAAGGAAATCGTCCGCCAACAAGACGGCTTCTTGACCTATGGCGTCGCACATTTGCGTCCACTGATTTTGAAGGATGTTGCGCGCGCAATTGAGATGCATGAGTCCACGGTCTCGCGCGTCACCAGCAATAAGTTTATTTCGACCCCGCGTGGCGTATTTGAGCTCAAATATTTCTTCACCACCGCTATTCATGCTTCCGATGGCGGGGAATCCCACTCCGCTGAAGCCGTCCGTCATCGGATTAAGAGCCTGATTGACGGGGAAATGCAGGAAACGCCGCTATCGGATGATCGTATCGTCGAGATTCTGCGTGAGACAGGTGTGGATATCGCCCGGCGGACCGTGGCAAAATACCGTGAAGCCCTGCGAATTCCTTCATCGGTACAGCGCCGTAGGACCATGAGCCGGGTTGGCTGATCGGCCCGCTTGTTCGCCGAACGGTTAAGTTGATTTGTTGTTTTAATAATTTGATAAATATAACATTTATGATAGCGTAAACCACCAGTCTGCCTTGATGTAGCCGCACTTCAGCGCAAATTTATCTTCCCAAAGCGCTGTTCCAATGCAACAGTGATGTGACGGTGGATACACACCGCACCCAGGTACATGGAGGCACCCAAGATGGGCAATCTCACAGTCAGAGTCACCGGCCGCAATATCGATGTCGGGGAGGCTTTACGGGGCAAAATCCAAGAAGATCTTGAGATCGGGGTCGGCCGATATGTGTCGCGCGACGGCGAAGCGATCGTAACCTTAGACAAGCAACGCCACCTCTATCATGTGGAAACCATCGTCCATCTAGATTCCGGGATTACCCTAGAAGCCAATGGCGAGGCTTCTGAGCCTCACGCTGCTTTTGCTGCTGCCTTAGAGAAAATTGAAAAGCGTGTCCGTCGCTATAAGCGCCGCTTAAAGGACCATCACGCCAAGCACCATGCGCCTCTACCGCGCGAAGAAGCCACCTATAATGTTATCGAATCCGATGATGTGGATGAGGCGGATGACGGGCAAGATTCTAGCGTGCCAGCCGGCCCCGCCGTGATCGCAGAGACAAAAACGGTAATTCGAACGATGCCTGTGGCCACTGCAGTAATGCAGTTAGAATTGGGTGAGGCACCATTTCTGATGTTTAGAAATCCCAGATCTGGCGAGCTCAACATTGTGTATAGACGCGCAGATGGGAATATTGGTTGGATTGATCCGGCCCCTAGTGTATCGGGCTGATTGCGACGCAGTATTTTTCAAACCAGTCGGTCCGTGCGGGGGCATAGGCCGACTCGAGAAAAGACCTTATGCCTGATCTAGCAGACCTTATCCGCGCTGACGCCATCGTTTTCCGGATCAAAGCGCAAACGAAAAATGAAGTACTTTTGGCCATGGCAGAAGCAGCTGTGACTGCCTATAGTGTGGACCTGTCGGCAACGCTTGAATCAACTCTGGAGCGGGAGCGTTTAGGCAGCACCGGTGTTGGCGAAGGCGTCGCCATTCCCCACGCACGACTAAAGGGTCTGAAAGCTCCGGCGGCTGTCCTGGCTTTACTGGACCCACCGATTAACTTTGAAGCGCCCGATGGCCGGCCGGCCGACATTGTCGTCCTCTTGCTATCTCCTGAAGAAGCGGGGGCGGATCATCTAAAGGCGCTGGCACGGATTTCGCGTCTATTGCGCCGTCAAGACATACGCGACGGCCTTCGCGCTGCGCGATCGGCAGCAGCCATCCACGCCTTCACAAGCCATAACTCTAACTCAGAAGCCGCATAAAAAAAGTCGGCCACAGCGCAAGCTGGGCCGACCCATTCTTACCGTTTGATGCGCTTTAAGCTGGCAACAAAGCTTCATCATGCAATTTGGCGACCAGTGCCGTATCCAGCTTCAAGCGTGCCGCCAGATCAGCCAAATAGGCCTTTTCGGCTGGACCATTGGTATTGATTGCCACCAGTGAGGCAGCATAAATTTCCAACGCCAATTCTGGCGAGGTCGCACCCGCCACCACTTGCTGAATATCGAGAGGCTTGGCCAATTCATCGAACAAGAAAGCCTTCTCGGTATCTGACAAGTCGATCTTGGCCAGATGGTCGAACAATTTCGCCTTTTCCGTCGCTTCAATCTGACCATCGGCCTTCATAGCCGAAATCATGGCGCGAATGGTCGCTTTACCGACGGCTTCTTGATCTTGCGCAGAACTTGGCAAGAACACGCCATTGGGTGCCGTTTCCGAACCCGCTTGGCCCTGATGCTTTTGATAGGCATTATAGGCCAACGTGCCCAAAGCTGCGAGACCGCCGAGCGTAGCCGCTTGGCGTCCAAACTTTCCTGCAACGCCAGACAAGAGGAGGCCACCCAGGACGCCGGCTGCACCGGCACCTAGAGCGATATTCTTCGAGTCCGCATCTGCCTTAACGCGATCCACCCCGGCCTGCCCCTCGGTCTTGATGGCAGAGATTGCCTTGGGCAATTCGCTTTGCAGCGCAGCAAAAATCTTATTTGCGTCAAACATCCGTCGTCTCTCCTTGGTGGCCAGGTTCACTTCCAAGCCATAACCCTTAGATTGGGAGCGCAAACCCTGCATGCAAGAGCGTGTTCACGAACAGTTGCTCAAACCCCTGCGTCGTTGTATCAGGCCCCATCTTTTGCCCCGCCGGGCAAAGCAAGACGTGGGTCCCGCCCACATCGAAAACGTGCCGCAATAGCTCAGTCGGTAGAGCACATCATTCGTAATGATGGGGTCGCAGGTTCGAATCCTGTTTGCGGCACCAGTTTTTCCTTAAAATTCAACAATTTACAGCTAGGATCAAGCCTCAAAATAGGTCAAATTAGTTACCTATTTTTAGTTTGCTACCAATTTGCTACCAAGGTTTGCGGACTTCAGTAGATGAAGGCGGCTGTGGATAAATTTACGCCCCAGCCAAGGCTAAGCGAAATTGTAGACCAATTCTAGTTAATCGTGTGGTGTGAAACGCCTTTACCGATTAAGTGACAGATGCCAGGCTGGATGAGTGATGCCGTCTTCAAAATGAGCGCAGCGCGCTTTCGATAAATATGGCCTGCGGCCTAAAGCGTCGAAAGACCGGTTGTGGAACATTTCAGTCGTTCCCGCGCAGAGTGCCAAGCGGCAGGTCCTGCGTTGAAATCGGACACTCAGCGTTCGGCCGACGAGCATCCCACAGCTAAAGCAAATTGGTAGGTTACCAAATGGAAATCCCCAATTCCGGGGCCAGCTCCGGTCTTGCGCGGACCGGTTCGCCGACTTCGCAACCAGCCCAGGAGCTTTTACTGCTCGCTCACCTTGCTCCCCGCACTGTCCCCGCATTTCTGCGCCGCGCAGGCCAGCGTCGCGGTGCAGACCCATTCGGTCTCCGGGGGTGGCCAGCCCTTCCCCGGCACATAGCCGAACCTGATGGCCAGCTCTTCCGAAATGCACGCGAGACAAGTGCCGACCTTGGGGGCGTCCAGATAAGGCACGACACGCTCCGAACAATTGGCTGCGGTCGCAAAGCGGACCGAAGTGAGCGTTTCGCTCCCGCCTATCGTGCAGCCCTGGCGGCGCGAAACCGAGGTGGTCAGCGCCGCGAAGGCGAAGTCGCGGGTCGATCCGGCGATGCTGGTCGCCTGATCCCATGTGCGCGATGTGCAGGTCTTGGGCCTGGGCCGGGGCAGCTTGGCGCGGGCGCGCTCGGCCTCTTCCTGCATCCCAACAAAGCGTTCGGCTTCCGCGCGCCGCGCCGGGTTGCCGCCCATCTTGGCGAGCTGCGCGTCGACCTTGCGCCGGATCTCAGCCTGCGTTGCCTCCTGCTCAAGCCGATCACGCGCAAGTCGATCACGCTCCTTGCGCTCGCGTTCCTGCAGCTCGGCGCGCTGCTGTGGGATAAGATTTTCGGGGCAGATGCCGGAACGATTGGTAACGGGATGGAAGCAGGGGCCGGTGATCATATAGCCGCCTGACTCTTGAGCGAGCATCGGCGTGACCGCAAAAATCGTCAGGGCGGCCAGAACGAACCCCATCACGGCGGAGTGAGATGACTTCATGGCGTGGTGTCCGATCCGTCCAAGTCTTGCCCGAAAGGCCGCCGTGCGCAACGCTTGTTCAAAGGGCGATCAGATCGCGGAGGCATGATCTGGACCGGGCGCATCAGAAGTTCGCGTCCGCCGTCGCATCGCAGGCCAGCCGGATCACTTCCATCGCAAAGCCCGCCCGCTTGGCCAGATCCTCAGTCGGGAAACGGAAGCGTATTCCGCCGAAAGAGTACGTGTAATTGATCGGAAGCGTGACATCCGTACCATTGATCTGGACGGCGATCACGTCCTTCCACAGGAGGACGCCGGAACCGTTTTGGAACGCATAATCTTCTGTGCCAGCAACCGGGTGTTCCTTAAAGCCGAAGAACGACCAGACACTGTTGCGCACGATTTCGGTCCCACCTGTCCGGTTGGAGCGTCGCTCGCCGTATTTGGCGTATACACCGATTTCGCTCGTGCAAGAGGCACCGTCCTGCTGCGGGTAGTGCTTCCACGAAGTGGCGGTGGCCATGGGGAAATTGACAATTGCGCCGCTGAAATCGCCCCTTGAAACGCCATAGTCGTGTTGGACGGATTTGCCGGTCACTTGTACGCCCCCCGCAGCGAAAACCTTCGTGAGGAAGGCTTGCGCGGTCTCTGGCGTCTGCCCTACTCCCTGCGCTGCAAGGTTGACCGGAAACGCGAGCAGCAAAGTGAAAGCTGCCAAGATACGAAATGCGTTAGCCATGGTTTCCCCCCATACTGGACCAAGGCTAACAGCCGTCAAGCGGCTCGTAAAGCCACAGAACTTTACCGTTCGCAGAGGTCGTGGAGTTCAGGCCAAGAGCTGGTACGCCTGCAAAGACACCGCGTATTTAGCTGGCACGCACATCGTGGAAGCGGGTTCGCAAACTAGAACGCAACCATGCCCTCGGCGTTCTTGTTCACTGGCTGCAAGGCGCGCTCGTACTGCTCCACCACCAAAAACTTGGACCATTTGGAATTAGAACTCTTTGCAGTAATTTTCCTTGGCCTTCGATTGTTTTGGTCGCAGATTTGTTCGGCGCGAGACATCTGTAAGCTAGTACAAGGACTGCGATTGGCTCTGTGATAATCACTATAAGGTCAGTTTTTCTGCGATTTCGAAATAATCTTGGGCTTTTCGGTGCGGTTGCCTGCCAGGGCGTGTTCAATATGGCCGAATTAATCGCCGGCCACCTTCTGACCCGCAACAAGCGGGCAAACGGCCAGCTTTATCCAAAGTCAGAATGTCTCGGATGGCGAAAAGGGGGAAGCAGATTTCTCGAGCTTAAGGCAAGTGGGCGGCCTGCGATCAAGCGTCAACCAGAGACGATTCTTGTTCGATGCAGATCATTTCAGCGTCGAGATCATTGAGTTGAACTTGGAGTAACGCGCAATGGTGTCGCCCATTGCTATCACTTATGAAATGGCGGCAATCGCGGCAGAGACCAAAAGGGGTGCCGCCGCTTTTGTGCAACTCAGCCAGCAGCATGGTTTGAACAAAAATTATAAATTGTGCGTGTTCGCCACTTGATAAATGGCTCAGCATTCGCTCTGGCAAACCTGTTTGTGAATCCGCCAGTAAGGCGCGACCCGTTCTGGTCAGATTGAGACGCAAGACGCGCGCATCATCACAATCGATTTCGCGCTCAATCAAGCCCTTCGATTCCAGCGCGATAAGGGTTTGTGAGACACTGCCCTTCGTCTGCCCCAGCCACGCGGTCAAACCCTTGGCGGTGCGCGAGAAACGGTTGGCCGTATCGAGGAACCGCAGAGCCTGCCACTGAACGGGTTGCAAGCCATGAGTATAACCCTCCGCAGCAATAATGCGTGCAAAGCGGCTCAGAATGTCGATGTCGCGGCTTACTGTCATTCTGATATTGTATCGACCAAATACCATATTGACAAGCGCCCTGCGCGCGGCTAGATAAATGTATCGACTCGATACTAATATCAATCAATGGAGAAGCATCATGAAAACCAAAGCAATTTTTTATCATGCGGGCTGCACAGTCTGCGTTAGCGCAGAACAGGCTTTCGCGGGTTCACTTGATCCAGCCCGTTTTGACGTCGAGGTCGTCAATTTCGCCGAGAGTCCGGCGCGTATTGGCGAAGCTGAAGCGGCTGGCGTGGTGTCTGTGCCTGCCTTTGTGATTCACGGCACACCGTTTCACATCAATTTTGGTGCCTCAATGGCTGAGGTAAAAGGTAGCTGATTATGCGCGCCTCAATTTTATCAGCGGCGCTGTTGGTTGGCCTGTGCGCCACTAACGCAAACGCCCATACGCGCCCGCAGGCCCAGCCACAGCCCCAATCCAATAGTCATGCAAACCATGTACACACCGGCGGCATAACGGCTCCCATCACCCGTGAAGCTTTGGCTCCATTTGACATCGTCCATGCCAAAATCAAAACCGAAGGCAATGTTGCAATCTTCCACATGGCAGTCACAGGCCGCGCAGGAAGCGTGAAGCCGACCTCAACAGGGAAGTTTGCCGGCAGCAAGGTCTTCTCTTACGTTTGGCCCACAACTATAAATCCGGCTGAAGTCGGCTTTGAGGGTGATCGCGGCATTTTAGCACTGGCAGTGACATCACATCCTGACTTTGATGACACCCCGTTGTTTGACGAAAATCGCGATGGTAACTTAGGCAATGATGGCGGTTTGTGGCATATGCATTGGGTGGTTTTAGGACCTGATGAAGTCTGCGGACCCGGTGCCTTGAAGGTCATAGATATTCCCGCTGGAACAATGCCCCGCTTGCCCCGTACTTGGCCTGGTGCACCGATTCTGATTGATAGCCCGGGTTGGCAGCCGTCCATCAGTCAAGACACCGTGGAAGTTCGCGTACCATTCGATGACATATCCGTTGTCGAAGCCGCCGGCTTTGACGGCGTGACAGCTGGCTTGCGCGTCAATGCTAGCGCTCATGCGCCGCTCTTGTGCGTCGTAAACGTGTTTGATGTGGCGTCAGGCAATTTGTCATTGCCGGGCAAAGTAAATCGCTAAAATCAAAACCGCAGCGATGCCAGTTATACGTCGCTGCGGATCTTTGCGTTCATAGGAGTTTATACCCATGCGCCTCGCACTAGCCAAACCATGGCAAATCTCGCACTGGCTGAATACAACGAACCCCATCACCCAAGAAAGCTTGCTTGGCAAAGTTGTTCTGCTCGATGTGTTTCAGATGCTTTGTCCCGGCTGTGTAAGCCACGCCCTGCCCCAAGCAATGCGAGTTGCACAAGCATTTAATCCCGCCGACATTGCCGTCATTGGCCTTCACAGCGTGTTCGAAAATCATAACGCCCAAGGTAGCAAAGAGACACTAGCCGCTTTCTTGCACGAGTATAAAATTGACTTTCCCGTCGGCATCGATTCCCCCGATGCGTCGGGTCGGCTTCCGCAAACCATGGCTAGCTATGGGCTACAAGGTACACCAACCACAATCCTGATTGATCGACGCGGCAATTTGCGCAAACAAAAGTTCGGATTTGAAGCTGACCTTGTGTTGGGGGCTGAAATTATGTCTCTAATTCTTGAACCTCATGAGCGGTTATATGAGACGGGCCAAAGCAACTGCGACGACGCAGGGTGTGCGGTCCCCACGGAGTAAAGTAACGATGCCGAGCAAGACCGCGATCGCAATCCGCCACTTGGGATTTGAAGACCTTGGTGCCTTCGCTCCAGTTCTGGGCGCGTTTGGCTACAATACTCGCTACCTTGACGTCGGAGTCGACTGTCTGGCTAACGGTCAAAACGCTGACCTCCTTATCGTGCTCGGTGGCCCCATCGGTGCCTATGAGGATGACATTTATCCGCATTTGAGCGAAATAGTGGGGATTTTACATGAGAGACTGGCCCGATCCAAGCCAACACTTGGCATATGTCTTGGCGCGCAACTGATAGCACGAGCCTTGGGCGAGCGTGTTTATCCGGCCCCCTCCAAAGAGATAGGGTTTGCCTCAATCATTTTGACGGAGAACGGTAAGGCGAGCTGCCTAGCCCAATTTGCCGAGAGCCCAGTTTTGCATTGGCACGGCGACACCTTTGATTTACCAAAAGGCGCAACACTTTTGGCGTCGACAGAGATTTGCTCGAACCAAGCCTTTTCGTATGGCCCCAATGTGCTGGCGGTACAGTTTCATCCCGAAGCCGGTGGTCCCGGCTTCGAGCGATGGTTGATTGGACATTCTTTTGAACTATCGGCCGCAAAACTCGACGTATGTGCTTTACGCGATGAAAATGCCTCTCTCAGCACCACTTTGGCAAGTAGCGCCAATAAATGTCTGGAATTATGGTTAAAGCAGCTTCATTTTTAAATTTCCAAATAGTCGTCCGAACCAAGTTTTCTTTTCATTTCAACCAAAGCTGCGATCTGCCACGGTGGGTCATAAACCCACAGGCATATCCCAAAAGGCCGACCGTTGTCCGCTAAAGAAAAATTCAATTAGCACTTTTAATTGAAAAAATCGGCGTGAAGTAAACCAAACGCCAAATTTGGAAATTGATGGCTGCAGATGTTGGGCGGTTGGCAACGGGCCGAAATGTTAGCCGCAAATCACCGGTTGTGAGCCGGGAACATTTCGTGAAGTTGGCAACACGCCTTTTGTGACAGTCAGCGCGGTAATGGGTAGCTTTCAACAAGTTGGCTACAAGGACTAAGGGTCAGGGCAGAATCGTATCGAGCTTCGGGCACCGTTTTTCGAGCGCTTGCGCGGTGGGTCGATGCCCCAAGCTTGGCCGTTTCTCGTCAGTGAAGCCCCGAACCAGCAATAGCTTGGTGCATCATACCAACCTAGTTATCGCCCGACACCCGCCACTCTACTTACTTGCCCCCGGAGGGTAGATGCGGGGCCATGCTATGCCTAAGGATCCAACCCGCAGAAGCACCAATCGCACGGCTTGTGTCCGGCAGGACCTCGGGGCCGTGACTCTAATGCGGCAACTTGGGTCACGGGACTACAAAGCCAATCGGAAACCTCTACCCACCCCCCGGTCGCCGATGCTGTGCAGCAACGGCGCCCCGGGACCTAGGGTCGATTTCCAAGTAGATTTTAGCCGTTCGACTCACTTCCTCACATTCCATGAGCGCGACCTTTGCATTCGTAATTAGTTGTCTCGCCAACCCCTCAATCGAGCACGGTCGAGGCAAAAGTCAGAATATGGAGACATTTTTGACTCTTAGTGCACTAGGATATTCACCCAGAGGCTAAACTTCAGGACCGCCGAGTACACAGTGAAACTCGCAACTTAGAATGCGTGTCCGCATCTAAGTTCTGCACTAACTTACCCGCTTGCCCATAGTTCTGCTCCAAATGGCAGCTTAATGCTCAACTCTAGGCGACATAACTTGCTTCAACTGCGTCCAAGGCCCGAGCAGAATACACAAGAGCTGCCCCGGCATTGAGTGCTACCGCCACACCTAACGCTTCGGCGACTTCCTCCCTCGTGGCACCGTGCTTCACGGCCGCCTCCGCATGAAAAGCGATGCAGCCGTCGCATCTGGTCGTCACCGCGACAGCCAGCGCGATTAACTCTCTTGTCTTCGCTCCGAGGTGATCCGCTTTTTGGCCGGCACCAGCCAATAACTGCTCACCTCGTAGTGTGTCGGGGCTGAGCTTCGCAATCCCGCCAACCCGGCTTGCCAATTGCTTCCGGTATACTGACCAATCCTGCATCATAATTGTCTCCTAGTTCTTGAAGTAATTGAGGCGCTCAGTTGCGGCCCGCCATGATCCCGCCGTCCACATCCCAATTCGCGCCGGTCACCCACGCGGTCGCCGGCGAGAGCAAGAAGCAAACAGTTTGAGCTACATCGAGCGGCTGGCCAACGCGTCCGATTGGGTGGAACCCGTTCAACCCTTGCAAGTTCGCGTGAATCTCCTCCTTCTCCATGAAGGCTTCATAGATTGAAGTCTCGACGATGCCCGGAGATACTGTGTTCACCCTGATATTCGTTCCCGCCAGTTCCAGCGCAAGTACTTTTGTGAGAACGTGGAGCCCAGCCTTTTGCATAGCGTACGCGGAGTAAGGTGTGGCCAAAGTTGCCTGTTGTCCCCCGAACGAGCCGATGTTGACAATGGAGCCGCCATTGCCGGAATCAGACATATTGCGCGCGACCTGCTGTGTAACGAAGAACAAGCCGCGGTTCAGGTCAAGGTAGCCATCATAGTCCTCGCCGGTATGCTCAAGAAAGGGCTTAGGGTTGAAAACGCCAGCCGCGTTAACCAGCCCGTCCACATTTGGCAATTCCTCCGCGATCCGATCTGCGAAAGTTTGCACTTCGGAGCGGGATCTTAAGTCTACCTGCCACGAGACTACATCGCCGTGCCGCGAAAGCATGTTACGCGCGTCATTGAGTTTCCCGCCGCGCCGCCCCGCAATTACAACGCTGGCTCCTTGCATGGCACATAGTTGAGCAGTTGCGAAGCCGATGCCGCTACTGCCGCCTACGACCAACACGGTCCTACCTTCGAGTTGAGATGTCATTTGCTCTTCCTTGATTCGAATGTCGATGAAGTTTCAGCCCTACACCATAGGGCGGATTCCCGGTCAGTCAGCCGCAAGGCCGCGTGTGATTCTGCTCGGTGCCTCGGGCACCTCAAAATCCTGAACTTCAATATCGCTCAAGAACGGGCGGGAAACGACTGTTGCCACTAACTCAGAGGCCATGAAAGCCTCCATATCTGCGCGCGAATGCCAAAGATAGAAACCGCCAAACGTATTTGTTTCGGGGTTAGCTAGCCATACCTTCGAATGTAGACCTGCCACCTCGGCTAGAATTGGTGCGTCCGGCTCAACCATACGGGCGGCGTACTCAGCGTTCGATATGCCGTTGAGCTTGTAAGTAATGATTTGTGCATGCATCGTCTGGTCTCCTACTTGGCGATCATCCCCGCCACGGCGGTCCTGATGCCAGCGACACTCTTGCTCAGCAAATGAGAAGTTGTATGCTAGCGCACAAGAATTTCTTTTTGGGTGACAATGCGCGGTCTAGCTTATCTAAACGCATTGAAGGCATTTGAGGCGGCTGCACGCAATGGCAGCTATGTTGCAGCGGCCCGCGAGCTAAACGTAACGCCCGCAGCCGTCGGCCAGCAGGTTCGGGTTCTTGAGGATTGGCTTGGGTTAACTCTGTTTCACCGTTCAAACGCTGGGCCCACCCGTCTCACGCTGACGGAGCGTGCGAACGAGGCGCTGCCCGATCTTCAAGCCGGTTTCGACCGGGTTGCTGCTGCATTGCATCGCCTAAGTGAGAACAACCCAAGCAGTAGGCTGACAATCACCGCTACACCCGCTTTCGTTAGCAAGTGGTTGCTCCCGCGCATCGACGATTTTCAGGCCGCGCATCCTGAGCTTGAGCTAAGGCTCGACGTAAGTGAGCGTCTCATTGATCTGGCGAAAGCTGGAGTCGACCTTGCGGTCCGCTATGGCGATGGCGACTGGCCTGGATTGGTCTCTGAAAAGCTGCTGAATGAAGAAGTGTTTCCTGTCTGCAGCCCTGCACTCCTCACTAACGGGCCACCGCTCCGGACCGCTGACGATCTTCGGGGATATGATCTAATCCACGACACCAGTGTCTCGGCGAGCGGCGGAGAGTTCCCCACCTGGTCTGACTGGTTATCTGCCGCTGGCGCAAGAGGCGTGGATGCAGAAAGGGGACTGCGGATCAATTCGTCCGCGGCCGTGATTCAGGCTGTGATCGCCGGTCAAGGCCTGGGTCTTTGCCGCAGTGTACTAGTTGATCATGATCTACGCACCCGGCTACTTGTTCGTCCATTTGTGTTGCCGACGATGCAACTCAACCAAGGATGGCACCTCGTTAGCCTGCCAAGTGCGGCGACGTCCCCTAAAGTCGCAGCGCTGCGAAACTGGTTGAAAAAGCAAGGAGACTTGTTCGAAGACGCTGACAGTTGAACGAGCGCGGACCAAGCAGCATCCAAGCGCGAGTGCCAAAATGAAGCGACCATCTGAATTGTGATTGGCCTAATCGCCTCTCTTGAAAACACTCAAATATTGCTTGAGAACGCTCAAAGCGGCATACTCAAGTGAGCCTCATAAGCCCTTCTCGCTGTCTTTACTTCGGGCTTGCTTTTGCCGGGAAGTATGAGTAAGATTAGGCATATCGTCAAAGTCTTACGGCTCGCGATCAAGCCGCTTGAGTTAATTGTTCGGTAGGGGAAAATGAGAACTATGCGGCGGAATATCTCCTTTGGGGGAGCACTTGAGGAAATTGTTGGCTATAGCCGCGCCGTTGTAGTTGGGCCTTGGTGCTTCCTCGCAGGCACCACCGGTTCTGATCCTGAGACAAAGGAAATACCCGGCGATATTGAGATTCAAATCGCTAATGCCTTCAAAACGGTCAAGCGCGCATTGGATGAAGCGGGCTTCGACCTCGCAGACACTGTTCGAGTTACCTATTATGTGACCGAAGCTGGCATACACGACCGATTAGCACCGCTATTTGGCAAGCATTTCCGCGAAATTTGTCCCGCTGCAACATATCTAGAGGTCGCCGGTCTCGCCTATCCCGAACTGAAGTTTGAAATAGAGATTACAGCCTTCAAGGGCTGATGTTGGCACCCAACTGGAAAAGCTGGCAGCGAGCTCTGTATGATAATTAGCTTGCCCGCAGCGGATTGCCCTAAAGCGAATGTATGGGCGCGAAGCACTAGGCCTTGGAAACTTCAGTTTCATACACCAGACCAAGTACTCAGAAGGCTATGGCTTCGACAAGAAAACTCTCGTTCTATGAAGACCCCGACCATACCATTACTGGCGACGCCCGGGGGGAAACTGACCATAATTCTCCGACATCCCAGGCCTCACCCCCGCACCCCGCGCGCGACCTCATCTAGAAACGCATCAAACAACGCCTCTGCCTGATCATCGTCATCATCGCGCTCGAGCGGCCCTGCATAGGTGAACCAGATGCGGACAAATGCAAGGAGGGTTTCACGTTGGATGGCCAACTCCCTCCCCCGCGCCAGATCGCGCTGATCCAACCGATCAAGCCGCGCCTTGATCGTATCGGCGATGGCGTCAGCGCGATCATGGATGAGGACGCGCTTGAGGGCATCATTGGCGGCGCGTGAGAGCGTGAGGCCGCGCAGCTTGGCCTCGTGATCAAGTGCGCGGGCAGTGATGTCATCGAGATGTAGGGTGAGTTGCTTGCGCGTGGTCATGGGTGTGCCCTCAGATCAGCCGTGCTTGGGAGGGTGACGTGCCACCGACCCGCTTCGCCAGCGCCCGCTTCAGGCGGGCAGTCCCCGAGGTCAGATCATCCTTGGTCACCAGCGGCTCGGACTTTGACGCTTTGGGTGGCGTGCCCCGGCTCGCAGTGACAGGGACAATCTCCTGTCGCTTTGTCACCTTCTGCTTGGGTATCTTCACCACCACCTGCTTGGGCAGACTTGCGCCCAGCGGATAGGTGACCGCAGGCTCACTCCAAGGCTCTGGCCTTTGAACTGGCTCGGTCGGGGTATAGGAAGCCATCGCAAGCATGTCAGGCTCTGTAGGATGCAAGCGCACCGGCTGACGACCAGCTTCGGCGATCAGTATCTCACCAAGACGAACATGCCTCACCCCTTCGCTTGAGATCGCGCGATTATCCACCACCTCGATAAAGGTCATGTAGTCAGGCTCTGTCATGATGACGGTATCGAAGACGGAGCACATGGGTTCTTGGACACCCAGCTTGAAGGCAGCGCGGATGTCCCTAGGTGCTCTCGCGTGCACGAGGAAAGATACCCCGCTGCGCTTAAGATCGGCGTGCACCGCCTTGATCATCCAAGCCAGATCATCGGGCATGTCAGGCTCTAGGGCGATCAACATAGGGCGATTGCCAGACGTCAGGGCATCACGGAACAAGATACGAAGCTGCGTGATCGCATGCATCATGGGCAGGCTCAAAGGGTCTAGGTCATCCCGCCTGTTCCGAGATCTAATCTCGATAGATAGGACACGCGGGCCACACTCACAGATGTTGGCCAGTGTGGGCAGAGTTGCCCAGCCCAGATTAAAGCTCCACCCCTTCTGAGTGGCCCAAAAGCGATCGGGGATCATCGCCAGATCTTCAGCCACTTGCTCTTGAGACTGTGCCCAGAACGCGAGCAAGGCTGTCGCTTGATCATAGGCGGCAGGCTTCAAGATCTCTGTCCCGGCTAGCCAACCATGGAGACGCGCATAGAGCTGATCGGGACTAGGAAGCTTTGCCATTACCCCGACAAAGGTCCGCTCATAGTGTGGAGCTGTCTCAAGCCCATGAACCAGAAGGGCGGTTGCTAAAAGTCGCTGGCGCTCTGTGAAGCCACACGGCGACAGCATCGCCCAGACATCCCCCCATGCCAGAACACCGGTCCGGACCTGCCGTAGCGGGTCAAGCGGGAAATTGGCGATAGCGCCTTCAGCCACTCGTAAAACTTCACGGTCATCAATCAGGCCCCCCAAGAGCCTTTCCTTACCAAAGCGCAGGATAGCGCCATCAAAGCTTTTAAGCGCCGCTTGGAACACGCCCGTGGCCATTGGCCCAGAGCCAAGGACCAGAATGTCCGTAGACGGACCAAGCCTGACAAGGTCTGGCACCTTCTGCCAAGGCAAGCCCTTCGCATGGCCCACAATGACCCCTGATGACCCTGCCTCATCAAGCAAATGCCCGCCGTAAGCATAGCGATCCTGCTTCTTTGGCCATTTGGGTAAAGGCCCCGCGAAGAGAAGGGCTAGCCCTATCCCCGGCAGGGTCAGGATCACGCCGCATACGCGCATTAGCAAAAGCCAGCCACCTGTCCGCCCGTCGGGTGTAAAGACATAGGCTATGCCCGCCCAAGGTGCCCGAAACTCTATGCCCACAAGGTTGAGCCACACAGGCCCCAATTCCTCATGCGGCACCGTTCCCGGCCACGCTGCAAAAAGTGTGAGGAACTCCAGCCAGACGAGCATCACAGCGCCCGACTTGAACAACCAGACAAGACTTTGGCCCCAGCCGGAGTTGTCACCATGTAAAAATTGCAGCCAGAAACTTCTACACATAGATTGTATTGTAGTATAGTGCTTTGTCATAGCTTGTATCCACTAGTATTGATGATAGAATAAAGCACAAATATTTGAATACAGCAAGATAAAGAGCAAGTTTTCACTTGCTCAAGGGCCTGTATGTGCTATGTTTTATCCAAGTTGTTGGCGACAAGTCGCAACTTCCTTGTGTGTCACATGGCGTGACAACGCATGGTCATTCAGGAGCCCAAGCATGGCAGAGCGCGGATCTGAGGAGTTGAACATCCGCCTTGCTGTTGGGCGACGCGGCGATGCGAGATCTGGGGCCTTGGGTGCGCGTTTGAGTAAGGCGATTGGTGGGGCACGCCTTGGGGCAGGTGTTTCGTTTCAGGGTGGTGCTCGAGGTGGGTTTGGTTCCGACAGACGCCAGCGCGTTGTGATCAAGGTGTCCTTCTCGGCCCATCGCGCGGGCAGCGCGAAGCTTGCCGCCCACGCAGCTTATCTTGGTCGGGACGGGGCAGCTCGAGACGATGAGCAGGGGCAGTTCTATGATGCTTATCGGGATAAGGTTGAAGGCCTCTCACGCGAGCTCGATGACTGGACCCAGGAAGACCCGCGTCACTTTCGAATTATGATTGCACCAGAGAGTGCTTCGCGCATGGAAGATCTTCAGGGCTATGTTCGCGATGTGATGGGCCAGATGGAAAGCGACCTTGGTGTTGGGACAGAATGGGTCGCCATCAATCATTGGAACACGGATAACCCCCATGCCCATGTCATCTTACGCGGC